>NZ_JAKILT010000028.1 GCF_023283535.1 Shewanella sairae | reverse complement strand
AAGCCATTTATTCCCACTGTAACACTAGATATTGATATTTGGGTTTTCCAAAGTTTGGACGATAAGCCACTATTAGAGATAGTGGCTTATCTAAATCCCAAAGGGGCCTTTGCAAAGTTCGCTTGCTCAGTCTTCGCCACTCTCTTTTGCATAGGCCCAAAGTCACTATAAAGAGGGTTTTGCCTACGGCCATTTAGCTGGGTGAATTGCTGTAAGGAGGGTTCAAAATCAAAAGAGCGTCTACAGGGCGAAAAAATTAGCGAGCTAAAGCTCTACATAACTGCTTTTCGCTCCGCTCCCATCAAACCTACGGTTTAATAATCCCTTAAAAAACAAAAGAATGGTTACACCATTTAAAGTTTAAAATAAAAATGCCTGGTCAAACATTAGATTTTTCTAACGGTTGACCAGGCATTAATTTTTTATCCTGGTGAATTCGCACAATGTGCATTATGTGTAAATGTCGGCTACGCCGCCCGTTCGCAGCTGGCGCAGTGTAGCGAACGGCAAGCATTCAACATAATCGCTTAGGTTATTGTGCGCATTGCTGTGGCGGATCAACGCAAGAGCTGTAATTAGAACTACAGCTTTAATCTTGTTAATGTTAAGTCTTCATCACTTACGACTTCAGACCACTCATTTTCATTTAAGTGAACTTTACATTTAAAGAAACGGCGTCTTAAGCTCTAATAATCGGATCTAAGGTGTCTAATGCTGTTACCCCGATAAAGTGAATTTCACCAAAAGCATCGGTTAGCTTAACTGTGCCAATCGGGATTGCTGTTTCATCAGTATTAGCGAATATCTTTAATACATCATTAGCGATTAGAATCGAGGTATTATCAAAGCCGCCGCACCATTTAGAGACATCAATCATTCTTTTGCAAAGCTCGGCTGCTGATGTTCGCTGATTGAGGATCTGTTTAAAGGTACTGTCCTCAATATAATGCGCGCCATCAGAGGTTAAAATGAGACGTTTGATTTGGCGGATCTTAGGAAACGTAACCAGTTGCGGCTTGATGTCAGCCCCAACGCCCACAAATTGCAATAAGCCTTTGCTTAAATGCACGCCGGCGGCATCAGCATTTTGCCCTGCAAAGGTATCATCTTTTGAATACTGTTTAATTCCATGGGCTAAATTTGCATAAATACGGCTATCGCCCACATTGATCGCTTCAAACTGGCCATCACTATCAAAAATAAACGCCGATAAAGTCGCACCACCATTGCCATTATAAAGCGTGTAAACGTCATTATTGGCGTCTTCGACTGCAGTGATTAAGCGCTGGTCAATCGGCATTAATTGGTTTTTGATACAACTACTTAAAAATGTGGCGATACTCAGGCTTGCGCAGTTAGCGCCTGATGCCATTCCGCCCATGCCGTCGCACAATACACCTATGATAAACGACGTTGATGCAGAAACCTGGACTTGCACACATACAACCCGGTCTTGATTTTCAGGTCTGATATTGCCGATATCAGATGCCATGGCGACAGATGCGTTGAGTAATTCGCGTACTGAACCATTGTCAATGGGCCTATTTAACCAAAGCTGGATATGTTCTTTTAAAGCTTCTTGTTGCATAACGGTTTCTTCGATTTTTTGCATGTGAGTCGTTGATGGTTTCAATATAACGTAAGCAAGGTCGTTATGGTATCAGTCGAGGCTAAAAAGCTATTTCAAATTTCAAACGTGCAAGATTAAAGTCAATGAACTGCTTATTTAGGCTTTTTCGTTGAGTTTATAACTCTGAAAACTGATACCGGTGCCCTCCTCCTTTAGTCGATTTATTAGGCATTTATATAGTTACAGTCACAAACATGGTCTAGTATTTATTGCAGGCTAAGTTTGCGCTAATGGATATGTTGAAGGCGTTAAATGTGTCCTGCTTGTATATGCTGAGCTAGAGAAGCTCAGGTATTTATTCATTACCTAGGTTTACCCTTATGAGTGATAATCCAAAGCAATCGCATCTAATGCGAAACCTTTTCATCGCACTGAGTTTATTGGTTTTAGTCTTTTGCTTGAGTTACTTCTATATTCAGCATCAAAAAAACTACCCAAGCACCGATGACGCTTATGTACACGCCAATATTATATATATTGCACCGCAGGTAAACGGCAAGGTTATCAGCGTGAACGGCTCAGATTATCAAACCGTTAGTAAAGGCGACTTGCTGGTACAAATCGATCCCGCCCCTATTCAGGCAAAGCTAGATGAAGCGCGCGCAGCCTATTCTATGGCGCTACAAAATAATGCCGCTTCTGGCGATGCGATATTAGCGGCAAGCGCAAATGTAAGAAGTGCGGTGGCTCAACTTAATGACGCCCAGGCGACTTATCAGCGGATTAAACAATTGGTAGCGCAAGCATTACTGCCAGCACAAGATCTAGATGATGCCCGTGCAAAACAGGCAACAGCCGAAGAAAATGTCATCGCAGCGCGAGCAACGATGTCGCAGTTAATAAAAGCGCAAGGCGCCCAAGGAGACGACGCGCCTGAAGTTAAAAAAGCTGCTGCAACCTTAAGTCAGGCAAGCTTGTCGTTGTCTTACACTAACATTTTTGCCGCCCATAACGGCACGCTGGGTAAATTAGCAGTTCACGCTGGTAGTGTTGTATCACCCGGGCAAGCATTAGTGCCATTGGTTGTCGATAACACTTTTTGGGTACAAGCAAACTTTAAGGAAACTCAACTTGAGCGACTTAAAACGGGTTTAGCTGCCAGCATTACCTTAGATCTTTATCCTAAGGTCGATTATAGCGGTCACATAGAAGCTATTTCTCCTGCAAGTGGCTCATCTTTTTCTTTATTACCGCCAGAAAATGCAACCGGTAATTGGGTTAAAGTGCCGCAGCGCTTTCCTGTATTAATCCGTTTAATCAACGAACATCAACACCCTGATTTTCCCCTGCGTGTTGGCGCGAGTGCCGTTGTGACAATTGATACGGTCTCGCCCATTGCTACAGCGAACAGCATCACAAGTAACCTTAGCAACATAGATGCGAAAGTCGTCAGAAATAATAATGTTGAAAACCGCGATTTAACTAAAACCAGTAAAACAAACAATTCAGTAGACCTTGTAGAGTAGCAACGCAATGGCTATAGAATCGCAAGGCGCAGTCTGTGCAAAATCTGATAATACGGTTGTAGAAAGTCAGGTTTTAAGTGAAGGCAGCCGTAAATTGGTGACTTTGGCTGTAATGCTGTCTGCAATTATGGTGCTGCTTGATATGACCATTGCCAATGTGGCGTTACCTCACATGATGGGCGCTTTGGGAGTCACATCAGATCAGATCAGGTCACTTGGGTACTGACATCTTACTCAATGGCGGAGGCCATATTTATCCCACTTGCGAGCTTTCTCGCGCTTAAATTTGGTATTCGTCAGTTACTCCTTTTTTCGGTGAGCGGTTTTATTGTGAGTTCAGCGCTGTGCGGTCAAGCCGATACGATTGCCGAAATGGTGACATTTAGGGTCATGCAAGGTGCGTTTGGTGCATCGGTGATCCCCCTGTCACAGTCAATCATGGTGCAGATTTACCCCGCTGCCGAGCGTGGTAAGGCGATGGCACTGTTTAGTGTTGGCGTGTTACTTGGGCCTATTCTTGGGCCAACACTTGGCGGCATCATTACTGAGAACATGGACTGGCGCTGGATTTTTTACGTTAACCTCCCCATAGGCGCAGTGTGCCTGAGTTTGATTTATCTGTTTGTAAAGCTAAACGGCAAAGGTAAGCCCAAAATTGATTGGCCCATCGTAATAGCGATGACCATAGGAATTGGTTTACTGCAAATGGTGCTAGATCGCGGTAACGATGAATCTTGGTTTGAATCAAACTCCATTTTGTTTTCAGCGATTATTAGTGTAATCGCAATTATATTTTTCGTTGCGCGTTCGTTTATTACCAAAAGCGATATTGCGCCAGTTTGGTTATTACGAGACAGAAACCTAGCCATGTCTTGCCTGGTGATGGCTGGCTTCTCTATGGGGATGTTCGGCATTACCCAATTACAGCCAATGATGTTAGAGCAGTTATTAAACTATCCAGTCGATACCACAGGCTTTGCAATGGCGCCCCGCGGGTTAACCTCCGCTTTTGTGTTGATTGCTATGGCCAGTTATATGGATAAGGTCGATGCAAGACTATTAATTGTTATAGGACTGAGTTTAAATGCATTTGGTACTTACTTAATGACCCAATATTCGCTGGAGATTAATATTTACTGGGTGCTATTGCCGAGTATTGTTCAAGGTGCGGGTATGGGATTAGTGTTCGCGCCTTTAAGCCAATTGGCTTACGCCAGTTTATCGCCTAAAGATACCGTAGGCGGCGCGGTGGTGTTTAACTTGTGCCGCACCATAGGAGGCTCTTTTGGTATTTCAATCGTCAATACTTATTTTACGCGAATAAAGCAGCAAGAATGGAATCAACTTGGCGGCGCGTTGTCTCCGAGTAATCCTGTTTTGCAAAATGCAGCCCATCAGCAAGGTGTCAGTATTACCGATCTGGGCTTTATCGCTCAGCTGCAAAATATGTTATTGCAGCAATCCACCCTTTTAGCTTTTGTGTATACCTTTGGCTTTCTATTAGTGTCTTACTTATGCTTAATTCCACTGCTTGCTTTGTTTAAGCCTAAAGCAAAAGCACAATAAGATAGTCGCTAACTAACAGCTATTAATCTACTCGGTTAATCTTCTCATTTAACCAGATAATGACCAGTATAGAACTTACAAGTATGACTAGCCTGGTTTGATACCTTTCGTTACACCTGTGTGCACCATTGGTTTTGCAGTGATGCGTGCTAACATTTTTACTTTAGTTGCGCCTCATCTAGCAATGCGCACCAACCTTGCGGCATCCTTGTGTTTACGTTGCCATTACGTATATCTTTATTTAGTAAATTAGCATGTTTATTTGCTTGACTCGTTTTTGATTATGACTAAACTACGCGCCGTTTGCCTGACGTGTAACTGCTGTAGCCCAGTATTGCTGGCGTTTTAACATAGTTAGGTAAGCCGTGTATTTTCTTTATTTAATCCAAGGACAATAAATGGCAAGCGATAATAATTATAGTTTAAGCCCGGTACCTGTTTCGGCACGTAAAGGCGTTCTTTCCCTAACAATGGTCATGTTGGGATTAACCTTTTTTTCAGCAAGTATGTGGACCGGAGGCACTCTCGGTACCGGACTCTCCTTTAATGATTTTGTTCTCGCTGTTCTCATTGGTAATTTAATTCTCGGTATTTACACTTCGTTTCTTGGTTATATTGGCGCTCAATCTGGTCTTTCGACTCACCTCCTCGCTCGTTACTCATTCGGTTTAAAAGGTTCATGGTTACCCTCGCTGCTTCTCGGTGGCACTCAAGTTGGTTGGTTTGGTGTTGGCGTGGCAATGTTTGCGATTCCAGTTCAAAAAGCCACAGGTATTGACACCAACACGCTTATTCTTATCTCTGGTCTGTTAATGACCATCACAGTTTATTTCGGTATTGGCGCAATCATGATTTTGTCGGCCATTGCTGTTCCTGCTATTGCACTCTTCGGTGGTTTCTCTGTATTGCAAGCGGTCGACACTATGGGCGGCATGCAAGGCTTAATGGCGATTGAACCAGAAAAGCCAATCGATTTTAATACCGCGCTCGTGTTAGTTGTCGGCTCGTTTATTTCCGCCGGTACCTTAACCGCAGACTTTGTACGCTTCGGTAAAAATCCTAAAACAGCCGTATTTGTGACTATGTTTGCCTTCTTTATTGGTAACTCATTAATGTTTGTCTTTGGCGCTGCAGGCGCTGCGGCAACTGGTCAAGCAGATATCTCTGAAGTGATGATTGCTCAAGGCTTGTTAATCCCTGCCATTATCATTTTAGGATTAAACATTTGGACCACTAACGATAACGCGTTATATGCTTCGGGTTTAGGCTTTTCAAATATTACCGGCTTACCAAGTAAGTACCTGTCTATTTTTAACGGTGTTATTGGTACCCTTTGTGCACTTTGGTTATATAATAATTTTGTTGGCTGGTTGACCTTCTTGTCTGCTGCGATTCCGCCGATTGGTGGCATTATTATCGCCGACTATCTAAGACACCGTAAAAAATATCAAGACTTTGCTAACGCTAAATTCTCTACCGTCAATTGGGCTGCCATTACCGGTGTTGCTATTGGCGTACTAGCAGGCCACATGTTACCTGGCATAGTGCCAATTAATGCAGTTTTAGCAGGCGCATTTAGTTACCTGTTGCTTGATGAACTGCAAAACCGCTTTATTAAACCAACAGTAAAATCAGATTGTGAAAATGCAACTAATGCATAAGGAAAACACCATGTCATCAGCAAATATGTTGATCAAAAACGTCACGCTTAACGGCAAGCAAGGCCTTCATCAATTGCTGATAGAAGATGGACAATTTAGTGCAATTGCCTCAATGGACGATGCGCTTACCCTAACGACGACTGCGCTAGAAACTATCGATGGCGAAGGCGGTATGGTTGTGGCGCCATTTTGTGAGCCACACGTTCATTTAGACACGACCCAAACGGCCGGTGAGCCTAGCTGGAATATTTCTGGCACCTTGTTTGAAGGCATTGAGCGCTGGTCTGAACGCAAGTCTATGCTGTCTATTGAAGACGTAAAGTCTCGCGCTAAGCAAACCCTAAAATGGCAAATTGCTAACGGTATTCAGCACGTTCGTACTCATGTTGATGTGTCTGATCCAACGCTTATTGCACTAAAAGCCATGCTTGAAGTTAAAGAAGAGATGAAAGATTGGGTCGATATTCAGATTGTGGCTTTCCCACAAGAAGGTATTTTATCTTACCCTAATGGCAAAGAGTTACTAGAAGAAGCGGTAAAACTCGGCGCTGATGTGATTGGCGCCATCCCGCACTTTGAATTTACCCGTGAATACGGTGTTGAGTCGCTGCATTATGTGTTTGAACTTGCGCGTAAGTATGACCGTTTAATCGACGTTCACTGTGACGAAATTGACGATGAACAATCTCGCTTTGTTGAAACGGTTGCCGCCCTTGCTCACAAATATGAAATGGGTGAGCGCGTAACCGCAAGTCACACAACGGCGATGCATTCATACAATGGTGCCTATGCCTCACGTCTATTCCGTTTACTGGGTATGTCCGGGATTAACTTTGTGGCGAACCCACTGGTTAACATCCATCTGCAAGGCCGCTTTGACGATTACCCTAAGCGCCGTGGTATTACTCGCGTTAAAGAGATGCTAGCTGCTGACATTAACGTGTGTTTTGGTCACGATGATATTTTTGACCCTTGGTATCCACTGGGTACAGCTAACATGCTACAAGTGCTGCACATGGGCTTACATGTTTGCCAAATCATGGGTTACGATCAAATTAACAATTCGCTTGAACTGATCACTAACAAGTCTGCGCGTACCTTGAATATTCAACACAAGTACGGCATTGAAGTGGGCAAACCAGGCAACTTACTTATCTTGCCTGCTGATAATGGTTTTGATGCACTGCGCCGTCAGGTGCCGGTACGTTACTCTGTACGTAATGGTAGAGTGTTGGCTGAAACTCAAATAGCGCAGACACAAATACATTTGGATACCGCTGAAGCAGTCACATTCCGCCGTTAACTGATAGGTTAATGCCGAAGCAATAGCCTAAGTAACAGCTGAAGTAAAATCTTAGGTAATTGTTTAAGTAATAGCAGGATTAAAAGATCCTGCTAATCATAACGGTTAAGTGACGTTCACTTAACCGTTTTTTTATCTCGGCTATTTTCTCGTCCGCCATGTACATCTATCTCGATGTTAAGCCGCTATTATTCGATATTTTATGTAGCAAGTATGCAGCGCTTACGCATCGATTATGCAAAAGCTAAAATATAACCCCGGGGATTTTTGATACTTCTATGCAAAGCGTTGCATAATTAACGTTATTTAAAACCAGACTTAAATGACTGTAACGCAGCTCACTTCCCGCTGTAATTGACATTGATTTCATTAATAATGTTTGTGACATACCAGCAGTGCGATAATTGGTTTAACGCCATTATTAATAGCTAGCTTGTTTGCCATTTATCGCCAGTGTTCACTTTTACTTGCTGCAATATTTTATTTTATCTGCTCGCTATGAGAGAATCCGCGCCCAGTTAAATTAGCCTGAATATGTAACGCCGCAGTGATTAAACAAGACAGAAATTTTGACGACCTCGCGCATAAATTTGCCGCCAGTATTTATGGCACCGCTAAAGGTGAAATAAGACAAACAGTGGTTTGGCAAGATATAGAACAGATTCTATCTGAGTTAGGTACGCCTGTTGGCAGCAGCGAACAATCTCCCGCTTTATCCGTATTAGATGCTGGCGGCGGGCTGGCGCAGTTATCGCAAAAGATTGCCGCGTTAGGTCATAACGTTAGTTTGTGTGATCTTTCTAGCGAAATGTTAGCGTTAGCAAAACAAGATATCACTGACAATCAGTTGTTGGATAACTACCGTTTTATTCATAGTCCTGTGCAGCAGATTGCTGAGCACCTTTCTGCGCCAGTCGATTTAATCTTGTTTCATGCGGTGATGGAATGGCTTGCCGATCCTATTAGTGCATTGGCTACATTAAGCGAGCAAGTTAAACCAGGCGGGATCATCTCTGTGATGTTTTACAACTATAATGGCCTGTTATTTAAAAACCTCATTTGCGGCAACTTAAACCATATCGAACAAGGTATGCCTCATCGTAAGCGTTTTAAGCTGCAGCCACAGCAAGGCATTAAGCCTGAGTCTGTGTATGGCTGTTTAGAGCAAGCTGGATTTGAGATCATAGGTAAAACTGGCGTTAGAACCTTCCATGATTACATGCAGAACCACGACATGGGTGACTTTACCTTTGAGCAAATTGTCGCGATGGAGCAAAAATTGTGTCGTCAGGAGCCGTTTTTATCGCTCGGACGCTACATTCATGTGTATGCGCGAAAACCAGTTTAAATTGGCGAAGTGTTGAGTCTGTTTTTAAGCCAATAATCTTAAGTCACTAACATTTAGCTATAAAATCTAAGCCAATTAACAGATAGCACGTGTTAGGTTTTATAGCTTCTTTATTATCCTTTAGTAGCCTAATTCATCTGTATTTAAGTTTAATTTGTTATAGTGAACGCGGATGTAAAGAGCCCTATTTAAGGGGTAAATTCATTAGCACTCGGATCAGTCGCTATTGAATAGCAGCACGCAAACGCAGGACGGCTAATCGCAAAAATGCGTCAAAATAAGCAACCGTAGAACACTGGGCTTTTAACGTCTAATACTCGTAACCACTAGGAAGACAATCGTTATCTCTATCTAACATTAGTATTAATTACATATTTGAGGTGATTAAAGCTCAACGAATGTGATCAGTAGCTATGTCGGTGATTATGACTAGTGGTTTTAGTCTATGGGTTATCTAGGAGGCTTTATGTTGTCGAACTCGGTGCTTATTATGAAGTGGTTGAGCTTAGTGGTGTTTTATATCGCGTTAATCAGGCTTTGCTATAAGCTTTAGTGCCCACTAAGCGATTGAATTGCCATTAGCTAGGATAACAGGAATAGCCTTTGATGCTTTTCCTGTTACCAACGTTAAAACTTAACTCTTTATTTAGCTAATAGCGGCTAACTCTTGCTTGATTGCATCAACAACGCTGCTTGGCTCTGCTAAATATTGAGAGTGATCAATAAAGACGGCTTCATCACCTTGAGTCATAACCAATACAGGGAATGCCGAGGTACCGATAGCTTCACCAATCTCAGCAATACCAGCTAAAACGCTCTCCGCTTCATGGCTAATTGCGTCTTTAAACACTTTGTTAGAAGGCGACAACTTATATTGGTTTATGATCTTATCGAAGTCTTCACGAGAGTTTAATGGGTTGCCCTCGACAAAATGTTGCTCCTGCAGGGCTTGTAGTAGTTCAAACTCTTTATCAGCTTGCTTGGATTGTACCCAAGACATAAAGTTGGCAGCTTTAATTGAGTTGGTTTTGTTATTTGCTTGCTTAAGGAATGCTTCGCCAAAAACAACTGAACTCGTTTGACTAACCTGCTCTACTTGGCCTTTTTTAGGTGCATCTTTGCCATTGAAATACGCGCAGTGCAATAAATGGGTTTCTGAAAAATCGAACGCTTGCAGTAGCTCAGCGACTACTGGAGTGGCGGCATAACTCCACGGACAATGTGTGTCGTAGATAAAATAAAGCGTTAATAGGTCATTTTGAAGATCTGGCTGATTTGCTGGCATTGACGGTGTTCTTATTAAATTTTCTATGGGGCGATCCTAAGTCCTTTAGGGTTTTTATTCAAATATCAATTTGGCGGTATGGGGCAGATATTTACAGTAAAAGCCAAATTTGTACGCTAAAAGCCAACAAAAAAGGAAGCCCGTGTATTTGGCTTCCTTTTTAGGGGCTAAGAACTCAGTATAGAGCTAACTAGGCAGACTGTGCATCACTGATGATTTCAGCCTGAACACCGTGCCATTGATAGTGGTTATTGGGCTTTTTACTGACCACACCGGCTGCAAACATTTTGGCAAATATCTCATCAACCTCTTCAGTAGAAATATTCAAGTATTGACCTACCGCTCTTTTAGTACAGTTAACACGTTTATCTGCAAGCACATCAATAACCTGCTCGTACATCGACTTAGGCTCTGCTTCCGGTAATTGTTTTGGCTCAAAAACCGGAATAAAGTCTGAATCGTCACTATGCAGACGGCGGTAAGCATCGAGTGTTATCGGCTCTAGTTGCTGCGATTGTTGTTTAAATCTTTGTCTAAAGCGATTTTCTTCACCAATTAAGCCTACAAAGAACGCGGCAAAAAAGTCTAAAAGAATCGATAAGAATACCACTAAGCCTAATTGTGCTGTTTCCGCTTTAATATTGAGTGATTGCGCCAAACTTTCGATTAAGCCGACAATCGAGCCTTGACTAACCACAGGCACACTATCACGTTGCATAGCCAACTTCTGTTGCTGCTCACGTAGTATTTTGTTTTCTTTTTGAATACGGGTTACGCCGGTGGCAATACGCTCCATTTGAATGTATTTTTCTGCTGCGACGTTATTTAGCTCAATCTGCTTATCAATAGCTGCAATTTGCATGTTAAATGCATTGACCTTGCTTTGCTGAACATGCACATGCTCTTGGGCTTTATTGGTCGCACTGTTAATACCACCGATTGAACCACCGATTGAAATTGCTGCTAACACGGCATAGAAACCTAGCGCCGAAAACATACCAAAGAAGTTCTTTCTCGAATATCTTTCACCCACTTCATACCAGGCAAAGAATTTACCCAGTTCAAAAATGACTGCTAAACCACCAAACAAGAGTTGCATGACGGGATCGTCGTCTATCGACAGAAACAGTAATAACGAAAATATAATGGAGGCTAGAATTGATGCGCCTGTAAAGCTGTAAACGCTCCACATAGCAAACTTGCCTTTTGGAAAACGTTCAGCGTGATTTTGTGTGTAAAGCATATAAGACTTCTAATATTGGTGTTCTAAGTGAATACGGATGAAATTCTGAGCAGTAATTTACAAGCTAATTACTTGAGAATAAGGACATTTAGCTTACACTAAACCAGTTTATTTCTCTTTAAAAAATCCAATCAACCAGATCTTATGCTTACTAATTCAGCGTAATACGGATATATGCTAACCACTTGTGTATAGATGTTATATAACCGGATGCATTTTGCCGTTATTACCGGCGTTCAGCGTTACTTGCGGTGTTTTATTGTGCTAAAAAACCGCCCTGCATTTTGCAAAAAAACACTCTAAAATGGATTTTATCCGGCAAAACTCAGCTAATAACAGCGAGTGTTATGCCGACATGTTTATTTAAGCTGACGCTAAGCTTTAGATCGACTTCATAGTTTAGAGAAATAGATTTTGCTGACATAGCCATGTATCGCGGCAAGTTTTACAATAGCCAATCTTTATCTCAGCTCTGAGAAAGATCTCTGCGCTCATTTTTGTTTATTGCGCACTATTAGGAATACCATGAGAAAACTTGAATTACTCGCACCCGGCGGTGACATTGAGTCGATTAAAGCGGCGATTGTTGCAGGTGCTGATGCTGTCTATTGCGGCTTAAATAGTTTCAATGCCCGTACTCGCGCCGAGAACTTAAGTTTTGAAGACTTGCATGGTTTACTGCGCATCGCACATAGACATAATTGCCAACTGTTTTTAACACTGAATATCATTGTATTAGAGCAAGAGCTACCTGCATTGTTAAAGCTGTTAAATCAGCTAGTCAATACCGCAATTGATGGGGTTATTGTGCAAGATCTAGGGCTGTTTTATTTGCTAAAACAGCACTACCCAACGCTTGATATCCATGCCTCTACTCAGGTAACCACTCATAACACTGGCCAACTTGAGTTTTTAGCTAATTTGGGCGCCTCGCGGGCTAATTTATCCCGTGAGCTTAATTTAACCGAAATTAAGCTGATGTCGGATAAAGCACATCAACTTGATATGTTGACTGAAGTGTTTGTTCACGGCTCAAACTGCATTGGTTTTTCTGGCCTTTGCTATTTCAGTTCGGCCCATGGTGGTAACTCGGGCAACCGTGGCCGCTGCAGTCAGCCGTGTCGTGACCAGTACCAAACTACTGATGCCGGCGCAGAGTATCCGCTTAATCTCAAGGACAACTCCGCGTTTTCCGACTTAGATGCACTATATGCGGCGGGCGCAGATTCATTAAAGGTTGAAGGCCGAATCAAAAAATCCCATTACGTTTACCGAGTTATCGACACCTGGCGTAAACAGATCAGCCGATTAGAGCAAGATCTCGATTTATCTTCAGATAAAGCGCCACTGTACACGGTATTTAACCGCGACTTCTCCAATGGCTATCTTCATGGCGCTGTCGGAAAACAGATGTATATTGATAATCCACGTGATAATGCGGTTCAGCATTTCAGCCAAATTGAGTCACTAAAATTGCTGCAACAAGGCGAGAGTAATCAGGCCTTACCCAATATTAAACAAGCGCTTTATGATGAAAAGACCGAGATTATTACCACTGTTGCCGGCAGGATTGCCAACTTAAGCCTAGATAAGCCCAAAATCGATTTAGCCTTTAGTGGCAAGCAAGGCGAGCCATTAGCGATTAAGGTACGGGTATCAGAACAATCAGGTCTGATTGCTGATCGCGTATTAGAGATTGCATCAGAGGATAACTTAATAGCCTCTGACAAGTACGGCTTAAATGATGCTGAATTACAAAAACGTTTCTCAAGTTTTAATAACGCAGAGTACCAATTAGCGCCACTGTCTTTGAACGCACTTAATGAAGGGCTATTTGTGCCGTTTAAAGCGCTAACAGAGATGAAACGCAGTATTGTGACTTGGCTTAATAACGGCAGAGAACAGGTTGAAGAAGTGACATTGCAGCAAGTGCGTCAACAACTTAACTTCTCACAAATCAACTGCACACAAAGCAATTTGGCACAAACTGAGCTTTCGCCAGTTAAATCAAGTGTTGCCGTCACCAAATTTGAACACCGCCCAAAACTGTCGATACTCATCGCTAATCGTCGTGACTTAGCCTTGTATCAACAGCTTAAGCAGCAAATCGGCGATATGAGTCAACTGCGGGTGTATTATTTAGTCCCCGATGCCATCGCTGCTGAGCAAGAAAAGTTAACTTTACTGTTTAAACGCGAGCCTGAACTTATCCCTTGGTTTGGCGCGGTGATTATGCAGCCTGATTTTGAAGCCGCTAGCGCGTTACTGAGTGAACTAAAACCTAAGCTGATTGTTACCAATAACAGTGGCTTAGGCCTTGTTGCTAAACAGCTGCGATTAGATTGGATTGCCGGACCTTACCTCAATACCAGCAACACTTTGAGTATGCAAAGCTTACGAACGCAAGGTTGCGTTGGTGCCTTTGTGTCAAACGAGTTAAATAAAAACCAGATTAAAGGATTAAAAGTACCTAGAGGTTTTGAACTGCATTACAGTATTTACCACCCAATCATGTTGATGAGCAGTCGTCAGTGTTTGTTCTTGCAATCAAGTGGCTGCGATAAATCGGTTATGGATGCAGAGTGCTTAACGGTTTGTAAAAAGCATACCGGTCTTACCAATGTTAAAGGCGTTGATTTTGTAATAGACAAAAAGCGCCGTGAGCATAATGCGCTATATGGTAGCGAGCACTTTTATAACCCCCACATTGCGCTTGAGCTTAATCGTCAACTTGATTGGCTGCATTTGGATCTTCGCGCGGTTGCGACTCGCAGCGAGTTACATCAAAGCCCGCTTGAAACCATTAAGGCTATCGATACTGTATTGGCAAAACAAAGTGAAACCAACCTACACACTGATAAGCAGCATGCAACAGAAGATATTGATTTGCTTAGCTCGCTTGAATCACTCATGAGCCAAACCACTTGCGTACAGTATCGTAAAGGTTTGTGATTTAACTGCATCACTCATCACCATCACTCTAGAATTTGTAATAGTCGTTAGCTAACAAGCTAGCGACTATTACAGTCAAATCTAAATTCAAATAAGACGTCATATCAGTCAGTTAGCTTTTCAGTAAATCGCCTTGTTTGAATGAATGTTCACCAAGGCTAAATAGTCTCAAGGCACTTTACCAAAAAAAGTGCCTCTATAAAGCTCCAGCAAAAAACTCGGCTGACTATTTTTCAGTCAGTTAAGCGCGTTTTTCGTTGGATTATTGCGCTATTGGCAAATAATTGCGGATCTCTGCTATTTATCTGTATAGAGTAAAATTATTGACAGTCATCAGGAGGATGTCTTATGCCAATAAAACCTCTCAGCAGTACCAAGCTTTACCGCGCTTCGACGCTTAAAAAGCTCTCTTTAGACTGCAAGTCGACCAAACACTTAGAGCCGTTAGATGAAATCGTCGGCCAAGCCCGCGCGCAACAAGCTGTTGAATTTGCCCTGTCGATGAAAGACAAAGGCTATAACATTTATGCACTTGGCCGTAATGGTCTTGGTAAGCGCACTATGGTGCTACGCCATTTAAACCGCCAAGCACCCAACTCCAATGGCCGCACCCTTTATGACTGGTGCTACGTGGTCAATTTTGACGATACCCGCAGCCCTAAAGTGCTTAAGCTACCTGCGGGTATGGGACTCGCCTTTAAAAAAGACATCGAAAAGTTGATGGCTAAGCTGCTTAAATCGCTGCCATTAGCCTTTGACAACGAGATGTATTACACCCGCGCTGATAAATTGAAAAACCAATTAGCGGCCAAACAAGAAGAAGCGTTAATTAAGCTAACTGATGAGGCCAAGAGTCATTCTGTCGGTTTGTCGATTTCGCCTCAGGGTAACTATGAGTTAGTCGCGCTCAACGGTGAAGAGCCCCATAGCGAAGAAAGCTATTTGGCGTTATCGCCCAAAGAGCAAGACGAGATGCAGCTAGCGATCTCTAATCTTGAATCTCAGCTGCGTGGCATTGTCCGCCAAATCACAGTGTGGGAAGAAGAGTACTCTGAAAAGCAACAAAAGCATGATGAACAAGTTGCCGAAGAGGTGCTTACCCATTGCTTGGCATCGCTTAAAGCCCAGTATAACGAGCAGCCAAATGTAAAAGCTTATATAAAGGCGATGCACAAAGACATTCTCGACAATCTAGATATCTTTTTAGAGGAAAGCGAAGAGCAAGCTGCCCTCGCCTATGCCTCAATGAGTAAGAAGATGCCAAGGCGTTACCAAATTAATGTGTTGGTGTCGCAAGAGTCGCAGATGCAGCCGATCATCGTTGAGGAAACGCCAAACTACCACACCATTTTTGGTTACGTAGAAAGCGCCACCTATAAAGGCACGGTATTTACGGATTTCTCGTTAATCAGACCCGGCAGTTTGCATAAAGCGAATGGCGGCGTGTTAATGATAGATGCGGTTAAAGTGCTTGAGCACCCTTATGTGTGGGACGGTCTCAAACGTGCGCTGCGTTCACGAAAGTTGAGCCTTACCTCCCTTGAGCGAGAAGTGACCCTTTCGGGCGCGATTTCATTAGATCCAGAAGCTATCCCGCTGGATGTTAAAATCATTTTGTTTGGTGATTTTGCCACTTATAAACTACTACAACAATATGATGCTGAGTTTACTGAACTCTTTAGAGTGACAGCGGACTTTGAAGATAGAATGCCGCGCACCGATGCGTCTGAAGTGCATTATGCGCAGTTTATCTCCAGCATTGTCCACAGTAATAAGATGCTTCATTGTGATAAAAAGGCCATTGCCCGCATCATCGAATTTAGTTCGCGCCAAGCTGATGACCAAGGCATGCTGTCGTTGCACTCAGTCGATATTGCGAATTTACTGAGAGAAGCCAATTATTGCGCTCGTGCAGTCAACGCCAATATGATCAGAGTGAGTCATATTGAACAAGCATTAGCGAATAAAGAAAAACGTATTTGCCGAGCTAAAGATGACTTTATGCAAAGCTTTACCAATGGCACAACCTTAATTAGTACTCAGGGTAAAACAGTTGGTCAGGTTAATGCGTTGTCAGTGATGTCGACTACCGATTATCAGTTTGGTGCACCAAGCCGGATCACTGCGACAACCGCCTTTGGTGAAGGTCGAGTATTCGATATTGAACGTAACGTTGAATTAAGTGGCAGTATTCACTCCAAAGGTGTGATGATTTTAACCGCTTACATTGCCAGCATTTTAGGTAAAACTGACAAAATACCGCTATCTACCCACTTAACCTTTGAGCAATCTTATGGTGGTGTTGATGGTGACAGTGCCACTATGGCAGAGTTATGCGCTATGTTGTCATCATTTTCGGGTATCGGCATTAGACAAGATATTGCTATTACTGGCTCAATGAATCAGTTTGGTGAAGCGCAGCCGATTGGCGGGGTTAATGAGAAAATCGAAGGCTTCTTTGATGCCTGTAAGATCAAGGGCCGTAAAGATACCCAAGGGGTGATTATTCCGCAGTCTAATGTGCATAACTTAATGTTACGCAGTGATATTGTTGATGCGGTGGCAAAAGGCAAATTCAACATTTGGGCGATTAGCCATGTTAATCAAGCGATTGAGTTATTAACTGATACCAAAGTGGGTAACGTGAATGCAAATGGTGATTATCCTAAAAGCAGTATTTTAGGCTTAGCACAACTGCGGTTAAATACCCTTAGAAACAAAGATGCAGACAAAGGCAAAAACAGCAAAGCCGATTAAGATTATTGTTAATGATTGAATTTAAAATACAAAAAGGCCGAACATTATGTTCGGCCTTTTTAATGTCTTGCTTATCCCCTGTTGAGATAATGCCAAGCGATTAAGCAAATACGCCTTGTAGTGGCGGCACAACTTGCTTTTTACGGCTAAGAACGCCATCTAACCACACTTTGTTGTCTTCAGATTGACATGCAAAAGCAGCTTCAATCTTTGCCAAATCGTCTGATGCGATAAGCATTTGTGAGCCTTCTTTCATAATGTCAGTAAGCAGTAGTAGTACGCTGTGACGGTTACCTTCAGCTTTAAGCGCTGCAATATCTGCTTCTAGCTCGGCTTTGATGTCATCAAATACTGAAAGATCGATAACTTCTAACTGACCAATACCCACTAACTCACCGTTCATGTTGAAGTCTTTAAAGTCACGCATAACAAGATCGCGTGCTGGTGTACCTTCAACTGCAGATTTCACTTTGAACATATCCATGCCAAGCTCTTTGAAATCTTCAATGCCTGCGATTTCTGCAAGTGCTTCAACACACTTAATGTCGGCAGTAGTACAAGTTGGTGATTTAAAGATAACCGTGTCACTTAAAATAGCGCAAAGCATGATGCCGGCGATATTTTTTGGGATTTCTACATTGTAGAAATCGTACATCATCTTAATCACGGTGTTACTACAACCTACTGGACGGATCCAGCATTCTAGTGGTGTAGAAGTCGTTAGATCGCCCAATTTATGGTGATCAACAATACCAACAATTGTCGCTTCAGCGATGTCATCTGGCGCTTGAGTTAACTCAGAATGGTCAACGATATACACTTCTTCGCCAGCGTAGCTAAGCTTTAGCTCTGGAGCGTCAAAACCAAACTTTTCTAGAATGAAAGCCGTTTCTGGTGAAACATCACCTAAACGGGTAGCAACTGACTCTTCACCGATTTGGTTTTTTAGGTGTGCAAGTGCGATAGCACCACAAATTGAATCTGAATCTGGGATTTTGTGGCCCACAACATAAACTGGCATAGTAAAGCTCTCCTTTAATTTGCGCCGATTTTAACAAAGTTTTATCTGATGCGGAAATACCAAAAGGTCGAAGAACGTCATCTAAGGGGATAAAAATGCAATAAATAGGCGTTTTGGCTCACTTTTATCAGTCAAAGCGGCAAAAGTGTAGTGCACGACTGATTATTTAGACAAGTTTAAGCTGGTGGCATGACTAATAAAGCTAAGTGTAACTTGATTATCTACCACCAAGAAAGCTGCATAATGGCGCAGTTTTAACCTAAAACTCGCTTAAAATACAGACTTAAGTACCACTAGAGCTGTTTTTATAGTATAAGCTTGCCTAAATTTATCTTTATCAAAATTGAGCACCATAGCGATGTCTGACAAATTCTTTTTTAAAGGGCGTAAAACCCCAAAGCCTAAGCACGAAAGCTATGGTTACAACACAAAGCGTGAAATTAAAGTGGGCACAGATGAAAACCCATTGGAACTGCGCGTACAAACTGAAGCGCGTGCTGCAGAAGTTAAGCAAATGCTTGCTGAAAATGAGTTGGTTGGGGTAATTACTCTTGATAGCACTCAAGATGAAGACATCGTGCTTTTAGAAGGTTTGCTAAACAAGCCGCAAACTACACGCTTTGAAAAAAAGCCTAACCGTAACGACCCTTGTATTTGCGGTAGCGGTAACAAGTATAAGAAGTGCTGCGGATAATTCCAGCCTACTTACTATGATATTGCGGTTTTAACTTTCCGGTGTTAGCTCTGCGCTTTAAGCCTTTAGTTATTCCGTGTCAATTTAAAAGCAGTGCCCTAGTCGGCGCTGCTTTTTTTTTGTACCAGTTTATACCTTCCAACTTACCTGGGCTAACTTAGTAAAATTGGGCTCATTCGCCGTTTTCTAGCACACTCGTTACAAATTCACATAAAATTAAACTTCGCTTAAGTAAATTTTGATTCACTCCTCGTTTGTTATACTCCCTATATTTTTTGCTAAATATTCTAAATACTTACAAAGACATAATGCATTACACCTTTTATTTAATAGAGATATTAGCTCACTACTTTAAATTGTAAATCCGAATAAATGTTAAATTTGGTAACACATATTTACACAATCCGACTACTACATCTGCCCACATCCTTTAACATGCAATCAGAATTCTAATTAAATTATTGAGTCTCGTTTAGCAATTAACTAAACAGAACGCGAAAGAGACTGAAATAACGTGTGGGTTTGCTTCAACAAGAGGACGTGTTTGTGGCTACTAAAAAACAGATAATATTACCCATGGTTGTCATCGCAGTTGGCGTAGCTGGGTTTATTGGTATGTCGGCAATGAAAAAGCCGCCAGAAGAAAAAGAGGAGCTCGACACTACACCTCTTGTTTCAGTACAAGCTGTAGAAATTAACCCTATGAGCTTTTCTGTCAGTTCGTATGGTGTTGTGAGCGCAAAATATGAAACTGAACTTGTGTCCCAGGTTAATGGTGAAATCGTTTATCTGTCTGATAGCTTTGTGCGTGGTGGCTTTGTCAAAAAAGGCGATGTTTTAGCTAAAATTGACCCAAGTGATTATGAAGCTGCGTTAATTGATGCCAAAGCCAATATGGCATCGGCGCAAGCCACGTTAGTACAAGAGAAAGCATTTGGTAAAGTGGCTGAGGCTGAATGGAAGCGCATTGAAAACGGCGTACCGACAGAACTGAGTTTACGTAAGCCGCAGCTTGCTCAAGAAGTCGCTAAACTCAAATCAACTGAGGCTGGCCTTAAACGCGCCAACCGCGATCTTGAGCGTACGGTGATTAAAGCCCCTTATGATGCGCTGATTGAAGCCCGTAATCTTGGTCTAGGTTCATACGTGAGTAAAGGTACGCCGCTAGGTAAAGTATTAAGTACTGATGAAGCCGAAGTACGCCTACCTATCGCCGATAAAGACTTACAGTTTTTAGAACGCAAAGGAAAAGATGCCCAAGTGCTGTTGACCGGTGATTTTGCCGGTAAAGCGCAGCAATGGCTAGGCAAAATTGTGCGTAGCGAAGGCGTGATTGATAATCGTAGCCGTATGACTTACCTGGTCGCGCAAATTAAAGATCCTTATGGACTCGAGTCGAATAACAACGAATTACGTTATGGCACATACGTTACCGCGAATATTGATGGCTCTCACGCAGGTCAAGTGGCAAGAATTCCACGACACCTAGTGATTAATAATCAAGTTGCGACATTAGATGATGACAATAAGCTGCGTTATAAAGACATCACGATTGTGCGCCAAATTGGTTCTGAAGTCATCGTTTCTGCTGGTTTAGATGTTGGGGTGAATGTCATTACTTCAGCCCTTGATTACCCTATTGAAGGTATGCAGCTAGCCTTGCCGCAAGATAAAGCGCCTAAAGATGAATTAGACGACTCGCAAGACACTCAACTTGCGATGGAAGAAAAGGACTAATTCATGATCGATACCAATAAAGGCATAATCGCTTGGTTTGCTCGCAACAGTGTTGCTGCCAACCTGTTGATGATTATTATCATTCTTGGTGGTTTGCTGACAGCGAACACCATTCGTAAACAGTTTTTCCCTGCAGTTGAAATAAACTGGCTTGAGTTTAACGCGGTTTACCCTGGCGCAGCGCCTCAAGAAGTGGAAGAAGGCATCACCATTAAGATTGAGGAAGCGCTTGAGAGTGTTCAAGGTCTTAAGCGTGTTATCACCTATTCTAACCGTAATATGTCGTCGGGTTACTTTCGAGTTGAAGACTCCTACGATCCGCAGGATGTGCTTGAAGAGGTAAAATCGGAAATCGATTCCATTTCAAGTTTTCCAGATGGTATGGAGCGACCGAAAGTCGAACGGATTAAGATCCGCCAAGAAGTGATGTATATGAGTTTGTATGGTGATTTATCACAGCGCCAACTTAAAGATCTTGGTGAAAAAATTCATGATGAATTACTCCAGCTTCCAAAAGTGAATATTACTGATTTTTATGGTGGACTGGGCTATGAAATAGCCATTGAAGTCAGTAAAGATAGACTACGTGAGTTTGGCCTAAGCTTTAACGATGTGGCTGACGCTGTTCGTGGTTATTCACGCAATATGTCTGCTGGTCAAATACGCGCTGAAAATGGCTATATTAATCTACGTGTACAAAACCAAGCTTACGTCGGCTATGAGTTTGAAAGTTTGCCCTTGATCACCCTTGAAGATGGAACCAGCTTATTACTGGGCGATGTGGCTAATGTAATTGATGGTTTTGAGGAAGGGATCCAATACTCTAAGTTTAATGGTAAAAACTCAGTGACTTTCTTTGTTGGCGCTGCCAATGATCAGAGTCTGACAGATGTTGCTGATGTGGTGAAAGCCTATATCGCTGAAAAGCAATTAGTCTTACCTCAAGGGGTGAAGCTTGAGCCTTGGGTTGATATGACCTATTACCTTGAGGGGCGTCTTGATCTGATGCTTGATAGCATGAAAAGTGGCGCAGTATTGGTATTCATATTGTTAGCACTTTTCTTACGCGTTCGCTTAGCATTTTGGGTGATGATGGGCTTACCGGTGTGTTTCTTAGGGACCCTGCTCTTTATGCCAATGGGCATGATTGATGTCACCATTAACGTAATCAGCCTGTTCGCGTTTATTTTAGTCTTAGGTATTGTGGTCGATGACGCCATTGTGATGGGGGAAAGCGCCCATGCAGAATGTGAAGAAAAAGGCCAAACCTTAGATAACGTTATTCGTGGTGTGAAACGCGTTGCTATGCCGGCCACCTTTGGTGTATTAACCACTATTGCAGCATTTTTACCTATCACTCTCGATGATGGTCCCTCCTCTGCATTCGGCCAAGCAATCGGTTATGTGGTTATCTTATGCTTAATCTTCTCGTTAATTGAATCTAAGCTCATTTTGCCAGCGCATTTAGCGCGTATGAAGCAAAAAACCATCGTTAAGTCAGGCTCTAAAAATCCGCTAGATTGGCTTAGAAACATCGTTAATTTCTTGCAAGAGAAAGTCGATAGTGGCTTAAAAACCTTGATCGTTAAGTACTATCGCCCCTCTTTAGAGGTTGCCGTAAAGTACCGTTATACCGTGATCATGGTATTTATTAGTTTGATTATGGTGTGTGCCGGCCTTTATACCGGTGGCGTTATTCGTTTTATCGGTCAGCCTAAAATCCCTCATGATTTTCCGCGGATTTCATTTGAGATGAATATCGACGCCTCAGAAAGATCAACATTAGCAGCGGCGTTAGCGATTGAAAAAGCGCTCAAGCAAGTGGATGTTGAGATTGAAAAGCAGCACGGTCAGAAGATGATTTCAGATCTGCAGGTTGAGCTTCGCGGCCGAACTGCAGCTGAGATAAGAACCAAACTTGTCGACCCTGAGATCCGTCCTATCGATACCTTTGCCGTAGCAGAACTGTGGCGGCAGTCTATGCCCTCTATTCCGGGGATGAAGTCATTTACGATTCAAGATAACTTGTTTGGCGGTGGCCGCGATGACGGTGATATCAGCTTCAGGCTTGAAGGTAAAGACGATGAGCAATTAGTTGCTGCAGCTAAAGAGCTAAAAGCCAAACTGAATACACTTAAAGGCGTTGGCGATGTGAATGATAGTCGTCAATCAAGCGCTAAAGAGATCCAGTTTGAGTTAAAACCGTTGGCGCATAGCATTGGATTAACCCTTGCAGATATTGCACGCCAAGTCGGTAATAGCTTCTATGGTCTTGAAGCTCAGCGTATTTTACGTAACGGTGAAGAGATTAAAGTCATGCTGCGTTACCCTGAAGAGCAGCGCAACTCGATTGCTCAAGTGTCAGACGTAATGATTAAGACTCCACAAGGCGCTGAACTCCCGTTATCTGAAGTAGCTGCAATTGTGGTGACTGATGGCGTTAATAGTATCCGCCGTGAAAATGGTAACCGTACGATTAACGTTTGGGGCTCGGTCGATGCAGACCAAGCAGAACCCTTTAAACTGGCAAAAGATATCCGTGATAACTTCTTACCTGAGTTATTAACTAAATATCCACGAGTAAAAAGTGAAGTTGCCGGTAATATTCAAGAGCAGCTTGATAGCGCTGATACCCAGCTTCGTGATTTCTTGATTTCGATGTTAGTGATCTACAGCTTATTGGCAGTACCGTTAAAGTCATATTCACAGCCGATTATGATTATGGCAGTGATCCCATTTGGGGTAATTGGTTCTGTAATGGGGCATTTGATCTTAGGGCTTGATCTCAGCGCGCTATCGGTATTTGGCATTATTGCCGCTGCTGGCGTTGTAGTGAACGACTCTTTGGTCATGGTGGATTACATCAATAAATCTCGAGAATCTGGCGTTGCTATGAAGCTGTCAGTACTTGAAGCGGGTTGTCGCCGTTTTAGAGCGATTCTACTGACCTCGTTAACCACCTTTATTGGTTTGGTGCCAATTATGACGGAAACCAGCATGCAAGCGCAGATGGTGATCCCTATGGCTGTTTCATTAGCCTTTGGTGTGTTGTTTGCAACAGTAGTGACCCTAGTACTTATCCCTTGTTTGTATGTGATGATTGAAGACATAAAACGTATGATAGGCAGTAAGTCACGGGTTGAAGAACCAACAGAGTCCCCCATGCCAACTGAGCATGCGGTAAGTTAGTATACAAGAATAGCTTAAGTCTAAAGCCCCTACTGCATATGGGCTTTTTAACAACAACTGGCTTTGGGTTCTATTTTTGCCTGCAAAGGAAAATGGCTACTCTTTAGATAAGAGGCTTTATCTTGAATGCGGCGGAGAGGTAGCTGACTTTAAACAATAGGAAACCTCAGGTTCAGTCGCTAAACTATAGATAGCAAAAATCCCGTTATCTTGCCGATAACGGGATTTTTTAAATATGGCGGAGAGATAGGGATTTGAACCCTAGATGGGCTATAAACCCATGCCGGTTTTCAAGACCGGTGCATTCGACCACTCTGCCATCTCTCCGAACGCCGCGAATAATATAGCGCTCTTATTATCTTGTAAAGTGATAATTAGAAAATTTTATCACTTTACTGATTGAATAAACCTATTTGGTTACTTCTCGTCCTGATTGATGGCAATGCGTGCGGGATCAGGCATAACGATCTCTTCACTCACCTCATTCCAGCTTTTATAGTTACGCAGTTTAAAACCGATGAACACGATGAAAGAACAAATCAAGATCCCCCAACCGATGGCAACTTCACCACTTGTTGCCCACATGGCAACCAAACTTGAAGCACCAAACGATAAGCTGATCTGTAGGAAGTTCTGTAGGCCAGCCGCTTTTGCTGCGTTATCCGGAAATTCCTGTAATGCACCGTTAACAACAATTGGGTAGATACCACCACTACAAGCAGCAAGTACTGAAAATATTGCTAGTAAAGGATAGATAGAAAGTCCTTGTAGCAATATAGTCACCACTGCAATAGACATCGCGCAGGTGCCAAATACCGATAGCAAAATCTTTAGAGTCTTCTCAGAACCAATTTTACGAATAAGCGTTTTACTCGCATAACCACCTAAAATAAAGGTAATCGTTTGCGGAATAAAGCTTAGTCCAATGGCTGTAGCATCAAAACCATGCTGCTCCATTACAACTGGCCATAGTGTAAGGTACGAGAAAAACGCACCAGAACACGCACCAAAAATAACAACGTTACCTAAGTATTTAGTGTTTTTAAGGATAGAAAGATAGTTGATCTCTTTCTTATCGTGACTAATCGCTTTGGTTTCTGCTGGTACAAACCAAACAGTCAGTAAAATCATTACTGCAGCCATACCGGTTAAAGTAATGAAAATGCTCTGCCAACCTAAAGACTGCAGAATGAATGCACCTAAGATTGGTGCAAGTGCTGGTGATAACGCGACTAACGGCATAATATTAGAAAATACGCCTTGCGCTTTAGCTGCATCATATTTTTCGATTACAATCGCTTGCCAAATAACACCAGCAGAACATGCACCTAATGCTTGCATGAAGCGAGAGATGTTAAAGACTAAAATTGAGTCACTAACTGCCAACGAAAAACTGGCAGCAGCAAATAGCACCAGACCGAAGATCAGCGAATTACGTTTACCAAAACGCTCAACTAACGGGCCATAAAGTAACTGACCCAGCGCTAAGCCAGCTAAGAAGAATGTCAAAGACATAGCAACTTGTGATGGTGATGTTGCCATTGTGTCTTCAATTGCTTTGAATGCAGGCAAGTACATGTCAGTGGCAATAAAGCCCAACATGCTTAATACTGCTAGGTATGCAAGAAAAATGTAGTATTTTGCACTTGTTAGTGAGTTCATAATTGGAAATTCTGATCTGGATTTATTAAAGTGGCGCAGTGTAACCACTTGCTTATGTAGTGTGAAACGTTTATTTTTCACATTAGCTATCAAAATAAATCACAGCAGGATGGAACCATGCTTTCAGAACAGTCTCTTCAACTCATCGATATGGTTGCGCGTGTGGGCAGTTTTACCGCCGCAGCTAATAAATTACATAAAGTCCCATCAGCTGTAAGTTATGCCGTTAAACAAATTGAAGAAGAACTCGGCGTGGTGCTGTTTGTACGCCATCATCGCAGCGTCAGTTTAACTGCTGCTGGGGAACATTTCGTAAAGCAGTCTCGTTCTCTATTAACTGATATCGATGCAATGCGCGCTGATACTATACGGGTAGCCAACGGTTGGCAGCCGACACTGTCTATTGCTCTCGATAACATTGTTCGTGCTGACAAGATTAGTAACTTAATCGCGGACTTTTATCGCACCTTTGATAATGTTGAGTTAATTATCCGCATTGAAGTGTTTAATGGCGTTTGGGAGTCTATTGCTACCGGCCGCAGTGATATCGCGATTGGTGCAACAACAGCCATTCCAGTTGGTGGTGATTATCACTTTAGAGACATGGGTGAAATTGAATGGTGTTTTTTAGTCGGTAAAAACCACCCTCTTGCTGACATTGACCGTCCGCTGAGTGACGATGAGTTAAGACAGTATCCGTCTATTTGTTTAGAGGATACGTCACGAGAGATCCCTAAACGTATGACCTGGTTACTTGAGAATCAACGTCGGTTAGTGGTGCCTGACTGGATCCGCGCCATTAACTGTTTTCGTGAAGGTTTGGGTGTGGGCTATATGCCAGCGCATTTCGCATTCCCGTTTATTAAAACCGGCGCGTTAATTGAAAAGCAGCTTGAAAGGCCCAATAAAACCAGTCCATGTTGCTTAGCCTGGAACGCCACCAATAAGTCCCCTGCTATGGCTTGGGTACTTGATTATTTAGGTGACAGCGAGAAACTGCATAAAGATTGGCTAGATTAACTAAGCTTAACTTAGGTACTTTTGCGCTCTAAGCGCTTTATACCTTGGTTTAGCTGCTGTATGATTCAATAACTTAACGCAAGGATTGCTCGCTTTTATCTAATTTAAGGAACTCCTTGTTAATCTTGTGCTCAAATTAAATAGCTTGAACATTTGTCTTCGGAGAAAGAAATGAAAGATATGACACAACAAACCGTGTATAGCAGACCTACCGTTGAGGTTAATAAGCTGCTTAAAAACACCTATATGCTACTTTCTATGACACTTGCATTCTCTGCTGTGTGTGCAGGTTTAGCAATGGCGCTAGCCATCAGCCCTATGATGTCTCTTGGTCTATCTATTGGTAGCTTAGTATTATTATTTGTCACGCTAAGAAAAGCTGACTCAAGCGCTGGCCTTTTCTGGGTATTTGCTTTCACTGGTATGCAGGGTGCATCGTTAGGCTATATCCTTAACCATTATGCTGGCATGGCGAACGGTCCACAGCTTATTATGCAAGCATTAGGCTTAACCTCAGTTATCTTCATTACGCTGTCTGGCTATGCGGTAACGACCAAGAAAGATTTCTCTTTCATGCGTGGTTTCCTAATTGCAGGTCTAGTGATTATGTTCGTTGGCCTGCTGGTTAACCTTTTCTTAGGTAACGGCATGGTGTTTATGGCGCTTAATGCTGGTATTGCATTATTAATGACGGGCTTTATTCTTTACGATACAAGCAAAATCGTTAATGGTGGCGAGACGAACTATATCCGCGCAACCATCTCTTTATACCTAGATTTCTTAAACCTATTCATTGCACTACTGCATTTAATGGGCATTGGTGGCGATGACTAATACCAATTAAATTTAATTGAGTTAAAATGGTCCTATTACAGGGCCATTTTTTTTACCATGAGCAAATTTATAATTCAGGTTAACTCTGCCGCTTACGGTAGCGCAGCAAGTTACAGTGCCTACCGTTTCGCAAAGTCCGCATTAGAAAGCGGCCACTGTATTGAGAAGATCTTTTTCTATCAAGACGGTGTGCTGAATACCAATCAACTAAACAGCCCCGCCAGTGATGAATTTAACCTGCAGCAAGCCTGGGTAGACTTACATAATGAATATGGTGTTGCCTTAATTAACTGTGTGTCAGCCGCGCTTCGCCGTGGAGTGTTATCTGAGGTTGAAGCGATAGAAAATCAATTAAGCCACTGGAACATGCAAGCGCCCTTTATTATGGGCGGTTTAGGTGAGCTGGTTACAGGTATAGAAACCGCTGACCGACTAGTCAGCTTTTAACTCTGGTTACTATAGCTTAATGAGCCAAGAATAATTATGAAGAAACTATGTATTGTCTTTAAGCAACCACCCCATGGCACTGCTCATGGTCGTGAAGGTTTAGACTTATCTCTGTTAAGTGCAAGTTTTGAGCAAGAAGTAAGCCTGCTGTTTACCAATGAAGGTGTATTGACCCTTGTTAAAGATCAAGACCCTGAATCTATTGGTGCAAAGGACTATATTGCGACTTTAGGTGCTTTACCCCTTTATGAAATAGATACCGTTATCGTCTGTGAGCAATCGCTTCTGGAACTAGGATTAACCGAGTCAGATTTACGCATTGGCGTTTCGGTAATTAATTCTGAACTGATTTCTGGTCATTTAAACGATGTCGATGAGGTTATTGTTTTCTAATGATTTTGCACCTTATACAAAGCTCTCCAGAGCAAAGTTCAGCATTAAAAACTTGTTTGCGCTACGCAACAGAAAATGATTGTATTTTGCTATCGGGCAATGCAGTCAATAGCCTACTCAACAAAGAGTGGGTTAGGCAATTAAAAACACATAAGGTTGTTGCGCTGCAGGAAGATGTTCATGCACGCGGCCTTACGAATTTGTTAAAAGATACCAAGTTAGTCGACTATGATGACTTTGTGTCACTAAGCCTTAAATTTAATAAAGTAATTAGTTGGTAAAATGATTGAATTCAACGGAAAACAGATCGAAACAGATCATCAAGGCTATCTAAAGTCAGTCAATGATTGGACGCCAGAACTCGCTCCAATCATCGCTGCTGAAGAAGAGATCACGCTCACCGAAGCGCATTGGGAAGTAGTGAACTTTGTTCGCGCGTTCTATCTAGAGTTTAAAACCAGTCCGGCAATTAGAGTGTTAGTAAAGGCCATTGGTTTAAAGTTAGGTGCAGATAAAGGTAATTCAAAGTACCTATACACCCTATTCCCGGTTGGACCTGCGAAACAAGCGACTAAAATAGCAGGTCTACCAAAACCAGCAAAGTGCATTTAGACTCATTTTATAATCATCAAACCCTGAAAAGCCCTAATAGTTAGGGCCTTTTTGTGCTTAAGCCTCACTTAGCCTTTTTTGCTGAGCTTGATATACCAATCAAAGCAAGACCCATAACGCCATAAAACAAAGTTTGGGTTGATAGTTCAATGATTAAGGCCGTCTCAGTTAAGTGGATATATAAAACAATTCCCCCCAACGTATTAATTACTGTTTTTACAACGGGGTAAAGTAATAACAGCAATCCTGCTGTTTTTAGTTTACCGAAGTCTTTTGAGTTTGAGATAAATTGGCCTAATGAGAATAGAGCTGTTGCTAAAATCCCGTTCTCAATAAAAAAGAGCAATGCTACAACTCGTACTTGCGAAGCTGCTGCCTCTAACACATTTGGATAATCTTCTATTAACTCAGTCAAAAATGACGAAGGACTTAGCATTCCCCACAAAGGGTAAAGAAGCAGCATGATAGCTGAGATGTAAAGAAATTTTGGGATAAAATGCATTGTTCCTACACTGAACAGTAAATTAATGAGCGAGTCATTTTCTAAAAAAGGATTATCGTGTTTATGACGATGGATATTGCTACTGAGTTGTTAGAATATGACTGGTGCGAACAAAAAACGTTCAATTTAAATGACTGCAAGGATTATTAATGGCATTAGTAATTGCTTCAAAACACTTAAGTGAAGAGATAAAAAGCTACATGTTAATTGA
Source organism: Shewanella sairae (assembly GCF_023283535.1). Lineage (GTDB taxonomy): Bacteria > Pseudomonadota > Gammaproteobacteria > Enterobacterales > Shewanellaceae > Shewanella > Shewanella sairae. The sequence goes on along the minus strand of NZ_JAKILT010000028.1, from coordinate 37,373 downwards.
TATCCATGGTCAAAATCTTAGACTGATACTCCTGTTCCGCGAGATATCTGTAATAAAATGAATGGCCTTGCCCCGATTATTTCAAGAATGTAGAGGCTTTAATGATAGTATCCATGGCCTCACTCGCTTTATCGAAGACCGTGGCACGGCTTACGTTGTGAAGAACGCGAGGGAATATTAGTCACTACTGCTTTCTATTAAAATTTAGACGTAAAAAACCAGCTCTAGGCTGGTTTAGTCACTCTTCATAAGAAGATGGTACCCGTGGCCTGAGTTGAAACGGTACGCCTGATTTCACTGAAGAGTGCGAGGGATTTTTAAAATCTACTTTATTTCAGATACAAAAAAGCCCCGACAGTGTCGAGGCTTATCTGCAACTCTCAATAAGAGTTATTTGGTACCCGTGGCCAGACTTGAACTGGCACGCTTATTCAGCGAGGGATTTTAAATCCCTTGTGTCTACCGATTCCACCACACGGGCAAACTCTGTGACTTTGATGATACGTAATGTCGGTATCAGTACTGCTCACTCTCGTCACTATCGACGAAGTAAACTCACCAAATTCTTATTCTTTAAACATTCCGAAGTCAATTGACTTGAGGAAGTTATGGAGGCGCGACCCGGAGTCGAACCGAGATCGACGGATTTGCAATCCGCAGCATAGCCATTCTGCCATCGCGCCTTATTGTTTCCCTTGTTGCTGGGAACGAGGCATACTTTACTAGATTTAGAAAACCAGTCAACTATTAATTTATTGATTTCATTCAAGTGCTTAAAAGGCACTCTAACTAGATAAAATATAATCAAGAAATGCTTATTTTATGGCGATAAAAGTAACAGTCCTAACAGCAACACCATATTGCTAACTACTCTTTTCTCGCACAACATGGAGGTGGATTAGGCCAAAACCTCTCTTACCTATTCTCGAAATGATTAAGCCCTAAACAAACTAGCTCAATGACAGGTCTGTTTATCTTGTTAGGAGAGCTCATTAGTGATTAAGACTGATAAACTCATAAAGAGAGTAAACCGTTATAAAGTAAATTGCTTGTACTCGTAGAGCATAGCGGCTTATACGAAAAGCCGAGGCTTATCTGCAACTCGCAGTAATAGTTATTTTGTGTCCGTGGCCAGACTTGAGCTGGCACGCCTGGTTTCAATGAAGAGTGCGAGGGATTTTTAAAACCCACTTTATCTCAGATACAAAAAATCCCCCGCTTGATGCGGAGGCTTTAATGTTGGTACCCGTGGCCAGACTTGAACCGGTACGCCTGATTTCAATGAAGAGTGCGAGGGATTTTTAGAATCCACTCTATCTCAGATACAAAAAAGCCCTCGCTTGATGCGGAGGCTTTAATGTTGGTACCCGTGGCCAGACTTGAACTGGCACGCTTATTCAGCGAGGGATTTTAAATCCCTTGTGTCTACCGATTCCACCACACGGGCAAACTCTTTGATTTTGATGATACGTAATGTCGGTATCAGTACTGCTCACTCTCATCACTATCGACGAAGTAAACTCACCAAATTCTTATTCTTTAAGCATTCCTAAGTCAATTCACTCTAGGAAGTTATGGAGGCGCGACCCGGAGTCGAACCGAGATCGACGGATTTGTAATCCGCAGCATAGCCATTCTGCCATCGCGCCTTTTTGTTTCCCTTGCAGCCGGGAACGAGGCGTACTTTACTTGATTATTAAATAGAGTCAACCGGTTATTTGTTTATTTTATTCAACTGCTTAAAACGCATTCTAAATTGGTAAAATATATTCAATTAATGGTTATTTTATAGCTTTAAGTGATCTCCGTTTACTTGCGATCAAGTTTTCGTTGTTTGGGTTAATTGATGACGGCAGTAATAAAGGCGATGACTGATTTCACCTACTCAGGTAACAGCTAATGCCTTTCGGTAATGGGTTGTATATTAAACAAGCTTATTATTAACCTGCTCGCTCATATTAAGTTGTAATGCAGAGGTTTTATGCTCGTCGTGGCCAAACTGGGAACAGTGCGTATTGCTATATAAAGCGTGCGAGGTGTTTCTTGGTCTGAGTAAGCTCACTACTCTAATGGAGTCATGCTAAAAACAGAAAACTTTCGCACGTTAATGCAGGGGCTTTATTAGTGGTACCGGTGGTCAGGCTTGAACTGGATCGTCTTACTTTGTGAAGTGTGTGAGGTCTTTTAGCCCCTATTTATTTCTACCTCTCTATATGCAGACGTAAAAAAACAGCTCTAGGCTAGTTTAATCACTCTTCATAAGAAGATGGTACCCGCGGCCAGACTTGAACTGGCGCGCCTGATTTCAATGAAGAGTGCGAGGGATTATTAAAATCTACTTTATCTCAGATACAAAAAAGCCCCCGCTTGATGCGGAGGCTTTAATGATGGTACCCGTGGCCAGACTTGAACTGGCACGCTTATTCAGCGAGGGATTTTAAATCCCTTGTGTCTACCGATTCCACCACACGGGCAAACTCTTTGATTTTGATGATACGTAATGTCGGTATCAATACTGTTCACTCTCATCGCAATCGACGAAGTAAACTCACCAAATTCTTATCTTTTATCGCTTCTCTAAAATGAACTTGAGAAGTTATGGAGGCGCGACCCGGAGTCGAACCGAGATCGACGGATTTGCAATCCGCAGCATAGCCATTCTGCCATCGCGCCATATTTAGTAAATTGGAGCGACATATCGGGTTCGAACCGATGACCTATACCTTGGCAAGGTATCGCTCTACCAACTGAGCTAATGTCGCATTTCAATTTAAACTGCATTCAAGTTGATGCTTAGTGCGCTCCCCCTTGACTACGAGATGGCATTCTACCGATTTAGCGCGCAGAGTCAATCAACATAAAAGCAAATTACGACTGTTTGATGGTAAATCCACCAAAGGTGATGGATTTTATACATGACGCTTAATTTAACAACTAAATAATCAGTTATGGTTGCCTTATTCGCATGTAATCAATAATTTTAGCTCCATTCTGTTTAGCAACGCTATCTCTGCTTTACCTTATTTTTCTCTATACAATTTAAGTAAATACCCTTAGCTAAGACAGAGACAACATATTAAGGCTCGACAGCTTGTAAACAAAAATGCCTAAGACAGTAATTAGCCGTCTTAGGCATTTTGATATCGCTAAATGTAGAAGCTAGCGTTAATTGCTATAAATAATTACCCAAGTGGTAATGACTGATAGTTAAGGTTAAGCATTTTTTGCATAACACCTACTACCTGACAGCTATAGCCAAACTCATTGTCATACCATACATAAAGAATAGTACGGTTACCTTCTGCAATCGTCGCTTGTGAATCAAGTACACCAGCATAACGAGAGCCAACTAAGTCGCTAGATACAATTTCAGTTGAATCTGTGTAATCGATCTGGTTTTGCAGCTCAGATTGCAACGCCATATCTTTTAGGTATTCGTTCATGTCGTGCTTGTTCGTTTCACCATCAAGGTTAAGACTAATAATTGCCATTGACACATTTGGTGTAGGTACACGAATCGCGTTACCCGTTAGCTTACCTTCAAGTACAGGTAATGCTTTTGAAACTGCTTTTGCAGCGCCCGTTTCCGTAATGACCATATTTAATGGCGCACTGCGTCCACGGCGATCTGCACTGTGATAGTTATCGATAAGGTTTTGGTCGTTAGTATACGAGTGAATCGTTTCTACGTGACCGTTAACGATACCATATTTATCGTTAACCGCTTTCAAGATTGGTGTAATTGCGTTAGTTGTGCAGCTAGCAGCTGAAACAATCTTGTCTTCATCAAGAATGTCTGACTCATTTACGCCATAAACGATGTTTTTAATCGCACCTTTTGCCGGAGCAGTAAGCAATACTTTGCTAGCACCTGGAGACTTAAGGTGTAGCCCAAGGCCTGCTTCGTCCTTCCAAATGCCGGTATTATCAACTACAAGTGCATTTGAAATACCAAACTTAGTGTAATCAACTTCATCAGGTGAGTTTGCGTAGATAACTTGAATGTAAGTACCGTTAGCAATGATTGCATTGTTTTCTTCGTCGACTTCAACTGAACCGTTAAATGGTCCGTGAACTGAGTCGCGGCGTAATAAGCTAGCACGCTTTTCTAAATCACCTTTACGGCCGCCGCGTAATACGATTGCACGTAATCTTAGTTTATTGCTTACGCCGGTTCTTTCGATAAGTAGACGTGCAAGAAGACGACCAATACGACCAAAGCCATACAGCACAACATCTCTTGCTTCTTCAGTGTCTTCTTGAGTGATTGCGTCAGCAAGTTCACGGCTCATATAAGCTTCAATCTGACTTGCGTCTTGATATTCGCGCCAGTAATTAACTGCCAACTTACCGATATCGACTTTGCACTGTTTTACCGCTAATTTACTCAAAGCTTCGATAAATGGAAAGCTTTCACGTAGTCTTAGTTTTTCACCAACATGGCGACGCACTAAACGGTGCGATTTAATGATTTCGATTGTAGAAGCATTCAGCAGAGGTTTGCCATAGACGACGACTTCTACACCTTGGTTACGATATAACTTACCAAGTAGAGGCTGCATAGCCTCAGCCATTTCGAAACGTTCTTGCCAACTTTGTAGGTGTTTATCAGCGCTCATTAACAGATCCTTTATCTCACTTTTCTGATTTAATTTCAGAAATGTTTGAGTAACAAAAAGAAAAGACCAATAATCTAACGTTATGTAGGGTGTCTTTCCCCGTTTGGTCGGCGACATTGTAATGAAAAGTTAGCTTTCAAGCTAGTCAGAAATTTTCTATAACAATGTAATTTAATTAGATAAAAACTCTCATGGAGCCGTTTTTGAACATAAATCTTGTAATGTTTAAATCATTTTTAGGGGTTACTGCTTTTTTAGCGCTTTTAGGCTGCGAAGATTCAGAAAATACGCAGGTAATTTGTAACAAAAATCCTGAACTTTGTGCCGATTTGCATAAAGATAGTTGGTGCAGATATGAAAAAGGTGACCTAATTCGTAACAGAAATAAGTTAAAAGATATCCCTGTGCCATCAGGTAAAGAAATTTTTGAACAGCTTATTTATTTAGAGGATTATAATAAATGCATCGAATTAGCCTCTGGCGTACAGCATATTTTACATCCAGAAAGAACCAATGATCGTATTAAGGCTTTTGGTTTAAGCTCACAGTCACTTTCAGAGCTGCAGGAAACAACTAAAGATAGTGCTGATCCACACCTTGCCTTCTATCATTGGTCTCGCTTTAACGATACCAATGCTGAAAAAATTCTGTTTAAAGCAGAAAAAGATGGGATGGTAACCGATCTGTATCTACAAGCTCAGTTAGGAGCCTATTTTTTAAAGTCTGAACCACAAAGGGCCAAAACGCTTTATGCAAGCGCGCTTAATCAAAGTACTCGTCAGACTTTTAACCCCGATTGGTTACTTGCTCTTGCGACGCTTTATCGGTCTAAAAATAGACCGGATATGGATTATTGGTTATCAAAAACCAATATTGAACTCACTCACGCTAATTATTCCGAGGGACAGCTCACTGCGATAATCAAAGGCGATAAAAAGCTACAAACCAAACTTGATAAAGATGCAAAAGTGCTAGCTGAGCAGTTAAATTCTGGAAACTATAAAGAAAGTGAGCTAAAAATTGTGCTAGATAAAGAAACTCAAGGTTTGTAGCAGAATAAATTGCTCTTCCAGCAAGAGCCCTGCCAAGCTGTGAGTTTTTCGTACAACTTGATAAAATTTGCTTAAAATCGCGATACATGTAAAAAAATTACTGAAATTATGGCGCTAAATTGCCAATTTACCGCGATAAAACTTGACGAGACCTGTCAATTTGGTAATTTTACTACCAGAATTTATTTAAACATTTAACAGAGGGATATGAGATGACTATCCGAGTTGCAATTAACGGCTATGGCCGTATCGGCCGCAATGTTCTACGTGCTCTTTACGAAAGCGAAAAGAACTATCCAATTAAGATTGTTGCACTTAACGACTTAGGTGATGCATCAATCAATGCACATTTAACTAAATATGACTCTGTACACGGACGTTTCAACGCAAAAGTTGAGCACGCTGATGATGCAATTTTTGTTAATGAAGATAAAATCTTAACATTCCAAGAGCGTGATCCTTCAAAGCTACCTTGGAAAGAATTAGAAGTCGATATCGTATTTGAATGTACCGGTATTTTCACTTCAAAAGAATCTGTACAGTCACACTTAGACGCTGGAGCAAAGAAAGTTATCATTTCTGCTCCAGGTAAAAATGTTGATGCTACTGTTGTTTACGGTGTTAACAACGACCTTATCACTAGCGACATGACTGTTATTTCTAATGCATCATGTACAACTAACTGTTTAGCACCATTTGCTAAGCCGTTAAATGACGAAATTGGTATCGAATCAGGTCTAATGACCACGATTCACGCTTATACCAACGATCAGCGTTTGTCTGATGTTTACCATACTGATTTACGCCGTGCTCGTGCTGCAGCAATGTCTATGATCCCTACACAAACTGGTGCTGCTGCAGCAGTTGGTCTTGTGGTTCCTGAGCTTGCTGGTAAGTTTGACGGTTTAGCAGTGCGTGTACCTACAGTGAACGTGTCTTTAGTCGACTTATCTTTTGTTGCTGCTCGCGATACAACAGTTGAAGAGATCAATGCCATCATTGAAAAGGCTGCATCTGTAGCACCGTTAAGCGAAGTGTTAGCGGTAAACCATGAGCCTTTGGTTTCTATCGACTTTAACCATAACGCCTACTCTTCAAACTTCGACGCTACACAAACACGTGTTAACGGTCGTCTTGTTAAGGTTATGGCTTGGTATGATAACGAATGGGGCTTCAGTAACCGCATGTTAGACAATGCCGTTGCACTAATGAACGCAAAGTAATTACAAATCGTAATTTACTTTTAAAGCCCAGTTTTTACTGGGCTTTTTATTATTTTATTTAACTAAACCTCTTTATACTCTGAGCAATTTCGGCCCTGATTTTTTGCCCGATACATCAATAAGTCTGCTTGTGTCATCAAATCTGTGCAACTGATGTCTTGCCTTTCTGTGTAGATAGCCCCTAGACTTATCGTAATATTGATTTCTCCGATATCCGTTTTGATAGGCGATTTTTCAACGCAACTTTGAATTAAATTTGCAAACTCAAATGCTTGGCTCTTATTTAAACTCGTCAAAAATATACTGAACTCTTCGCCACCAATTCTGCCAAATACCGCCTTTTCACATAATCTCGGTCTAATAACATTAACAATGGCCTGCAGAGCTTGGTCACCTATATGATGCCCATATGAGTCGTTGACCGATTTGAACTTATCGATATCGAACAGCATTAATGTCATACCTGTCTCTCTGCTTCTGTTTTGGCTTTCTAGTGCAGCGGTAAAAAAACGTCGATTACTTATGCCGGTAAGAGGGTCTTGAGCCGCCAAGAGCTTAAGTTCTTGGTTAGCTAGATTTAAGGCTTTTGTCCTTTTTGCGACTGTTACCTTTAACTGCACGATATAAAGGACAATGATAATAACAGCGGTCGAAATCACTATAGGTAAAAGGTAGCTAGGGTAAACAGTCTCTACATGCAGCCATTTTCTCTGGATACGATTTAGCGTGTCTTTATCAAGTTTGCTAAACCCTTCTTTTACGTAACTCAATAGTGCGTAGTTTCCTTTTGCCACCGCAGGCCTCATAGACTCTGTGTAAAGGTGCTTTGCCGGGGAAAACGCCCCTTGTTCATTGGCAGTAAATAAGTAGAAATTTGCAATTTGGAAATCAGCAATAAAACCATTGATTTTATGACTTAGTGCAGCGTCGAGCATTTCTTGGTTATTATCAAAAACGATAAGTGTTGCCTGAGGAAACTCATGTCTAATGAAGCTATCTTCATAACTACCTTTAACAACCCCTAGCGGTTCATTGTTAAAAATGTCGTCAATACTTTGGCTTAGTAGTTTTTTTTCTAAAAAAAGCTGTCCATCTAAATTCGCTAGTTTATTACCGAAGTCTAGAAATTGCGCCCTTTCAGAAGACCACAATAAGCCGGCATGCACATCAGCTTTTCCTTGCCTAACTAACTCTAGAGATTTATTCCAGTCGGTTAATTTAAAAGCGACATTTATGTTGTTAACCCGACCAAACTCTTTCCACAAATCAACTAATAGCCCCTTGGGTTCACCGGACTTATCTATGTATGAAAAAGGCTTCCAAGCTTTGGAATTAGCCACAACCAAGGTAGCGGCATGATGAATATCTTGATCTGGAATTATAGCATCTGCAGATGCTGGTTTGCTTATCAATCCTAAAAACAATGACATTGAAGCTAAGAATAAACCAAAGAGGCAGGAGGCGTTGTTTGAGTATCTATATGTGTGTCGATCTTCGCTGCTAGTTACCACGAAAAACAGATCCTTTGTAAATTCGTAAAACGCCTCAGACTACCACTCTCATGACAAAAATACGAGATTATGCAAACAATCTCTAGCGACTTCCGCCGAAGGTATGAGTAATATTTCCTTTATAAGCTGTTTATACTAGGTGAGATCGCCCCTTAGAAGATTCATAACTAGCTTCTTTTTATTCTGACGACTTTAAAAATATCAATTTCAAAGCCTGCAACGCCTTGTTTATCAGAATAATAAGTCATATTGACTCTAGCTCCGGATAGGCTTTTATATTTTTTAGTGCGTTTGAAGGTAAAAGGTGTATCACAGCTTTCAATCATAACTGTATGTAACACCCAATCATCTTTAACTCTTTGTGTATGCGAGCAAACTTTTGCGTCTTCTGTATGGATGAGTTGGTTATGCTTAACTAACATCTTATCAACGTTCGTCTTCATTGCCCCACCGATTAAATAGAAACAGCATATAAAAATAGCACAAAGCCAGATGTGAGTAAAAATGATAACGTCGCCAGGACAATATAGAAGTAGATTTAGAAAGAAGATATGGATTTGATGTTTGTACTGCAGAAAAAACGCCATACTTTGAAAAACAAAGTATGGCGTTATGGCTAGCGTGAACTAAAGGAATTACTCTTCAGCTTTCCAACCTAATTTCTTTTCGATTGATTCGATCATCGCACCGGCGATATCAATGCCTGTTGCAGACTCGATGCCTTCTAGTCCTGGAGATGAGTTGATCTCTAGTAATAATGGACCACGACTAGAACGAATAATATCTACACCAGCAACACGCAAGCCCATCGTTTTAGCGGCTTTAATCGCTAATTGTCTTTCTGCTGCGCTAACAGAAACGATAGATGCACTGCCACCCATATGGATGTTAGCTCTAAACTCTCCAGGAGCTGCTGTACGCTCAATTGAAGCAACTACTTTACCGTCAATCACAAAACAGCGTAAGTCTTTACCTTGGGCTTCTTTAATGAACTCCTGAACCAGCAAGTTAACGCGTAGCGATTTAAATGCGTTAATTACACTTTCAGCCGCTTTTGTTGTTTCAGCAAGAACAACACCTTTACCTTGAGTACCTTCAAGTAACTTAACGATAAGTGGCGCGCCGCCAACCATATCGATTAGGTCTTTAGTATCAACAGGTGAATTAGCAAAACCACTTGTTGGAATATCAAGGTTGTTCTTTTGCAGTAACTGTAAAGAGAACAACTTATCTCTTGAACGAGTGATCGCATCAGATGTGTTTAACGCTTCAATGTTCAAGCTTTCAAAGTGACGCGTCAATGCACAGCCGTAAAAAGTCATGCTAGGTCTAATACGTGGAATAACTGCATCCACGTCGTTTAGAACTGTGCCACCACGGTAATGAACTTCTGGTGAAGACGCATCTAACTTTAAATAACACTGGCTGATATTTAAAAATACCATTTCATGACCGCGTTGTTCGCCGGCTTCAATGATACGTTGGTTACTGTATAAGTCTGGGTTACTAGCAAGAAGGCCGATCTTTAGACCACTCTTTTTAGCAGTTTTAACACCGTACAGTGCTTCAACTTCTAGGTCGTTTTGGTCGCCTAAACAGAAAGATTCTGATGGATCAACCAAGGTCTTATTGCTCATCGCTTCGCGACCTAGCAGCATGCGGTATCCCATGCTATCGCGATTGGTTAGCGTTAATTCAACTTCCCAAGCATGACCACCTAATTGAATAACAGAGGCAATCACATAACGCTTTTCAGACTCACCGTTTGAGCTTTTAACACTACGGCGATCAACAACCTTGCTTTCACATTTAAGAATGATCTTGCGACTGTTTTGTATCGGGTGAAGTTCAAATGAAACCCATGGCTCCCCTTCTCTTTTAAAAGGACGGATATTGACAGCATGGATTGATGATGTTCTGGCGCCAGAGTCTACTCTAGCTTTAATTGCAGGAACACCAAGAGCAGGGAACGCACACCACTCTTCACTTCCGATAATAAACTTATTGTCGCTCATTACAATTCTTCCAGTTAAGTTAAATTAAGGAGCGCGAAAGTACTCCTTTTTTCAGCAGATGCAAACTAATTTTTAGTTATTTTCCACAAACGAATAGGATTTGATGATAAATCCTGAAAAATGAGACCTTCGTCGTCATTTTTTGACCACATAAACGACTGATGTGTCTCTTAAAATCTCTTTTAGTCTAGCGCTTAAAACCTCAAAACCCAATGGCTACAGCGTAAAAATTAAGCGTATTTTTAGCAGCATGGTGCAAAATCCCCAAACTTCTGACCCAAACCTAAATACATATTAGTAGAATTACCAAGGGATGCTTTTTCCTTGAAAGTCGAGAAAAGCACCACTTTGTTGCTGGGTCAAAGAGCCAATCACGCTTATCATTCCCGCTACTGAGGTGTCTGTACTAATAAGAGCATGAGGCCCCCCCATGTCAGTTAATACCCAGCCAGGGTGTAATGCAACACACTTTACGCCAACTGATGTTAAATCAATCGCTAAACTTTTGACCACCGAGTTCAACGCAGCTTTAGAAGAACGATAATAGTATCCACCACCACTTGTATTATCGGCCATACTCCCAACTTTAGATGAAATAAAGACTAAAGCACAATTACCTGTAATATTCAATTTTGGATACAATAGTTCACTTAACAATAATGGAGCTAAAGTATTGACTTCTAAAACCTTTCTCCATTCAGATAAATCAATGTTTTCAAACCTGACTTTCTTTGGGCCATAATATCCCGCGTTGTGAATCACTAAATCTATTAAATCTGTCGGTAGAGCCAAATCATTCACTTGTAATTCATCAAGGTTCTCTAAGTCGATTTCAACTGTTGTAAGTGATTCGTAGCGAGCTGTTAGCGCTACTAGTTCGTTAGCAGTCTCAAGGTCTCTACAACAAGCAGTTACTCTCCAACCTAAATTTAAATATTGCTTAACAAAGGTTAACCCAATCCCCCTATTCGCTCCGGTAATAAAAACATGCATTTGTGAATGACTTCCTTTAACTGAACATCGAAATTCTTAGCGAGACAGACATTATGCTGCCGACCACGCTAGTCTAAATGAGAGAATGTAACTCTACCGCTACAAGTGTAGCGAATATCCTAGTATATAATGAGCCAACCAAAGTAGAGATTAGTATTTATTGAAAAACACGTTTCATACTGAGTAAACAGATGTTTACAATTAGTAATGGTTGAACTTTATATTCTGTCTGAATTTATAAGGCCAATCTAAGGCTTCACCTATACAGCAGAACATTGCCAAATGTAGCAGCTAAGGCTCTGATTTAATAAACATACATTTTAGATGCTTTATACATATAACTTAGTTGCAGAGTGTTCAATTAAGCTTATGATGATACTGTTTATTACATACTTTCGACTTTTTCGACAATAGAAAATAGATGTGCATAAAATACTGACGTAAACAGTAAAATGCGCCCCTTGTGGTATCGTTATATTAACTAACCATTTTTGCAACAATTAAGCTCACGAGAGCAATTGATCTTAGTCAAGAATAATACAACCTCTAACCTGCTTATTAGCTGACTGAATCAAAGAAAAGGTTTTAAAATGCAGCTTAAAACAGTTGAAACTCAAAGCATTATCAAACAATTACTCCAATGTGACTCTTGTGTAAAAAAAGAAACAATTCAATCACTTTGGTCCGGGTACGGCGATATTTCACGATATGAAATTACTCGAAATACTCAAACAACCAACACAGAAATTTCGACTCTCATTGTAAAACATATTTCACCTCCACAAAAAATAAGTCATCCCAGAAGTTGGGCAAATGAAACGTCTCACAAACGAAAGCTAGATTCATATCTGGTAGAAGTTAATTTTTATCGCAACTGGGCTAGCAAGTGTAATAAATCATGCCCTGTGCCTAAATTAGAAGCTGAGTATTGTTCTGCAAAAGAGGTTATTTACGCAGGAAGTCATCAAAATGCAACATTGCTGTTACTATCAGACTTAGATGCACAAGGCTATGCTAAACGAGCGCAGCAATTATCTGCATTAGAATCAAAAGTAGTATTAAGTTGGTTAGCACATTTTCATGCACTTTTTTTATCACCAAGTAGCCAAGCTAAAACAGATGATCTCTGGAGTATTGGTAGCTATTGGCACTTGGCAACAAGAAAAGATGAACTACAGGCAACGCCGGAGTCTCCTCTTAAATCTGCCGCATATAAAATAGATAAGCTATTGAATAATAGTAAATATCAGACAATTATCCACGGCGATGCTAAGCTTGCTAACTTTTGTTTTAACGATAGTTTAACTCAAGTCGCTGCGGTAGATTTCCAGTACACAGGTTATGGCATCGGTGTAAAAGACGTAATTTATTTTCTTGGGAGTTGTTTATCAGAGTCAGTTCTCGAGAATAATTTCGAACTTTTAATGCATGACTATTTCAGTATACTCACGAAAGCGATTAACCAATACCACCCACAAATTGATGCAAAAAGAGTAGTTAAGGACTGGAGCGATCTGGTTGATTTGTCCTGGGCAGACTTTGAAAGATTTTTAGCTGGCTGGGCTCCAACACACAACAAAAGAAATAAATTCAGTCAAAGGATGACTCAACAAGCCTTATCTAAGCTAAAATAAAACCGACGCAGCGAATAACCAAACACTTTTACTGCGTCGACTTTATAATAAGCTTACTTAGTATTTTGTTAATATAAGTTATCAATTTCTTGTTGAGCAAAGCTTGCTTGCTCACTTAACAAAGTATCAATCGCTTGGTCAAAAGTATCAATTTGATGACTTGCCATATACTCCTTAAGACGACTGACTAAGTCGTTACTTATTTCAATGTGAGATTTTTTCTTCCGTTTTTTTATTTGCGAAAGCTCTTTTCTAACCATCCTCCAACCATAATCACTAAAATATCTATTTAACAATTTATTGCTGATAGATAAAGCTACACTTAGATCTTCATTGGTTTTTCGTAGCTTATTTAACTTAGATAGACTTTCACTTAACTCAATATATAGTGAGTTACGATGTTCGATATCAAGATCAACAAACCAATCAGCTCTATTACTGAACTCTGATAACGAGATCAATCGATACAACAACGGCAAGGCAATAACAATTTCTTCTATTTCTAGTAGCTTAAGCCTTCTTCCTGCTTTAGGCTTTAACTGGTGATATTGCCATAAATTACAGATTTCAAGTACTTGTTCCGGCATATGAATATCGTTCCTAGCTATATGAATTGGTGGATTCAAATAAGAATGGTATAACCATATATTAGCATGTGAAAGCTCAACAGCACTATATAAGTTATTATAAGTATGCACTTTTTAGAAAAGTGATGGCGATTGATAGTATCACCCAATAAAGTGGTTAAACCATATTAAAACCATAAATCTACTATGATTTAAGATTATTTGACCCGTTTAAGCATTTGGATAAAATGATAAATTTTGCGATAAACCTAGTTAATATTATGGAAAAAGATGACTTACTCTCCCCTACTCACAAACAGAACCTCGACTTAAATCAGATGTTAATCAAATAAGGCATAAGTGCAAATTTAATCATTTCACATTTAATTAAGTAGTGAATACTGATTTAGCTTTAAGTAAATAGCTAACTTAGTTAATCTATGTTGATAATCAATAGGGGAAACTTAATATGCGCTTGGCTATTCTGTAAACTATTCTCCCTGTCTTAACTTTCAATTTCTAATATCAAACATCCGCTATCTAGAACTCCTACTAATAACCCATTATTCGATATGCCCGCACATAAAGAAACTTATCGAAGATTATTTTTGATTTTGAAAAGATAGAAGTCACCACGCCTTTAGTATGGGTAACCACTCTTTTATGTATTAGCTAATCTAGGGTTACGCTGCTATTAAATTTAAAATTAGCCAACTGCTAAGCAAACCTGAATCGAATAAAACTTAACCATTTTAACGGAAAAAAGTTATAACTACCATATTAGTATGGTTGTGCCATACTTTAATAGACAACCTGATTGATGATAATCCCCCCATTACTTTCAAATAGAAAGCAGTCAAAATAAGTGACTCTCCCAACTCATCAAGCCTGAAAAATAGAGATCCTTTTCTATTTAAATCATTCTAACCATCACCCTTGTATATAAACCATACAACTCTGAGTACTTTCAACTTTTAGCAACCACTACCAGTGATAATGACGATTATCACTGGTAGGGAATAGCGATTTTAGGTAGAATAACGCTCGATTTTGACTGTTTATCCACCAGCATAGTTTATTGATAAAAGCCTAGATGCTGTTATCAAACTGCTGTCAGCTGTAGATCTGGGGCAAACTAGTCTAATTTGTATGTTTATTATTCGTGATGAAAGTTCGCTAAAAGGCCAAAAATCTGATGAAATCCGCTATAACATCTTTCCAAAATCAGGTTTTTAGCCGAGGTTCGGCCGGTTCGACAAGCGATGAAAAGTTCTTTCAAGAACAACAGCTACCAGTTTCAATTTTAGATGACTATAAAAGTGCAGCTGAAGAAACCCAATACGAGATCTCTGAAAACACTAAAAGAGTCTATTCTTCTAGTTTTTCAATATTTCAGTCCTACTGCGAGCAACATGGTTTAAGCCCCTTGCCTGCTGACCCTAGAAGTATCATTTCTTTTATCGGTCATCAAAAAGAATTGTATCAAGAAAAAAGTGGCCACCAGCTGTCTAAACAAACAATCAATTCCCGTTTAGCAGCGATTCGATTCTTTCATATTCAAGCCGGATATCATTCTCCAACTGAGCACCCTTTAGTTGTTCGAGTGATGCGCGGCTTAATGCGAAATCAATATCGTCAGATCTCTGACTATGATCAGCAACCTATCACTTATGATGAATTAGAAATGTTGTTGTCGGTCATCGATCAGCAACCACAGCAACTCACCCGCCTAAGAGATAAAGCTATTTTACAACTTGGTATGCAAGGCGGATTTCGCCGTTCAGAATTAGCAGAGGTAAAAGTAGAACACTTAAGTTTTTTAAGGGATAAATTAAAAGTCAGACTGCCCTACTCCAAAAGCAATCAGCAAGGGCAAAGGGAATGGAAAGATCTCCCAAAAGACGAAACTTTTTCAGCCTATGAAATTGTAAAGCAGTGGATCGATACCACAGGGATCAAGCAAGGTCACCTTTTCAGGTCATTGAGCCGTGATGGTAATAGCCTAAGAGATTATCAGTTGCTAAAACCGAAAGTGGGTAAAGGTTTTCTACGCGGTGATGATATTTATCAAATGATCAAAAAGTATTGCGATAAAGCCGGACTTAACTCTAAGTTTTACGGTGCCCATAGTTTACGCAGTGGTTGTGTGACTCAGCTGCATGAAAATGATAAAGACCACTTGTACATTATGGGCAGAACCGGTCATACCGATCCCCGTTCTCTTCGCCACTACTTGAAACCTAAAGACTAGAGTTTTAATCTTAGCGACATGCTTATGTTTAGTTTTCGCTTAGCCATTTTATAATAATTCAATTTACGGTAGCGCAAACATTCAGAGTAACAAGAGTTTAAACATGAAAATTTTGTGTTTATAAATTGGCTGGAAATTTATGATAATTATTCTAAGTTTTAACATGACTTAAATGCTTTAAATTTATGTTAATCACGAATAAAATTAAATCGTCAGGAAATGATTATAAGCTCTAAAAGTTATGTCATCAAAAGTCATAACAAAATCAGCGCTAAAAGATAAGCTATAAAAACAAATTAGTTATTGTTATTTTTTAGATTGTTAACTACCTATGCGGCTTAAATAGTTCTTCCTTGCCCTTTATTGACATAAATCTATTCCTATTTAACACTTTCGATAACTGATTTAAAAAACCTATATTTACAACCTTGTGATAACTTTCCTTAACTATTTATAATATATGCCTATTTCACTATTAGTGACTTTGTTGTAAAACCCTCCATATTAAATAAGTATAAAAATTTATAAAGTCACTTTGAAATAGATATAAATGATACAGTATTTGGAGAAGTAGGCGCTCCATTAAGTATCATAGCATCAAGATAACAAGTATCTAAACAGCAATATTAACCCTATTAAACAGTAACTTACAACTGCTCGCAAACTAGATACCCGTTAGGAGTTGTGTTTCCCACAATCTATACAAACTGCTATAAAACCAGCTTTCAAATCGACTGTTAAATCATCGTCGTTAAGCTAATTTAAGGTCTTTATATTCTAAAACCATTAATTTTTTAACACTTAAACACTTAAACACTTAAACACTTAAACACTTAAATGCTTAAATGCTTTCTATTGATGAGTTCTACCATTAATAATAGGTATCTTGCGCATGTGAAATCAACACGAAAATTATATTTGGTAAAGCTCGACATAAAAAAAGGCCTGCTATAATACAGGCCTTTTTATTACTCGTTGAGTTTAAATAGATTAAGTTAGCGCATGAATCTATTTAATTAGGGGCTATCTGATCATAATCTATTCAGATAAGCTTCTACACTTGCCTGCTCTCTTTGCTTCAATGCGACACAGTTATTAACGCTTTCTTCAAGTTTAGCCAAGGTGCGGCCATACTCGGGTGTGGTTGCTAACTTAGACTTAAAGAAATTTTCTGTTTTAATCAATGCATCAGCCTCACAACCAGAACCTGTGTAGTAAGGAATATTGGCAACAGCAAATGGCGGAAGCTTATCTTTAATTTCCGCATAGTTAGCATAAACCCAATTTCTGAAGCGTTGTTTGCGTTCTTTGCTATAGTCTTGGCCTGCTAAGATATAACGTAGATCCGGTGCTTTTATGTTATCCGTTAGCGTGTAGGCCAGAATATCAGACTGTAACTCCTTCGTAGGCGCATAACCGAGTGCCATCATTAAACGAGTACGTTTCAATGGATCTTTGGTGGTTTCAAAAACCCGTTTAGCTTGATCGAGTAAACTACTATCGCCATTGTAGATAGCAATCGTCAAATGAGTCCCAATTAAATAGGGATCAACCTTATCGCTTCCAGATAAATAGCTTTTCGCTTCTTTTGTCGCTGTCACTATCGTTGCTCTATCTTCGGCTTCAAATGCCAGTAACTGAACTAGTGTAGGCCTTAACTTGCTAACAGCAGTGTTTTCGCCAGGCTTAACTTCTAGTCCATACTTATCGATAGCAACCTGAGCACGGGCTGCGATAAATTTCGCCCATTTTTGCTGATTACTTTCATCGATAAACGTACCCTTTTGTGATTGTAAGTAACCCAGCGCAGTTGAAACAACCTCGGGATGCGGATCATCAATAAACTCGCCCAGAATATTTAATAACTCACCGCCACTTACCAAGCCTGCATCTAATAAGGCATCAGCCGCTAAAACTAACGCTTTTCTTTCACGCACTGATAGCTTTGATTTTGCGTTGTTAAGCAGCTGAGTCATTTGAACTTCATCTAGTAACCAGCGGTAATAACCCATCGCATCGGCATCGGGATAAACCCATTCTGGTGCGAAAGCAAGTTCGAAAGTTTGGCTGTCCTTCTCTAGTAATACTGTTGTTTGCTCTACTGTATTACCTTTACCGTACTTAATTGAAACGGGTACAGTCCAACGCTGCGCTGGCGCATCTGTACCAGCAGTAACAAAACGCTTTTGGTTTAAGGTGAGTCGTTTACCATCAACAGACACATTAACCAGAGGATAAGAAGATTGTTCGATAAAGGTACTTAACACTTTTCCGACATCTTTACCTGACGCCTTGCTTAGCGCGTTCCATAGATCATCTGCTTCGGTATTTTTATATGCATGATCTTTTATATATTGGCGAATACCTTTATTAAAAGCATCGACGCCAATATAATTTTCAACCATATCAAGTACCGCTTCACCTTTGTTATAGGCAAGTCCAAGACCATCCATGATGTCGGCTTCTGTTTTAATCGGTTTACGAATAGGCTTAGTTGATACTCTAGAATCTAATGCCATCACATAGTTCTTTGACAATGATAGGTTAGATTCAAATTCCGGGTGCGTTTGATGGGTGACTTTTGCCGCCATCCAACTTGCAAAGGCTTCGTTCAACCATAGGTCATTCCACCACTGCATTGTCACTAAATTACCGTACCATTGATGAGCAAGCTCATGACCAATAATTGATACCGCACGCTCTTTACTGTTTTGGCTAGCTGTAGCTTCATCGAGAAGGAGAATATCTTCTCTATAAGTAATTAAACCGGCATTTTCCATCGCACCAAATGGAAACTCAGGTACAGCCACGGTATCAAGTTTGGCATAGGGGTAATCCACACCGAAGTACTCCTCAAGCGCACTTAATACAATTGGCATCTGTTTCGCTGCATATTGCGCTAGCTCTATTTTGCCTTTAGTGGTGATGACTCTACCCGGCACTTTCATTCCAGACACAGGGATCTCTTCAAACTGACCGACTGCGAAAGCCACCAAATAACTTGATAGTGGTTTCGTTTCAGCAAAAACATGTGTTGTCATATTGTCTGCAGTCGTGGTTTTTGTTTCTGGCGTATTGCTATATACCTTGTCTGTTTTAGGCGCCGTGATCGTTACTTGAAATGGGATTTTATATTCCGGCTCATCAAAAACAGGAAACGCGCGACGAGCATCACTCATTTCAAACTGAGTAAATAGATACGGTAAACCGCCATCCATTGTTTTGTAGAGACCTACAGATTGCCTGTTATAAGGCGCTTCAAAGTCCATCGACAACGTATATTGGCCTGGAGTAATTTCATGAGCACAATTAAATAATACGATTCCCGTATCTAATTGCTTAGATGTCATGCTGCAGTCTTTCGCACCAGCTAATTGAATATTACTCGGTAAATACGCCACACCGTTAAGCTGTAACTGTTGAGTCGCGCTCAATACTTCAAGCTTAATTGAAGTGTTACCGAAAAAATCATCCTTATTAGGATCTAAAGTCATTGCTACGCTTTGAGAAATGGGTTTTGCGACTTTGCTGAGTACATATTCATTTGCCTGTGCTTGATAGCTAGCAGCACATGTCAGCGACACGAGAGTCGCGGTGACTATTCGATACATATCGATTTCCTGTTGTCTTGTGATCCGTATAATCCGCAGCCAGACATGAGTCTAGCGCTGGTTAATCCTTTGTCCTTTGTGGTTTTCAGATATGAGTACACACTTAAACCTAAAGAGGATATGGATGCTTAAGATAACAAAACATTAACAGCAGTGGCAGCGTATACTGATTTAGGCATCGCCGTTGTTGTAACAATTGATGAACAAGGTAAAACTAAGTAGCAGAAGAATGCTGTAGATATATACCGTAAAGGATGCGCTTCAAATAGCGCTTTAAATAGATAGACAATTGAATTAGCTATTTCTTAGCTTTTTGGCTAGCAAAGTTTTATAACAATCAGTATTGCTATTCAAGATGGCTATAGTAGCCAACTTAAATAGCGCACAGAACACAGAACACAGAACACAGAACACCAGACTGAAATGAAAGACTAGACTTAGAAATTAGACTAATAGGCTAAAATAAAGATTCATAACTGAGCATCAAAATGGGCATGGACTGTAACCATGAATTCTTACGCCACTAATAGGATGATCAAACTCTAATCTGGTGGCATGCAGCATCAACCTTTGGGCCAATTGATAAGTTGCCTGAGAGCCATATAAGTCACAACCTATAATAGGGTGCCCCATATATTGGCAGTGAATTCTAAGTTGATGAGTACGCCCTGTTTCTGGTGTTAACTCTACTCGTGTTAATGCCAATTGATTACGATTATCTGCAGAATCTAAGTTAACTACTTCCGATAAGCTGTCCGTTGCGATTGAAACCGTTTCATTACCAATAACCTCAAATAACGAATGGGCAGGCTTACCCTCTAGTTCGCATATTTTCATCAATGGGAAATTAGGCTTGTCTTTAGCGATTGCAGCAGATATTCGACCATGTTTTTGATTAACACTGCCAGCTAACAAAGCGGTGTAACGCTTAAGTACATTACGCTCACTAAATTGCTTACACAAAAGTGCATTAATCGTTTTATTGAGCGCGATAAGCATGATGCCTGAAGTGCCTAAATCTAACCTGTGCACCAGCGAACAACCAGGAAAGTCTTTCACGAGACGATGATGCACTGAATCGAGATTTGCCGGATGTTTACCGGATAATGACAATAAACCTGAAGGCTTGTTTATGAGTAATAAATGCTCATCTTGATAAAGAATCGTGATCTCTTCAAAACATGGAGGAGCGATAAAATCATCGGCAGGATTTTTCATTTAACCTTGGGACCATAGACAAACTGCAGGAGGTGCATGATACCGCAGTTTGTGATTATCAACGAGCATTGCCGCTGATGTTTGTGACTGTGCTTTGCTGAATGAAATACATTGCTCAAATAATAGTGTTCAATAAAATAAATAGTGTTCAGTAAATAGTGTTCAAATATTAACGCGCAAAGAAAAAGGAGCGAGTGAGTATGGATTGTACGCAAGCACCCCCCATAAATGCATGTAGCCCATCCAGTATCAAGTTGCTAGCTGTCGGTTAACTACATGGCCAATCCACACTTTTAAATAATTCACATTTTTAAACACCCCTCAGCAAACTGACTCGCTAAGATTTTCGGAGTTCATTTCGAAGGACTTAATGATATTCAATAGTTTGCATAATTAGTCGCTTTTAAAAATATAATCCCGCGATATTTTTAACCAAAGTGGATTTATAGTCATAAAAGTGAATAATGATAGGCTTAAATATACTGTATCTTCAGCATCGGCTTTGAAAAGAACAGCTAATAAAGCAATGAAACAACCACTGCAAGTAAATTTCTAAAATCGACAAACTAAGGATTCTCATCGCTTGTGATGGCACAATCCTGATCTTAAAATATTTGAATACTCTATAAACTTAACGCTTGAGAATAATCAGTGCCATTTGCAGATGGAATAGAATTGGAGCACTAAAAGGGAATCATTAAAGGTAAGAACTAGATTGAATCAAGAGTAATCATGTTGTGAGCTTATCTTGTCGGTATGGATATGGATATGGATATGGATATGGATATGGGTATAAAGAGGATTTAGAAGTGGAATAGAAAGTGCCCATCCTTGCACACTTTCTAGGAGCAAATATTTACTTTAAATAGCTAAACAACTAACTAAATAGTTCGACTTTAGAAATCGATTCTAAAACCTATGCTCGCGATAGTGTCGTCAAAATCAGAGTATTGTTTTACATCAAACTGACCAATTTCAGTATGCACACGCGTCGACTTAGATAGACGATATTCAGCACCTAAGGCCCATTGTGATACCTCTGGTACATCTGTAGCTGCTGCGCCTAACTTGTCGTATACACGGCCAGCAATCTTACCCGTACCAGAATCATCTTGGCCGTATTGCGCTTTTAGCGTTAGCTTATCAATTTGATATTTAGCGCTAACAATAAAGCCATCACCATCACGTTGCTGCCAGTTATCCAAATTAGGATTCACAACTTCAGAGCTTTGGTACATAGAACCAAGCATTAAATTGTTATATTTGTACTGCGCAACCAAACGCACACCTTTGATGTCTTCAACGCCATCTGTGTATGCTGCAGCTAAATAAACATCACCGGTTTTAAATAGCTTATCACCATAAGTTAGTGCGACTTGGTAATTGCCATTATCACGGCGAACGTCATCTTCAGCATAATAGTTGTCTTCTAGGATATAGCTGGCACCAAACTGTAGCTTGTTCCATTTAACCGTTTTGTACTCAAGTGAATCGCCCCAGCGCTTATCACCAGCAAATAAGCGATCGTGCTTCATCGAGTACATATCCATTGCATCAGATGTGCCTTTGGCCATCTTAAATACTGGATCGATACGACCTGCCGCAAGTTGACCAGCACTCGAGTGCTTTATCCCTAGGTAAGTTGGGCGTGCAGAAAAAGGATTGTTGTTCTTGCCTTCGCTAGCGCCATTCACACCCACTTCAATTTGGTAAAATACGGTGAAATCTTCATTTATGGCTGCATTGCCCTTTACACCTAAGCGGCTCCAGTTGTTCTCTAGAATCGTGCCGCTTTTACCGCTATGGGTTGCACTGCCACTATCAGAATGGGTTACTGAGTAGTCGATGCGACCATAAAAATCATACGCGTCAGCCATAACACTAGGAGAAGCAAGTACCGCTGCTGCAATTAAGGTTAATTTTACTGTTTTCATAGTTTTGTCTCTTAATCTAATTATAAATTTTTAACTGCGGTGCCTGTATTCGCAGGCACCGTCACAAACAACAGGATTATTTACTGTGTTTAACAATCACGCCGTCTTGGCGCATTTGCGTGTATAAAATTTCGGCTTGCGCTAAGTAGTTATCCCAAGCATTTGAGCGCTTAGTAAAACCAGTAGCGGCATAGCTACCTGTGTCACCAGTAGCTGGAAGGTCGTCGATTAGGAATAAAGAGCCGCCTTGCTGTAAGTGGCCATTTAGGGCATCGATCATCACGTTAAAGCCAATGCGAGCAGGCTCTACGTAGTTGATAGATTCATACTTAGATTGACGATAGAATTTCTTCTGTGACGCATCTTTTATCTGTACTTTTTCATCTGCAAAGATTTCGTCGTAATGAGCTTTAGTAATTTGCTTAGTTTGGCTATCGACGACGATACGTAGCATTGCAGTCACACCCGTCCAGTTACCTTTAGCATCAACTAGCTTTTCAGCATGTTGATAAAAACGCTCATGGGTACCCTCGCCATTGATTTGTGCGTGGATCTTTGCCGTTAACGGCACCATAGACTGTTGGATACTGTTAGATGCGCCCGCAACGACATCGATACCGGCATACTTCAAGCGGTTTGGTTCTTTTAATTTATTGCCAAGAGTTGGGTCGAAATCAGGATTAAGCTCAAAAGTTAATTTATCTTGTTCAACCATTAACTTTTCCATGGTCAAAGCTGACTGCACCCACGCTGTACCTTTTTTCTTACCCATAGAGAAGTTGTACTCAGACATACGCTTAGGCACGCCTTGGTATAAACGGGTGTAATAATTAGGGCGACCACTTTCATTAAATTCAGCAAAAATAACGTTATTGGCGTTATTTAGCTCGGTAACAATCGCTACGCTACCCATGTGGCCTTGGCGGAAACGCGCTTCTTGGTAATAATAATCACCCTTTAGCAAGCCAAGTTGTGGCTGAATAGACCACTTAAGCTTAAAATCTTCACCTGCAGAATCATCTTTTGCGCCTACAGCTACAAACTCAGGCTTGCTACCGTCTGCGCGTGGCAAACTATTAATCGCTTCTAAAATGCCATTTGATGAGTAAGTTGCACCAGATACTGCATCAATACCTTCATGACCGTTGTTCGCTAGCACCTTAGATAGCAGTCGCTCAGCATTTAAGTAGAGTGATTCGGTTTCTTTGTGTGACTTAGTCTTAACGTCAACGATATGACCATTTTTGACTTCAACTGTTAGCGTAATGACACTTTTCTTACCTTTAGCTGATACGTCATGGATACCATCTGCGTACTTACCTGCAGGTACTGAACTTGCACAACCCACTAAGGTCATGGTGCCCACTAATACTGCGGTGCTAAGTAATGATTTTTTGAATAATGTTAAGCTTTTCATTGTGAATGCCTTCAAGAGTTATATCGTTGAGGGCAAGAATAAGAGTTTTAAATTAACTAACAATTGCGGAAAACCGCAATTGAATACATGCAATATGATTAATTTGATCCAGGTAACACTAAACTGTTGAGTCAATAATATTTCAGTTCAATCTGTGTTATTCATAATATATCCACCGCACAATCAAGTAGTCCACATGAATAAATCAATTGCCTTTTTAACACTGTTATCTATAACAAGCTGTGTCAAAGCTGAGCAGAATAACCTCCCTATCGCACCAGATTTCAACATCATAAAAGTCGCAACTAATGGTGAGCCATATCGCTGTGATGGTAATGCGATTATCACTCACGACCAATTAAAAACTAATTTAACGACTTTAAAATACTTTGGCACATCCATTAGTATCGATGTTTATGATAGAGACAGTAATAATACTGAAGAGGCACTTTGCCATGCATTAAATATGGTTCAAAAATACCACTATTTAGCATCCAACTATAGTACTTATCCTCATGTGACTAATATAAAAAGCATCAATAACAATCCTGATAAAACCCATCAGATAGATCCAAAATTAACCGATTTGTTAGCTGCTAGTATCGAGTGGCATGATAAAACCAATGGCTACTTCAATATTGCCTTATCGCCGGTAATCGATCTTTGGCGAGGTTATCGCGCGCAATGTAAAGGCGAGATAAAGGAGCAAGATAAATGCCAAATACCATCAGATGCAGAACTTAACAGCGTTGCTAGCTTAACGAATATTCGAGATATTTCGCTTAATACTGAGCTCAATACAGTCAAGCTTAAACCCGGTATGAGCATTGATCTTGGTGGTATTGCTAAGGGTTGGATGGCAGAAATGGTCTATCAGCAATTGAAAAAAGATGGCGTTAATAACTTTATGATCAACGCCGGTGGTAACATTCGACATTATGGAGTGCACCCAGAAGGACGAAGCTTCACCACTGCAATTGAAAACCCAATATGTAAAAAATACAATAACCAACTACCACAATGTCAGAATTTTGAAGGGTTATATCATGAAGTTATAACCGGACAAGATATAACCGTTGTTTCAAGTGGAAATTATTTGCGCTATTACCGTGTTAACGGTAAAGAATATCATCATATTATTAACCCGAAGACTTTAAAACCAAAAGCAACTGGCGTTTCCGCGACTTTAGTTATGCAGCACAATCAGATTTATGCTGATATTATTTCGACAGCGTTATTTTTAATGCCAATAGAAGAAGCATTAGCTTATGCAGATAGTAACCCTGACTTTGAGGCCGTTTGGTTTTTAAACGATACGGGAGATAAAACTGAGTCGAAAGGCTTCAATAATTATAGACTTTAATTGCCTTAACATGAATAGAATACCAAATAGTCATTATGGTGTAGGTCATTATTAAAATCCTGGCCTAGATCTCATAGCATTTATATTACGTAACTTTTATTATTTTAGTCCTACAAATCATGTTAATCACCTCGACATAAAATCAAAGTAGAATAATTAATAGAATGTGGTGCTAGAAGATGGTAATAAAAGCTGAAATATTGCTTTATCATTATAACTAATTCCCGTCTTAGCTTATCTAACGGTTTTCCGCATACATAAGTAAACTGTGATAAACCTCAATTTACTTATGAGTTTTATCACAGGCTTTTCGACAATAGCGCATAATAGATAAGCGATGTGCTTTTGAAGATAACCATGTTTAGAAAACTCCCTAAGATAGTCAGTAGCATTTGCTTGTTAGCTTGCAGTTATTCATATGCTGACGTGCAACAACCAATTCGAATCGGTGTACTTGCTTTCACTGAACCTGAAAAGGTCGAGCAACGCTGGCAGCCAACCATTGATCAGCTAGCGCTTGATCTTCAGCGATCTTTTGAACTTGTTGCATTGCCACCTAGTGAACTCGAACACGATGTATCTTTGGGAAAATTTGATTTTCTGATCACTAATGCGCTTACGGCTGTCAGCTATAAAAAGGATTATGGCACCAGTAGCATACTAACGCTGATCCCATTAAATAACAGCAACCCTACCGAAGCGGTGGGTTCAGCGCTTATTACCCGCCAAGGCACAGAGATCAGCAGTTTTAATGATTTAAGGTTTTTAAATGCGGTGTCGAGTGATCCCAATGCATTTGGTGGTTTTCAAATCTATGCCGGTGAGATGGCGCAAAACGGCTTGAATCCCTTTAAAGACTTTAACAGCCTTAAGTTTGCTGGTTTTCCACAACAGAAATTATTGCAACAAGTGTTAGATGGTACGGCTGACATTGCCATTTTACCCACCTGTGTCCTTGAAAATGCAGTTGCTGCAGGCAATATCCCAAAGGGCAGCTTGCAAGTTGTACTGACTCAGCCGAACTCAGGTTTTAAATGTCAGAGTTCAAGCCAATTGTACCCATACTATTCCTTGTCAAAATTGGGTAAAACTGACCACCAGCTAGCAACTGAAGTGATACGTTCACTGTTATCGATTGAGCCTGCATCAAATGCTGCAATTACCGGGCGCTATCAAACCTGGTCAGCAACGGTTAACGACAGCGAGGTATTCAAACTACTGAAACAGTTGCAGCAATGGCCTTTTGTGACCAATTGGACCTCTATATTTAAGAGTGCCCTCCCCGTAGGTATCGCCATTGCGCTGATATTACTTTTAGGCTTTATCCATCATTTAAGGGTAAAGCGATTAGTGGTGCTGCGCACGCGCGACTTGCAAGCCGAAATTGCGCAACACAAACAAACCGAGCAAGCCTTATTAGAGCAAACCAAACAATTTTATCGTGCTCAGAGAGTATTACTGACCGGCGAAATGGCATCCGGGATCGCCCATGAGTTAAACCAGCCTCTAGCAGGCATTCGTTACCTGACTCAAGGGTGTATCTATCGCTTATCTGACAACCAAAGCGAGCTTAAGGAAGCGATGACGAAGGCCCTACAACAAGTTGATAGAGCGCAATCAACCATTAAGCGCTTTAGATACTTTTGTCAGCAACCCAGCGTAATGACGCTATGCAGCCTGAATCAAATTTTAGATGAGACCTTGAGCTTAATGTCAGCGGAGTTTCAACGAATGCACCTAACGCCGGTTGTAACCACTGAGGAAATTCAGCTAACTGCCGATGCGAGTTTATTACAACAAGTTTTTGTCAATATTATCCGCAATGCGCTGGATGCCATGGAAAAATGCGCTGAGCCTAGTCTTGCCATCACCCTGAAGATGAAACATAACCAAGTGCAAATTGATTTTACAGACAGCGGTAGCGGTTTGAGTGAAGCGGCTCTGGAGCGATTATTTTTCCCTTTTGAAACCTCCAAAGAGCATGGTTTAGGGTTAGGAATGATAATTTGTAAAAGAATTATTGAAGAGCACCACGGCGAGATAAAAGCGATGAATAACATAGAGCCCCAAGTCAACGCTGAAAATACTCAGTCTGCCGGGCTAACCATTAGTATTGTTTTGCCACTTAAGGAGCAAACACATGAGTAATCTCTATTTGGTTGATGATGATCAGGATGTTTTAGACTCATTAAGCTGGATGCTAAATGGGCTGGGTCATCAGCCTCAAGGTTTTTTGTCTGCCGACGATTTTTTAAAATCGGTCGATTTGCAGCAAAGCGCTATTGCTATCTTAGATGTACAAATGCCTGGTATGGATGGCAGTGCACTGCTATCGCATATGGTGCAGGCAAACAGCCCTATCGCCGTTATTATGCTTAGTGGCCACGGTAATATTGCTATGGCGGTACAAGCGATTCAAAAAGGCGCGCTCGACTTTCTCGAAAAGCCTGTTGATGGCGATAAACTGGCTATCTTGCTCGAGAAGGCAGCCTCTATTAGCGAACAAAATATGCAGCGCTCAGTCGCTAAACAGGCTTTGACTGCAAAGCTTGATACCTTAACGCCTCGAGAGCATGAAGTGATGGAGAAAGTATTAGAAGGTAAGCTTAATAAAGTGATTGCAGCCGAGTTAAATGTCGCTCAGCGTACGTTAGAGCTACACAGACAAAAAGTAATGCAGAAAATGGACGTGAGTAACGTCGCTGAGCTTGCTTTTTTAATGGGTAAAAATATCAGTTAACAAACATTGATTGCCATTTAAGCTATTCGACTGCCGGGCGCGCGCCCGCTTGTTGCCCAGGTAGCGCAAAACTCCCAACCTTTATCTTTACACACTAGCCCTCTTTTATAACGGCTTTTTCTCGCATAAAGGGCTACGGGTCCAGTATGCTGAGCTGCTGGGGTTACAGTGAGATGCGTAAACAAACTTGTGACTGATTGAGATTGGCTCATCTCTTGCTGACTGTCAGCACTTTGCGTTTGGTTAAAGTGATAAAGGTTTGTCGCTAAGCTCGCGTCATCGACAGAGCCATTAATCAAGGACACTGTTATTAAGGCGGCCGCTATTAAGGGCGCTGTAATTAACAACAGGTTAAGCAAAGGCGCAGCAGCTAATGCAACCAGTAATCTGGCAGCAAGAGTGCATTGGCGAGAAGGTCTCGAGTCATGACGACTATTTTTAGCCCCTGAAGAGTGATTGAGTAGATTTAATTCGCCCCAAGAGACGCCTACATTCCGTTGCAGCATTGCACTCCTTAACATTTAAATCTAATTGTAAGCCTGTAACCATCTTAGCGTAAATAATACCAATTGCATTAGTAATTTAATCAATTCAGAAGCGCTCAAGCTTTTCAATTCAAGGCGCATGGACGACAGAATGGTTATTCCCTTGTGAGGCCATGCAAAGCAGAAGTGGAATGCTTGAGCGCTTCCCTCTGGGTGGGTTTCAAAGCACTGCATGCTGCGCCAGAAACTCTCGATATAGAATAACTATTAGCTTCTAGTTCCCAGCTTGCCTTCAGTGCTTTGAACTCCCACTGAATGAACAGATTATTAATGCAATTGGTATAATTACAAACTCAACAACTTGCGAGATAGGAGTTGGTTCAACTGTGAAATACTGGTTTGGCTAATGCAAACTAGGGGTTATTTAGCTTTATTTAACTTATTTAGTTTTATTTAGCTTTAGTCGCTTGCAGCAGTGTTTGCTCAAATTGCGCCGCTAATCTTGTTATATTCTCAGGGTCGCGATTATTACGACTTCGACCATGTAGAGATGACTCGACAAATAGCGCAAACCAAGCTTCAAGTACCGCACCATTGCTAGCTTCACCTGCCGCAGCTATCGCTAAGCTTGCGACTTCAGCCGTACCAAGCTGAAAGTCACGGGCGCCTTTTCTTAATGCGTAACTGGCGGTCGTTTCTGGCGAAAATGAAAATAGCGGCAGATGGTGTAAATATTCGCTCTTTCTAAACATCTTAATGGCTTCACGCCAACTACCATCAAGTAAAATAAACAGCGGCGTGCGCCCAGTTCCACACTCGCTAGCTGTCACTTGGCTAACTACCCTTTGCCCCTCTACGGCATATTCGCCGGGGAAAATCACAAAAGGTTGATACCTTGGATCATTGATAATCGACAGCATTTTTCGATTAGGATCATTACGCGACCAAATAAACGCATGGGTGTCAGGGATAACATCGGCAATCAAACGACCGCTGTTACTCGGCTTTAGCACTTCATCGTCATACATGATCAACATAAAAGCCAACTGACTATTAACAGCTTGACGTTGATGACAGGTACATAAGTGCTCAGCGAGTAAACAGAGTTGGCAACGCACAACATTTTTGCCTCGGGCCGTAAAAGGACGAGACGAGATAGCTTTTCTATAGTCGTATAAATGATGTACAGCGTGCTTTGGCGAATTCATCTGCGCGAAACCTAATTGAACTTGATAACGATTGCACCCAACCAATTGACGGCATGCAATTTTAAAATAACTAAGCCGAGCTTTTACTGATTAGCATTACTCATAGTAAGCCACAGTCTAAAGTCAGCTGAATAGTTGCCTAACAAACAAAAAGCCTACACTAAGGCAGGCTTTATTGGGTCAGTAATACACGCTTACAGTATACGCCTTAGCAAAAAGTCTGCTTTTAGGCGTTTAATACGCTTCATAATTTTGCGCACTGGTGCGGGGTAATTCTGCAAGGTCTCTATTTGGCTGTAATGGAACAGACGCTCTGTATGCTCAAGAATATGTGCTTGCTCTTGTTCAAACTTTTCTTTCCAACACTCGCTTTCGTCTTGCAGCAATAAACCATTTTCTAAATCCAATGCCCAGGCTCTTGGGTTTAGGTTACTGCCGGTAATAAGATGACGCTTGCTGTCTGCGCTGATCCCTTTTAGATGGAAACTGTTGCGACCATCTTTCCAAAGGTGAATATTTAACTGACCGTTTTCAATAGCCCACTGCTGACGCTTGGCAAATTTTCGCAGTGATTGCTCATACATATATGGCAAGGCACCAATGGTTGAAAACTCTTCTTCAGGCGGAATATAGAAATCATTAGAGGTTTTATCACCTACAACAATATCGATTCTTTTGCCTTTACGGAGGTGTTTCGCTAATGCTCTTACTAAAATGTAAGGTGGATTAAAGTAAGGCGTGCAGATGAACAGCGCGTCTTCAGACTCTTCAACCAGTGCAACAATCACCTTGTTTAACTTGTTCTTCTTACGACCCAAGCCGACAAGTGGCGTAACACGATTACCGATTTTGGTTTGGCTGTATTGATACTCAGCTTTAGATAATCGGTGCTTAAGGCTACTGACCTCTGCTTTAGACGGTAACTGCTCAGTTTCTTTTGGCTGAGTTAACGAACTCACCGCAATATCACTGGCAATATAGGTCTGGATCATCTCTCGCATACTGCGAGCCAATTCTGCCGACTCGAGCATGTGATAACGGTCAAATCGATACTTTTCGTCTTGGTGTAGGTAAATATTATTAATACTGGCGCCACTGAAAATAACGGTGTCATCAATAACGAAACCTTTAAGGTGCAACACGCCCATAAATTCACGGGACTTAACTGGCACACCTAAGATGTCTATTTTGTGCTCAGCAGCTTGATTAACTTTACGATACATAAAGTAATTACCGCTATCGCCTTTGTGACCGATTAGGCCGCGACGTGCACGATGAAAATCAACCAGTACTTTTACGTCTAGTTGCGGGTTTAGCTGTTTTGCAGCAATTAACGCCGCCAGTACTTCTCTACCGGCTTCATCATCTTCTAAATAAAGTGCTGCGATATAAACAGAATGCGTTGCATTTGCAATTCGAGATAACAATTCAGCTTTTAGCGCTTTTGGCGTTAACAGCCATGAAAGCGAATCTGGTTGTAGCGGTATGCCACCTAGCTTACTCAGCAAGGCTCTCTCCTTAATAGTGCTGACCATCTTTATAATATGTGCTTGGCTCTAGCTGCCTAAACATGACAATCACATGTTTAGCGATCGGATAAGCCGCTAATATGGCTTCACGAATAGCCTTTTCTGCACGATGGTGTGTTTCGGGATCTTTGGGAAACCACAGTACTTCGACTTGGGCAATGTCGTTAGCTTTTATGCCGTGACGATAATTGCTACTTTGAATTGAGTCGAGTATGAAAGAGTCCGCTTTTGCCTGACAGATGTCGGCTAATGCCTCGAGTAAATTGTTACTCAGTGTTGCGACTGCCATTTCTGGTAATCCGCTAACTCTTATATGTGGCATTAAAGATCCTCCTAGATAAGGGCATAGAAATTACCGATTTAACCGCCTTTGGGCAAGGCTTTTCTATCAATAACGCTCTCTAGCGCTCGATTTAGCTGGCTTCTTGCGCTGTTAGCCATTTATTTAGTCATATCCGCCGCCCTAAAACTGCTGCAATTTTTGTGATCTAGCCCTAAGAGTTTACTGCGCCAAACACAGAACTTGCTACGGGAGTTTGCTAATATAAGCGATTATCTTAGCGTCCATGAGACTCTTTAATGAATTTAAAAATTCTGTTAACACTTGCTGCTGTATTATTTGGCGCTTGGGCTATCTTTCATTTTAAAGCCCAGTTAGGCATTTTTGTTGTACCGTTATTTTTTGGATTGGTTTTATTTGTGACTTTGCGTCTTTATCGTTTAATGGAAAAAGACGATTCTAACGATCCTAGAGATTAAGCTCATAGAACGTTAGGCCCTTTCAGAGTGCGATAAAAGATTGTAAACCGCGCTCTTAGTTATGAGGTTCTAGTTATTTTAAGTTCAAATTGAATAGGTAAATGGTTAACTTAGTGGGCAGAACAAGCCTATAACAAAGCTATATTTAGGCTTTGACGCTACTAAGTTACGTCAACTTACGGTTAATCTGACAGTGCAGCAAAGTAGTCCAACTAAATATCAGCCATTGTTTCCATTTTTGACCATAGGTTAAAAGTAGCCACTTAAATCAGCAATAAAACAAGGACACGCTTTTGAGCATTCGTTTCAATATTGCCGCAATCACCACAACCCTCTCATTCTTGTTAACGCCCGCCCCTGTGCTGGCAAATGATTACTTAGATAACCTGGTTAAGCTTATAGAGCCCAAAACATCGCAAACTGCAGCAATTGTTTCGCCTCTTGACGACTCAAAGCTCACGCTCGCCCACAATGCAGAGCAGTTGTTTGTGCCAGCAAGTACCATGAAGCTATTAACCGCTGTCGCAGCTAGCACAGCGCTTGGCAAAGATTTTACCTTTAATACACAAATAGATGCTTATGTCGGCGTCAATAACCAACGTATTGAAGGCGATGTATTTATCCGTTTTGATGGCGATCCAACATTAACCAGTCAGCATCTAAACTCACTGCTAAAGCAGCTTAAACAAAGAGGCTTAAAGCATATCGATGGTAATTTGTATTTAGTTGGCGATCAGCAAGAAACCCTACAAGCGCCAGGTTGGGTCTGGGATGACCTCGGGATTTGTTACGCCGCGCCAGTATCACGCTATATTGTTAACCAAAACTGCGTAAAGGCAACGCTCTCGCCTACACTAGCAGACGAGCGCAGTGAATTTAGCATCAGTCAATTTGAGCCTATTGTCGTTAATAACAGCGCCATTTTCGACAAAGTCGGTGATAAAGCTTTTTGCGAACTTGAGCTAAAACGTCAGCCTAATAACCACTACCTATTATCTGGCTGCTTTGCAGGCAACAAACCACTTAAACTTGCTATTGCTGTATCGGACCCGGCAAATTACGCCCAGCAAACGATGCAAAGGCTGCTTAACAACAATGGCATTTCGCTAAAGGGCGAAGTATTACTAACCAGTAAAAGACCCTCAAACACCCTGCTGATTGCTGAACATCAATCTAAGCCCCTTTCTGTGCTTTTAGATACCATGTTGCTCAAGTCCGATAATTTGATTGCAGATAGCTTATTGAAGCGTCTAGGCCAATATGAATACGGTGTAGAGGGATCGTTTACCAATGGTAGCCTAGCGATGCAAACGATACTCAGTAAATTAGGCGTTGATCTTAGCACGGCAAATATTATCGATGGATCTGGTTTATCACGCTACAACTTGATCAGTGCTAAGCAATTAATGGACGTATTGTTATTGATAGATAAAAAGCCTGAATTACATTACCTAATTGACAGTCTGCCAATCGCGGGGAAAACCGGAACGTTGCAATATCGCAGTGGTTACAGACAAGAACCGTTAAAAAACAGGGTGTTAGCTAAAACAGGCTCCATGCAAGGGGTGTCGAATTTAGCGGGATTTATCAAACAAGACGGTAAGTTAACTCAAGCGTTTGTGATACTTGAAAACGGTTATAGCCCAGCCGTTAAAAAAGCGGAAATAAAACCCTTTAACGTACTGCTATTGCAATCAATGCTGGAACAAGGCTAAAGACTCACTTTCGCCTCAATAAAAACGCCACTTTTTAAAGTGGCGTTTTATTATCAAAGGATCAGTATCCGAAATTTAGAACAAGTTAGCATCCATCTGCATGATTGACTCATCACCTAACTTCACTTGAGATAAGTGGAAGTCAGCTTTAGCCAGTAACTTATCAAAATAGAAACGGCTCAACTGTGTTTTTTGCAAGGTGAAGCTGGCGTCTTCATGATCATTCGCCGCATCTACCATGGCTAACCAGAAACAACCATAAAGGGTGTAACCAAACGCATCTAAGAAGTCGACTGCACAAGAGTTAATTAAACCCGGTTGTTTCAGCTTGTTATCGTTCACATGGTTAGCGACCTGAATTAAGTTTTCCAGTAAAGCTAACACTTTTGCTTTGTCACTGTCTGTGACATGGCTGTAACCATTAATATTATCGACTTGCTCAGCAACAAACTCATTCAGCGCCGCTACATTATCACCTGTCACTTTACGACCTAGGAAATCAATTGCCTGAATACCGTTAGTGCCCTCATAGATCTGGGCAATACGGGTATCACGTACCAGCTGCTCAATACCTGTTTCGCGAATATAACCATGGCCACCAAATACTTGTTGCGCCATGATTGCAGCATCTAAGCCACGATCACTCAAAAATGCTTTTGATACTGGCGTTAGTAGACCAACATAGCGACTGGCTTTGGCTTTAATGTCACTGTCATCTGCATACTTGGCCAAATCGAGTTGTTGTCCGGTATAAACCGATAATGCTCGACCCGCTTCAGTTAAGGTGCGGATGGTTAATAGCATACGACGCACGTCGCCATGGACAATAATCGGATCTGCAGCGGCCCCTGTTGGAGAACCACCGGCAGCAACGCCCTGGGTGCGCTCTTTAGCGTAATCCGCAGCCATCTGATAAGCCGCTTGTGATGTACCTAACCCCTGTATGCCAATAGCCAAGCGCTCGTAGTTCATCATAGTGAACATGCAAACTAGGCCCCTATTTGGTCTGCCAATCAAATAACCTTCAGCATCGTCAAAATTCATTACACAGGTGGCAGAGCCCTTAAGACCCATTTTGTGTTCTATTGAGCCTACAGTGACACCATTTGCTTCGCCTAGGCTGTTATCGTCATTAACCTTAATCTTAGGGACTAAGAATAATGAAATGCCACTGGTATTAGGCAATTTAGCCAGCACCAGGTGGATCACGTTTTCGGTTAGGTCATGGTCGCCGCCAGTAATAAAGATTTTACTGCCAGTAATGTTATAGCTGCCATCGTCGTTAGGCACTGCTTTAGTGCGAATATTACGTAAGTCAGAACCTGCTTGCGGCTCTGTCATATCCATCGCCCCAGACCACTCGCCGCTGTATAGCATGGGTAAATATTGC
Organism: Shewanella sairae; assembly: GCF_023283535.1. Classification (GTDB taxonomy): domain Bacteria; phylum Pseudomonadota; class Gammaproteobacteria; order Enterobacterales; family Shewanellaceae; genus Shewanella; species Shewanella sairae. The sequence goes on along the minus strand of NZ_JAKILT010000028.1, from coordinate 2,140 downwards.
TGTTTAATTTCTTCAGTGCCATGAGCGTGAATAGCCAGTGCAGCACCAGCGGTTAATGACCCGTAAAGCGTAAAGGCATTACAAGCACTGTAAGCCATTTCATCTACTAGTACGCCAAGCATCTTAGGCATGCCCATGCCACCAAGCTCTGGGTCGCCACAAAGACCCACCCAACCACCTTCAGCATATTGGTCGTATACCGCTTTATAGCCATCAGGTGTGATCACCTTATCAGCTTCGTGACGTACACCTTGCTCATCGCCGCTTCGGTTTATAGGATGAATCAATTCGCGGCTGATTTTATCTGCTTCATCTAAAATAGCTGCTGCTGTATCCATATCCACTGACTCAGCCATTGCGGGCATTTCAGACCAAGTTTTAGGTGCGTTGAACACTTTTTCAAGTAAGAAGCGCATCTCTGCTAATGGGGCGTTATATGGGTTCATAAAACTCTCTTAAACGATGGATTTAAACAGTTGTTTTAAATCTACCAGAAGTCGCTGTAAATAACACCCCTTAAACGTTAAATCTTTTAGCCAACTGACATCCTCCCCAACGATAAATAAACCCTAATAAATAAATTAATAAATAAGACATCTAAATAAATCAGACATCCAAAATTATTTACTTAATAAATAAGACATCCAATATTATTTACTTCTAAGCGTGATTGAGAGAAACATTAAGACTAGTACTTTCCATCTCCTCTAAAATAACCAATACAGTAGCTTAAACACACTTGCTACTAGCAGAACAAGATTAACGAGTAGACGATGGACAACTAGAATAAAATTCAAGCAGCAGAAACACCAAACACCTGTTTGGTAATGGAAAAGAGTGGAAAAGTGTTAAGTTAGACTAACTACAATCAAGCCATCGGTGACAATTGGCAGCACCCTGTCGTCGTTTACGTTCCAGGTGTTCACAATAAGTCGTCAGCTCTTGTGTGTTGCCCACTGGACCTTTGAAGATTTTAGTGAATTCTGCAGTCATTTTAAGCCAGTTTTCAGCCGGAATATTCAAACGATGCAGCAATTGCTTTGAGAAGTGACTGATAGCCCCTCTTTTATCATGGCGTTGAATACGACCCGTATCATCAATCAGTTGAAGGTAATCTTTAGCATTAAACATCAGCCCTTTAGGCATGTCTTGATGTTCATTTCCCACAAAAGGCAGTAACGCTTCGGGTTGCTTCCCCTTAACCGCTGCTTTTATACGTAATTGAATACTCGTAAAATCAGAGGTTTCGGGTGAATTAGCCACCTTTGCTCGAATATGGTTCAAGTCGACATAGGCCATACAAGCTAAAACGGCGGCCTCATCAAGCAGTGCTTGAGACTTAAACCGACCTTCCCAAAAGCGACCTTTACACTTATCCTCCGCATTTGCTTTTCGGGCTATGGGTTCGTTCAATGCTCGCATGAACCAGGAGATATCCATCAACCTTATTCGATACTCTTTTACCCGTTTATTAATGATGGTTTGCTGATAGGACTCAAGTGGCTGACCTTTGATAAAAGCCTGATTCAAGCTGTCGCCTTTAAACAGTTTTTGCCATTGCGCAATAACCTCGATATCTGACCAACTCTTCGCTAATTCAGCATCTACCCGCAATACTAAGTGTAGATGGTTGCTCATTACCGCGAACGCACAGATATCAATGGCGAAAACCTCTGCAAGTTGTAACAGTCGTTGTTCAACCCAGTCACGCCTATGCTCATAGGATTGACCTGTATGCTTATCGACACCACATAAAAATGCTTTTCTAACACAGCGAGATATGCAGTGATAAAACGGCGTGTCCTCTAAACTGACAAGGGCCTTTCTTGGTGTTGGCATAACAAACTCCTCTTTTCAGCCAGAACTAAAGCCTAGTAGAGGAGACGCGCATTCACAATTTGGGGTGTCTCAGTTATCGGGTCTCAGTTATCGGGTGTTAACCTGGCCAAAGTGTGGCGAGCAAGACTGCTGATGTATCTGACAAAACTGAGTCTCATACTACCAACCTCAATCACCAAAAAGTGGGTGGTAAACTGTCAACACGTTGGTAAAGGGCTGTCTGCACTAAAGTACCTGTCGCGATACCTTTATCGTGGCGTATTACCCGATAAAAATATCGTCAGCAATATCGATGGCCAAG
>NZ_JAKILT010000027.1 GCF_023283535.1 Shewanella sairae | reverse complement strand
TCCATTCCGAACTCAGAAGTGAAACGCAATATCGCCGATGGTAGTGTGGGGTCTCCCCATGTGAGAGTAGGTCATTTCCAGGCGCCAAATACGAGAAAGCCCGCTACGATGTAGCGGGCTTTTTTACGTCTGCAATTTGGCAATATCCTGCTTTTTATCGGCGTCACCCATCAGCAATACTGTTATTTTTTGATGGTAGCCTGGCTTTAGCTCGCTTAAATGAGTTTTTTGATGAAAATAGGCTGACATAGGCAGATAACTCTAGCTTCAACATATACCTGAGAGATTGTGCGAAGATAACTAAGTGCTAAGCTGAAATGCTATTATATCCTCCTCACAATCGGCACTTTCCACATCTATTTGCTCGTAGGTCTTTTCTTAGCTGCTTTCAGCTCAATTACAGTTTGCTCCCTCTTGAGTGAAGCGTGTAATTAAGGGATAGTGAGTTATAGGTAATTAGTCTTTCTGCTATTTGAGTTAGTCTTTACTCGTTAAGCACTAAATAAGGACGATACTGAAGCTGGATTAGGTGTTGTAATTTTTTCTGGCGCCCTGTGGGACTCGAACTAGTCATCGGTGCAATTAAAGTTTTAGGTATTTTGCAGTGATAACCTAGCTATTTCTGTTGTTATATTGATGACATTATAATACTGGTATGTATTTTGCTGTTTATAATCAATTTTCCAGTGTTTAGTTATAACTGGTTTCTATAAATTAAAGGACGTTCTCGAAAATGCTTAATAATAAATCGATTCTTATCACCGGTGGTACAGGGTCATTCGGGCAAAAATACGTCCAAACGATTCTCAAGCATTATTCACCTAGTCGTTTGATTATTCTTTCTCGAGACGAGTTAAAGCAATATGAAATGCAGCAAACCTTTAATGCACCTTGCATGCGATACTTCATTGGCGACGTACGGGATGCAGATCGATTAAATCAAGCTTTTCAAGATGTTGACTACGTCATTCATGCTGCTGCGTTGAAACAAGTGCCTGCGGCCGAATACAATCCAATGGAGTGTATTAAAACTAATATTAATGGCGCTGAAAATGTCATAAAGGCCGCAATTGCTAATAACGTGAAAAAGGTGATTGCTTTATCTACTGACAAAGCTGCCAACCCTATTAATTTATATGGTGCAACTAAGCTGGCTTCAGATAAGTTGTTTGTTGCTGCCAATAATATGGTCGGTAAGGCTGAGACGCGCTTTGCTGTTGTGCGTTATGGTAATGTTGTTGGTAGTCGCGGAAGTGTTGTGCCTTTTTTCCAATCTCTTATTGCTAAAGGGGAAGAGAGTCTTCCGATCACACATCCTGACATGACTCGCTTTTGGATTACCCTGCAAGGCGGTGTTGATTTTGTCTTAAAGAATTTTTCTAGAATGCAAGGTGGCGAGATTTTTGTTCCCAAAATACCTTCAATTAGAATTACGGATTTGGCACAGGCTTATGGTCCGGGGCTAAAGCATGAGATTGTGGGTATTCGCCCTGGTGAGAAGTTACACGAGATAATGTGCCCTGGTGATGACTCTCATCATACAATAGAGTTTGATGATCATTTTGTTATCACTCCAAGTATTACTTTTTTCGGCAAAGATATCGATTATAGAAAGAACCGACTTGAAGAATGTGGAGAGCCAGTGTCAATGGGGTTTGAATACCACTCTGGTAATAACCCAGACTTTCTATCTACTGAGCAGATACTAACCTTTGCGGAAGAGCTGTAGGTTTCGTTTAGATAGTTGCGAGCTTTAGGGCTTTCTTCAGGGCTACTTGATAGTAGACCTGAAGGTGAATTAGTTGTGTTCTAGTACTTGAGCCAATAATCTTTAGCTTAAATATTATTGAGCAACCTGTTTAAGATAGTTTAGCGCGCTTAAGTTATTAATATCGAGTGTTAAAACCTGTTTAAAGCATGTGATAGCACCTTCATTTTGTCCTATCTTCAATAAAAACGCTCCAAGGTTTAAACGCACCTTTATATCTTCAGGCGAAATTTCTAAATAGTCTAAGTAAGTGTTGATAGCTGCTATGTTATCGCCTTTAATTGTTAGGGCGTGTGCATATAAGGGTAAATATTCATGGCTAAAATTAACGATTTTAGCGAGTGCTGATAGAGTTAACTCTATTTGCTGCTGCTCAGATGCTAATGCTACTAGCTGTTTTAGAATCACTTCTGTTTGATTGTTTTCATCAATTTGTTGTAATGCTAGCAAAGCTGCGTACTTGTCATTATCAAGAATGCAAACATAGCATTTGGCTAAAAAATATAGCCGTTGAGCCTCTGCATCACCTTTAATCATAGGTTTAATGCTATTAACTAATTGAGTTAGTCCTGATTGATTTTTACTTTTATACAGGTCGGTAATTTTAGCTAAAGTATTATGTAATGATTGGTTTCTCTTTTTCATTGAAAAATAAGGGTGTGACTTCTCTGTTAACTGGCGATGGTATTCATCTTCAGCTTTTGTCAAAGGCTCGCTAGTAGCAGCGATGTTTAACCCCAGCTCTTCTCTTAATTTGCTAAATATATGTACCCTGCCAGGTTGGTTATGCTTTGACCATAACTTTGCAAGTTTGTTTAGATCTGGATCATCACTGAGCTCTAACTGTCTAGTTTCAATGATTTTATTAGCTTCAGCTATATAACTGCTAACCTCTCCAGATAACAGTTTGAAGGCGTTATAATACAGATGAGTCATATTTTGCATCTCCTCAACTGTCCACTTTGCACTTTCCTTTGTGGTTAAGAATTTTGAAAACTCAGCATAACCATACTGTTTAATTAAATATGAATAGTCAGAATATTTTGATTCAATTTCTCTTTCTATTAGCTCTATTTTTTTAGCTGTACTGCGGTACTTTTTAGATTGAACATCTATTTTTTGTAGCTGAAGGTTGAGCTTTATAGCTTGTTTAGATAAGGTTTCTATAATCTTCAGTGCTGTTTCAGCACTGTGTAGCTCGGTTTGCATGCTGTTATAGTGTTTTTTTCTCTCTTCAGCTGCGTCCGGAATCATTGCTAAAAGTTGTTTCGGCGCTATATTTGCCGGTTCTATAGTTATTGTTTCAGCTGCTTGATAGCTAATACCTTCTAGTTTGGCGGCGTTAATAGACAAGTTTATAATATTAGCTTGTGGGTGGTTTAAGGCTTCCGTTTGTAAGGTTTGAGCCGCAGAGATTAGTTGCACTGGAGTTTCTGCCTGATTGCCAGCGTAAGTTTCCACCCATTCTTCAATTCTACTGTTGTTTATGCCTGCCTCTGCCTCAACTGATCCTTTTGAATGAGTTACACCACTACTTGAGTAACAAAAATCAACACCAGAGAGCAGAATTGTTTTAAAACCTAACTCTATGGCGATGCGAACAGCACTATTGGTGACCGTCGGGCCAGCAGAAGCAATATTATTTGCATCGTCTTTAATCCAAGGTAATCGGGACCCTGTGTATAGAGACTTACCTTGCCACTGTGAAATAATTCGATGGTTTAAGTGGTACGAGTTAATCAGTAAGCTTTCTTGTGCTAAAGCCATTGCATCGATATTAACTTCGAAGTTAAGGTCTTGGAAGTCGATAGACACAATGATGTGGGCTGGAATATTTGCTTTGGACAGCTTCGCTGCAACTCTTGATACTGTAATAATAAATAGCTGATCGTAATTATTTGTTATCCAATCTATATGCTCATCTAAGGATGGTCCTCCTCCAATAATGACGCAGGTTTTACCTATAAATTTATTGCGCAATAGGGAAGCAGGGTAAAGATTGTCAGGTGTATTTTTTAATTGCTGGATTAAAAAAACTTTATTTTGAAAAATACCGCTCATCTTAAAATTGTGCATTTTAAGCAGCTTTTGCGTGTCATGGATATAGGTGTTGTATAGATCAATAACACCTGAAGTCGATGCGATGGAGTTGTGAGTCATGTATTGGTTTTTAATCAAATACATCTCATAATCATCGCTAGATAATAAGCTTTGAAGTTCAGCGAAATCTATAAGTTTTATCTGCTCTGGAAGCTTATTTCTGAGCTCTAAAGGCAATATGTCTAATATTGCTGGAGGCTCAATGATAAGGTATTTGCTGCCGCTAGGCATTTCATTATTAATGATGAAATCGATGAGCAGCCCTGAGTCTGAGCCAATGACAATATGCAAACACTCTTCGATAAAAAGCTGATCTTTAAATGTTTGTTTGAATACAGTTTTTGAGTCTAGGCATTCGAACGACTTTCTATTTACTGACGGAAGGTAATGCTCGCCAAAATTGTTTATATGAAATTTGTTGTCTATCTGCGAGGTAGGAGTTGTCATTGCCTATTTTACCTTTGTGTTTATTTGGAATTAATTATCTTTCAAGTGCAGTGTTCGAAATTTTTAGCTATGTTTGCAGGCTTGGTGAGGTATACAGCCATTTAGAATAAAAAAAAGTAACCTACGAGGGAAAATGAAAATAATGCGCCGCCGATAACTGGATAGATTAAGTAGCTATCGGTTGTTCTTCGGGCGCGCTTGAAGCATAGCTTCATCAGTATCAGATTGAAAAATATGATCATGATAGAAGCGGCAACCCCATAGCGAAAAGGCAGGTACTTAATTTCTGTGAAGAGATAAATAAGAATAAACCAATCTAAGATTATCAAATACAAGAAGAGCTTTTGTAAACCATCCACACCTTTTCTAACATATGAATCAGCCACTTTCGTTTCCTCTCTGCCCTTAAGTCTATGCGATAAAGCTATTCACCTAAGGCTTGCTCATTTTGTTGATTTTATTAAGAATTGGGATTATTTTTTCTTCGCTTTCTATATCCCATTTCGCACCGATGAAACTGAGTTTTCCGTTAATTCTCTCTACCCTCATAATCGTTATTGGTGCGTGTTCATTATCAATGGTGATATATATTTTTTGATTTATACGCAAGCTACAACGTGTGATGAATCCCACACCGCCTAGTCCAATATCTTTAATGTTAGCGAGCCCAATATAGTTTTTAATCCAGTGATTTTTATCAATCAAGGGCACTGTTAGGCCGTCACATGCAAATACTATATCTTCATCGGCATCTAATCTTAGGCTTAACCTGATGTGTCGCCGGCATTCAATATTTATTTTTGTTTCTTTTTTAGGTTTGTCTGCAGGGATAAACTCCTCTTGCAAAATTATTGTTTTGTCCACGACTCTGGGTATCTCGATCTTGGTTGGTTAGCTTCAGCTAATTTTTTTGCGTCTATCAGTTCTTTGCTAGGAGCAGGTTTCTCTACAGGTAAGCCTGTCATTTGTCGTAGTTGAGTTTCTGCATCAGTCGTCATAATTATCATTTCAATACGCCTGTTGGCCGCTGCCGCAGGATCATGAACAACGTAAGGAGCCTGATCTGCCATGCCTGTTACCTGAATAACTTGATTATTTTCAACTCCAGCATATTCGAGTACTCGCCTAGCCAGTAATGCTCGCTTACTGGATAACTCCCAATTGGTAAATGTTTTACCTGCGAACGGCGTCGAGTCTGTATGACCAGAAATACTCATTTTATTTTCGACTTTGCTGAGAACTGGTCCTAATGCCATCAATAAGTCTTCAAAATAGGGCTTCATTTCTGCGCTACCTCGAGTAAACATGAACCTATTAATGTTGTCATGCATTAAGATGCGCACACCTTGAGGAACCACTTGTAGCTTAACGTTAGCCGTCATGCTGACATCTTCGATAACTCTGTCTATTTCTCTCGCAAGGAGTTCTAACTGAGCTTGGGTTTCAAATTTGCCAGGAACCATTGCATTTAGTTCTGGACCGCGTCCAGCTTTAGCATCTTTTGTGCCTTCTGGAATTTGGTTATGAAGTGCTGGGCCACGGATACCTGCGCCTGTAGAAGCTGTTGGTATGACAGCTTCTTGTATGGTCATCTGGCCTTCAAAGTCGAGCATTGAAGGTGAGCTGCTTAAATCGAATGGGTTAATGGAACCTGATTCAAATAGATCACCTTGTATGTGCTGAGCGATCACAGTACGTTCTTGCTGATCGGCAATTTGGATGATCCATAGCACCATGAAAAAAGCCATCATAGCAAGTGTAAAGTCAGCAAAAGCCACTTTCCAAGCGCCGCCATGCGCAGCATGTGCTTTGCCACGTCTTTTTCTTTTAATGATGATGGCTTCTGGTTTTAGAGCCATTAGCTTTGTTGCTCCGCTAACCAGCGCTCAAGCTCTATAAATGAGGGGCGGTTTTCAATTTGAATTTGCTTACGCCCTGCATCAATTGCAATCATTGGTGGTTTGCCTTTGGCAAAAGCTGACAACATAGCAGCAACGCAGCGCAGTTGAGCCGATTTACGCTCTACTAGGTGCTCAAGTGCTTTAGATATTGGATCGAAGAAGCAATAACAGGCAAAAATACCGATAAATGTACCCACTAATGCGGCTGAAACTTTAACGCCGATCATGGTGATTGGACCATCGATATTTGACATGGTAATGATGATCCCCATTACGGCCGCGAGGATACCGAAACCAGGCATAGCTTCTGCTAGTTTGCCTATTGCATGGGAAGGACGCATGCTATCCTCTTCAATGCGGTGGATCTCTTCTTCTAAAATATGCTCTAAATCATGGGGGGAAATCTTGCCCATAGATTGTAAACGAAGGTTATCAATTAGAAAGTTAAGCACATTCGGATGTTCAAGAATCGCAGGATACATTAGAAAAAGAGAGCTCTCTCTTGGCTTTTCAACGTGATCATCAATCACTTTTAAGCCTTGCATTTGTATTTGCGTCATCAGCATCGACATCAGACCAAAAAGTTGTGGATAGAGTTCAGGATCCTCTTTCTCTACTTTGAGGATCTCTTTGAGCTGCTCAATCATAACCATAAGAACTGGGCGAGGGGTCGCAATAATGAGTGCACCTAAACCTGCACCAAAAATAATTAATATTTCAGCTGGTTGCCATAGAGCAAGCAATACACCACCTGCCCACATATAGCCACCAAACACAGATAGAATAATTATTACTAACCCTACAAGTTTACTCATACAGCCTCACGTATTTACCGCTCCCATTCTTGATAGATCTGCTGAAGTTGCTTTACTGCGTGCTTGTGCAGCTGACAAATCCGTGTCTCAGTCAGTCCTAATGTAGCGGCGATTTCTTTTAAATTGAGTTCATGTTGATAGTAAAGCGACAGGATTACCTGTTCTCTTTTATTTAATTTTAAAATCGCTTGGAATAATGTTTCTTTTGTCGAAAATTGCTCCAATATGTCTTTTTTATCCTCAAAATGACTACCGTCACTGATGAGCTCATCCAAGCTGCGCATTGATTCAGATTGTGACGCAAATAACCGCTCTCGATACTCAGCCTGGCTGAGCCCCATTGATTCAGCGACCTCTAAATCTGTCGGTTCTCTTTTTAAGGTGCGGGTAAGTTTACGCACCATGTCATTGAGTTCATGTGCTTGTTGCCTAACAGGGCGCGGCCGCCAATCTTGGCGGCGAAGCTCATCTAAAATCGCTCCTCTGATACGTTGGCCTGCAAACGACAAAAAGCCATTGTCATATTCACCCGGATAACGGCGAGCAGATTCTAACAAGGCCATCATGCCGATCTGCTCCATATCTTCTATTGCCAGAACAAGGCCGCAATGGCTTCTCAATTGTGATACTGCTCGCTTTACTAAAGGCAGGTATTGTTTCATAACCTGGCTCTCTGATAAGCGGTGTACAGCAACGTCTTCAGCTTCTTGATAGGCTGATAGTGCGGTGTTCATAGCGTGGCCTTTTATTGAATAATCATTCGCGTAAACAATACGTCATCTAACTCGATATCAAAGTCATTTTGGGCAAGGACAATAGAAAGAATATTAAGTGCTTCTTTTTGTAGTGGCTCAAATTGCTTATTGTCATTCAGCTCATCAAAGTGTTTGTTAGCAAACATTTTCATTAACGAGTTTTTTATAACTGAGTCCGCCTGAGTTAACGTAAACTGAGCGTCTTTTGAGCGTGTTTTTATCGCAAGTTCCAATAGCAAATAATGTGAATACTCTTCACCTGGAATCGATAGAACAAACTTATCTAAAGGGTAAAATTTTGCCGCTTCTACAACGGTTTCTTTGGGACCAAAGAAACCACCTATGAGAGTAGGTGATTGCCAGCCGACCCAAAATGCGGCACCGGTCCAAGCCACAAAGGCTAGCGCTAATCCTAATAGTTTGCCCTTATTATTCATTGACACTGTGTATGGCTCCTTAATTATGCCAATAGATCGACGTGATCTGTTTGTTGCTCTTTCTTGCTAAAAGTGGCTTGGTTTTCGTTTACCGTGGAGGCTGCAATCGCAAAATCAGCTGTTGACGGATCTTGCTGTTGTTTGCGGTCGTCTTGGCTAATATCAACGTCAATCTGTCCACCATGATCCATTGCTAGTTCTGCACGTAATCTATCCAACCCTGTCAATAGGGCATCACGCACCGATGCGTTTGCAGCATGCATTTGAATATGTAGGCGATCACCATCTAAGCGGACATTGAGTTCAACTTTACCTAGCTCTGGTGGGTCGAGTCTTATTTCAGCTTGTTTGATTTGTTGATCAATTTGAAACTTCAGCTGTTCCCTAAGGGGAGATAGCATTTCATGTGCTTGCTGCATTAGTGGTGCAGTCTGAGAAACTGACACCGGGCCCCACTGGGTAACAGCTGTTTGAGTTCGAGTATTAGAAGCTAATATTTGGTTTACCGAGTCAACGATGTCAACAGCAGTTGAATCGCTTATCGCTGTCGGCAGAGGTGTGTGCATCATCCCCTGAAATAAGTTTTGCCCCATCATGGTGTCACTTTTCACCATTGCCGTCGGCGGAGTAAAGCTTGTTTGGCTGGTGACGGAATTAAGCTGGGACGGTTGTGACCCAATGTTGTCCATAGCAAGCGAACTCGTCACTGCCTGTGTGGTCTTCTGTGAGTCCAATTGTTGGTTTGGTGGTTGCTGCATCGTTTTGATCGGCGCTGGCGACACGGTAGGGGCTAAAGCTTGGCCAATAGCGACTTGCTCTGGTGATAAACGGGCATAGGGTTGCGTTTGCGCAGGTGTTGATTGCAACTGTTGTCCGTAGTTACCAGCTGCGAAAGACGTCGCTAGAGTAAGTTGGTTCGCGCTACTTGAAGTATGCTCCAAAGCAGAACTCGATAACTGCGTATTAGACAGAGCACTACCTGTTAAAGCTGTTGCAGATAAAGCGTTATTAACTAATGGGCTCGTTACTGACGAAGTTGTCACGGGCAACATTGTTGAAGGTAGCTGCGCGTTATTAGCGCTATTTTGGCTTACTGCCGGGACATTAACCAAAGAAAAAGCCATAGAAAAAGGCATCACATCTGTTTGATGTTGATCAAGGTTCTCGGTACAGGAATGACAATGAGTATCTGTTACCGAGTTTGATACAGAAGAGCCTGTTGTGGTGGCGTTCGACGGCGTACAACTCGACAATAGAGAGCTGCTAATCATAAGCGCCACCGCTGACACTGGTCAGCTGATATGCTGCTAAGCCATCTTGTTGTTGCTTGAATTGGTTCATCTCTTGCCCTAGTTGCTCTTTTGCTTGTTCTAATTGCAATAACACTTGCTTATGTGTGTTAGCGAGTGATTGACGAGCTAACAACTGTGAGCGATTGCTAGGTTTGCCTGCTTTTATCAGTAGCTGTGTCATCTTTGCATTTACTTTGACTAATTTTTCCCAATCCTGGGCATTAGCATGAAATAGCAATGCTTTTTCACACTGTTGCCACTGCTCAATTGAGATTAGCCCAACCTTCTCTGACATCGGTAATAACCTTAGTGATGGGTTCTAGAGCTGTAACGCTATTTTCTACGCTAGCGATAACCAATTGGCGACTGCAATAGTCATATAAGCGGTTTAGTGTCGATGCTATTTCACCGCCATTCTCTAGATCCAACATTGAATCGAGCCCGTGCACAATATTGAGGCATTTATTGATGCTTTGACCTTTATCCTCATAGCTTTTACGCTGCATAAACCCGGCTGTACGCTGTATTTCTTCGAGTAAACCGTCTAATAGCATGCGTACCATTTCATGGGGATTGGCCGCAGCCGCTCTAGCATTTAGTGAGGTTTGCTTGTAAGCATTAAAAGGGTCGTGCTCATTCAACATGTAAAGTAGTCCTTAGTAAAATAGGGAGCTTGATGACTGAAGTTGGCTAATGGTCGCTTCCATGGCAGTAAACTGAGCCAGGTAAATTTGATACCTTTGCTCCATTTGGCGGTCATGATTATCCATGCTGGTTTCAACGCGCTCAATTTGCATTTCTAAGTTATCTTTTTTAAGGTCCATTGAACCTTGGAACTTAGTAAAAGGGTCGATAACTTTATCGAGTTTATCTATATAGCTGCCAGTGTCGGTGAACATGGCTTGCACAGCATTAGGATCGTCTTTAAGTGCTTTGGAAAGCTTATCGTTGTCGATATCGAGCTTACCATCGCGACCAAATTCAACACCGATATCCGATAGGCGCATCCCATTTGGGGCTGTATCAAAAATGGCATCACGCATATTCTGTTGTAGCATGCGAATACTGGAGTCACCTTTAAGGACGCCTAATTGATCTTCGGTAATAGCTGAATTGGAATCTTCGTCTTCATCCTCATCTTTATCTTCGTCTTTATCTTCGTCGCTATTATCTTCTTTATCGGCATTCTCTTGGTTCAGCTCATCTAAAGCTTCACTGCCCATAGAGCGGGTTAACTTATTTATCTCGTCCATCAAGTCATTGAAAATATCAACGAAATCTTCAATTGCTTGTTCGCTGGCGTCGGTATCAGACTCAATTCTGATAGTGCTGCTTTCGCCTGGTTTATGTACCTTATTTAGCTCAATAGAGACACCGTCAATCACGTTTGCTAGGTTATTACTGCTATTAGTAATATCCATACCGTTAAGATTGACCTTGGCATCTTGTGCTGCACGTCGCTCAGTCATGCCCCAATCAGCGCCATCCATAGTCACACTGATAGTATTGGCTGCGCCGGTTTCTTTAGAAGACAGCATTAATTCTACTTGACCACCGGTGCGCACCAATGAGGCCTGCACCCCAGGGTTACCTGAGTGCGAGTTGATCATGCCGGTTAGGTCTTTGACCGTTGCAGTGCCATCGACATTGAGCTTAGACATATCAAGGCTAATACTATCTGCTGCATCACTACCAAGCTGAATATTGATAACGCCAGTAGTTGGCAGTAGTGCGTCTTCACTCGCAAAGCTTTTGGTTAGCTGGTGTGCTTGTGCTAGCTGTTCGATATGCAGGTCATAGTCGCCAGTGGGGGCACCGCTCTCTACAGTGATTGAGGCGCTATCGTCACTAACCGATGAGGTTTTACTTTCAAAAGCGTCACCATCGATACTTTCTAGTTTGCTACTCATTGAGTCTAGGCTACGTTCTAAGATCTTATAGGCATCGAGCTGCGCCTCATATTTAGTCATATTATTCTTAAATATTTGATCTTTTCCTGCGCGCTCAGCGACGATAAGCTGTTCGGCGAATGTGGCGCCACCCATACCTGAAATCATTACACTCCTCCAATATTGCTCTATGTAGCAATCCGTGTGCCAGTTGTTTAACTGTTGTTAATTAAGTAGTTTTTTGTTTTTTATCAAATGAATGGTTCATTCATTTTCCGTGGCTTACTAACAGTAGGAAGTGTTACTTCCGCTGATATAGAGTAGGTAGCTCTATCTGGTTATGTTGTGTTTAAGGCGACCTAACAAGTGTGTTGCTAAAGTGGTGTGGTAGGAATTGATAAGAAAAATAACCAAAAAAAAGGGCCATAAGGCCCTTTTTGAAACGGTAGGAAAGTTGGGATTAGCCCAATAGACCCATAACCAAACCAGTGTTTTGGTTTGAAGAAGACAGGATGTTAGTACCAGCTTGAACTAGTAGCTGGTTTTTGCTCATTGCTGCAGTTTCAGAAGCGAAGTCTGCATCCATGATACGGCCAGCAGCAGCTTTAGTGTTTTCAGTCACGTTAGTTAGGTTAGAAGCTGTGTGGCCTAGACGGTTGATGTTAGCACCTAAATCAGAACGCATTTCACCAACTTTGTTGATAAAGTCATCAATCTTGCCAATGCCACTTGCAACGCCTGCAGAGTTTAGTGCTTTTAGAGTGTCAATATCTGTTTTAATACCCGCAATACCTGCGCCATCGACAGCTAGAGTCTCGCCTGAACCTGCACCGATTTGGAAAGATACGCCACCAGAAATAGCGCCAAATAGGTCATTACCAGCATAAGTTGTCTTATCGATGATACGCTCCATTTCAGTCGCTAGAGCTGTAAACTCATCTTTAATCGCTGCTTGGTCTTCAGCAGAGTTCACGCCGTTAGCCGCTTGAGTCGCTAGTTCTTTTTGACGGTTTGCGATAACAGATAGTTCATCTAGTGCGCCGTCAGCTGTTTGTAGCATAGAAGTCGCGTCAGATACGTTGCGGTTTGCCGCTTCCATACCGGTTACGTTAGCGTTCATACGAGTCGCAATCTGTAGACCTGCGGCATCGTCAGCAGCGCTGTTGATACGTAGACCAGTAGATAGACGCTCCATCGCATTGGCAAGCATATCGTTGTTTTTGTTTACAGAGTTCTGCGCGATGTTAGACGCATTGTTAGTCATTACAGATAACATGGTAACTTCCTTTAATTTTAAGTCATTTTTTGGTGTATATAATAGTAAAACGACATTGGATTTTAAAACTGAAGAAAGCGATAAGAAATAAAATCAAAGCAAGGTTATGTGCTTGTATTTGTTGCGTTTTTATTTTTACCTTTTGTTATTAGATAGGCGGGAAAGACTGGGTTTAGCCAAGAAGAGTAGTGGTTGCTCACTTAGCTAAGTGAGCAGTCTGTATTGATTGTGATTGATGGCTATTTATGAGGTTGAGTTAGCCTTAAGCTAATAAAGATGAGACTTGTGAGCGGGTCATATTCGCTTGCGCCATCAGCGAGGTAATCTGCAGACTAAAAGGTGTTGGCTGCATCAAGTTAGTTAATTGGCTCATGGTGGACGCGAGTTCTAGCTGGCTATTTTTTTGCAGATTTACCTGCTGAAGTTGTTGTTGGATTTTTTGCCTGCTATCAGCTAACTCCTGCAGTTGCTGCTCGACTTTATGCAACGACTTGGCGATTTTTGCTATGGCTTGCTTGAGTTCGCTATTGCTACCAAAGCGCCATTCTCTAGGATCTTGCCAATTTAGTTCCTCATTTACTTTAATGGTTCTTGGCTCACCGGCGGGTAGTCGCTGACCTTGGCCGGTCATCAATATGCCTGTTTGGATTTGCTGCCATTGTGAATTAGAACTATTAAAAATCAATTTTCCCTCGTTGCTGTGAACCGCTTGGATGTCTAACGGCTTGAGTGAGTGATTGATGTTTTTTAGCAGCTGTTGAGGCTGACGATTAGCAGGTAAAATGAAGCTTGCCGATTGAGCGCCTATCTGCAAAGTAAGGCGTTCATCACGTTGCTTTTGTGCCGTTAAATCAACAGATTTTAAACTAAAGTGGTGTTTAGCTGCAGGCCTTTTAGGAGACAGCAGGTTAAGTTGATGGTCCACTAGAGGCTTGTTGTCATAATTGATGGCAAGCTGCGATAACTTATCTTGAATTTGCTTACTGCGGTTTGTTTGCTCAAGCAAAGATTGCTCCGACACGTTAGCACTGAGAGACTGCTTTACTTGGTTTTGTAGTTGCTTAAGCAGTTGCTGAACTTGAAGTAAGCCTTGTTCAGCAACTTGTGCGGCACTAATCCGATGCTGCCCTTGAGTGACTTTAGCCCATTTGCTATAACTTTCTAGCCTATGAGTTGGAGCCGCTGCAAGTTTGGTTTGAGTATGTTCACTGGCCGTTTGTGGTATGCCGACAGCCGGCGCAACGGTAGGGCTGCGCTGTTGAACATTTAACGTATCGGAAATACCGTTGAGCATCGAGTTAATTTAGCCTTGATTAAATATGGTTAAACAGTGTCAATTGTGACACTTGCACAAAGGTTTGCTGAGTAACTTTTAGGGTGGTGAGCTTTAAATTGTACTCAGCGGTTGCTTGAGCATAATCTAAACCTTCTGTTTCACCAATCACTTCTTTATTAAATAACACTCGCTCTTCATGGCTGCCTTGCACCAGACTTAAGGTGTTTTGCTTACCACCAATGTCAGTGATTGCTGAGCCGATACTGGTAAGCGTGTCGTCTAGACTCGTCAGCATATTGCCTGAGACTTGATCAAATGCTGGATTACCAGGAGTAAGTGCTGGATCTTCTAGTGCAGCAATAAAATCTTTAGTTTGATTGAGGATATCAGTACTGCCATTAGAGAAAATAAAATCTGCTGCAGTGCTGTTGGCTGTCATCCAAGAAGAGCTAGAAGTTTGCACTTCTCTATGGTTGTTGTCGCCTTTATAAATATAATTACCCGCGGCGTCTTTTTCTATCGGTGCTGTAGTTGTTTCATTACCAGAAAACAAGTAATTGCCGCTTTCATCTTTGGCGTTTAGCACATCGGTAAATGCTTCGAGTAATTCTTCGAGCTCAGCAGCATAAGCATTACGGTCTTCAGGAGATAGGCTACCGCTACTGGCAGACACCGTGATTTCACGCATCCGATTTTGTAGTTCAACCATGCTCGACATATAAGTTTCGGCACGACCGAAGCTGGCACTTAAGGATTCAGTGTTTTTAAGATACTGATTAGTTGCTGCCATATCCTGTTCATTGCCCATCACCTTTACCGCACCAATAGGGTCATCAGACGGTCTGAGTATCGAGCTACCTGTTGCCATCATCTCATTGAGTCTAGCAATGTCGATGGTGGACTTTTGTAGGCTTTGCAAGTTATTAGCGTATAAGTTATGCATACTGACGCGCATAAGAGTGTCCTTAAATACTGTTTAAGATGGTTTGAAAAAGCTGATCAGCAGTCGAAATTACCTTAGCGTTAGCTTGATAAGATTGCTGGTAGATAATGAGGTTTACTCCTTCTTCATCCATGTTCACCCCGCTGGTGCTAGCCCATTGGGATTGAGCCTCCGTTTGCATCTTCTCTGCGGTATCTTTGGCCATTTCTGCTTGGCGCGAGGCCGAGCCTAACTCGCCAATTTTGCTGGCAAAAGCGTCGCCCATGCTGGCGTCGATACCCATTGAATTAAAGGTAAAAGTCTTATTCGCTAATTCAACCAAATCTTTAAGGTTGCTATTATCGCCAGGTGTACCATCTTTACCGAAAGCCAGCATATCGGGCTTGAAGTTTGCCGATATTTTTAAGCTGCCAGCAGGGTTAGTTGGGTCATAAGTGAATAGCGGTGCCCCAGCGTTACCATTTAAGTCTTTACCAGCAGCTAATGTGGCATTGAACTCATCTGCCATGGTCTTGGCGAGTTCATTATTAAAGGCCATCGAGTCGACAAGGCTGTTATCGCGATAGTCCAGCAGTGCGCCTAAGCTGCCGCCTGCAGCTTCATCTAGCGGAAACGTAGACTGACCAAACTCAATACTTAATTTGCTAAAAAGCGGATTAGCGGCATCAGGATCAACTTGGATTTTTGCTGCAGTGGTACCTGAAAGCAGTGGCTGACCTTGTGCCAAGGAGATGCTTACCATGTTATTGGCATCATGTACGATATTGACATCGACAACCTTAGAAAGATCATCAATGGCTGCATCGCGCGCATCTAGCAGGGCTAGGGGAACGTTACCGCTAGCGTTTGAGGTTTGGATCTGTTGATTGAAATTGGCAATCGTTTCGAGCTGAGCATTGATCTCTTTGGCGGAAGCGTGAATTTGACCTTCGATTTGATTAACCTGAGAACTAAGCCCTTCACTGATAGAGTTAAATCTTTGGGTTAATGCTTTGGCTTCATTGAGTACACCTTGGCGCAGTGCGACCTCATTTGGCTGCTCCATCGCTGAGTTTAGTGAAGCAAATAACAGGTCTAAGCCGGCAGAAATACTGTTGCCTTCAGAGCCAAATACTTGTTCAACTTGGCCAAAGTAGCTTGCTTGTGTTTGGGCAAAGCCTAAACCGCTGGTGGCATTCCACTGTTGAGTGACTTGATATTGATCAGATATACGGCGCACACCATCGACCATCACACCTGAGCCGCTACCATAGACACCATTGCCTACAGAGCTCATGACGACTTGCTGGCGAGAGTAGCCAGGCACCATAGCATTGGAGACGTTATTTGAGGTTGCCGTCAGCGCCGCCATACTGGCATTGAGCCCTGACATACCAATATTAAGCATGCTCATCTTTTGTTGTTCTCTCTATCTGGAGGAGGACTGTTGCCGGCCCTCACTTAATTTAGTCTTGCGGTTTAGCTATAAATGGCACAATCAGCGCAGGTTGCATCGCTGTTGTATTTGCTGCATTTAGCGTTACCTGCTGATTAGAGGCGACCGCATCAGGGGGAGACTTAAGGGCTGAAGACAATTGTTTTGTCATGACACTGGCAAGACCCGTACTTTGCATCTGACTTAACCGGCCAGCTAGCTCTGCATCATGCCAATCTCGATACATGCCATCATTTTGCGAAGACAGCGGGCTGTCTTTGTCGGCCATAACATCTGAAGCACTGCGCATCTGCTTCAACACGGTTTGTAAAAACTGAGCTTCAAACTGTTGGCTTACTAGTTTTAATGCGCCATGTTCGCCATTCGCTTTAATCAAATCGCCAGCATCAAGCTGATTCAGATAACTGTGGTTGTTGTCTAATTTCATTATATGACTACCAATTCCGCTTCAAGTGCACCCGCTTCATCAAGCGCTTGCAAAATTGACATAAGATCCATTGGTGATGCGCCTAAGCTATTGACTGCACGTACTATGTCTTCAAGGGCCACGCCTTCTTCCCAGACAAACATGTGACCATTTTCTTGATCAATGTCGACGGTACTATCATTGGTGACCACTGTTTCACCTTGAGCTTGTCCAAGAAAAGCGCCGTTAGGTTGGCTGACATTTTGTTGCTCAACGATCGATACGGTGAGGTTGCCATGGCTGACAGCGGCTTTACGTACCACCACATCTCCGCCCATAACAACTGTGCCTGTTCTACTATTGAATACCACTCGAGGAGATTTACGGCCTTGCTCAATTTGCAGCTCTTCTAGCATAGACATAAAGGTGACGCGTTCACGGTTTGACTTTGGAGCACGCACCATCACTTTAGCATTGCTATCGGCCTCTGCTACGCTAGGACCAAACAGTTCGTTGACCGCACGTTCAATATTGCGCGCAGTTTTAAAGCTAGGTTGCTTTAGGTTTAATACTATGTGTTCAGTTTGATTAAAATTACTCGGCATGGAGGCTTCTAGCAAAGCACCATTGGGAATATTGCCTACTGTGGGAATATTTACCGTCACAGAGCTACCATTTCGACCTTGAGCTGAGACTCCACCAACGACTAAGTTACCTTGTGCAACAGCGTAGATCTCACCATCGACTGCACGTAAAGGCGTCATAAGTAGAGTGCCACCGCGTAAGCTTTTTGCATCACCGAGTGATGACACTGTGATGTCTAAAGTTTGCCCCGGGCTGGCTAGCGGAGAGACCGTTGCAGACACAGCTACAGCGGCAACGTTCTTTAATTTAGGGTCGGTTTTATCATCAATTTGCACGCCAAACTGTTTGAGCATATTAACCACAGATTGGCTGGTGAATTTAACCTGGTTTTTATCGCCAGTACCGTCTAAACCAACAACGAGACCGTAACCGACAAGTTGGTTTTCACGAATGCCTTGTACATCGACGATATCCATTAAATAGCGGCTCTGAGCTTCGGCTTGAGCGGGAGATTGTGCTAACAATGTGCTTAGCATGCAGGCCATAACGAGGGCGACTTTTCTCATTCAAACAACCTTGATTCTTGAATTCGTAAACAGAAAATCATAACGGGAACCATGGGCTATTAAAGTAGCGTGATGCCCAGCCCATTCTATTGCTATCAGTGATGGCACCTTGGCCACCATAGATAATACGAGCATCGGCGATACGCTGCGAGGAGATGGTATTGTCATTGCCAATATCATCGGTACGGATCAGACCTAACAAGCGTAAGTATTCATCACCTTGGTTCAATCTAAGCCATTTTTCTCCACGGATCAGCAGTGCGCCATTAGGCAGCACTTTTGCTACCGTGACAGTAATTGAACCTGATAATTGGTTTTGCTGAGTGCTAGAGCCGGTACCACTAAATGAGCTACCTAAATTGGCTTCACCGCTACCAGCAATACTGCTCGTCCCCGAGGTCCCTTGACCGTCTAGCGACAAACCCGTATTTTTATTGGTCTTAGTATCAGCACTTTTACTCGAATAGGTCTTTTCGTCTAAGGCGACAGTCAGAATGTCGCCTTCACGAAATGCACGCTTATCTTTGAATAGTGTCAGCATAAACCCTGGGCGGTATACGCTGCCATCTTTGGCTTCAGGCAAGCTGTAATCTATTTCTGGTGGCGCCCATTCGGGTTTTCCTGGCTTAGTGTCAAGCTCCGGAATATGCGAGATACAGCCAGATAGCAGAAATACTAAACTTATCCAAAATCCTAGCCAAAGTTGTTGCATGGTGATCCTTTTCGAGTCCTAAAGTTGAGCTAATAAATAAGTGCTGATTAAAGCGCTTGGTTTAGGAACTTAAGCATATCGTCAGAGGCTGATACGACTTTAGCGTTCATCTCGTAAGCACGTTGGGTTGAGATCATTTCGACCATCTCTTCCACTACGTTAACGTTGGCGCCTTCTAATGCGCCTTGACGGATTTGGCCTAAGGCTTCGTCGCCAGCAATACCTTCAATTGCCCCACCTGATGCGCCTGTTTCACGGTATAAGTTGTTACCACGCGCCTCTAAACCTGCAGGGTTGGTAAAGTTAACTATGGTAATTTGCCCAAGCTCTTGGGTATCTGTTTGCCCCGCCATTTGCGCTGAAACGATACCGTCAGAAGCGATGGTGACAGTCAGTGCTTCTTCTGGGATTTGAATGTTTGGCACTAAAGGCAAACCTTGAGAGGTCACCATTAATCCTTCGCTATCACGATAGAATTGACCATCGCGGGTAAAGCTCACATCACCGTTCACTTCTTCGATTTGAAAGAAGCCTTGGCCTTCGATAGCAAGATCAAGCTGTTGATTGGTGGTCAACATATCACCTGGGGTGAATACTTTTTGTGTACCCGCTACACGGGTACCTGTACCCAGTTGCAAGCCCGCAGGTAGCTCATTTTGCTCATCAACTTGACCGCCTGGTTGGCGCTGTACTTGATAAAACAGATCGTTAAAAGCAACACGGTCACGCTTAAAGCCTGTGGTATTTACGTTCGCCAAGTTGTTGGCGATGGTGGTCATTTTGGTATCTTGGGCGGTTAAGCCAGTTTTACTGACCCATAAAGCTGATTGCATCTAAATATGTCCTTAAAATTGAATTATGCGTCACGCAGTAAGCGGTTACCGGCTTCTGCGAGTTTTTCTGCACTTTTCATAAGCTTAACTTGTACTTCGAATTGACGGCTGAGGTCCATCGCTGCAATTAATTCACCAACGGCCTGCACATTACTAGCTTCCAAAAAGCCACTGTTTACTGTTACTTCTTCGTTAGCTGCGAGCGGTTGACCATCTTGCGGATAAAGCAAGCCATCTGCACCTTTGCTCATTAAAGCAATATCAGGATTAACCAGCTTGAGTTGTCCCACCTCTTCGATAACACCATCGGCATCGGCAACAATGCTGATTCTGCCATCATCGCCGATGAAAAGTTCACGGTACTCAGGTAAAACGATGGGGCCTGCAATACCCGCTACAGGACGGCCATCTATGGTTAGCTGACCGTTTACATCAGGGGTGATGGCGCCCGCGCGGGTATAACCTTCGCCTTCAGCAGTCATTACCGAGAACAGACCTGCACCGTTGATAGCAAGATCTAAACTACGACCCGTGGGGTTTAACGCACCACTTTGTCGGCTAAAGCCACTGCCTTGAGTTTGCGCCAGCACACGTGTTTGTAAGCTGTCACCAATAGGTTTAACCACATTGGCGTTAACACGCTCAAGATCGGCTTTAAAGCCAGTAGTATCGGCATTGGCTAAGTTGTTTGCACGGATAGCTTGCGCTTCCATCACTCTGGCCGCACCACTTGCTGCGGTATATAGCATTCTGTCCACGGGTTAGTCCTAGATTGCGTTCAACAAGGCTTGTTGCATGGTTGAGTTAGTATCTAGCACTTTTGCGTTAGACTGATAATTGCGCTGCGCTGTCATCAAGTTAACCATTTCGGCCGTTTGATCTACGTTAGAGCCTTCAAGGTAGCCTGCACTAAGGCCACCAAGGGTGCCAGTTGTAGGAGTACCAACAATTGGTTGACCAGCTGCATTGGTTGCTGCCCAAGCGTTGTTGCTTGTTGGCACTAGGCCATTTGGATTGCTAAAGTCTGCCAGTACCACTTGTCCTTGTACTTGCTCTTGACCGTTGGTGTAAGTACCAAACAGCATACCGTTATCATCAATACGGATACCGTTTAGCTCACCAGAGGTGTAGCCATTTTGGCTTAAGCTTGAATTGTTGTAGTCGGCAGCGTATTGGGTGCTGTTATCGAAAGATAGGGCGAGATTAATATTCGATGCGCCGCCAATAATGGCTGGGTCGGTAATGTTTAGCGTAATATCGTTACCAGTGGTAAGCATACCATTTGAATCAAACTCTAATTTGTGGCCGCCAACTGGAGTCACATCTTGGCCGTCCATGTTGTAATGCACTGACCATTCATTATCGGCAGTTTTTACATAGTACTGGGTCAGTGCGTGTTCATTACCGAGTGAATCGTATGCTGCAATGGTGCTAGATGAGTGGTAGCTAGAGGCATCATCTGGATTAAATGGCGTTACTGCTGGATCGATCACAGCGACTCGAGCATCAAGGTTTGAGATTAACCCTATTGTCGAGGTTGCTTTGGCTGCAAGTGCACCGGTTTGTACTTGCAAGTCAGTGACATTACCGTTCTGTAGGTTGCCTGTTGCGCCAATACCGTAGCCTTGTAAACGGTTGCCTGCTGGATCGGTAATAAAACCGTCTGCGTCTTGGTTAAACATCCCCGCACGCGCATAACTAGTGCTGCCATCTTGTCCACTCAGAACGAAGAAACCTTCTCCCTGAATACCCATGTCTAGCTGACGTCCGGTATAGGTTAAGCTACCACCCATTGAAAAGTTTTGGCTGGTGGACATCACATTCACACCACCTGCTTGACCGCCATTGTAGATAGCAGAAAATTCACTGCGACCGCTGCGAAAGCCGACAGTCGACGAGTTAGCGATGTTGTTACTGATGGTGTTTAGATCTTGAGTCGTAGCTTGTAGGCCACTTAATGCAATATTGAACGACATGGAGCTTATTCCTTTACTAACACGTTATGAGACTTCAGAGATTTCAAGTACAGAGATGGTGCCTAGGCCATTGCCAAGTTCCGCCATCATCATTCCTGAAGCACTGATAAAATGAATTTTTTCGATTTCGGCCTTGATAAAAGTATCGGCAGTAGCAGTGACCTCACCGGCAGTGGTATTAGCAACTAGGCTGTATTCACCAGGTGGTAAATCGAGTGCAGTTGGGTCGATACTAAAAGCTGCATCGCCAGCTTCTTGCGGGCCTAACTCTATGGTTTTAAGCACATCGCCGCTGTGATCAACGATATCGATGCTGAGGTTTTCTACCGAATCTTCAAGGTAGACCTTGCCGTCTAGAGCTTGTTCTTCAAGCGTAAAGTCTGCAGCAGGTACCATGGCGTTCTTGCCGACGAGTTGTGCTGATTGCACAATGCCTAGATTTTCCATCATGACCATTTGTGTCGATTGATTGGTACGCATGTGCTCTAAGCTTTCAACTTGTGAAAATTGAGCAAGCTGAGAGACATATTCAGTACCATCAATTGGATTGGTTGGATCTTGGTTTTGGATCTGCGCAATCATCAGTGTCATGAATTCGTTTTTAATTGAAGCGGCATCGTTACCTGGAGAAGTTTGAATATCGCCAGTACCGGTACTCTTGCTGCTTACATCAGTCACATTCATTATTTGTTTCCTAGCTGTAGCAAACCTTGCTGCATTGAGCGAGCACGGTTCATGATTTCAACATTGGTTTCAAATGAACGGCTTGCAGCCATCATATCGGCCATTTCTTCGACGGTATTTACATTTGAGTAGGCGACATAACCTTGTTCATCGGCAAAGGGATGATCGGGCTCGTAACGCAGATCGAGCGGCGCATCACTTTGCACAATGGCTGAA
This sequence comes from Shewanella sairae, assembly GCF_023283535.1. Lineage (GTDB taxonomy): Bacteria > Pseudomonadota > Gammaproteobacteria > Enterobacterales > Shewanellaceae > Shewanella > Shewanella sairae. Next base: position 45,869 of record NZ_JAKILT010000027.1, on the reverse strand, counting down.
ACTTCAACGTGTGCTCCTGCAAGCTCACCTTCTTGGGTTTGCTTGTAGATTGTTGAGAAAACAGGCTTTAATGCTCTAAATGCTTGGTCTTGGTTTTCGGCTGCAGCGCCTGCATTGGCAAGGTTACTTGCTACGGTGTTGAGGCGAATGGTTTGCGCGTTCATGCCGGCACCGGCAATCTGATAAATTTCTGCGAATGACATAAATCTACTTATTTGCCTTCAATTGCGGTGCGTAAGCCTGAAATTTTCATATTCAGGAATGTTAGGCTAGTTTGATAATCCATCGCGTTTTGCGAGTATCTAGCTTGTTCCATACTCAGCTCGACAGTATTTTGGTCGGCTGATGTTTGGTGTGGAATACGGTAACCCACCTGATAATCTCTATTGATCTCAGCGCCTGAGTTGATCTGCATCATCACAGCATTGAAGTCTAAATCTCGTGCTTTATAGCCAGGAGTTTCTGCATTAGCTAAATTACCTGCCAGCATTTTGCTACGCTCGACTCTAAAGTCTAACGTTTGTGGATGAACACCTAGTGCGGCATCGAGGTTGATAGCCATTGAAACTCCTAGTATGGTATGAGCGGTTGAGTATTAATCCTATTTATCCAATTAATGTGCCAATATGTTTAATCATTATTTATCAGTGTTTTATGGTGTTTTCATCGCAAGGGTAGGAACTGGTACTTCCTGTGCTTTGTTGGTGTTTTCCTGTTTGTTTCCGCTTATTTCCGCAGCAAGTGAAACGGTGGGAGCGAGTGCACAACTTGAGCAAGAAATGACGCAATTATTGTCCCGAGAAGTGAATCAATGGCAGCTTAAATTAGGCATAAAAGAGTTAACTGCCAAAATTAAAGTAAGAGTGCCTTCTGGGGCAAAACGATTACAGTTTTGCAGTGGCGAGCTAGCGATAGATAGCGGTGATATCCCGCTCGGAAATATTCAGCGAAAAGTCAGTTGTGAAGCTCAAGGTTGGAGCTTATATGTTCGAGCATCAGTGAAGGTTAAGGCTAGAGTGCCTGTTGCCAATCGCCCACTGAAGCGAGGTGACCATATTTCAATTACTGATATTGACTGGCAAGTGGTGTCCTTGGATGCCTCAGATAGAAATTTATTGAGCCAGTTAGACCAGATCCTTGGCCGTAAAGTGGTTAGGAAGCTACGCCGATATCAACCGATAAGATCACAACAACTTGATGATCCACAGTGGGTCAATATTGGTGACCGAGTGATTATTGAAGCTCGCAGTAATGGCTTTTATGCCAATATGCCCGGCGAAGCGCTCGAAGGTGGAGGGCAGGGAAAAGCGATTAGAGTGAAAAACTTAAGCTCAGGTAAGGTGATAGTTGCTTACCCGATAGCGAAAGGGCGGGTACAAACTCAGTTTTGATTTAGGACGCTAATTAAGCTGAGTTGATAACGGATAGCGAATAAAAAACAGCGCTGTATTTCAGAAGTGTCACCTTTTTGTCGCTCTAGTTGGGTTATAGGCGTATTTAATGGAGCCCGTTATGGAAATCAATAAAATCAACAGTACGATAAATACTGAGATGGGAACAAGCCGAAGTAAAACTTCAAGTTTTGTTCTGCCTCAAGAGACTCAAGCTGTTGTAGCACAGAAACCTCAAGCTGAGGTGAGTGATGACTGTAAGCTTATTGCACACAACCAACCGCAACTTGCTGAAATGGATGATGTGGATTTAGATAAGGTTGCACAGATCCGTCAATCATTGATTGATGGTAGCTTTGATATTGATATCGAACAGATGGTTGATGCGATTGTACAGCAGCATGGTTAAGCCTGTGAGCCAGAATCAAAAACGAGAGCTAGTCAAAGGGTTAGTGCAGGGCATTCGTCAAGATATTGAAAGTTATAGCCAGTTAAAGGGCTTACTTAATCGCCAGCGTGAGCTGATGCAACAACGAGATAACCAAGGGCTGAATGAGCACAATCAACTGCAATCTCGTTTATGTCATAGCTTAATGGAAAAGGCGAACGATAGGGCGCAAACTCTGCAGCAACTTGGTTTTGCCGGTAATGCTAGCGGTATGATGGCGCTAGTTGCCAGGTTACCTAAAGCCTCTTCTGAACAAGTGGCTAAACTATGGAATCATCTACTTGCTTTAGTGATTGAAAGTAAGCAGATTAATGAGTCAAATGGCAAGTTATTGGTGGCTCAGCAAGAAGTGATTACGCAGATTTTGAATCGTAATAACGAACAAGCAATTGATTACGGCGACTTGCGCTAATCGTTAGATTAAGTAATAGCTCGGCTTGAGACGATTGATGATCCGTTCTAGGTTGTTGCATAACGGCCAGCAAGATCATCCAGTTGTTTTTGTTCTTGGCGCTGTTGTTGGTATTGCAACTCTTGTTGTCTATCTTGATAGAGCCATTGTATTGCTTGCTGGCGACCCAACTGGCGACGCCAGAGGTTGTCCATTCTTTGATGCTCTTGTTGTAATAATAGCTGTTGACGATGCAATTGCTTTTGCATCGGCGCGATAGCTTGGATCATCTGTGCGCTGTTTTGTAACATCATCGCCATCCCACCTGAGACACTTAACTGAGTGTAATCAGTGACCATTTGGCTTAACTGCTGCTTTTGTTGCTCAATACCGTTAATACGGTTTTGAGCATTGTTTCTTTGTTGCCCAAGCTGACCCAGCTTTTTTTCTTCTTGCTGGCATAGCTTTAGTAATTGTTTCATCGATTATCTTTGCTCACAGGTGTGTATCCCATATTGCCGACCAACTGGGCTAATGCGTCAATACTGTGGTTATGATCGGCTTGTATATCAGTGCCTTGACGTAAAAATGCCGCCATTTGCGGATAGGCACTCACAGCCATGTCCATTTCTTGATCATGCCCTGGCTGATAGCCCCCTAGCGGTAGCAGATCTTTTACTTCGTTATAACGGCTATTGAGGTGGCGGAACCATTGACCTTGTTGCAAGGTTTCCTGATTGGCGACTTTAGTGGCTAAGCGGCTGACTGACGCGCCAATATCGATAGCTGGAAAGTGACCTTTTTCAGCGAGTTTACGGCTTAATACAATATGACCATCTAAAATGGCTCTAGCAGAGTCGGCAATTGGATCTTGTTGATCATCGCCTTCAGTTAATACCGTATAAAATGCGGTGAGCGTGCCAGTTGGGTGTTGGCCGTTGCCCGCCATTTCCACTAGGCTTGGCAATTGAGCAAATGCTGATGGTGGATAACCTTTAGTTGCTGGTGGCTCGCCGAGGCTTAATGCTATCTCACGCTGCGCTTGAGCGTAGCGAGTCAATGAGTCGACTAGCAGCAATACTTGCTTCCCCTGATCGCGATAGGTAGCGGCAATGTGATGGCATAAGCGCATCGCCCGCATTCGCATCAGTGGGGTGGTATCGGCAGGGGCTGCGATGACAACTGCACGTTTTCGGCCTTCTTCCCCTAGCGACTCATCGATAAACTCTTTAACTTCACGACCACGTTCACCAATTAGCCCCACGACAACGACATCGGCTTCAGTAAAGCGGGTCATCATTCCTAACAGCACACTTTTACCGACACCTGAGCCAGCAAACAGTCCTAGGCGTTGACCACGACCAATCGGCAGTATGGCATTAATTGCACGTATGCCAACGTCCAACGGCTCACTAATTGGTTTGCGCATTAGTGGGTTAACAGGTTTATGTTGGAGTGGAACGTGGGGAAGGTGCTTGATACACCCTAAGCCATCTAGTGGTTGGCCTAAGCCATCAAGAACACGGCCAAGTATGCCGAGTCCTGATGGGATTTGGCATCGACCTTCAATGGGCATCACTCGGGCGCCAGGCATTAGCCCAGACGCCGACTCGATAGGCATTAAACACAAAGTGTCTTTATAGAAGCCGACAACTTCGGCTTCGACTAAATGCTTGTCGCGACATTCAATATGGCAGCGGTCACCCGTGCCAAGTTGACAGCCAACAGCCTCAAGCAATAGCCCATTGACTCTTGTGAGTCGCCCATATACTTGTGCAACAGGTACCTTAGGCCAATCTAAAATGTCGGCGTTAGCTTTCAACGTCTGCCTCATTGATTATGCTCGGCGTCTCGATTGGGGTTTCATTTAGATGCGCTTGTACTTGAGCTAAACAGCTGTTGAGGCGAGTTTCGACTGAAGCATCGGCATCTGAAGTTGCGCTGACAATGCGGCAGCCGCCAGCACTGATACTTGCATCAGGGACTAAGGTCCAATTTTTAATCTTATCGGCAGCAAGCTCTTTAAGTTTTTCTACCGCGCTTGGCTCTAAGTGGATTTTAACCTCAGTCGGGTCATCCGGCAGTGCTGTTAGCGTTTCTTCAACGAGGTTTAAGATCTGCTGTGGCTGCAGAGTCAGTTCGCAGCGGATAACTTGCAAAGAGACTCGACGAACCAGATCGAGAATAAGTGTTTGTTGTTGGGCTATCTGTTGGCAATGCCCCTCTTCGAGCAAGGATTTCAGAGCCGCTAAAGGGGCAATAATGCTATTGAGTTGGTCATCAATATTATCTTTACCTTTTTGCTGCCCTTCAATACGGCCTTGATTAAAGCCACTCGCATGGCCTGATTGTCGACCTTCTTCAATACCGGCATCAAAGCCTGCTTGATGGCCTTTTTGTACGCCATCGTCGTAGCCTTTATCGAAAGCTTGTTGAAAGTCTTGCCAGCTCATCTCTGCTTGTTCATCGCCAGCTTCTACTGGAATCAGCGGTGAAAATCGGTGACGGCGAGCATGCTCACCAGTTAGTCTCCAACGAGGGTCAGACTTTTTAATCTCAGTACTCATTATTCAACAACCTGCTCTTCAAATAGTTGTAACTCAATTAAGCCTTCATCAGCCATTTGCTTAGCGATTTCCATAACTTCTTTACGCGCAGCAACAGCTTGGCTTAATGGCACAGTACCAATTGCTTCTACTTGAGTTTCAATTGCCGATGACATACGTTTTGGTAGTGCCGAAAGCAAAGTTGTTTTGAGTTCGCTGTCGATGCCTTTTAGCGCCAGAGCAAGCACATCACTAGGCACAGCAGCCATGATTTCTTGTAGAGTATCTTGTTTTTGTCTACCCAAGATGATGAAGTCAAACATGTTGTCGGCAACATTACTGGCGAGTTGCTTATCGTGTAGTTTGAGCATTTCCATCAGTTGCTCTCTGTCTCCGTTGAAACGGTTGAGAATGTCTGCAACTTGGCGAACGCCGCTTATTTGGGTATGGCTTTTTTCCATCGCCATTAACATACAGCGTTCAACTAACTGACGGAGTTCATCTACCACTTCTCTATCAAGATCGCCAAGTTGGGCAATTCGCACCAATACTTCATCTTGTCCTGACGCAGGTAGCCCCTCTAATACTTGGGCGGCACTTTCTGGAGGCAGTAGCCCTAAAAGTACGGCTTGTAATTGGCTATGTTCATTGGTAATTTCGCGAGCAAGCAGTTGGGGATCGACCCATTCGAGTCGTTTAACTAGAATTTTGATTTCATCACCGTAGATGCCATCAATCAGTCCCTTGGCGACACGGTCACCAAGCGCTAAATCTAGTGTTTTTTGTAAATAGGAACGTGATGCCCGCGCGATACCCGATTGCTCTTGGTAGCGCTTGAAAAAGCGTCCAAGTACAGCATCCGCTTCATGTTGGGTAATACTAGAAAGGCGTGCCATTTTGTGGCTAAGATGCTGTACATCATTGCGATCCAGGTGCGCCATGACTTGTGCGGCACCTTGCTCTCCCATACTCAGCAGCAACATTGCTGCTTGATCTAGGTTATCCATCTTAATTCCGAGTTCGTTGTTATTCACTGTATTAGTTACCTATTTTCAGGCTGAATTATAACTGGGGTGTAATGTATATGATTAATGCTGTTCATTATCAGTATCACCAATCCAGTGAGCAATGACCTCTGCAACACGTGCAGGCTCTTGATTTGCCAATAAGCTAAGGTGTTCCATTTTGACCGCTAGCGGTGAGCTCGCTTCCGGTAAGCTGCTATCGCCACTCCAGTCGATTTCGTTTTTATTTTGATTTAAACCGATTAACTGATCTGCAGTCACTTGAGCGCTATTATTTGCTTCAAGCTGAATCGCTGCAGCATCCGGTGATGGGGCTGGCAGAGCGGTTTCATTGCTGTTCTTCAAGTTGTGTTCAACGGTGGTTGTGAGGTGCTTAACCAGTGGACGTAAGACGAAGAAAATCATCGCTAAGCCCAGTAATGCGCCGATAAAGTAGCGTAGGTAAGTTTGGTAACTTTCGCCTTGCCACCAAGGCATAGGTTCAAATTCAGTGATTTGTACTGGGGCGAAATCAAAGCTGTTAATACTAAATTTATCACCACGCGCAACTGAATAACCAATGGCATCTTGTACCATGGTGCTTAATTGATCGAGTTGCGGTTGGGTCCATCCCGCTTCGCCTGCTGATTTTTTATCGATAAGCACGGAAACGGATAGGCTTTCTAATTGCATCTGTTGATAGCGGGTGTGCCTCACTGAGCGACCCGTATCAAATTGACGAGTTTCCTGTGAATTTAAGTTACGGCGAGCATTATTCTCTTCTGCACCAGCGGCTGCTGGTGGCTGGTTGCTTAAGGCACCGGGAATACCAAGAGCCATATCGCTATTGGTTTCGTTGCTGGTTAGGTTTTCTTTGGTGACTACAGCGACAGGATCTAATGATTCCTGAGTTTCTTCTACTTGGTTAAAGTTAACTCTTGCGGCGACTTGCACTTGGAAGTGATCTTGCCCCAGGATCGGCAATAGCATGCTTGATGCGCGATTGATCAAGTTTTGCTCGAGTTCCTGGGTGTACTTGAGTTGGCGATCACGTGCTTGAGTGATGTCTTTATTAACACTTATTGTTGAGCTTAAATGGTTACCTTCTTGGTCGACGACCTGAACGCGCTCTGGTGTCATTCCTGTTACGCTGCCGGCGACTAAGTTTACGATTGACTCAATTTGCTCAGGTTGGATGTTGCTACCAGCATAAAGCTCGAGCATAACAGAAGCTGATGGCAACTCGGGCTGTTGGCGAATAAACAGGGTTTTTTTCGGGATGGCAAGGTGCACTCGAGCCGTTTTTACTGCCTTGAGTGCCATAATGGTGCGTGACAATTCGCCTTCTAAACTATAGCGGTACTTCGCTTGCTCCATAAATTGGCTGGTGCCGATATTTGAGCTGCCTAGCGACTCCATTCCTGATGGGACTTTTGCTTTTACGCCACGTGCAGCCAGCAGCATGCGCGCAGGACCTAGCTTATCTTCGGTAACTAAAATTAGGCCAGTATTTGCGTCGATTCGATAGCTAATACCTTCCGCCTCTAGCACTTCAATAATTTGGGAGGTTTCAACCCCTTCTTGGTTTCCGTAAAGAGGACGATAACCTAGGCTAGCGCTCCATAGCATCATGACGATGACGCATGCTGCGACAATGGCGAGTACCGCAAGCACAGCGACTTGGCGATCACCTTGGTTGAACTGTTGCCACTTACTTTTTAAGGTGTTTAAAGGATTACTGCTACCAACATTCGTTACGGCAGGACTAGTTTGGGTCAATGTTGTCGGCATGCTTTAAATATCCTTGCTCAAAAAGAACGCTTGCGTTTTTTGATCGTAATAGTTGTGAAATTTAGCTTTCATGGTTAGATCGGCATCTTCATTACTTCGTCAAACGCTTGCACGAGACGATTGCGAATTTGAATCATGGCTGAAAAGGCAAGACCCGCTTTTTGTGATGCAACCATCGCGCCGACTAAGTCACCACTTTGACCTGTATCTACAGCGGTAATTAAAGCGGCGGAAGCATTCTGGTCTGCATTGACGGCTGCCACTTTATTTTTCATCAGTTCAGTGAAAGACGATGCATGTACGCCTAAATCTTTCGGGTTTGGGGTGATGCTTATCGCCCCCTTCGCCATTTCAGAGTGGATATTAAGCTGTTGCATCATTAGCTGAGCGCTGGCGATATTGGCATTTGACATAAAAATTCTCTTTCTTGACTGAAACTAGGGTTACGCGGCATGGCCAGCTTGGGCGAGGAGTTGATCTATGTTGATCCCTTCTTCTCGCATTTGAGCCAACTTGTAGCGCAGAGCGCGAGTTGTCATTCCTAAAGTCTCAGCGGTTTGGCTGCGGTGGCCGTTATGGCGCTTAAGGGTGTCAATAATGTATTGGAATTCAGCCTGACGTTTTGAGGCTTTGTAACCTTGTTCTGTTTGGTCAACATGAATGCAATGTTCTGCAGGTTCTAAACCAAGGTCAGCGACTTGCAACGCTTGCCCACGACGCATAACAAGCGCTCTTTGTATGGTATTTTCTAACTCTCGAACATTGCCTGGCCAGTCATGACTTAATAATGAGCTGCGCGCTTGGTCGCTGAAATAGCAAATTTGGTCGCTAGAAAGTTGTTTGTATTTGTGTAAAAAATGTTCCGCCAAGGGCAAAATATCATCTCGCCTTTGACGTAAAGGCAAGATCTTAAGTGGCAGAACATCTAGACGGTAAAAGAGATCTTCTCGAAACTCGCCTTTTTTAACAGCTTCTCGTAAATCTCTATTAGTTGAGGCAATAACACGGATATCCAATGGTATTGACTTGTGTCCGCCTAAGCGCTCAACCTCTCTTTCTTGTAATACTCTCAGCAGCTTAGCTTGAAGTAGTAGTGGCATTTCGCCTATTTCATCGAGTAGTAGCGTACCGCCATTGGCAACTTCAAACTTACCTGGTTGCTCTGTGGTCGCCCCTGTAAATGCACCTTTTACGTGACCAAACAAAATTGATTCAAGGATGCTTTCGGGGATCGCTGCACAATTGATAGCGATAAAAGGCTTGTTATGGCGGCTTGAGTGGCGGTGAATATAACGGGCTAACGGTTCTTTACCAGTACCACTTTCACCAGTAAGTAATACTGTTGCTTCAGTACTTGCCGTTCTATGGGCAAGCATGAGTAACTGGCGGCTGACTGCAGCGGCGCTCACTATCTCATTATCGGGCATTTCTAAACGGCGTAAGCGCTGGAGTAACGCACTTAATTGCTCATCATCAATCGGCAACAGTAAGTAATCTTGAATACCTGATTGCATAGCAATGCTAGCGAGTTCAGTTTGTTCGGGTTCCAGCAAAGCGATTTGATGCTTACCAGGAAATTGGTTTAGATGTTGATAGACCGAGTCACTTGTGCAGTTAGATAAGTTAATCAGGCTAAGCCAAGGCTGGCTTCCACAGTCTTTTTGCCACAAGTTGAAGCCTTGTAAAGCCAGTTTTGTTTGACCTGATGGTGACAATTCGGTACCGACGAATCGTAAACTAGAACTATTCATTATTCAGTTCCTGAAGCAGAGCTTGAGGTTGATTGAGTTGGTGACATTACTAGGCGTAAGGTGACACGACGATTAAGCTCTCGCCCTTGACTATTATTATTGCTAGCAACAGGTGCTCGTGTGCCATGATTACGGACTTGGATCATTGTTGCTGGAATACCAAATTCAATTAATCGTGAAGCCACTTCGTCTGCACGGGCTTTACTTAATACTAGGTTGGCAAGTCGGTTGCCTGATGCATCCGTATGTCCGTCGATAAGCACTTCATTAATGCTTGAATCTGCTTGAATGTATTGGTAAACCGCATTTAAGTCTTGTACATGAGCTGGAGTTAATTTGCTTGAGCTAGACGCGAAAAGTAGATCTATACGCCGCACATAATCAAAGGGCTTAGGCAATAGCTTTTGTCGACAAAGGCGAAACTGATTGGCGATAGCCTGTGTAGCAACAGGGCTAGAATCTATTTGGTATTGATGACCGTTATTGGCGGTAATGTTTACCTGCCAACTGTAGCCTTGCTCTAAACCTTCAAGAAAGGGAGCAATGGCGTCTTTACTGCGGGCCGTTGATTCCTGCCATCTCATTGCTGTGCTGGCAAAGGGTTGCTGTTGTATATGCCAAGCTGCAGGCACAACAGATGCCTGACTATCTGTATTGGTTAATTCTAGCCAGTCAGCATGCAAAGCTAGCGCTAGCGGTTCACCTGGGGTAGCTGTTAGTCGTAATAGACCAAAACCTCGTACCCGATGGCTTATTTCGCAGTGAAATTTGTCACCAGAAAATAACCATTTTGCTTGCTCGAACGGTGTTTGGTAACGAGTCGTACTTGCTTGAACTTTATTTGTAAATATTGCCAGAACAACTAACGTTCCGGTTAATAAATAGACAGGGATTTTCAATTACTCTTATCCTTATTCTTATGTCCGAGTATTTATTATCATATTTAAAAGCCCACTAAGCTTTCTTAAATGCTACAAAATTGACCCAAAAATGTTTTGTTTATAGGGCTGTCTTTGCTGGCTCGGTGTTGTGTTACTGTTTTTTTGTTAAGTCTGTGTTGTTTGTCGTGACGACTTTTGGGTGACCAAATTTTAAGATTGCTAATTAAACACATATTATTAAATTATGTAAAATATTTTATTTTATTTTTATTTAAATTGCGGTTCAAAACTTATTTAAAGCTCTCGAAATCATGCTTGTATATATTGTCAATGCGATATGTTGATGGTTTGTTTTGTTGTTTAACTTGGCTGTTGTTTATCGCAAATTTTATGTTAAGTGTGATCTTTGTTGGTTTTTGCTGTGCTGTCATTTGGTTTTGTTTTGGCTCAACCTTATGTATTTAAATGGTTTGTTGTTTTTTTGAATTAGATGTTTTTTTGCGTTATCAACAACAGAGGCAGGTGTCTTTTATAATAAATAGGATTTTTTATTTATAATCGCTCTAGTTTTATTTACTCTTAAATAAAGTTATCATTATTGTTAGATATAAGTTTTGACTATTAACGATGTCAACAAATTGTCTTTTTATATTAAAGTGTCATTTTTATAACGCTTTTAATATTTTGACGGTTAATTGACGCTGGTGTGTTTTTATTCGGTTTTAATTGGTTTTATTTTCCAGTAGACCAAATTTTAAATGGCTTCTGGTTAATATTTGTGTGATTTGGCTTTGGAATAACTTGAAGTTGATTAATAAGCTATAAATGTCATATCTCTGACTTTTTGTTCTGGAATTTAAAGATGAAAACAACGGCTAAGGCTACGCTCATTAAATCTGAGAGTAGTGCAGAAGTTAGGCCTGTCGCCTTGATTAAAGAAAAGCTAGCTAGAAGCCGCTTATTGGTGCAATTAGATCAATGTTTACGCCCAATTATGGATGTTGTGAATGAATTATTGAATCCGATTATTCGCCAAGGCCACCATGGAATATCGCAGGTCTCTCTGACGACAAAAAACAGCTCAATAATCCCTGAGCCACATCATGCATGGTTCTTACTGACCTACAACAGAGTTGCCTTAGGTTGGTGGCGAATAGATAAATGCACTTTAGACCAATTGGCGAGTGGTTATTATGGCGCTTTTTCAAGCACGCCTAAGTCACCATTGCGGGCTCCGAGCCAATCAGAGTTTCGTTTAGTTAAGCGGCTAATGATTGCTGCGATAAAACGATTGCCGACAACTGAAATAGATGAAGACGGACTTGAGTTAGAGTTACTCACAAATGAAACACCGATTAAGGCTCCTGTTTGTTGTGAATTAAGTTTCCCTGCGGCACATATGGGACCATCGATGTTATTTTTTATGAGTGAACATTTACTTGGTTTGATGGCTGAACTGCCTAGTCAATATCAAGCAGATCCTGCTTTAGCTGAAAAGCTCGCACATAGATTAAAGCAAATCCCTTTAAGAGTATTGTTGGAACTTGGACATCAAAGTACTTCGCTGACTTCGCTCCAAAATCTTGCTGTAGGCGACATTTTGCCTATGAACTTGCATTCACGCTGCCCTGTAACGGTTGGTAAGCGTCCTCTTTTTTATGCCACTGTCCACACCCATGAAGGGCAAATGGTGGCGAAATTGACTCAAGAAGCCTTTCAAATGGAGGAGAAATCCAATGGCTGATCATAATATTTTACAAGATGAAGATTTCCTGTTGGATGATGAGCTGTTTTCTGAAGATGAGTATAGTCAGCCAAAGCAGCAAGCTAAACCGGCGAAAGACATGTCTTTCTTTCACCAGCTGCCAGTACAGGTGACGTTAGAGTTAGCTAGCGCAGAGATGTCTTTAGGCGAATTGACTAAGATGGGAGAAGGGGATGTTGTTGCGCTTGATCGTATGGTAGGCGAGCCCTTAGATATTCGAGTTAATGGCGCATTGCTTGGCAGAGGTGAAGTGGTTGAAGTTAACGGCCGTTATGGTGTGCGTTTACTTGAAGTGGAAGCTATCAGTCTCACTGGAGCAAATGACTGAATATGTGGCGATTCTTGCTGATATTACTGTTAAGCTTTTCATCAACGGCGTATGCCAATGACGGCTTAACACTGTTCACGCTAAATGATGGTGCAGATACAGAATCGGTGAGCGTAAAGCTAGAGATTCTAGCATTGATGACAGTGTTAAGTTTTCTGCCTGCGATGCTGATGATGCTCACCAGTTTTACACGCATTATTGTGGTACTGGGTATCTTACGGCAAGCATTGGGATTACAGCAAAGCCCCCCAAATAAGGTATTGATAGGAATAGCATTAGTGATGACTATTTTTATTATGCGCCCGGTTGGAGAAGAGATTTACCAAACGGCTTTCTTACCTTATGACCAAGGCTTGATTGAGTTACCTGAAGCTGTCGCGCGTGGCGAGAAACCGTTGCGACAATTTATGCTCGCGCAAACTCGTGAAACGGATCTTGAGCAAATGCTAAAGATTGCTGATGAACCCACAACATTATCGTCAGAAGAAGTGCCTTTTTTTGTGCTGATGCCAGCTTATGTATTGAGTGAGTTAAAAACCGCATTTCAGATTGGATTTCTCCTGTTTTTACCTTTCTTAGTGATTGACCTCGTGGTGGCGAGTGTTCTTATGTCTATGGGGATGATGATGTTATCGCCGCTGATTATCTCGCTACCTTTTAAATTAATGGTTTTTGTTCTGGTTGATGGTTGGTCCATGACGGTTAGTACACTGGTAGCCAGTTATGGGTAAGTTTATCTCAATAGCGGTAATCTCAGATGAAGTGTAACAATCAACAATTGGTTTATGTTTCTTTTGCTGATCTTATCTACTTGCTGTTAGGTAGCGTTATGTTGACGCTGGTCGCTGTCAATGAGTGGCCTACCGTTATTGCGTTACTGACTGGAACGAGGTTGTAGAGCGTGGGTATATATGAATTTGCAGGGGCAATGAATATGTTTGCTTATCACTTGAGTGAGGTAAGCGATGGATGTGAATGAATTAACATCTTTCTTTGCCGATGCGGTTTATTTGGTCATCGCGATGGTTGGAATATTAGTCCTGCCAAGCTTAATTGTTGGCTTGGTGGTGGCGGTATTTCAAGCAGCCACTCAGGTGAACGAACAAACCCTCAGTTTTTTACCTCGTTTGGTGATAACGCTTTTGATGGTGCTGTTTTCAGGTGAGTGGATGCTAGTGCAACTGGGTGACTTATTTGATCGCTTGTTCATTAATATCCCTCATATGATAGGTTAAATCATATGTTTAGCTCGATGAACACCATGCTCGTTTTAATACGATTGGTAAGCTAGATGCTGTCTCTTACCTCTGAGCAACTGAGTACGTTTATTGGCACATTCTGGTGGCCTTTTTGTCGAATAATGGGTGCCTTTATGGTCATGCCATTTTTGAGCAGTACTTATATTCCGGCAACAGTGCGCATCTTGCTCGCATTAACCTTGTCAGCACTTGTGGCGCCTATGCTACCGCCTTTACCGCAAGTTGATGCTATCTCGCTGCATGCACTTTTTCTCGCTATTGAGCAGTTGCTTGTGGGGTTTATGTTGGCGCTGTTTCTTACCATCATGCTCTATATCATGACGCTATTAGGCGAGATGTTATCGATGCAAATGGGGCTTGCGATGGCGGTGATGAATGATCCCTCTAGTGGTGGTTCTCATCCTATTCTTGGGCAGTGGTTTCTGCTTTACGGTACCTTACTTTTCCTCGCGCTTGATGGGCACTTGGTCGCTATCGGCGTGTTAGTCGATAGTTTTCTATTATGGCCTGTCGGTATGGGCATTTTTGATTTGCCACTAATGGGGCTGATAGGCCGTATTAGTTGGATGTTTGCAGCTGCATTTATGTTAGCGCTTCCTTCCATACTTGCCATGCTCATGGTTAACATTACCTTTGGTGTGTTGAGCCGTTCAGCTCCATCGCTAAACGTTTTCGCTTTAGGTTTTCCGATGTCGATGTTGATGGGACTATTATGTGTATTTTTTTCCTTTAGTGGCTTACCGAGCCGCTATAGCGACCTCTGTTTAGACGCCTTGTCTGCTATGCACCAGTTTATTGGAGGCTAGGCATGAGTAAAGATACCGGACAGAGTAAAACCGAGAATGCAACGCCCAAAAAGCTCAAGCAAGCTCGAGATCAGGGACAGGTTCCACGCTCTAAGGATTTTACCTCAGCTGCTTTAATTATTGGTTGTTCATTACTGCTGACCACGAGCGCCGGTGAGATTGGCGGGCGGGTTGCACAGTTGGCGCAAACCAATATGTCGTTTACCAAAGCACAGTTAGATGAGCCAGGAATGATGACGCGTCATCTAGGGCAAGCACTTCTAGAAGTGCTTTATATTCTAGGACCGCTTTTTATTGCGGTGGCGTTGATCGCATTGATTGCTGGAGCCATGCCCGGTGGATTGATATTTAATTTTGGCAATGCGGGTTTTAAATATAGCCGAATTGATCCCATCGCCGGTATGGGGCGAATGGTGTCGATAAAGTCACTTGCAGAGCTGATTAAGTCGGTGCTTAAAATTGTATTGTTGGTCGGGATTATGTGGTTTTTCCTCGATAAAAACTTGCAAACCCTGATGACGTTTTCGCAACTACCCGTAGATGAAGCAATCACACGTGTCATTGATATGTTGGCACTTGGGGTGTTTTATTTAGGCCTCGGTCTGCTATTTATTGCTTGTATCGATTTACCTTACCAGTATTGGCAGCATCATGATGAGCTGAAAATGTCGCTGCAAGAAGTGAAAGATGAGCATAAGCAGCAGGAAGGTAAACCTGAAATTAAGGCCAAAATTCGCCAAATGCAACAGCGTATTAGTCGTTCAAGGGCTGATGTGTCTATCCCTAATGCTGACGTGCTTTTAGTTAACCCGACTCATTATGCTGTTGCACTCAAATACGATGCTAACAAGGCTGATGCGCCTTATGTTCTCACCAAGGGCACGGATGAGTTAGCCCTCTATATGCGCGAAGTGGCAAAGCGTCACAACGTGGAAATATTAGAATTACCGCCGCTTACTCGAGCGATTTATTACTCGACGAATATTGAACAACAGATCCCCGCAGCGCTTTTTGTGGCGATAGCCCATGTGCTGACTTATGTCATGCAAATTAGAGCTGCAAGGCAAGGTAAGCAAGCTAAGCCGGATCCACTACCTCACTTTTTTATTCCAACCAACTTACGACACGATTAAAGGATATCTGACTTCATGAACTGGTTTTCGCGTACTTTTACCGGTAGTCCAGGCTATATAGGCATTCCTATTATGCTTTTGGCCGTATTGGCGATGGTGATTTTGCCGTTACCGCCATGGTTATTGGATATTTTGTTTACCTTCAATATCGTATTAGCCGTAATGGTGCTGTTGGCGAGTGTTTCCATTCGTCGGCCACTTGAACTGTCGGTTTTTCCAACAGTGCTGCTATTGGCGACGCTACTGCGTTTGACCTTGAACGTCGCATCGACTCGTGTGGTGCTGATTGAGGGGCATGAAGGTGGAGATGCCGCGGGTAAGGTGATCCAAGCCTTTGGTGAAGTGGTTATCGGCGGTAACTATGTTGTCGGTGGTGTTATCTTCCTTATCTTAATGATCATTAACTTTGTGGTGATCACTAAGGGTGGCGAGCGTATATCTGAAGTTTCGGCGCGCTTTACCTTAGACGCCTTGCCGGGCAAGCAAATGGCAATTGATGCCGATTTAAATGCCGGAATATTAACTCAAGAGCAGGCAAGAGAGAGGCGTAAAGAAGTCGCTAGCGAAGCCGATTTTTATGGCTCGATGGATGGTGCATCTAAGTTTGTTCGTGGTGATGCAATCGCGAGTATGCTGATTCTAGCCATCAATATGTTGGGTGGTTTAGCAATCGGTATCTTTATGCATGACTTAGGGGCTGCGGATGCCTTTAAGACCTATGCACTTTTAACCATTGGTGATGGCTTAGTTGCGCAGATCCCATCTTTGTTACTCGCCACAGCTGCCGCAATTATTGTGACTCGCGTTTCAGACGCAGAAGAGATGCCTGAGCAGCTGCGTAATCAGTTGCTAGCGAACCCGAAAACACTGGCTACATCGGCTGGGGTGATGTTCATTTTAGGCATAGTGCCGGGGATGCCGACATTTGTATTCCTATCATTTGCAGCCCTACTTGCGTTCGCAGCCTGGAAGCAAGATAAACGCGGTCCGGTGATAAAAGAGTCTAAGATTGAACAGCAATTAGAGAATAACTTGAGCGAGCCGTCTGCGCCAAGTTGGGATGCATTGCCTTATACCGACCTGATAGAAGTGCGCTTAGGTTATCGCTTAGTGCATTTGGTTGAGCGCAGTAAGGGCGCTGAATTGCAGAAGCGCTTAACCGGTATTCGCCGTACCTTGTCTGAGCAAGCAGGCTTTTTACTGGCTGAGGTACGTGTGCGCGACAACTTGTCTTTGGCGCCAAATGCCTACCAAATTAATATGATGGGCAACCCTGTAGTGACTGCAGAACTAGAGCCTGAGCGTTTAATGGCGATTAAGAGTGGTCCGGTATTTGGTGAAATAGATGGCATTATTACCAAAGAGCCAGCTTACCAAATGGATGCGATTTGGGTCGAACAAGACAATAAAGCTAAAGCGCTCAATCTGGGTTATTCAGTCGTGGATAATGCCACCGTTATTGCGACTCATGTGAGTAAGTTAATACGAGAGTCACTGCCAGATATGTTGCAGCATGATGACGTATTGGCGCTTAGTGATCGCTTAGCAAAGCAGTCGCCAAAGTTAGCTGAAGCCCTTAATAACGCGCTTACGCCTATTTTGCAGTTGAAGGTATATCGATTATTGCTTAAAGAGCAGGTTTCGCTTAAAGATATTCGTACTATCGCAACCACATTATTAGATTGCAGCGAGAACAGTAAAGATCCTGTTTTACTCGCGGCAGATGTGCGTTGTGCACTGCGTAACTCGATATTGCACTCCATCGTTGGTGCAGCACCTAAGCTTAACGTCATGACCTTGGCGCCAGAGTTAGAGCAAACGCTAATGACTGCGCTGAACCAGTCGCAGCAACAAGGTAAAGTCGCGCTCGATAGCTTCCCGGTTGACCCGCACTTGTTGGCACAGTTACAGCAAAGAATGCCGCAGCTACTGGCTGAAGCCAAAGAGCAGGGACATAGTCCGTTACTTTTAGTTTCACCACCTTTAAGACCAATTTTAGCGCGTTATGCATTGGCTTTTGCTCGTGGCTTGCATGTGTTGTCTTACAATGAGATCCCTGAAACCCGTGAGTTGATGGTGGCAGGGCAGTTAGGTTAAAGGCTGTGTTCTTCGCCTAAAAATAGCAAAGGATAGCCAAGTGCTATCCTTTTTTGTGTCGCCTTAATCACTGAGCCTTAGCTAAAAACGCCAGTAATGCATTTAACGCTTGATTACGGGCTTTATCACGCTCCATAAATATTTCATGGCGGGCGTAAGGAATTTTGGTGAGCTGACAGAATCCATTTATCGCGCGTTTCTGAGCACGATTATCAACAATAGTATCTTCTTCAGCTTGCAGGATTAACAAGGGGATCTTGCTATTACGTGCAGCCTGAATCGCTTGTTCACCAGCGTCAATTGACTCAACTAGCCAATGGTTAGTTGGTGAGCCAAGTTGTAATTGAGGCACTTGCTGATAAAGCTCACGATAATCTTCATAGCGTAACTTACTGTTGGTGAGATCATTTTTCTCAAACGCTGCAGCGTGATAATCCTTACCGCCTAAGATGTAATTTGGCTGTTTATGGTTATCGAGCAGCGATGCTAGACCGCGAATAAAGCCTTTGGTTAATGGCAATTTAATGCCGTACATAGGCGCAGAAAACACCGCCGCTTTAAAGGTATTTGGGTACTGTTCTAAGTATAACGTCCCGATAGCACCGCCCATCGAATGCCCTACTAGGAAGTAGTTTTCCATCGGGTGTGGTTTAACAACTTTGTCGATAAATTCGGCAAAGTCGTCGACATATCGCTGGAACTTGTCGATATGTCCTTGATGAGCATTTTGAGTTGTTCGGGCAGATAAACCCTGACCTCGATGATCAATGGCAAATAAACTGTAGCCCTGTTCATACAAATCAAACATCAGCTCTTTGTATTTTAAGTAGGATTCAACTCGACCACTGCTGATCACAATTGTGCCTATGCTGTTTGGGTGCGTAATGCGGGCATAGGCAAGTGTAATATCGTCTCGGGTTTTGAAGCTCGATTGCGTAACCTGTTGCCAAAAAACTTTCTGCTCAGGGCTGTTGAGGTGGTGCTCTGATGAAAAGCTAGTTGGAATAGTGGTGTTCATATAGGGCTCTGTGGCAATCGACATGGAGTGGTTCTATTGAGTGATCTTGCATGCAGTGTAGCAAACTTGCTCAGGCAGACTCTAGTGAAACATAAGTCTGAAACACCCTAATAAAAAAGGCCGCAAATGCGACCTTATCATTATCCGTATAACAGCGTTAACTGGTCTCAGTTAGATAGCAGCCTTTTGCGTCGCGATAAAATCATTTATCTGCTGTTCTAGCACTGACATTGGCACTGAGCCATTGGCGAGAATGGCATCGTGGAAGGCACGAATATCAAAATTTTCGCCCAGTTCAGCTTCCGCTTGTGCGCGTAAACGTTTAATCGTTAACTCACCAATTTTGTATGACAGCGCTTGCCCTGGCCAATTGATATAGCGGTCAATTTCGGTCGTGACGTTATGCATTGAAAGCGCTGTGTTACTCGCCATAAAGTCGATGGCTTGCTGGCGACTCCAGCCATTGGCGTGCATACCTGTATCAACCACTAAGCGCGCTGCACGCCACATCTCGTAGGTTAGGCGACCAAAGTTACTGTATGGATCTTGGTAAAAGCCGGCTTCGAGCCCTAAGTATTCTGAGTATAAACCCCAGCCCTCACCAAATGCCGAGATATAGCTGTAACGGCGAAAGTTGGGTAAGTCGGTTAATTCTTGGTTGAGCGCGATTTGTAGATGGTGTCCGGGAACAGCTTCATGCAGTGTCAGCGCTTCCATTTCATATAACGGGCGTTTGTCGAGTGCGTAGGTGTTTACCCAGTAATAGCCTGGCTCGTCATCTCGGTTAGAGCCCGAATAACGCCCGGTGGTGTATTTAGGTGCTATTTCAGCCGGTACAGGCTCAATACCGTATGGCTGGCGCGGTAACTTACCAAAATACTTTGGTAGCATAGCATCGGCTTTTTTAGCGATATAAGCGGCTTCTTTGAGTAACTCTTCTGCGGTTTTAGGGTAAAACTGTGGGTCAGTACGTAAAAAGTGTAGAAACTCAGCAAAGCTACCTGCAAAACCGACTTGCTCGATGATTTGCTGCATCTCAGCGCGAATGCGTTTAACTTCTTGCAAGCCAAGTTGATGCACTTCATCTGAAGTCATATCGAGTGTGGTGTAGTAACGCACGCGGTTTTCGTAAAAAGCCTCACCATCGGGGAGATCATAAGATGCGATGCTTTCACGGGTATTGGGTATGTACTCGGTGGTCATAAACTCCAAGAAAGCTTGGTAGGTTGGTAATACCGTGTTGGCGACCAACTCACGCCCTTGTTGGGTTAATTGGGCTTTTTCGGCGTCAGTAAAATGGCTTGGGTATTCGGTAAAGGGGGCAAAGTAGCCACTGTCTTCAACTGGCACGATAAAGGCGCTAATACTGGTTTCAAAACCTTGTAAGGTAACTTTAGACGGGGTGATCCCAGCTGCAATACCTTGCTTTAACCAGTAAGTTTGCTGTTTGAAGTAGTTCGGCAGTGCTTGCAGTTGCTTAATATAGTTTTGATAGTCTTCAACTTTATTGAAGCGACCTTTGCTTATTGAGGCGATATAAGCATGAAAACCACTTTCGGCTGACAGCGGCATGTAGTGGTCGTTATAGCGGTATTGGTCGACTTGGTTTTGAACTTGGTCTTGCAGGATTTGCGCGTTAATTTTGTCATTTTTATTAAGGCTGCTACGGTCAATCTGTTTGATTTGCGCGAGTAATACTTGCCTACGCTGATCGAGTGCCGCTAACGCTTGCGATGATAAGTCCTGTAGCTGCCCGGCTTTAGAAGCATCACCCATTGAATATGCAAAACTTGGGCTGGCGTCGAGTGAAATCTGCCAAGCTGCATCAATAGCTGTTTGTAGCTGTGAGTTAGTTGCTACTTGAGTGGCGTTAGTTATTGTCTCGGAGTTGTTTGTTGGCGTGCTAGGTGTTTGGCAAGCGCTAAGGCTGGCGACAAGCAAGGTCGGGAGTAGGTACTTATACATGAATCATCCATTATTGTTTTAGTTATATTGATTGGTATTAACAAGATGATTATGCCGTGATGGCATGTAAAGATCACGGTCAAAGTGTATACAATTGTAATGAAAGGTTTTGGTTCACTTTACTGATTTTAGACATAAAAAAACCGGCTAATGCCGGTTTTTTTGCTAATCAAACTTGATTAGATAACGCGAGAGAACTGTTGTTGTCTTGCTTTCTCACGGTAGTAAACGTCGAAACAGATACAGATATTACGGATCAATAGACGGCCAGTTGGGCTGATAGTGATCTTACGGTCTGTAATGTCGACGAGCTTATCATCGATGAAAGTTTGCAGTAGTTTAAGATCTTCTGCGAAGTACTCTTCAAAGTTGATGTTTAGCTTTTCTTCAATCTTCGCCATATCCAGGTCGAAGTGGCAGATTAGCTGCTTAATCACTACGCGGCGAATTTCGTCGTCACGGTTTAAGCTGCAACCTTTCCATAGTGCATGGCCGTTAGCATCGATTGACTCGAAGTAAGGACGCACATCTTTTTGGTTCTGAGCATAACAATCGCCAATTTGGCTGATTGATGACACACCCAGACCCAATAGGTCACACTCTTCTTGAGTGGTGTAACCTTGGAAGTTACGGTGTAGACGACCTTCGTTTTGCAAAATAGACAGTTCGTCATCTGGCTTAGCAAAGTGGTCCATACCAATGTACTGGTAGCCGGCACCTGTTAGCGTTTCGATTGTTTGATGCAACATATCGAGTTTTTGCTGAGGTGATGCTAAATCTTCATCTTTAATCTTACGCTGGGCTGCAAAACGAGATGGCAGATGAGCGTAGTTAAATACAGATAGACGATCTGGATTTAAGTCCAAAACACGCTGCATGGTTTCTGCAAACGTTTCTGGTGTTTGGTGCGGCAAGCCATAGATTAGGTCGATATTAGTTGAAACAAAGCCTAGCTCTTTTGCACGCGCCATTAGGTCAAAAATAAACTGCTCGTCTTGCTCGCGGTTTACTGCAACCTGCACCTTTTTATTGAAGTCTTGCACACCAATTGAGATACGGTTAAAGCCGGCTTCTTTTAGGGTGTCTAGCATTGAAAGCTCGATTTCACGAGGATCAACTTCAATTGAGTACTCACCAACATCTGCCACGTTAAAGTTTGCTTTAACCAATGCAGAAAGCGTTAGGATTTGCTCAGGTGTAAGGAATGTCGGTGTACCGCCACCCCAGTGAATTTGGGTCACTAAGTAATTTTTAAACAGCGGCGCGCGTTTAACGATTTCTGCGGCTAAATACTCAATGTATTGATCGGCTTTATGCTGGTGACGAGTGATAACTTTATTGCAGCCACAGTAGTAACAAAGCTTGGCGCAGAAAGGAATATGGATATAAAGAGAAAGCTTGTCACTCTTGCTGTTCTTAATAGAGGTCAGCAGTTTTTCCTCGGTAAACGAATCATCGAATTCCAAGGCCGTCGGATAAGAAGTATAACGTGGACCGCTATAATTGTACTTTTCGATCATTGACTGATCCCAACTAATTGGGGTGGGCTGCTTCAAGGCGTGTCCTCCGGCGTATAGTTTAGCAACATGTGAAGTATGCATGGTTATTTGTTGAATAACCTTGATCCATGTTGTAAAAATTTAATATGGGTAGCAAAGTGTTGTTGAATATCGCTGAAAATGAGGCCTATGTCTGTGGTCTTGAGAAGTTTTTGTGCACAGACTCACCCTATATAAGCAAAATAGGCCATATCTGAGAGCTAGATTCCTGTCTCTCTCTTGCTAGCCATAATGCCTTCGCTTCTTTTAGTGTAGCGAGTGTGGCTGAAATTGGCTGAGTTGTTTTGCTTCTTCGAGTATTTGTGACTCTAACTCACCCTCAGAGCGCATACGGGCAAAATCGAGCTTCATACGCTCACGCTTATCGAGGCTTTTACGTTGCTCTTTAATCGGGTGTGACTCGATTACCGTAAAATGAGCAAAGGTTGCTGGGTATTGTTTTTCAACAAGTTCAGCCATGCCAACCAATTGAAACAGTTTAGCAATACGCATCACTCCTTCAGATAGCTCGCAACGATCTTCCAGCATCGCGGTGGCAATATAGCGGATGTTATCAAGTAGTTCGTCCGACTTGGCTTTGGCTGCAGCGGCTTGCTGTTGTTTTAGTTCTATTTTACGTTGTTGCTGTTTACGTACCTGAATAACCAGATAAGTCGCATATGCCGTAAGCGCGACAATGATAAGTGCACCAAGAATAATGAAGCTTGTTGTCATGCTAAACCCTAATAGTAGAAATGGGATACGGTGACGATTATGGATAAAAAAATGGCATCAATAAAGATGCCATAGATTTTATATAGAACAAATTAATCTTTGTCGAAGTAGTCTTTCAGCAGATCTGCACCAGACTCGAACTTGTCGAATAGGTCGTCATCATTAACTGACTTCTTACCTTGCGGAGCATCATCGTCTTCGTCGGTGATACCAAGCTTGTCCATTAACGCTTCGATTTGAGTGAGTTGCTTGTTCAACCACTTTTGATCTTCTGCGTTAAGGTTTTTACCTTCTTCAAGCATGTCTAACAGGCTATTGAGTCTTGGATCTTCTTCCAGCTTCAATAGTTTCTGCTCATCAGTTAGCTTAGGCCCTTTTGGTTTTGGCTCAGCTTTTACTTCAGCATGAATATTGAGTTGTACAGGCTTTTTACTGCCGTGGCGTGGATCAGCACTTTTGGCCTTACCACCGTTAGCTTGGCTTTCAATCATCGAAGCGTTATGACGACTTCCCGCTTTATTGCCAGCAACTTGTTTTTTGCCTGCAAGAACACGATCTTTCTTCTTGGTTCTTGGGGCTAATTTTGGAGCATTATCGTTGCTCTTACGCATTTTCTTACTACGGGACATGATCGCTTATCTCGATAACTTAAAAGACTCTATTGCTGCAAAGCGGCTTAGCTCATGCAACAACGGAAGTTTGGTCGCGTGTTATATCAGATCCTGATGGTTTTTGCACCAGAATGAGACCGTTTGCTGCAAATAATAGCTTAAAAGCGCCTTTATTTGCTAGAAACTCAAAGGTTGCTTGTTGATAAAAGCTGACATGGGTCAGATTATTTTTGTGGTGCCACTTTTCAAATGCATCAAGATCGCTCAATAAAGGGGTGCAAATTGCCAACCATCCGCTGGGTTTAAGCATTTGCGTCAGTAGCTCCCACTCTTTAAAGGGAAATCGAAAGTGCTCAAACACGCGATAACAGCAAATAAAGTCGTATTCTTGCTTAAGGGAGCGACTCCACGGCGCAATACTGGGGTCATATTGATTGAGTTGATGACCCTTTTTATTGATCTTGCTTAAGGTCTTATTGTCGAGGGTACGGCCAAAGTTAAGACCTAATAAAGGTGTATGACCATCGTCACATTGTTCAACAAGCTCCAACATAAAGCGTGAGAGGGCTTTTTGTTTGTTATTGGCGAGCCGGTACTTTTGTTGCTCTGCTGACGGCGGCAGATGTGAGTTAGCATCTGCGAAGACGAGCTGACATTGGTGGCAGTGGTATAGGCAGCGCTTTTTGTCGGCGAAAAAACGTGCGGTATTATCACTATGACAAAGAGGGCATCTGCGCATATATTCGCTAAACCAATGACTTAATTCATTTGAGTATAAATGAAGATAGTAGAGCTAGAAATAAAAAAAGGCGACAGATTAATCTGTCGCCTCTATAAAAGTGCTAATCCGCACCAATTCTGATTTCAAGTATCCATACTTGCTATGTGACTATCCCGGTCAATATCCATCTTATTTTTTTGTCTGCTTCCATGCATGTCTTGTAGTTTATGGTCTTCCCGACACTTTATATTTAGACCTGTCGCCATCCTGACAACAGTTTCCGTAGATGGTCTTTAAAAGACACATCACAATTTTTATTCGTCCATCCAATGACGCCTAAGTAACCATCCATGTACATTTTTTAAGTATCTTCCAGTGATAACAAGCTTCCCGCAAGTGCATCCTAAGCTGTAGCTTCCTCTGCCGTATCTGTATCCTACAAATACTTTCCTGTTGGTACATGTTTCTCTGAATGTAAGGGTTAATGCTAAATAGCGTTTTGGCCTTCCTAACCAAATCCTTACTAAAATTTTTACGACCTGGACTTCAAATTGAAATCTCTACTCTTATTATTTTTAGTGAGTGGCCTTAATAATATTATTATTATTTAGTTAATTTATTCTTATATCTTAAATGTATAGATACCGAAATCTGAAAGTTATTATTAATATTTTTTATACTAACAGTTGGGTTCATCTCGGTACGGGAGCTATTTAAACCTAGAACTGTGATCTCTGTCAAGCAGGTTTTTAACTGAAGTTTACGTAAACGTAAACACATTGATATAAAAAAGGACGGTAAACCGTCCTTTTTAGCATTAACTAATATTTACTTAAGGTTTGATATATATTTAGATAATGCATCAATATCGTCGCTATTTAGCTTTTTAGCAACGTCTTGCATCATGCCATTTAAATCGTTGTTACGATTTGTATCGTGGAATTTATTTAGCTGGATCTTGATATAATTGGCATGTTGACCGTTAATTGCAGGGAAGCCTGCAAGTTCAGCACCATTACCATCAGGACCGTGACATGCGATACAGGCAGTGATGCCACGTGTAGCGTCACCATTTGTATAAAGTTGTGCACCTAGCTCTGGCACATCTTTAACGTCGATATCTTTCTGTTCTTGGCTGGCATAAAATGCCGCAAGGTCTGCTATGTCTTGATCGCTAAGTGCCACAGACATGCCGCCCATGATTGGGTCCATACGACCCTGTTTTCCACCAGTCTGCGCTGCAGTGCGGAAATCATGTAATTGCTTTTCTAGATATGTACTATGTTGACCTGCAAGTTTCGGGTACATGTCGATCATGCTGTTGCCGTCAACACCGTGACAAGCAGAGCAAACAATGGCTTTAGTTTTACCGGCTTCAGCATTTCCTTCTGCCATAGCAGGTGAAGATATTGTGGCTAAAACAGACAGCGCAAGAGCTAACTTTTTCATGGCGTTCCAACTTCTTATTAAAATATTTGTCATGAGCTTACTAGGAAGACCCGCAAGCGTGATAAAATGTATTTTATGTGATCGGGGTAATATTTTACACGAAATTGTGAAAATGTAAGCAACTCTTCGATATTTAGCTAAGTAAGTTGATAAAATTTTGGAGTTAATTGTGAGTGAATCTCGTATCGATTTCCGTAAAGCAGAGTTTTTAATTAGTGCGCCAGACATTGCGCACTTAAACGAATACCTCCCTGGTGACGTTGGGGTGGAGATAGCCTTTGCGGGTCGTTCTAACGCGGGTAAGTCAAGTGCACTGAATTTACTGACAGAGCAAAAAATTGCCCGTACCAGTAAAACACCAGGACGTACGCAGTTAATTAACGTTTTTAAATTAGATAAGCACCGCCGTTTGGTCGATTTACCAGGCTATGGCTTTGCTCAAGTTCCTTTAGCGCTAAAGTTAAAGTGGCAAGAAGCGTTGGGTGAATATCTGCTAAAGCGTGATTGCTTGAGCGGTGTGGTGGTATTGATGGATATCCGTCATCCACTTAAAGATCTTGATATGCAAATGATTGAATGGGCAGTTCAGAGCCATATTCCTGTTTTAGCACTATTAACCAAGGCTGATAAGCTGGGTCAAAGCGCTAGAATGAAGATGGTTAATGAAGTGCGCAAGAAGCTTAGCCATTTTGAAGATGGTGTAAAAGTTGAGCCTTTCTCTTCATTAAAAGGGATTGGTAAAGGCAAAGTGTTGGGCATTCTTGATAGTTGGTGTAAACCTGAATGGTTAATGCAGCAGTTAGAAGCGGATGCAATCGCGGCTCAAGCCGAAGCTAACAACAAATAACGAGTTGCTGGTAAATAGATTCGCCACGGCTGGTAAAATGACGCTCCCAAATGGGGGCGTTTTTTTTACCTTTATGCTGAGGTTTATCGTGCTCTCACTGAATTTTAGGCAAAAAAAACCGACGGTATAAACCATCGGCATAAATTAGCTCTTTTGGGGAGAAGCTAAATTCAACAAGACTCAAGTTCAATCAAACTATGTTGATATCGCTTAATGAACACAGCATAACTCGAATTTTGCTCAATTTAAAGTATTTACTCTAAATTTTCTTACAGACGAAAAAAAGCCCCAGCGAATTAGATTCACTGGGGCGCCATAATTTGGCCATTTACTACAGAGTAGCAAATGTAAAAAAAAGGTCTGAAAGATAGAACATCTTAACCTCTGTACCCTACGCAGAGAATATTACTCCATTAACCGCTATATGAAAAACTGTTTTTGTAAAAAACAAACAATAATGTGATGGATATCCCAATGTTTGTTCAATAAAAATACACCCTTTGATCGCAAAATTTCAGTTTAATAGCGGCATATCAATTATTTATATTACGATATCCGCTTTTTGTCTCAATGAGGTGTTTTGTGGTTACTCAATATAAAAATTGAATGCCACCTCATAAACGGATGGATATATTTGGGCATGATATAGAAGTTGAGTTGATGGGCTTGGAGAGCTATCAATAGATAGCTAATTTTTGCTAAGCGGCAATAAAAAAGGGCGCTAATTAGCGCCCGTTTAAAGTCGAGATAAACTAGTGAGCTTGTTCCCAGTTATCGCCCACGCCAGCCTCGGCAAGTAGCTCCACATCTAAGCTAGCAGCAGCGGCCATTAGTTCACATACCTTAGCCTGTAAGCTATCAACTTTGGTTTCATCAACTTCAAATACTAATTCATCGTGTACTTGCATGATCATGGTGATTTCACCGGCGGTTTCAGTTTCGATCCACTTCGCAATATTAATCATGGCTTTCTTAATAATATCGGCCGCGGTACCTTGCATCGGTGCGTTGATTGCCGCACGTTCTGCAGCTTGACGGCGCATCGCATTTCTATCTTTAATCGCTGGTAGATAAAGGCGACGACCAAATAGCGTTGAAACATAGCCAAGATCGGCGGCAACTGCGCGCGTTTCTTCCATGTACTTAAGTACACCTGGGTAGCGTTTAAAGTAAGTGTCGATATAGCTCTGTGCTTCGGCTCTTGGAATGTCGAGTTGTTTGGCTAGGCCAAATGCCGACATACCGTAGATTAGGCCAAAGTTAACTGCTTTAGCGCGACGACGCTGATCGGTAGTGACTTCACTGAAATCAACATCAAACACTTCTGCTGCGGTCGCTTTGTGGATGTCTTTACCTTCAGCAAACGCAGTTAGTAGGCCTTTGTCTTGCGACAAGTGCGCCATAATTCTTAATTCGATTTGTGAGTAATCGGCAGCGAGGATTTTTTTACCTTGTGGGGCAATAAACGCATGACGAATACGGCGGCCTTCTTCGGTACGAATTGGGATATTCTGTAGGTTAGGCTCGCTCGATGATAAGCGACCCGTAGCGGCGTTAGCTTGGTGGTAGCTAGTGTGCACACGACCTGTTTTAGCGTTAACCATTAACGGCAGCTTATCTGTGTAGGTGCTCTTAAGCTTAGCTAGACTGCGGTGCTCAAGAATGATCTTAGGCAGCGGATAATCTAGCGCTAATTCAACTAACACTTCTTCTGCTGTTGATGGTGCGCCTTTTGGTGTTTTCTTGATTACTGGGTAGCCAAGCTTTTCAAAGAACAGTTCTTGCAACTGCTTTGGCGAGCTTAAGTTAAATGGTTGACCTGCAATTTCATGGGCTTTTTGCTCTAGCTCGTCAATTTTACGTGCTAGTTCTTCGCTTTGTTGGCCAAGTAGCATGCTATCAATCAATACACCTTGACGTTCAATCGTCGACAGAATATTTACTAGCGGTAATTCGATATCACTAAACACACTGGCAAGCTCAGTTTGTTTTGCTAGGCGAGACCATAAATGTTGGTGCAAACGTAGAGTGATATCGGCATCTTCCGCAGCGTAAGGTGAGGCTGTCTCTAGTGGAATTTGGTTGAAGGTGAGTTGTTTGGCACCTTTACCTGCGATCTCTTCGAAACTGATATTCTTGTGACCTAAATATTTAAGCGCTAAGTCGTCCATATTGTGCTTGGACGCGACAGAGTTAAATACGTAAGACTCAAGCATGGTGTCAAACTGCACACCGCGCAGCGTTATGCCAGCATTAGCAAAAATACTGATGTCATACTTTAAGTTTTGACCGACCTTTTTAATCGATTCATCTTCAAGTAATGGCTGTAGTTTCTCAAATACTAGCGCTTTATCTAATTGCTCTGGCGCGTCAACATAATCATGGCTTAAAGGCAGATAAGCGGCTTTACCAGCTTCAACCGCAAATGAGATCCCTACTAATTCTGCTTCCATATAGTTGAGGCTAGTGGTTTCGGTATCAATGGCGATTAGCTCGGCTTGCTTTAGTTTGGCAATCCAAGTATCTAATTGCTCAAGGGTTAGAATCGTGTCGTATTCAACCTCAATATCTAACTTAGCTGCTGGCGTATCATCGTCAGTGTCTGCAGAGGCTTTGTTTGCAGGCTTATTGTCGAGCACTTCTGCTAACCAGCGCTTAAATTCCATCTCGCCGTAGCATTTGATCAATTCGTCTTTGTTCGCTGGCTCGATAGATAGTGCGTGCCAATCTTGTTCAAGCTCAACATCGAGTTTGATTGTCGCAAGCTCGTAGCTAAGTTTAAGCATATCTGCATGCTCAATGATTTTGGCTGGCATGGTTTTCGAACCGCGGAAACCAAGCTCTGGCATTTTCTCTGGTGCCGCTAAGATTTGCTCAACGCCGCCAACGCCAGTAAGCATTGCAAGTGCAGTTTTTTCACCAACGCCTGGTAAGCCGGGAATGTTATCGGCTTTATCGCCTTGTAGCGCTAACAGATCGATAATTAGCTCTGGGCCCACACCAAATTTTTCGGTGACTTCAGCAGGCCCCATAATGGTATTGGTCATGGTATTAATTAGCGTCACGTTTTCGTCAACTAACTGTGCCATGTCTTTATCGCCAGTGCTGATCAGCACTGCACGGCCTTCTTTACTGGCTTGAGTCGCAATCGTACCGATAACGTCGTCAGCCTCTACGCCAGAAATGCACACTAGCGGCAAGCCTAATGCTTTAATGATGCGGTGAAGTGGTTCAATTTGGCTACGCAGATCATCAGGCATTGGCGGACGCTGTGCCTTGTACTCTGAGTACATGTCGTTACGGAATGTTTTTCCTTTAGCGTCAAATACCACCGCCATTTGTGATGGCTGATATTGGTTAATCAGGCTACGAAGCATGTTGATTACGCCATATACGGCACCGGTCGCTTCGCCTTTAGAATTCGTTAAGTGAGGTGGTGCATAGTAAGCGCGGTAAAGGTATGAAGAACCATCCACAAGAATTAAAGGGTTGTCGGCAATTTTAGGCATAGTTTAGTATTCGTTTATCGGTGTTCGATGATAGCGCTAGCATGCCATATAAGGGCTATTTCAGCCACGTAAAATTATCACGCAGCCTGTGGATAACTCTGTGAGTTAAACTGAGTAACTCGATCTCGAGCAAAAAGAGGAATAATTACGCACAGCTATAAGTTATTGATATGGAATCAAAAAAAATTATTGTGTGAGCTAGGGTTTATTTTGATTATTTGAAATATTTGTGTGGACTTTTTATTTTTATGCGTATTTACAACCTGTTCCTTGGTTAAATATTATTCACTTGCTAAAGTGATGACCTAACTTAGCATGATAATTAATCTGATCAAGCAATTTATTACAGCTTTGTTAAAACAATATGATATATAAAGAGGCTTTTTAATGAAAAAAGTAGCAGTTCTTTTAAGCGGTAGCGGTGTCTATGATGGCACTGAGTTACACGAGTCGGTTTTAGCGCTATTGGAGATAGCTCGAGCTGGTGCGAGTTATCAGTGCTTTGCGCCTGATATTGCTCAATTACATGTCGTTAATCATTTAACAGGACAGGTTGAAGAAGCTGAAACACGTAATGTGCTCGTCGAATCAGCAAGAATTGCCCGCGGTGAAATCAAAGCTGTGGGTGAGCTTAATATTAGCGAGTTTGATGCGTTAGTTATTCCGGGCGGCTTTGGCGCAGCGAAAAATCTATCTAGTTTTGCCATTGCTGGCGCCGAGCATCAAGTTGAACCTAGTGTACGAGCTTTTATCTCGCAATTTGCGGTTAACCAGAAGCCGGTAGGCTTTATCTGTATTGCCCCGATTATGATCCCGCAATTATACGGCGAGGGAGTGAGCGGTACTATCGGTAACGATGCCGAAACTGCTGCCGCTTTTGAGCAACAAGGCGGACAACATCATACGGTTAGCGTGGATGAGATTGTGGTTGATGAGCAACACAAAGTGGTGAGTACGCCTGCTTATATGCTGGCAAACGATATTGTTGAAGCGCATTCAGGTATTAGTAAGTTGATTGAGAAAGTGCTGCAGATGGCATAGCTATGTATTGCGACCAGTCACTAAAAAGCCCGCAAATTGCGGGCTTTTTAGTGACTGGTTTACGCTTTATAGCGCTATATTTTACGGGTTTTGCTATCGATAAAGCCTTGTAGCACTCCCACAAGTAATCCGCCTAAATGAGCGCCATTAGCGATGGACAGGCCGAACATATCGGTAAAACCTAACACTAGCCATAGCAACATAAAGCCGATGTAAGCAGGCGGCAGACCAATGCCTGATTCCGGTCGCTTAACTCCCATAACCCAGGTATAACCGACGACGGCATAGACAACACCAGATAAGCCGCCAAATTGAGGTCCAGCCATGAAGTACTGTAATACGTTGGGCAGCGTGCCACCAACTAACAGTAGAATGAATAGCGGCGCAAAGCCGATTCTGTTTTCTATCTTGCCACCTAGGTACCACCACCAAAGCAGATTGAAGATGATATGCATGGCGGAAAAGTGCAGTAAGCTGGGAGTGAATATCCGCCAGAATTCATTTAATGTGGCAGAGGGCGTGGCGGTAAAAAATGATAAATTATCGAAGATGGTGTTAGCAAAACCTAGATTCATTGCCGCATAAATAATCACGCAGCTAAAAAATACCACTAGGGTGAGTGGACCTGCGCCAGTGATAAACTGCGTTACTAACTGTAGGCTTGGGCTGCCATAATCTAGTTTGGTGTGAGTATCGCCGTTGTCCCAAGAGGCCGCTAGGTATTTTTCGTCAAAAGGGTTTTGAATAAAACTCAGGTACTCTTGATGTGCGCGCTCGAAATGGCTCTGCTCATGGACCATCAGTACCACGCCTTGTTCGGCTGGTACTAATTCACATTGAATGTTTAGTCCCTTTAGGTAGTCGATAAGAGCCTGTGCTGCTCGGCTATTGGGGAGCCTGCCAATCTCTATCATTCTTTTACCTCTTATTTGCTATAAGTTAGCCTGATGCCAAGCAGTGTAACCGCCATCTAAGCTAAACACCTCATCAAAGCCTTGTTCATTAAGGTAAGTGGCTGCGCTTTGGCTGCTGATCCCATGATAACAAACCACAATGAGTGGCTGATCCATGTCTGCATCACCAATAAAGTGAGCCAAATTTTCATTAGTCAAATTGACTGAACCATCAATATGACCGGCTTCGTAGCTGGCTGCATCCCTGATATCAACGATTTGTAACTCGTCTGACTCAGCTTGCATCTGAATAAGTTGATTAATACTAAGATGTTGAAAGGCTGACATAGAAAACTTGCATTGATTAAAAAGATTGAAAAGTGGCTGTAACTGCCCTGATTGGACATTACAGCCGCTTATTGGTGGTGATTAGTGCCATTTTAGGCTGGCTAATGACTTAATCCCAGTTAAGGATGACTTTACCTGATTGACCTGAACGCATGGCATCGAAGCCTTGCTGGAACTCATCAATATTATAATGGTGAGTGATAATCGGTGAGATATCTAGACCTGATTGGATAAGGCTTGCCATCTTGTACCAAGTCTCAAACATTTCACGGCCATAAATGCCTTTAATGATCAGACCTTTGAAGATGACTTTACTCCAGTCGATAGCCATCTCGCCACCTGGAATACCCAGCATAGCAATCTTACCGCCGTGGTTCATGGTATCTAGCATTGAGTGGAATGCACTCGGTACGCCAGACATTTCTAAGCCCACATCGAAGCCTTCTGTCATGCCTAGTTCTTGCATCACATCTTCTAGCTTTTCTTTGGCGACGTTAACTGCACGAGTCGCGCCCATTTTCTGTGCTAGCTCTAAGCGGTACTCGTTGACATCGGTGATCACCACATGACGTGCACCCACGTGACGACAAACCGCTGCTGCCATAATGCCGATAGGACCTGCACCAGTGATGAGTACGTCTTCACCAACAAGATCAAATGACAATGCAGTATGAACCGCATTACCAAATGGGTCGAAGATTGAAGCTAAATCATCAGAGATATCGTCAGGGATCTTAAAGGCGTTAAATGCTGGAATAACTAAGTACTCTGCAAATGCGCCTTCACGGTTAACACCTACACCTGAGGTGTTACGGCATAAATGAGTGCGACCGCCACGGCAGTTACGGCAGTGACCACAAGTGATATGCCCTTCGCCTGAAACGCGATCACCGATAGTGAAGCCGCGTACTTCTTGACCCATATCAACCACTTCACCCACATACTCATGGCCAACAACCATAGGTACAGGAATAGTGTTTTGCGACCATTCGTCCCAGATATAGATATGAACGTCGGTACCACAAATTGCCGTTTTACGGATTTTAATTAATAGATCGTTATGGCCCACTTCTGGTTTCGGCGCATCAACCATCCAAATGCCTTCTTCTGGCTTTAATTTGCTTAGTGCTTTCATCTTATTAACCTATTACAAGCGGCGTTGGCCACTTGCTAAATATCATTTAAAAAAGGCTACAAACGTAGCCCTTTGAAGGTAATTTTAGCTGATAATGCCCATTTCTTTGGCGATACGGGTAAAGGCTTCAATTGCTTTATCAATTTGCTCTTTGCTGTGCGCCGCAGACATTTGGGTACGAATACGGGCTTGGCCTTTTGGTACCACAGGGAAAGAGAAGCCAATAACGTAGATGTTTTCAGCTAAAAGACGGTTGGCAAAGTCACCAGCGAGTTTAGCGTCACCAATCATTACTGGAATGATGGCATGGTCTGCACCACCTAAAGTGAAGCCCGCAGCTGACATGTGCTCACGGAAATAACGGCTGTTTTCCCATACGGCTTCGCGCAGCGCTTGGCCAGATTTCAGCATTTCTAGCACGTGGATAGACGCTGTCACAATTGATGGAGCAAGTGAGTTAGAGAAAAGATAAGGGCGTGAGCGTTGGCGTAACCAGTCGATGACTTCTTTTTTACCCGAAGTGAAACCACCTGACGCGCCGCCTAATGCTTTACCTAATGTACCTGTGATAATGTCTACGCGATCCATTACTTCGCAGTACTCATGAGTACCACGACCTTCTTGGCCCACAAAACCAACAGCGTGTGAGTCATCAACCATGACTAGTGCGCCGTATTGGTCTGCTAGATCACACACACCTTTAAGGTTAGCGATCACGCCATCCATTGAGAACACACCGTCAGTAGCGATCATAATGTTGCGCGCGCCGGCTTCTTTAGCAGCTTTTAATTGCGCTTCAAGATCGGCCATATCGTTATTGGCATAACGGAAGCGTTTTGCTTTACATAAACGCACGCCGTCGATGATAGAAGCGTGGTTTAGTGCATCTGAAATAATCGCATCTTCAGCACTTAATAGGGTTTCAAAAAGACCTGCGTTAGCATCGAAGCACGAAGAGTAAAGAATGGTGTCTTCCATGCCTAAAAATTCGCTAAGGCTAGCCTCTAAGGTTTTATGAATATCTTGAGTACCACAGATAAAGCGTACCGATGCCATGCCAAAACCGTGGGCATCTAGGCCATCTTGGGCTGCTTTAATCAATTCTGGGTGGTTAGCTAAACCTAGGTAGTTGTTAGCGCAAAAGTTGATAACTTGGTCGCCGTTAACTTTAATCGCTGTTTGTTGAGGAGAAACAATTACCCGTTCATTTTTATACAGGCCTTCAGATTTAACGTCTTCAAGCTGTTGATTTATTTGGTCGTAGAATGAGGTCTTAGGCACCTTTATTCTCCTTAATTAGCATTATTTTGATATTTGGAGTGGCGGCATTTTAACCTTAATTGGCGCGGCTCTACAGCCTTTTTTTAAGTGGTATTATGAGATTAATTAGATTAGGGAATAGTGGATAAAAGCATTAGTGAAACTAATGCTTAATGGGAGACATGATTAGTATGAAAAGCTTGCGTATTGGGTGGTGACACGCATCGGCGCTAAATGGTTAGACCATTTGTGAACGATAGTGCTGTTCCAGTCTTAAGAAAGTTGCTTGAGAGCTAGCTGTGGCATAAGACTTAAATAGCATTATCACCCGTAATAAACCCTCATAAAGCGACTCTTTAGTAATTGAGCCTATATTCGATTGGGTCTGAGTTAACTTGTAGCTGATCCAGAAGCTGACTAGCATCTTAATCGTATCTGCAAGTGGTTTTAAGTCGGCTTCATTTACCGCCAAAAAGCCATCTTGATTGAGCTTTTCAAGTACACCCGTTGAACGTGCCAATACATCTTGTTGCGCTTTCAGATAGCGATTTTTTAAGGTTTCATCGCGACTGAGGATGTCTGCAAGGTTGGCGTACATAAAGCGAAATTGCCATAGGGTGTAAAACATGGCGTCGAAATAGCCCACCAATAAGTCGACATCGACCTCTTTATCGACATAAGGTTGAAAACCTGATTCTAAATGCTGCTCATAGAGGCTAAAGATAGAGCGAATAATGTCTTCTTTATTGCGGAAGTGGTAATAAAGGTTACCTGGGCTAATATTCAGGTGGGCGGCAATATGATTGGTTGTGATAGCTCTTTCGCCATGTTCATTAAACAACTCTAAACTGGCTTGTACGATTTTGTCACGGGTCTTCATATTCATCCTAAATGATTAATATCCAGTATAATGATTACGCTCTCAGGTATTGAGCCTTTGCGTAAATGCTCGGTGTAATTACGCGAAGGCGTGACTATCATGTTAGCATTAACCTAATTCTTCAAGTAAAACTCTCTAAAGTACTTAATTTCATGAATCGTAGTCTTTATTCAGTCCTGCTATATTTAATTAGCCCGCTCATTTTGCTTTATCTGACCTTTAGGGCGTTTAAAAGCCAGGATTATCGTGGGCGCTGGGGCGAACGCTTTGGGCTTAAGCGACTAGCAAAGACAGATTTGTTAGTGCACTCGGTCTCTATGGGCGAAACTCTGGCTGCGGTGCCGTTGATTAAGCAAATCCAAGCAAGGCATCCAGAGCTCAGTATTACCATTACTACCACGAGTCCGACTGGATCGGCTGAAGTCACGCGGGCTTTCGGTGATTCAGTACAACACTGTTACTTACCATTTGATTTAGCTTGCTGTGTCCGCCGCTTTGTAAAGCAATTATCCCCTAAGTGCTGCATCATTATGGAAACAGAGCTGTGGCCTAATTTAATCCATTATCTAAAGCAGGCCGATGCGCAAGTGCTGCTGGCTAACGCAAGGTTATCTGCTAAATCCGCAGCCTCGTATCGTAAAAATCACAAGCTAACCTTACCTATGCTCAAGTTGCTAGATGGTATAGCAGCACAATCTGAGCAGGCTGCAGAACGATTTATTGAATTGGGTGTATCTGCTGAGCGAGTGGCAGTTTGTGGCAGTTTAAAATTTGATATTAATATTGATGCCGAGCGTGTAGAAGCCGCTAAGGCTTTGCGTCAACAGTGGTTGGCTACTGATAAACCTGTGTGGGTGGCGGGCTCTGTGCATCCCGGTGAGTTTGCGGCATTAATACAAGCGCATCAGCAGTTACTCAAAACGCATCCAAATGCGTTAATGATTATGGTGCCTCGTCACCCTGAGCAATTTGATGCTGCTGCAGCGGCAATCAAAAATGCAGGTTTAGCGCTGGTGCGTCGTAGCACTGGCGAGCTCGTATTAGCCGACACTCAAGTGGTGCTGGGCGATACGATGGGTGAGTTGCTTATGTTTTACGGCGCCGCCGACCAAGCGTTTGTTGGCGGCTCATTAATCGTCCATGGCGGCCATAACCCGCTAGAACCTGCGGCGATGGGGCTGCCAGTGATGATGGGGCCAAACTACCGTGACTTTATCGAAATTTCTGAGTTGTTACAGTCGGCTGGTGGCTTAACTGTAGTTGATGACGCTGCTACATTAGCTGCGCATTTGATTGAGTTGTTTGCTAATTCAGAGGCTTATAACCAAGCAAGCTTGGCAGCAAA
This sequence comes from Shewanella sairae, assembly GCF_023283535.1. GTDB lineage: Bacteria > Pseudomonadota > Gammaproteobacteria > Enterobacterales > Shewanellaceae > Shewanella > Shewanella sairae. The sequence continues at coordinate 8,983 of NZ_JAKILT010000027.1, read as the reverse complement.
AGAGGTTGTGGCACAAAACCGAGGCTCACTTGCTAAGCAATTGGCTGTAGTAGAGTCTATGATGGCAATTCGCGAGCTTGATTTAGCTGAATAATTTGATGACTGTTGAGTCTGCAAAGGAATTTAAAAGGCCAGCTACTTAGCTGACCTTTTTTGTTGTTCTTATTTTTGTTTTGTAACTTTAACTCTAGCTCTGTAATTTGGCTTGATAAGCTTGGTGTAGCTGCTGCCAGTTGGCCTCATTGAAATTAAGGCTAGGCAATATTGATAACTCTTTTCGAAATGAGCGCAATAGTCTACTCATATTGGCTTGTTGCCACTGAGTATTCACTTTTCTTAGCTCACCGCGGTCAAAATCGATTAAATAAAACTTATCATCAGTGATAAGAATATTTTTCGCGTTGAGATCGGCGTGATAAACACCGTAATTATGAAACTCAGCAATTGTTTCACCAAGAGCTTGCCACTGTGACTGACTCATCGTTGTTTTGCTTAAACGAGCCACTAAATCTTCCGCGCCATCAACTCGCTCAATAATTAAGTCTGCGCGATATAATATTCCTGAACGTTCTACATTGGCTGCGATAGGTTTAGGGACTGCAAAACCTTGTTTATATAACGTTTCCAGTAATGCCAATTCAGCGATAGCTCGCGTTTTTTGTAAGTCAGTAAAAAAGTATTGGTCACGGCTTATTTTTGCAATCAGTCCACCACGGTAGTAATGACGCAGTACCCACTGGTTTTGTTCGGTTTCAACTTTGCTGGCATCAACAAACCAAGTGGTATAACGGCCTTTAGATGAGCCAGTTATGGCTGATTTTTCGCGCCAAAACTCAGCGCCAAACCAGTTAGGCTCGATCTGTTTTGGAGTGTGTTCGCAAAAAGCGATACTGCCTTGAGATGTTTTTTTAAACTTCATAGATAGAATTGTAAGCTAAACCGTAGCACCTGCAGCCATTCTACATTAAGATCGGTAAATTGCGCCAAATAACCTTCGAGCACTAATGAGCTTATCGACTTCAAGTGACAACCAGAACCCTAAATCAACGAGCATAGACTTAAGTAATGCTGAGTCGCTATGCCTTTTAAGGCTGTCTGCTATTGGTGATGTGTGCCATGCGGTGGCTATGGTGCAGGCAATTCAGCGCCGTTACCCGGAACTCAAAATTACTTGGATTTTAGGCAAAGTTGAGTACCAGTTATTGCAACACCTTGAGGGAGTTGAGTTTGTTATTTTTGATAAGTCTCAAGGCTGGCGTAGTTATTTTAATCTTAAGCGAGCGCTTAAGGGGCGTAAGTTTGATGTATTGCTGCATATGCAAGTGGCTCTTAGAGCGACTATCGCATCGTTAGCTATATCGGCCAAAATCCGCATTGGCTTTGATCGTTTCAGGGCCAAAGAGGGCCAATGGTTAGTGACTAACCACGCCATCGAGCCGCAAGCGACACCGCACGTATTGGAAGGCTTTATGGGGTTTGCCAAAGCGATTGGGGTAACAGATTTGACTCCAAGCTGGAATATTCCTGTGCCTGCAACAGACACTGAATTTGCCAAAACGCTCATTGCTGATGAAAGCCAAGTATTGGTGATTTGTGCCGCAGCAAGTAAAGCTGAGCGTAATTGGTTACCTGAGCGCTACGCTGCCGTAGCGGACTACGCAGTTACCAAAGGTTACCGCGTTATTCTGTGCGGTGGCCCAACTCAGCTTGAGCGCGACTTGGCAGATAACATTCAAGCTGCCGCAAAGTCAGGGCTAGAGAATCAAGTCGGTAAGACATCCTTACTGCAACTGCTCGCCATCCTTAAACAAGCAAGCCTTGTGTTAGCGCCTGATACGGGGCCTGCACATATGGCGGTAACCCAAGGTACGCCAGTGATAGGTTTATATGCTCACTCAAACCCAGGGCGAACGGGCCCATATACTAGCCTTGACTCAGTAGTCAGTGTTTACGACAAAGTGATTCGTGAGCAAAAACAAGGTGAGATCCCTTGGGGGACCCGTGCTAAAGGTGAGAACTTAATGTCTCTAATTGAGATTAATGACGTAATGACACAATTGGACTCTTTGTTGAAGCGCAATCCGTTATAAACTCGGTTAATGTCCGAGGAACGAGCGTACTTTCTACTCAAAAATAGGCTGAGTTAATGACCCTAATCTCTCCGAAGTTTTTATTCGTACCAGTGTCTTCTGCGGCGGGCGTGGGGGAGTATATGCGATCTTTAATTATTGCAAGAGAAGTGGAGCGTCGATGGCCGAATGCAACGATTCAATTTATTTTGAATCGCCATGTGCCCTATGCGGCGACATGCCCATATCCTGCAGAGCTTTTAGACGATACACCGACAAAGAACGTAAAAGCGGTTAACGACTTTATGTCTTGTTTCTTACCTGACTTTGTCATTTTTGATGCATCAGGAAGACGGGCTCAATTGAGTCATGCAAAGAAATTAGGTGCTAAAGTTATTTTTATTAGTCAACATAAGCGAAAACGCAGTCGTGGAATGAAAGTCCTCCGTGCTCTAGTGACTGATAGTCATTGGGTTGTACAACCAGAGTTTGTTATCGGTGCAATCAGCTGGTTAGATAGATTTAAATTGCGGCTGATCAATAAGCCTGAACCTCTTGTTATTGGCCCCGTGTTTGTAAATCCGGATGAATCAACTCAAGTCGACTTGCTCAAACGTTATGATTTATGCGCTGGTGAATATGTATTGCTAAATGCTGGCTCTGGTGGCCATATGAATGCTCAAGGTTATATAGTTGAAGAGTTTGCCAAAGCGGCTGTGAATATTCATAAAGCGACTGGACTTCACTGTATTATGGTTTATGGCCCTAATTATCCGAAAGAGTTTACTCAGGTTTCTGGTGTCACTGCTATTAAAGAGTTATCGCATGTAGAGCTAGTTTCGCTAATTGATAAGGCGAAAATAGCTGTTTTAAGTGGTGGAGATACCTTGTTACAAGCGATTGCATTAAAGAAACCTACATTATCGGTAGCAGTTTCTAAAGATCAGAATTATCGATTAAAAATCTGTCAAAATAACGATCTAACCGTTTGTGCAGCACACAATGCTGAGAGTATCGCGCTAGGTGCGACTAAACTTATCGAAGGTGACAGTCTGCAAGAATTGGAAGCAGCTCTGGAATTATGTAACTGCGTTAACGGCTTAAACGTTGGAATGAAGGAGATAGCTACCTTATACAGAAGTAAGTTTGGCTGCTCTTAAAATAATAAATCTAAAATTTTAGCGGTATGAAATTAACATCTAAGTGGGTGGGGGAGTTGTTGTGAGCTTAAACAACAAGCGTTATCTATTATACATAGCTCAAAATTATGCTTATGCCATGTTAAGGCCGCTTCAAGAGGCGATATTGGCGCGTGGTGATGAAGCTTGCTGGTTCTTAGAGGGAGATGAGGTTGATCCTTCGTTCTTAAAAGCAAGTGAGAGGCAATTAAAAACAGTCTCTGAAGTTAAAGCTTGGATGCCGGATGCTGTTTTAGTGCCTGGGAACGTGGTTCCTAGTTTTATTCCAGGTGTTAAAGTTGGCGTTTTTCATGGTTTTAATGCTGGAAAAGTGAATCGCCGTGGCCGACAGGACCACTTTGAAATCCGTGACTGTTTTGATCTTTATTGTACTCAAGGACCTGACACAACATTACCATTTATTGAGTTAGCAAAAAAAAATGCAACATTCAAAGTTGCCGAAACGGGCTGGGCAATGCTCGATCCTATGTATAAGCAAGGCGCAGATAACCCTTATTACATCGAGGGGGATAAGCGTCCAACAGTATTATTTTGCTCAACTTTTTCGCGTAATTTATCTTGTGCCGATATTGTTTATGATCAAATTAAAGCTATGTCATGCAAGGGGAATTGGCGTTGGCTAGTGCAGTTTCATCCTAAGATGAGCCCAGAAATTATAGAAAAATATAAGGCGTTGCAAAATGAAAATTTAACCTTTATCGAAACTGATAATGTGTTGCCTCTATTGCAATCTGCTGATGTGATGCTTTGTGATACCTCTTCGGTCTTGTTGATGTTTTTACTTCAGGGTAAACCAGTTGTGACTTTTAGAAATCAGAATCCTAGCTCGCATTTACTTAACGTTGAGAAGTTAGACGAAATTGAGCCAGCCATAGAAAAAGCATTATCTCGTCCTGCTGAGTTAATTGCTCAAATAGAAAGTTATTGTGAACAGATCCATCCATACAGAGATGGTTTATCGAGTGAACGTGTTTTAGCGGCTGTTGATAGTATGATAGACAATGGAACTGCAGACTTAAAGGTTAAGCCTGCGAACCTCATTCGACATCTTAAAATGCGTAAAAAACTTGGATATTGGAAGCTATTTTAAGAGCGCTGACTTAGTCAATCGGTAAAGTAACAATAGCTCCTTAGTGGAGGAGCTATTGTGTAGCCGTTAACTTCTCTTTTGTTCAATCAGCCACAGCCCAACGTATTTGTTAAAGTTTACTTGCGCATATGTCATAGCAACAATAAACCCCACGCTGCCATCTAAAAAGCCCCTACGAATGAAATAGATATGGAAGAAAGTCCAGAGGCCGCGCAGTAAAGCGAGTGCTAATCCTTTTGATTTTTTGCCTTTTCGGGCATATTTTTGTGAACCTAGCCAAGCATATTGGGCTGCTTTATCTAAACCGTGACCATAATCCCTATGGGTGTAATGCAAAAGCAAACCCGCTAGTTTGCCTGTTGAGCCTTCGGCTGGAATAACAGTTTCGTGAACTTCATCTAGGGTATAACGCGATCCTTCACGTAAAAATAGTCGTAGCACTGCACGAGCACTGCGGCCATACTTTAGCGTGGTGCCATAGAGGGTTACCCCCCAAGGAAGGCGGTATGAAGTCGCTTCTATACTCTCTTGAGAAAGTAAATCGACAATGGCTTGTTTCATTTCATCATCCAGCGCTTCATCAGCATCAATAGACAGCACCCAATCACAGGTTGCTTTATCCAGCGCTCGTTGCTTCTGTTTACCAAATCCAGGCCAATCGGTTACGGTAATATTGTTGGTGTATTTCTGGCAGATAGCGACAGTATCGTCTGTTGAGCCACTGTCTAATACGATAATTTCATCTGCTATCTCAGCTACTGAACTCAAACAGCTCTCAACACGATCAGCTTCATTTTTGGTAATTAAAATAATGGATAAACTGTGTTTTTTCATAATCATCATCAATATTTATGAGTGCCCGACACCAAAGAGGTTAGTCCATTATTCAGCTGTTAGTGCAGAGAGTTAAAGTAATAAGGTTATAGATGCCTATCTTCAAAAGAGGCAATTTGATGGCGTTTTTAGCCTTGGATTGAGCACTAGCAAGGTTATGTTTGCCTATCAATGATAAGGCTAGCAATTGTAAAAGATTAAAACAGTTTATGCTTAACTGTTTAATAGTGTAAACCTTAGAGTCTACAAAGTCAGTGACATAGGTTTAGATTTTGTCGGCTCTATAGTGATTAATAAGTTGGTTGGCTAAAGGCCTTATTGACTAGCTTTAAGCTGGTAGTGGTAGATGAACAGCCACATACAGACAGCTTAAAGCTAGGTTTTAATAAATAACTCACTTATACAGTGTGCTATGTACATTTAAATTTAATGGTTGTGAGTAAAACCATTGAGTTTAGATATCTCTAATTAACTCAACCCATTGCTTACTCCAGTGAGCTTTTGAGCAAGGTGTTGAAATCGATTGTAGACCTGACAGGGCTAGCTCACGGTTTAAGCTCTTGTCGCTGATGAGTCTATCTATCGCATTAAAAAATTGAGCTTCATCAGGAATGACAGATAGTCCGTTGTATTCGCCAATAATAATATTAGATAATCCACCGACGTTAGAGGTTACAACTGTGCACCCCGCAGCCATGGCTTCTATCATAGAAAGAGACGTCCCTTCTGAGCCTAATGTTGGTATCACGGCAATGTGGTGAGCACTGTGATACTTAAAGCTTTCATTTGCTTCATACTGTTCAATACTTACATTTGATGAGCTGGCAAAAGCATTTTTTAGGTCTTGTTGTAATGGACCATTACCAGCAAAGGTGACTTTCAAGTTTTGGTGCTTTGCTAGCAACTTTTGTATTACCGGTATGATGAGCTTTATACCGCGGTACTCAACAAATCGTCTTGCAATGATAATGTTTGTGCTTTTTTCGTCATCAGCTTGCCACTTTTGTTCAAAAGCCTCTGCAGTGATTTTTTCATCAAAAAAGTTATAAATAACTTTAACTTTGTTGGGTTGGAAATCTGCCCAAGTTCTATACCAATTCACAAAGTTATGATCTACACAAACGAGTGTGTGTGAGCTTTTGATAAAGCTAAAGTATTTTATTTGGTTAGTTAGCGATGCAAGAAAGCTAGCTACTTTTGACTTGGTTTTTCTGGGCTTATCCCAAGATACACCGTGTTGAATTGCGACAACGTTATAACCTTTAAGGTTAACTGAATAGGAATCCGTCGCAAAAATAACGACATCTTGAGCTTTATTTGCGTGTTGCTTTACCCAGTTCGCCAGAGCATATTTCTTTAAGTTGCCGCGTAATAAACCTGTTTCTACACCCGTAATTGTTAAGGTGTCTTTTTGAACTGTGAAATTCTGCTTACTTGGCTGCACTAGAGTGCAATTCCACCCTTGCTCTTTGAAAGTTGCTGCCAGCGCCGTGATATAATTTTCGATTCCACCAAGCCCAGTTTGCTTCCCGCTTGAATCGAACATACTTCTATAGATGATATAGATATTTTTAGAGCTCATATTCTTCTCGAATAATATTTACAATACGCTGACAAGCTAAACCGTCGCCATAAGGATTTTGTTGGCTTTCAAATAACTCTGAATTATCTAGCAGCTCAGTTACTGCTTTGACTATCGTAGACTTATTGGTTCCGATTAATTGTACCGTTCCAGCTTTTACAGCTTCTGGTCTTTCTGTTTTTTCTCTTAACACCAGTACCGGTTTTTTAAGAGAAGGGGCTTCTTCTTGAATACCACCCGAGTCCGTCAGAATTATATCTGCTCGATCCATTAATGAAACGAAAGAGAGGTAATCCAAAGGAGCGATCAGGTGCACATTGCTGAGAGAACCTAAATGGCTGAATACAGGTTTTTGAACCATAGGGTTCAAGTGAACTGGATATACTAAGTGACAGTCAGGGTTTGTAATTGCAATTTCTTTTAAAGCTAAGCAGATATTCTCAAAGCTTGGACCGAAGTTTTCTCTGCGGTGCCCTGTAATGAGTATTACCTTTTTATCACTCAACTCTTTTTTTAGTGATGAGATAACTGCTGATTCTGCAAATGAATCTTTTTTTATAATATCAATTGCTTGGAAAAGCGAGTCTATAACAGTATTACCCGTAACATGAATTTTACTTGCTAAAATACCTTCATTTAAAAGGTTTTTCTTAGATGACTCTGTCGGGGCGAAATGAAGCGTCGACAGTGTTGCGGTTAACTTGCGGTTCGCTTCTTCTGGCCAAGGTGATTTTATATCACCGGTTCTTAATCCCGCTTCAACATGCCCGACATCTACTTTTTGGTAAAATGCAGCTAAAGCGGCGGCAAATGAAGTTGTCGTATCTCCGTGAACTAATACTAATTGAGGGGAAAATTCTTTGATTACATTCCCTACACCTTCAATGATTGCGCCAGTTAACCATTCTAGTGTCTGATTGCTGCGCATTAGGTTTAAGTCGTAGTCAGGTTCAATTTCGTATATGTCGAGTACCTGATCTAGCATTTCTCTATGCTGGGCTGTTACGCACACTTTAACTTCGAAGTCTGCAACTTTGGCTAGCTCTAAAACCAAAGGACACATTTTGATTGCTTCAGGTCTAGTACCGAATACAAGTAAGATTTTCACGTTTTTACCTTTATGGATTGCAGATAGCCACTCTTCAAAATGGTTACCTGACTCTAGATATAAACCTATCTTATCTCGTTCGGTACCAGCATTAGAAGTACTGTTATGTTTTATATTGTTTGGCTTAGAAGCTATACTTTAGCATAGTCCTAATGAGCATTTGATTCAGTATCTATGAACCGCACCAAAAAAATCACCTTAAAACACATGAGCAAGCTTAAAAAAGCCAATGCTAAACTGCAAAATAGTAATAAGCCTAAGTACATTTCTAAGGCTGAAAGAGCGCGGTTGGAGGCTTTAGAGGCAGAAGCTCCTGCACAAATAGACAGCGAATAGATTCTTTATTGCGCAAAAAGACACTTTTCATGATCCAGATGCCATAATTCCGCTACGGCTAATATTATTTACCCTAATGAATATGCCAGAATAGCCGGCTAATTTTGGTTTTGTAGGTTGTTTACTGCAAAGCCTAACGGATAGGAGTTTCATGAATACAGTATATTCAATCGGAGAACTAGAATCGTTTTTGGTCGCCATTTTGGTATTGTTTATCGGCCACTCAGTTAATCGCCACGTTCCTTTTTTCAAAAAATATAATATCCCAGAGCCCATTATCGGTGGCTTGGTTGTTGCGGCAGTTATCACTGCTCTCCATTTTCAAAATATTACCTTAGCGTTTTCTTTGCCTATGCAAAATACGTTAATGTTGATGTTCTTTAGCACTGTGGGCTTGGCTGCAAGTTATAAGCTGCTGGCCCGTGGTGGTAAAAAAGTCTTTATTTTCTTAGGTGTAGCATCGGTTTACATCATATTGCAAAACGCTGTCGGTGTGAGTTTAGCAAGCATGCTAGGGTTAGAACCTATTATGGGGCTGGTTGCTGGTTCTATTACACTTTCTGGTGGTCACGGCACTGGTGCGGCTTGGGCGCAAACCTTTGCTGAACACTACAACATGAACACCCTTGAGTTTGCTATGGCAGCTGCCACATTTGGCTTAGTCATGGGCGGTATGTAGTGGCATAGTGAATTTGGACACCAAGATGTAAGGGGTATAATCCCCATCTAAACACAAGGTGAACAAATGACCCGTAAATCAAAACC
>NZ_JAKILT010000026.1 GCF_023283535.1 Shewanella sairae | reverse complement strand
GAAGGCTAAGTTTGCGGACAACCCGCTTACCTCAGATCTAATGCAGACTTATTAGAATCTGACAAGACCGTCCTATATTGATCGCTTACGGTATAAGTGTTCGTTCGATAAAGGACAACATTGATGTATCCAGGCTAGACACCGTTAATATAGTCCACGCGAATTAATCAAAATTCTATCAAGGATCGTGTAACAGCAACCTGTAGTGAGTTGGATGTAAAAGCTACTGATTTTTCAACCTTTTTTATGTATAATACCGTCGCGGTAAAACCGTACGTTACTTGGTATACAAACACAGTCACGTTAACCCCTTTAGACTCAAGCCCTAAAGGGGTTTTTACACATCGATGAGGGGATTATTAAGGCACCGCCTTAATGTAAGCGGAGCGAGACGCCTGAAAGCTGACACGTGCATTTTGTGGCAGTGGTTTTTCTCCCTGCCAAGCCGCTTTTTATTATCAAGACAGTTCTTATTCGGTGTTCCGCCTAATATGCTGTTAGTGCTCAAGGAGAAATAGGTATTGAACAAACCTGAGGCAATTGAAAGGCTTGAAAACTTAAAGGAGAGAGCTAGCCAATTGGCTAGTTCTCTTCGAGGGAGTCAGGACTTCAAAAAATGGCGTAGAGATACAGAAGTGGCCATAGAGCGAATTTTTGGTGAGGGCACTAGGCACTCAGAAGACTTTACCGATATTCGTTATTCTTTAACAATTTTTACATCAGGAACACCTGATTCAGCCTTTGATGACGCTTATCGTAGAGGTGTAAGAACAGCTATTTCAGTATTGGAATCTCTAATAGATGAAGTGAAAGATTACTGGGAAGACGAGCCAGAATCTCATGTTAAAGAGTTATCCGCCATTGATAAAGTTGAATTGCTTATTCGCCGTTTTCATAAAGTGGCGCGACAACTTCGCTCTAGATACGCATCGAGAGATACAATAGAAATTGAAGATGAGTATGATGTTCAAGACTTATTTCACTCACTACTCCGTATTTATTTCGATGATGTAAGGGCAGAAGAATACACTCCAAGCTACGCAGGCGCTGCGTCGCGTGTAGACTTTTTGCTTAAAGAAGAAAAAATAATAATCGAGATAAAGAAAACAAGGCAGGGTTTATCGGCGAAAGAGGTCGGAGAGCAGCTTATAATAGATTCTCAACGATACCAGGCTCACCCTGACTGTAGCACTCTTGTTTGCTTTGTTTATGATCCTGAAGGAAGGGTAGCAAATCCTCGAGGGATTGAAAATGACCTTACAAAAGAGCTCAATGGAGTGCCAATTACAGTATTTATCACTCCTGAGCACTAAAGCACTAACAAGCGGTTGCTGTCGGACGGGCAAAGAAGAGCGTACCACATATCTGGTTGCCACCGCGGCACTAAAACTGATTTCAGTCCAAAAATGCGTTAGGCCAGTGCTTTTTGAGCTCTCTATAATTAGCTTACGTTACAACTGGAAAGAACTATTTAGCACGCTGAATCATATATAGTATGATGAATATATGGAACAGTGTGTTTATATTAATCAGAATACTTTAATTTCTTGTAATTTGTAGTTATCAAACGGTTTGGTCAAAATGATCTCAAATTCCCATCGTTCACCTGGATTCAGAGTGCTGACTACGTCTGGAGATTCTTCTACTTTAACGCCTTTATTATAAGTGCTGTAAGTAATAAATACACTTCCAAGGGGGGTGTCTGATACGTTTGTTGCAATACCTTTTAGGGAATACATTCCTGTTCTAGTTTGTTCTAAATTTACATTAGAAATAGTGATTAGGTCTGAATTGGCAGATGCAAACAGGGGAAGAATAATAAGTAAAGTAAGAATAAATTTCATTGTAAAACCTCATAAGTGTTGGAATTTAGTGTTCATAAATTATACTAAGCCTATAATTGTTTTACTTCTTTTATAATTTACATTTGTGATGACGTATGCATTATTATGGATATAGGTTATACCTTACTTGTAAATTAGGGGTTAAGTCTCTTGGGTTAGATCCAGAGTGTTTACTGTCACGGTTAAACCGTAGGTAAACTAGGTATACAAACACAGTCACGTTAACCCTTTAGACTCAAGCCTTAGAGTTTTTTTGGATTATTAAGGCTTCGTCTTAATGTAAGCGGAGCGAGATGCCTGAAAGCTGGCATATACACTTCGTGGCAGTGGTTTTCCTCCCTGCCAAGCCACTTTTTATTTTAAAATGCCATTACCACTGAGTTTAGATTTACTGGTAAAAGCTTAGTGATCACTGGTAATAATTCGCTGATTTAGACCAAAAGTTTACCGCTTTGGCTATATTGTTTACCAATAACAGTTTTTTCTGGTAAATATAAGCGCCAACATTCACTGTAAACACATGGATGTTTACCTCTTTCCCTGCAGAGATGAATTATGGACCAACCTACTCAAAACCCAAATGTCTGCGACAAATGCCAGCCAATTAAAAACTATTTTCTTTCTGATACTGGAATGTGTGGCCGGTGTGGTGAAGTAAGGGACTGCTTTGATGCCGAACTGATTGCTTATTACCAACAAGCTGGCATCGAGGATGAAGAATTCATCTGGCTCAAGTTGCCTAGGCTTCGAGGTTGGAATGCTCATGCAAAAGAGGGGATTGATGCAGCGCTATTTTCCTGGTCTGAAATAGAACGAGAAGTAACAAGTGCCCTTAATGAGAGTTAAGGGCGGTATCGTTCCTAGTTAATATCAGCCCCAATAATAGTTAGCGCAATATTATCCTTGAAGTAAATTACTTTCACTTTGCAATAGTTTTGCTAATGACAAACATCACAAATTAAACGAGTCTTGTTAAACAGTGCGAAATGTAACTTATTTCGCACTAGTTAGTGTAGGTTTATCTGTTCATGGTTAACCCATACTTTCTTTCTCGTTGTTCGAAGGCATAGCCACCACCCTCAAGAATCTCACATACACGAGTTCGGATACTATTGGCGGAACTTATAGGGCCATCTTCAACGGCTCCAGATTGATAACTGAGAACTTCGCTTTCATTGTTCGCGATCACGATCTGTTCAGCGTCGCTATTCACCACCAAGTTAGCATTGTGAGTGACGATAATTACCTGACGGTACTTTTTGATTCTTCGAAACAGAGGTACTAACTGCTTCATTATGAAGTCGTTGTCCAAATCATCTTCTGGTTGGTCAAATATGAATGGTGAGCCAAATGGGTCCGTTGCCAGCTTGAGACATACATAGAATGTTCCTCGTTGCCCCACTGAAAGCTTGTCTACAGTTTTGTCTTTGTATTTAAACTCTGCATTGACGTGAAGGTATGTTTGAACTCTATGTGGTTTATAGAGGTATTCTAGCAATTCGAACCTGCCTACTTGGTTGAAGTACTCATCCCTCCAACAAAAGTCCTCTAGAGATATAGGTGTGTCACTCTCAGGGATCTCGATGATGATTTCATTCATTAGTAGCTTGAAGAAGTCATCAATACTGTGGATATTGAAAGTCTGCTTGAGCTTGTCTAGAGGAGGCTGGTTCGCTGTACCTCTAAACTTGCCCCCATTTAGACAATTCAGTAGACCGGAGTAAAACGCTTTTAGATTAAACGACTGCGAACCATAGATGTTGATGTCGGTTAGTATGTCTTGTACCAATTGATTCTGTTCTTGGTTCCAAGTGTCTTGGTGTTGATTTAGCTTATTGAAGGCAGAATCTATCGCATGTTTCTGATTATTTTGGAAAGCTTGGTACTGTTGAGCAAAAATCTTACGGTCATTTACCAGAGTGAAATACTGATCATTCTTTTCTTTGATTTCTTTTAGCTTGTTGTTAGCTGCATCTATTTGAGTCTGGCACTCATTCACTTTGTTGAGCAGTGACGAAATGTCTTGATTGATACCCTGCTTCTTAAACTCTTCAGTTATTGTTTCGTTTTCTTTAGCTAAAGCCGCTAAGTTCTGGCTCAAAAGATCTATGTTGCTCTGAAGAGCTACTACTGTAGCAGAATAATCTACATTCGGAACAGGCGTCGTTAGCTGAGGGTTTGTACTGATTTTGCTTATAGATGCGTTTAACGGGTCTATCGAGATCTTTATGTTGTGTAGCGTTTGGCTGCACTGATTAACGAATTGATTAAACTGGTTGATGCTCTGAACGTTGCGCTGGTACTGTTCTATCAGCCCTTTGTTTTGGGGATTGGTAAGAGTCTTGATTAGCTCAATGTTGTAGTTGATGACATTCTGTTGATGACTCTCATTGTTAATTCTGTTTCCCTGAGAGTCGGTAGTGTTTCTGTAATCAATATAAGCTCTGTATTTTGCTAGGCAATCTTGAATGAACTGAGTTTGAGTTTGGTCAAATGTAGCATCATGAAGTCCTAGCATACGTTTGATCTCATTGCTCAATTCGTCCGGTTTTTGGCTTATATGCTGGATGTCTCCCTGACTAACATGAAGGTACGAGTAGACATTTGCAGGCTGATTGAAGAGTATCTCCGAGTCATCTCCTTGGTTCAAAGTGATCGTAAGGCCACCTGCCTCTACAGTTCTTAAACCTGGTGTTGTAGGGGTATTTGGGAACTTAGAACGAATAGAGTCAAGCAGTATACTCTTACCGGTCCCTCGACCTCCGATAATCGCAACCATGTTTTTGTTAAGTAGCAAGGTCGCTGTTTTGAATTGAAGAGTTTGACTCGGGAAAAGGGTACCATTCAATGAGATTGATTTGAAATATGGCTTTTGGAAGCTTCTTTCTACGAAGTCATCCACGATTTGTATGCGTTCTTCCGGTTCAATCAGAACTTGTCTCAGCCCTTCAAATGTACGTCTTGCTTTAACCCAAGAGTATAGTGTTCCAATATCTTGCATTGCGTGTGCGTCGGAACAGGAGAACACGGGTTTAGGCGGTAGATTTGAGCCTCTACTAGATAGGAAGAATGCACGATCATTTTCTGTCGTTCCGAAAATTAAATCACCAAACTTATCAATTTCTTTCGCTAAAGCGAGAGATCGACCTTCTTTTATGTCTGGTCTGAACCCACCATACCCATTTGGGCAGACAACCATAAAATAGTCGATACCTCGTTTGAAGTTCTGCGAAAGGTGTTCTTCAAGTTCGGCATAATCAATAATGACCTCTTCGACCTTCACCGCGTGGTGCTTAAGGCTTGCTTGTTCACAGTAGATAGCACCATGCGTTAGAGTCGTGTTTTTTACCCTAAGTTTTGACATAACATCGTTTATTTGGGCGGTGCTTAGGTGCTCTGCGAAAACACAGTGTATGTTGATGAACTCACTATCTTTATTTGGCTGTGAGATTCGAAACTCTAAGTTTCCAAGAACTTTGATATTGAAACCGTTCTGCTGAATAGCTTCACGAACTTGCTCAAGTTCATTGTCAGCAAAGAAGAAGTAATTAGTGATGCCAACTAGTGAAAGCCCTGATTCGTTTAACTTATTGGCATATTCATCGAGAGATGCAGCACCGAATTGGTTGTTTTGATGTGTGAATGGGCTGTGTATGTGTAAGTCCCACTTGTTCCAAGTTGAGCCTATCATCGTGGTCTCTTTATTGTTTTTTTAATGCCACCGATTATATATGTAATAACCGCTTAGTTGTTGATCTAGTCGACAGAGTTAGCTCAAATTAAGCTAACTCGACGCTGGGACTTTGGGCGTAGACTCTAGATTAAACAGTCTAGAGTGTTGTTGATGACGCGTGGTGGGGATATGTGGGGTCTGTATAAACTTTATTTGGTCACCTTACTTTTCCTAATACCACTATCCCCCTTTAGAGTCTTAGCACTAACAAGCTTCTGTCTATAAATCAGTTTCAGGGCCTAGTAATGACAGGGCCTAGTAATGAAAAATGATAGATTGAGTTCGTAAAGTAATAGATCTGCGCATATAAAGGCTGAATATGAATTTGCGACTTGAGTCACAGATAACTGTAACTGCATATCTATACTGTTTTTTCATACAGTAATAGATTGCAGGTAGGTGGCAAATGCGAATTGAACTTATGCTCATAAAAGATCGTTTACCAAAAAATGGTCTTGCAAAAGTAACAGAAAAATTTACAACACTGATGCAGCGTCATTATCCTGATGCACATGTAAGAGTAAGGTTAGGAAATGCAAATGATGTATCAGTGCAAGCTGGACCTAAGAACAGTAAGGCGGATATAGTTAAACTGCTTGAAGAGATGTTCGAAGATGCTAATGACTGGCTTAATACGGAAAATTAATGGCGGATAATGGAACAAATTTCACTAAATGTGATATTAGATATTGATTAAAAGTTATACCAGTTTTTATTCAGAGTTATGCACTGATTTTGTGAATAATTATAAAAGGATTAGCTGTAATGAGATTGATTCTAGGAATGATGTTTACTGCTTTAATAGTTGTTCCAGCTAAGGCTAGTGACGGTTTAGAGCGTGTGAAAAGTCAGTATGATGTTCCAACAACAACAGATCGGTTAATTGATATATCTGAAATGAATGGGTTAACCGTTTTTAACCGAATAGACCATGGAAGGGGGGCAAAAAACGTGGGGATAGACATCGCGCCGTCAGAGCTGTTAATCGTGGGTAATCCAAAGGCTGGTTCTTTGCTAATGAAGTGTTCATCTGTGAGTGGTATAGATTTGCCTCTAAAGTTCCTAGTGAGTGAGGTTGATGGAAAGGTCTGGATTTATCACAACAAGCTTGAATACATCAAATCTAGGCATCAAATTGAAGGATGCGATAAGGTTATCACTGCAATATCTAGCACATTGATGAACATTGCTAATAAAGCTGCAATTTAAAGCGCTGAAATAACTTTGAACATGCTGTTTTCACTGATAATATCAAAAAGTGACCAATAGTATTGCTCATTTACTGCTGTCACAGTCGAAGCGACTTAAATGCTAATCGTCATTTATGACGTATCAATATTTGGTTAGCTGGTAATTAAATATTGATGGATAGTTAAGCCAATTAATCCTGGTCAAGATC
This sequence comes from Shewanella sairae, assembly GCF_023283535.1. GTDB lineage: Bacteria > Pseudomonadota > Gammaproteobacteria > Enterobacterales > Shewanellaceae > Shewanella > Shewanella sairae. The sequence goes on along the minus strand of NZ_JAKILT010000026.1, from coordinate 63,287 downwards.
ATCAAGGTCTTGGCCAGTGATTATCTAGAGTATCTCCTCAAAAACTGCCTTTTTTAATTTGCATTCCAGAACGACTCTGTTAACCTAATTACGTTCAATAGTTGCTCACTGACTTATAGTGTGAAGCACACGGCAATAGCCTTAAATGGCCCCACGAAATGTGTCGCGTTCGGTGTTAACTCGCTGATTGGGGTGTCCTTAACTTAGCTTCTTTCTTAAGAATTGAAGCACCGATGTGTATTCATCGGCCTTAACTTTTGTTATCTACCTTATGGGAAAATCATATCCCATAAGGGTTGTGATCTTTCTCGCCTATTATTTGGAGAATAATCATGACATGGATACACAAAGTACACTTAGCCTAAGCGTTACGGGTTGGTTTCCTTCGTTCATTTATGCTCATAAAAAGGGATAAATTGAATGTTGTGCTAACTCAGCTGTAATAAATTAGACGCGTAAACCGTTTTACTGTTCTTCTGTCGAAGGCAACCGTGATAGAGACTCTCTCGTTATAGTGGCGAGTGATGATTGCTTTTTCATAGAGCGTTTGATGTTGAACAAACTTAACTTCACCCGTAAGGGTGTTTACTTGCTCGGCTAAACAGGTGTTTAGCTGAGCTATTATTAATTTGGATTTAAAGGAGAGTATAGGCAAAAAGAAGAGCGCTAACCCTGCGGGGAAAGCAAAGCAGAAACAGGCTTACTGTTAATTCGGCATTTTAATGTCGTCACCGAAGGGTGTGTACTTACGATTTGATTAGTTATTGAGATTATTAACGTGCTTCTATGGTGTTAAGTATCGGTTAGCTATTTCAGGCCTGAAATGGCCCATTTCCTGACTTACAATACATTGTTTGTCTTCATGATACATGCCTTGAATACCATTATTCATACGTTCTTGTGCATATGAAAACCTAACTCCATGAGCGCCATGTGACCACCCTAATGTTTTTATTGCTGCTTTAGAGAAAGAGCGAGAAAACTTATGTCCGCCCGATAGTGCATAATGTTGTAAAACTTTTTTTGAATGTCGGTCTTTTATTAAGACAGGAGTATTAAGTCGTCTTTCCTCTAAACGTTGTGATAGTTCATGAGAAATAACAACTGTTCTACTTAAGCCGCCTTTACCAGTAACAATATACCGAACACCATCTCGTCCAATAAATAAATCATCTCTCCATTTTCGATGAGAAGATGGTAAAGCTTCATTTGCTCGTCGAATAGTCAAAAGTTCAAATGCTCGGAGTCCTGCATTAAATGCAATTTCAGTAGAAAGTTTAGTGTAAGCGCTTTGTCTTGACATGATTAATTCGACTTGTTGTTGGGTATAAGCTCTGTTTGATTCAGATTTTGGCTTTACCGTTTTTTTTATCTCAGTAACCTGCGCCAATTTATAGTCCGGTGTTAATTTAGCTAAAATCCTTTCTAACATGAGTCGCTCAAAAGCTAAGCTTTTTTGGCAAATTCCCTTTTCCCTTCTATCTTCAAGATATTTCTGCGCCAGTTCAACCGTAATATGCTTTAGCCGTTTTACTCCCATTTTTTCTGCGGCAAAGGCGGCTTTTTCAATGTGTTTGTAAAAAGAACTGTGGCTTCGTAGTTTATCTGGCTCATTAGCTTTATTACTTCCCAAACCGTTGTAATGTTGATTAAAGAAGCGAAAGGATTGGCTTTGCAGATTTTTCTTAATTTTGTCAACTTTCATTATTCGTGCTCCAGACTCCACTTTCTAACTCTTATACTAATAGCTTCTGGTGTCATGGTAATCCCTTTCCTTGTAGACAGCCAGTAAGCTATTCCAGCAAAAGTGACATTAGCATGACGCAATAGAAGAATATGTTGTTTATACGGGTCAAGTTTTGACTTGTATAAGCGGCATTTCTTGCGAACGGCTAATTCATGCTTAAGTAAATCAATATCGTTCTGGTGCAGAACGTGTTTATTTACGTTGTGGCTGAGTTTATTATGAACCAAAATTTTGCGCCAAAATGGTATTTCCGAAATTGTGACCATAATATACTGGCGAAAGCCTTGCCGCAACTGCTCTCCCTATGGGTTCGCCAGCGGTGGACCCAGAGGGAGAGCTTTGCACTTGGAGCAGTGTTATGGAGGCTTTATCTTTTGAGATGTTATTAATTGGCGCAGCATTGAAGGAGGGGGCTTTGTGAAAAGGTGCGGTTTATTGCCAAATAAACGTAGCTTTGAATAAAAAAATATATTGTGTATTGCATCAATGCATTATAATAGCTATCTGTTTCAATCTAATTATGGAATGTGTAATTGAACGAGAATGTTAAAGATATACCAGATGGTTGCGAGGTGTCGTGGAAGTATGATTCTAACGAGTGGTGTGAATTTGTAATATTGGAAGGTTTCATGCTTACATTGCGAGTGGTGAATCTATCTAATCACTCATTAGAGTGTATAGCTGTCTTAACCAGTTGCAGTAATTGGGAACAAGAACGCCATAAACTTAATGGCAAATGTTTATCAGCGATTAAACGTGAAGTGTTAGTTTGGGCGAGAAAGAAGATTGTTGAGATAAATGAATATGTGGGCGATGAATAATTAAGGGTGATGCGTGAGTGATGTAAAATATTTTAATCTTATTGAAACAATAGTTGTGGATTCTTTATTGTATCTTTACTTGTCTGTTTCAGAATTGAAAGGGTTTGTGTCTCGGGCGAAAAGAAATGAAATTCTAGTTCGATACATTAAACCTAAATTAAAAGACGGGAATTGTAAAAACGCAAAAGTAGAATTGAAGCGACTGCTTATTATTGGGCGGAGTAAGGGTGGTGATTTAGAAAAGAAGCTAAACGATATTCATGCTCATGTTTTAAAAGAAATGGGAAATGTAACTGATGCTCAACGCCTGTTTGATTTATTAGAGATAATGAAGTATCAATATAAAATAGATTCTCGGTTTATTATTGAAAATGAAGTGCGTAAACCTCGATTTATTTATCTGTTGCAAGCTCATATAGAAAACTGCTTTGGTGATGATGGTGAGCAGGTTGCGCCAATATCATTATTTCTTGAGTCACCGAAAGCGAATGAGTTAGAGGGAATGGTTAATAATACGGGTTTATTTATTGCTGAGGTTCATGAGATTAATGATACGATGCAGCAAGTCCATCTGTTATTACATCCAAAGAGTCGAGTCGGTGAAAGTAAAAAGAAGTCGTCGCCATCATCAAATATGCCAAATGCTTCGCAGGATTGAGGTGTTTGGTATATTGCTGTTTTGTTTAATGCCATTAATCTTGTTGATTACGGGTGGTCATTATTTTGTGTTTTTGCCATTGATGTGGGCGATACACTGTGGAGTGTATTTGCTGTTGTCGAATGAGGTGGCGGTCGGCTATGGGCTGGTTTATAAGGATAAGTCAGCAGCGCTACGGGAGTTGCTACCTTTCTATCGCTTTTCAGAGGTTTTTGTTCCTAGCGCGGTATTGTATGGCGCAATATTAATTATTTATTTCAGCTTTTGATCTTCGTCATTGTGTATTTCCGTTACTCAGGTATAACAGAGTAATCGCGAAATACTGGATGGATAACCACCATGACACCATTAACACCTCGCCAGAAGCAAGTTTTTCAATTCATCAGGCAGCAGATTGAAGATACCGGTCTACCACCTTCTCGATTGGAGATAGCAAAAAAAATTGGCTTTAAATCTGCGAACGCAGCAGAAGAGCACATTAAAGCTATCGCTAGGAAGGGCTATATTGACGTTACCCCTAAAACATCTCGTGGTATAAAAATCAGTGATCAGTGGAAGCTAGCATATGAGAATAAACTCGGGTTACCGCTTGTTGGTCTTGTGGCCGCTGGCGCGCCTATCACTGCAATAGAGCATATTGAAGATCGTTATAAGGTAGAGCCTACAATTTTTCATCCAGCGGCCGATTTTTTGTTAAAAATTCGTGGTGATAGCATGAAGAATATCGGAATGCTTGATGGTGATTTATTGGCCGTGCATAAAACTAACCGGGCTAAGAACGGACAGGTTGTTGTTGCTCGGATCGAGGATGAGGTGACAGTGAAGCGGTTTGAAAAAGTGGGGAATACCATTTTTTTACACGCTGAAAATGAAGAGTATGAGCCGATAATCGTCAATCTACTGCTGCAAAAGCTTTACATAGAGGGGTTGGCGGTAGGTGTTATTCGTAATAGCGGTTGGTAGTGGGGGAGGCGTGGTTAAGTGTGGGGGTAATGCATTTTTTTATTGCATAATTGTAACTAGGAAGGTTTGCAAGCTTAAATCATAATAAATACATCTAAATTTACGACAGAGCAAACTCTATATAGGGGTTCTACGCCGGAACCCCAGAAAATTCCGTCACGAAAGCTAAATGTCACTGGGTTTATATCATATTGAATAAGTTACGGGTTATGTGACAGGTTTTAGTGTCAAATTTGACGTTTTATTGATTGTCACTCAATCCCTCGTTTACGTGACAAGCCCCATGATAGCTAGATTCGGAAAAATCTGGGATTCCCGTCTAGAACCCCATATAGGTAAATATGAAATTCAGATTAATTGCGGCAATAGTACTTTCATTGAGTGTTACAGCCTGCGGTAACGACAATTATTCTACTTGCGCAACTCTAGCGAGCGGTTGTATTGATATTTTCGATGCAGGGAGTGGTAAATTATTTACTAATTCACCTTCAGTAGCTTACCTCGACAGTATTGGAGGCAGTCCAGCATATTCAACTTGGGCTGTAGACGGAACACGTGGACCGTCCGGCAGGTTCTACCTTTTCGACTGGAACAATGCAAAGAGTTTGTGTGATACCTATAATTCGCACAGTCTCGGAGGGCGAACTAACTGGCGTCTACCTGCACGAGACGAGTTGATGGGATTGTTTTACAGTTTTGGTAATATGTTTATTGCACGCGGTTGGCCAACTGATGGCACTTATTGGTCGATTACAGCGGATGATTCCAACTATTATGACGTAGATCTCGGTACTGGCTCTGTAAGTACCACTGAGCCGAACAGCAAAAATGATCACCCACTATTGTACTCAACCTTCACAACTCACGCTTCCTGCATCTCAAATCCTTAGTATTTGATGTTGTTTTTTTACTTCATTTTACTTAGGAATTGCATTTAGGAAGGTATGGTGTAACAGAGTTTCAGCTTTTGATCTGGGGTTTTTATGGGAAGAAAGGGGAGGCGTAGTAAGAAAAAATTAACTAATGGATTTAGTTGCGCTTTAAATGCTGTAAATCAAAACTCAAATCCCCTGCAATTGACGACTAGTAAAGGGTTCGATACGAACCGATTATCTGGGGCGAAATTGCTTATGTATATTGTCGTTAATGGGTTTATTTGCAGCTTTTTTTTAAATGAAGTGCTTGCTTTAATAGAGAAGGAAAATGCGCTAGCGAAAGTTTTCTTCATCATGATTCCTCAACAAGTACTGATAACGTCAATGTTTTTAGGAATTATTTTTGTTTTCGCAGAAGTTTTGCTCGTACTCATACTCGTGCGCGGCGAATGCTATGTTGGTCGGTTATTGGTCAGTAGGTGTGTCCAGTCTTTTTTTGTAAGTGTGTTGTTTGGTCTTTTTTTAGGTGGGCTGTGGATTAACTGTTCCATAAATGCGAATCTTAAAAACTATAACTATGTGCAGTGCGGTTACATTGCCAAAAGTTCTGTTAAGTTTCCGGAAAAACTATATGTTCGTCATCCGATTACGTGTACAACATTAATCAAAATGCAAAAATTCAGAGATTTACAACTTTAAATAGTCATTGTTTTGTTCATGTTTTAAAGCCTTGGGAAGCTGGCATTTCCGATAGGAATGCACTGTTTTCGCTAACCCGCTTTCTACTGCTTTTTTGGACTGTGCGTAGTGAAGCTATGATGAATTCGAAAAAGTGCTGTTCTGAAACCTTAGTCGTAAGCTTCACTCATAAGCGTTTAGCCACTCAATTTCACATCGTCGCAAGCGACACTGCTCATTAAGTAGCGCCAATTGAAATTATGAAACATCACTTAAGTAATGTTCAATGTTTATGTATACCGTAATTAATGTTTTGCGCTGTTATTCTAGCGCCTTATTTTAGGTAACCAACTATCATACATGATTTAAATAAATATTTCGCTACTTAGAAATGTTTATTTTCTGCAATTCTAATCGGTATTTTCCTGTCCTTTTTCTGTACCGTCTCTTCATCTTAATTATGGGGAGAACATCATGGGCAATACTTCTGCCTTAAACAAATTCAATATCGCGACACGTCAATACGTCCGTCTCATTATTAGAGCAATGCGACAACTAGACGAGCCTGTGAGCGCATCAAGCGTTAAGGCTTATTTGCGTCAAACTGACGTGCTTTTCGTCAACTATTCCATGCTTGTCATATCAAGACAGAGCGATATCCCCTTCGTATATACCGGTGAACCTACCGAGAAAACCGTGGCGCTACTCGTTGACCACTTCAATACCAATCCATGTGATGACTCTTTGCTGAATGATTTCATTTGTGTGTGGCACGAACTCGATGCGGCCTATCGTGAGCGATTAGCGGTAGATGGGGCGCCGCTTATTGAAGAGTTACTGGACTTTCGCCGCGCTGAAGACATCGAGCAGGTGCATTAATCAAACTTAATTTGTAAACCCAATTTACTCACATAAAAAGGAGCCTTTCATGGCCAAATCTAGCTTCACATTTACGGGCAATATCGGTCAGCAACCAAAATTAACGTTTCAGCCGGCTAATGAACGCAGTAACGGTCAACAACGTCCGTTGTTGTCATTTAATGTCAAATACGATCGCCTAGTTAAAAGTAATGAACCAGGTAAAAACTACGAAGATAAAGGTGGTTTTTGGGTGCGTGTTGATTACTGGCGCAATAATGCAGAGTTGTTGAACAAGCTGTTATGTAAAGGGATGCAAGTTCAAATTACAGGCGAACTACGAATGGACTCGTGGCCAGATGCAGAAAACCCAGGACAAACACTAACAGGAATGGCGATTACTGCAGACAATATTGCCATCATGCCGACAAGGTTGCAGTCCATCACTATGGCTCCGCGTCAGGGCGGACAAGCACAGCAGCATCAATCGTCTCAACAGTCAGGGCAGCAGTATCAACCTCAGCAGCAAAATGCTCAGTCAGCGCCAGCTGATGAGTTTGATAATTGGGATGAAGATTTTCCTTGTTAACGGGGTGATTCTCAGTGCCGTTTACAGCGGCTAAGGCAGGTGGTCATTGTGAGTACACGAAAATGGTTGGCGAATATTAAGCAACTCTTACGTCAAGAGGGGATTTGTAATCCTACTATTTCGTTAACCGGTAAGGGACACCGAAAAATCAGCGCAGACAATTTGGCTTGCGATGTGTTTACGGCCTCTACTCCCAGTGACTACCGCGCTATTCGTAATTTAAGGCGGCAATTAAGGTTGTCTAAAAATGATGTTATTTGAGCAAACACCTTCCTTGAGTGTATCAGCATCTTCGTTGGTGAGTGCTGAACTGGAAATTCCTGTTTTTGTGCTCGTTCATGCAAGTGAAAGTGCCTCGTCCAGAGTTGGATTATTGCCGAGAGAAGGTGGTTCGCAGTTCGAGCGTGGTGATATTTCGCCGGAACAAGCGGCGTTGTATTGCTTGCTCTTTGCTGAAACGCATTTCAGCTTGCCGCTTTCTATGCATGAGCTCACCGAGCTGTTAATCCGCTTTTATGATTACGAGCCGGTGGTATTGGATGAGTATGAGGCTTGCCTTGATAAATCACTCAATGTCAGTGATGGAAAGCGCTTAATCGAAGTGGATATGTACCAGGCGAGGGAAGAGGGTTGCGCGCATTTACAAGCCTTATTGAATACCCCTTTTTTATATCGTGAGTCTTTATATAGCGCGGTGTTCGCGTTATCAAATACAAGGCTGGAGATAATATAAATGCAAGTCTATCTGTGTGAAAAACCGTCACAGGCGAAAGATATCGCAACCGTATTAGGTTGCACCCGAAAGGATGGTGTTTTTTCCAAAGAAGGGGTGATGGTCGTGAATGCGATTGGGCACCTTCTGCAGCAAGCTGACCCACAGGATTATAATCCTGACTTTGAAAAGTGGAATATGGCAGATTTGCCGATTATTCCTGGAACTTGGAAAATGGTCGTCACCCCTAAAACTAAGGCGCAGTTTGCAGTCGTAAAAAAGGCGCTCGCTAAAGCAACGGAAGTGATTATTGCTACTGATGCGGACCGTGAAGGTGAGGTGATTGCGCGAGAAATACTCGAATTTGTTAATTATAAGGGTGCTATTCGCCGGTTGTGGCTCAGTGCGCTTGATGAGGCGAGTATCAGAAAGGCGTTAGGCGCCTTACGTGCAAATGCTGAAACCGAGAAGTTGTATGACGCAGGGCTTGGCCGTAGTCGCGGTGACTGGCTTATCGGTATGAACATGACGCGACTATGTACATTGCTGAGTCGTGCGGACGGTTACAGTGGTGCGCTGTCAGTTGGTCGAGTTCAGACGCCAACATTACGGTTAGTTGTTGATAGAGACCGTCAGATTGAACAATTCTCGCCAGCGGCCTATTACGACGTGACCGGCTTATTTAGTGCAGCAATCCCGTTTAAAGCTAAATGGCAAGCACCTGAAAATGTTTGTGATGAACATGGACGATGTTTGCAAACGCAAATTGCGGACGGGGTTATCGCTCAATGCCAAGGGCAGAGCGGTATCGTGACAACATTTGATACCAAGCGGCAAAAGGCGAAACACCCCGCACTTTATTTTCTAGGTTCATTACAAAAGACGATGTCTGCCAAATACGGTTATGGCGCGAAAGACGTGCTGGATATTGCGCAGTCACTATATGAAAAGCACAAGGTGACGACCTATCCAAGAACAGACTGTCCTTACTTGCCGTTATCTCAACATGGTGAAGTGGCTGCAATTATCGGTAAGTTAAGTGCCGTTCCTGCTTTTGCTGGGTGGTGTTCAGGCGCCAATCCTCAAGAAAAAAGCGCGTGTTGGAATGATAAGAAAATTACGGCGCACCACGGCATCATCCCTTTGCCTATTACCCCTAATCTCGAAGCAATGAGCGAGAAAGAGCGCAATCTGTATTTAGCGATTGTGCAGCGATACCTTGCACAGTTTTATCCGGTAGCGGAAGACGATGCGACCACTGTTGAGTTAACCGTAGGCGCACATCGGTTTAAGGCAAACGGAAAAGTCGAGCGAGTAAAAGGTTGGCGAATCGTTACGGGGAAAGAAGAGGACGACACAGTAGAGAGTAATAGTTTGCCTCAACTGTCTATTGGCCAGTCTTTACCAGGGCAATATCAGCGCGACGACAAGAAGACAAAGCCACCCTCAAGGTTCACCGAAGGTACGCTTATTGATGCGATGTCTAATATTGCCAAGTTTGAAACTGACCCAAAGCTCAAATCGATTTTGAAAGAGACGGCGGGTATAGGTACAGAAGCCACGCGAGCAAACATCATTGATACGTTAAAAGCGCGAGGCTTTCTTACTGTTAGCGGTAAACAATTGATAAGCGATGCTACCGGTCGTTCACTCATCGATGCGTTACCTGATGTGTTAACGAGACCGTCAATGACAGCCCTTTGGGAGCAAGCCCTTGATGATATCGCGCTAGGGAATGGCTCACTTACTGATTTTATGGCGAAACAGCAAGGGTTTGTGACGCAATTAGTGGCGCTGTTCAAACAAGGTCAGTACTCGCTCAAACTCCCTAAAATCGAACAAGTCACAGCACCTTGTCCTGCATGTAAAAAGCCAATGAAATTATTAGACGGTAAGAAAGGTAAATTCTGGGCTTGTGAAGATAAAGACCATTGCGGCTTATTGCTTAATGATGACCGTGGAAAGTTACCTAAAACGGCGCCATGCACTTGTACTAAGGGCGTGTTAGTGCGCAAAAAAGCGAAAACCAAAGGGAAGTTTTGGTGGGGTTGCTCTGCCTTTAAATCGGGTTGTCAGCGCCGGCTATTTGATAATGAAGGTAAGCCTGGCAAAGAGATGGACCGCAGTAACGAACTGGTCCAGTAGGGGCCTGTTCTTAACAATGAGTAATTTAACTGGAGTCATCGATATGGAACAAAATACGTCAGAAGCTAAATGTAGATCAAAAACACCTGATGTTATTGGTATTCAGATGCATTTCTCATGCGAAAGGCTTAAATCTTTAAGAGAAATGATTGATTCGAATCGGTACTGTTATAAAGAAGCAAAGATTAATCGTTTGGAAATGGAGGCGGCAGAACTTGAGTTTATGCTTTCATCAACCGCAACAGATGTCTTCCTGAAAAATTGCCCAGATCCTTTTTTCGATATGGGGATATCTGTGGTTTCCAAGGAAGCGTTACCTTACAGAGATGATGAATACCATTCCTATAGTAACCCGCGCTATTGCACCAATGAACAAAACTATGAAGTCATTGACCAGCTAAAAAAATCGGCGAGTCCTGAGCTTGAAGCCTTGCTTGAGTGGATGATTAAGCATGAAGAAGACGGATGGATCATTGTAGGGGTGTTTGATCTCGAAATTGCGGGACTTCCTATCACTGGTAAAGGGTTTTGTTTGTCATTTTCAGAATATATTTTTGCTCGTCAAGAGAGTGATCCAACATATATCCCACGTGAAGAAGGAAAAGTAGCGTTTGATGACAATAAGTTGAAAACTGATAATCCGTATGAGCCTTCAACAGTTTCTTTTGATGCTTGGTTAGAAGGCTGGCAACAAGGTCACCAAAATAAACAATGGGGAGACTTTCATGCTGCTCGATTGGAGGGCGAATAATGTTGAAACCACGTAAGCAATGTAAGCGCGTTCCAATAACACTTGAAGCTGGTCTATTGAAAGTGCTTAAAGGAAGAGTGCTGCTCTATGACTGTATAGGTGAAAACAGTGCCGATATGTATTACACCGATGCTGGTGAATTGATAAATCAATACCACCTTAAATTTTTAGTTTTCGAAGCACTTTTACAGCGTCTTGTTGATAGGGGAGTACTTGAGTATGGCTGTTCTGCATGGGTGATTACAGGTGATAAAGCGGCAAAGATAAAGGAGATGAAACTACCTCGTGCGATTGGCCAATCTCGACTAAAGCGAGCTAATAAGGAACATAGACTCTGCACAGAAGATGAGCGCCGTTCTTTAACCGGTTGGATGGCTGGATTGGAAGCATTTTATTGTGGTGTATCAACTACTGACAACCCTTATGAGTCGAACTCTATTGAATATCAAGGTTGGCTTGGAGGGTGGCAGGGTTCCTATGAGTTGGATGATGAGATGAGAGCCTGGCACGAAGGGCTTGAAGCGTTCAATAATGGCTGTTTAGACAAAACGAACCCCTATTTTGACACACCAGTTAAATCAAGACTCTGGCGTGATGGATGGTTTACAGGTGAGGGGGTATGTGGTGGGAATGGTAAAGTTAAAACTCAACTTTTTTGAATGGTGCCAATGTGTTACCATCAAATTATAGACAAGAAAAAGCCCAACAAATTGCTGGGCTATTCTTACTTTCGTATGTCTACAAGTGGAGGCTTACGCCCACGATTCTCGTAGCTAGTTTTTCAAGGATAAAACAATATGACGGATACGTCAATAAGCATTGATTCTGTCGTTAGGACGTTAACTGAATCGAGGGTAAGCACCTATGTTAATGCAATCGAGGGCGAGTGTGTTGAAAAAGCAATTGTTCTTTATGGTTGGAATGGGCAAATATCTGCTGCACTTCTATGGCCTTTGCATGTTTGTGAAGTAGTTACTCGAAATGCTGTTCATGAGGTGTTTACTATTGAATATGGTGATTGCTGGCCATGGAATCGAAACTTTGAGTTGAGCCTTCCAAACCCTAGTCGAGGGTATAATCCCAGAGCTGACTTGATTAATTCACGAAGAGGCAAAACGAGTGCTGGTAAAGTAATCCCTGAGCTTAAATTTGTTTTCTGGCAAAAAACTTTTACTCGAAGAAATGATGTGCGTTTGTGGGATCCTCATATTTTGGCATTATTTCCTTATCACCCTAAAGGGATTGGTGTTTCAGAGTTTAGACTTAATATTTATGACACTCTGGAGTCAATCAGGCTTCTTCGTAACCGTATAGCTCATCATGAACCTATATTTTCTCGTGACTTAGAAAGTGATTTCAAAAAAATCCAATCATTGCTTTCTTATCGTTGTGTTGATTCTAATAAATGGATGATGACGGTAGAGTCAGTGACTCAAATTCTTTCTAGACGGCCTTAACCCTGCTCACTATGAGTTATACTTTTGTAAAATCCTTTTCGGTGTTATACTTTTGTAGAACATTAAGGAGGGGTTATGACTGCTGTATCAATTCGTCAGTCGGGAGGAGCTAATATTATTAGTCTTCCGAAAACTATCGTGAAGTTATTGGGGTTACACACTGGGTCTCAGTTAGATCTAACCATTCAAGATAACAAGATTTTACTTACACCAATTGAGGAGAGTATTACGCTTGAATCCTTGTTGGCTGCAAGCCCGAAAGAATGCTTTGCTGTTACTGCAGAAGACAGAGAGTGGATTGAAGCTAGGCCAGTAGGAAAGGAAGATAATTAATGTATGTACCTGATAAGGGAGATATTGTTTCTTTAAATTTTGATCCCAGTGCGGGAAAAGAAATTATGAAGAGACGTCCGGCATTGGTTATTTCAAGATTAATGTTTAATGAACATACAGGGTTTGTCATTGTCGCGCCGATCACCAGTACGGTGCGAGGGATGGCATTGGAAGTGATACTTCCTGATGACGTTTCGACTGTCGGGGCAGTATTGATTTATCAATTAAAGTCATTAGATTTTGTTGACCGTAAGATTAAGTTCATCGAGAAAGCGCCTCAATCTATCATTGAACATGTGACAAAATTAACAAAGGCGATCATTGAATAGGTGAACAAATCTCAGTTTTTGATTAATAGTTGCTCTAAATATCTTTATTTCGTGATATCGCTCTGTTAACATAATTACGTTCAATAGTTGCTCACTGACTTATAGTGTGAAGCACACGGCAATAGCCTTAAATGGCCCCACGAAATGTGTCGCGTTCGGTGTTAACTCGCTGATTGGGGTGTCCTTAACTTAGCTTCTTTCTTAAGAATTGAAGCACCGGTGTGTATTCATCGGCCTTAACTTTTGTTATCTACCTTATGGGAAAATCATACCCCATAAGGGTTGTGATCTTTCTCGCCTATTATTTGGAGAATTATCATGACTCAGACTACACAAAATAAACATTTTGACTTACACACTAGCGGTTTCGGTTTTTTTAACCGAATTCGTGAAATCAAGCCAGCAAAAGGCAAGCCTTATTGGGCTGTTACAGTTGCGGCTTGTCGTGGTGATGAAGGTCAAAAGACTTACTTCGAATGTTCTGTGGTTGGCTCTGCTGCTAAAGCACTGTTTGATGAGCATCTTTCCTCTGTGAGTAAAGATGACACAATAACAGCTAGCTTCAAGTTAGGAGACCTGTACCCCGAAACATTTGTATACGGCCCAGGTAAAAAACAAGGGCAGACTGGTGTGATATTGCGAGCGAGATTACTTAAAATCACTTACTTAAAAGTAAATGATAAAGTACTTGTTCATTCACAACAGCAAGCAGAATCTGCACCGGCTCAAACACCGGCGCAAGCTGCTTAATACACTTAAACCTATCACTTTCGAGTGATAGGTTTTTACTTTACCCACAGGGGATACGTCCCCTAGTGGCGTTCCTCTATCTTTTTTTAGAGGAATGAGTATGAAAACGTCAACCGAGATGATGATTGCATTTACTGAAGTTGAATTGGCCCTTATCGTGGCGTTAGCGCAATATTCTTTAATATCTGATGGTTCTGAATTAGATGAAGATATTGCAAGTTTCGCCTGGATGGATTCATTCGAAGCAGGAATAAAATTTGAAGAAACCTTAAGAGATTTGCCAGGCGGCCTTACGTGCAAGCATGTAAGGCTATCAAATATGGTAGGAGACATAAAATGTCAGCTATCTAAAATGGATAAATTCTTAAGAGGTGCGTTTGAGTTTGGTATAGACGATGTTCGTTTTGCTGAGCTTGATCTAGGTTAACGATATATCAGTGGCAGGAGCTATCCTGCCATTTGGTTTGGTACTCCTATTTTGTTATACTAAATATATGGAGTAAAAAGGAAATGCCAATGAGTGATAGCGAAGCGTTAACTCAAAAAGAAGTTATGCAGCTTTTGCTGAACGTGGCTCAACATTCGGTCACGCGAGAAGAGCTTACTTCTGCTAGGCTTGAGCTTAAACAAGATATAATTGAGCTTAAAACTGAGTTAAAGCAGGATATGTCTGAGCTTAAGGCTGAATTGAAGCAAGATATTTCTGAATTAAAGCAGAGTGTTGTCGAGCTTCGAGCTGAACTTAAGCAAGATAATGTGGAACTTCGAGCTGAACTTAAGCAAGATAATGCGGAGCTTCGAGCTGAACACAAATCAGTGGTTAAAATGCTTTATAGCATACAGTGGCTAATTGTCGCTGCTGTTGTTAGCTTTTATCTAAAAGATAGTGTGTTTGAGTGGATGTCTGCTTTAACTAACTAATCCAAACCAATACTCAAAATAACGAAAGCCTTTGCCATTGCGGTAAAGGCTTTTTTTATACCTAAAATTTCAATTCTATTATCCCAAGGGGCACATTTCCCCTCGGGAGTAGTGTGTCCTTTACTAAGGAGGCACTATGCCAAACTGGTGTGCAAACCGATTAGCTATCTCAGGAACGGTTGAAAATATATCGAAGTTAAATGGAATCTTTTCAGGCGAGCAACGTTTGTTGCATGTTCAAGCGATTGCTGCAAGCCGCAAGATGTTTTTTGCGGGTGTTGGAGGTCTGTTAATGCCTACAAGCGCATGCGTGTACACGCCTTTTCCTGATTTAATCCAGGGAACAGGTGAACGAACAATCGCGAATACCGCTTTTACTCGATGGCTGGATTTGCTTAGTCATAATGTGGAATTAACGGACGACATCTCACTAGAGATTATCGAATTGTTTAGGTTGACAGGGCTGAGCAATATCGTTTGGGGAAGTATCAACAGAACTAAACGATGCAAGATGAAAGTTCTATTTAATCAGAAGCGATTCGATTGGACCGGCTTTTTCACTCAAGTGAACATTAGTGACTTTTGGACGGCTCTCGATGTTGAAGCGAGTAAATCTGACTATAGTCTATCTTCATATTTTGACATGTCATTAATTATTCCGCCGAGATTAGCGGTGGAGATTAATGGGTTTAATGGTGGCTTATTAAGTGGTGTGTCGTCGGGCTACGACGATTCTTGCTTACGTTACGATACCAAGTGGAGAGGGGCTGATATTGACTTAGTTAGCTCCTCTGCAGAGGGCATAACGATTGATTATGATACCGCATGGTCTCCAAATCTTGCGGTGTCTGAGCAAATCTCAATGCTTTTTAACTGTAGTGTTACGCATTATTTTGCTGAGTCGGGTTGTGCGTTTTGCGGGTGTTCTATTTTTAACAATGGCGTTCTAAGTAACGCTACTTGCGACGAATTAGAATACAGCGATGAAGAAAATCATGACGGTTACCACGATATAGTGGGGCCTTCCTACATACTTAATAATATGAGTCATTTCGGTGGCTAATAATTAACTCTGCGTAAGGCAAGCCATTGCCTTACGCAATCGCTTGCCTTTGCTCGAATATAAAAAAGGCAAATTAAATGAGCTTAAACACAATATCGGCGCCGCTATTCCCTTTGGGGCAAGTGGTGATGACTCAAGGCATAAATAGTAAGTTGGATGCATCTAATCATGGTGTATTCAGTACATTGTTGATCTTACATTCCCGAGGCGACTGGGGGAATGTTTGCGATGAAGATAAAGCTGCAAACGATGAAGCTGTAAATAGTGGTCGGAGATTAATGTCGGCATATATGTTTGACGGCATTATCATTTGGATCATTACCGAAGCAGACAGAAGGGTAACGACTATCTTGTTGCCATCTGAATATTAACTAATCAATTTAACTCCCCCTAGGGCAACTCATTGCCTTAGGGGAGTGGTTTGCTCTTTTAATAAAAGGTAAGTCACTTATGAACACGTATATTGTCAGATTAGTAATTCAAGCTGGAGAATATGAAAAATCAAGCATGGTACTCGTTAAAGCTGCTGATGAAGATGAAGCAAAGGGAACCGCATTGATTGAAGAGTGCCATGGTGCTATTGACAATGAAACTGCTGAATGGACCAGTACAGGAATATTGGATCTAGGTGGTGAATTTCATCATAGAGTGAGTTTTTGCTGTTTGGTTAGGCCTGAACATGTTGACATGCTAAAGGCTTATTTAAACGGCGATAACTGTTACGGTTTTGTCTGTGTAGACGATTCAGAAATTCATGAGGTTGCTAGACAGGAATTAACCATTATTGTTGACGCTACCAAAATGATGTTTCACTTCTGCCGGGGAGATTTATCTGGCTTTGGTCATGAGGCCTGGTATCCCTATGTCGAAGGCATGTTGTTTCAATATGTCGAACGTTTTTTAATTGCGGCTCAAGTTGCGGAGAACGTTGTGAAGGTTGAAGAGTTACGTCAGTGCGGCAATACCGTTGATTACCTTGTTACTTACAACCAGCGGGTGTCGAACTGTTGATGGCCTAGCGAATTTAGTTCTAGTTTGAGATATAACGCCAGTAATATGCTGGCGTTTATTTTTCTAAACCTCTAACGATAGCATAAAAAAATTATTATTTCGCCCTTTAGAAATGTTTATTTTCTGCAATTCTAATCAGTATTTTTCTGTTTTTTTTCTGTACCGTTCCTTCACGTTAAATTATTTATAGAAAACGGAAGGTTATAGTATATGAGAACCCCTCTTAAAGCGGTGTTTGTTGCTTTAGTGGCATCAGGTTGTGCAAGTGCGCCTCCTGAACCAGCTCCTGCTCCAACACCACCCCCGCTTAATATTAGGGTTGCTCCTGATATTGTCGAAACAGGTGCGACACATCGAACATCGCGGTATGTCACAGAATCCGCTGTGCCGGCTCGTCAAGTTCGTGATGTTCTTTCTAGTGAAATGAATGTCAACATTCCTCAGATGCCTAATGCTACGGTAGGACAAGGTTTGGGGTTTTTACTCAAGCAAACGGGTTATACGGTTCGTCCAGCAACGACCTACGCTGAGGAACAACTTTACCAACAAGCCTTACCGATTATGCACATGAACATGGGGTACATGTCAGTTCGTCAAGCGCTACAAGTTATTGGGGGCGATCCTTGGTCTCTCCAAGAAGACGTTGTTAAGCGCGAAGTGGGCTTTAGCCTTCGTGATGGATTCGAATGGAGTAACCCAGCAGTAAGACCTACACACACAGTTAACAATAACAGTGTTGATTATGCTGGTCGAAGTCACGCAGATTCAGAAATAGATAATTTATTTGTAAAGAATAGCGCTATCGCAACAAGTGAAGCTAAAGCGACTGCGGGTTCAACAATTATCCCTTCGAAAGATACTGATCTAAAACAAAGCGTTCGTTATTACGTTGTCCCAATGGGGCAGAGCTATTTATCTGCGTTACGTCAATGGGCACAAAATGATGGTTTAGAAAACGTTGCTTGGCATTTAGCACCGAAGACTCAACAAGCGTTAGAAAAAACATCAGAGAACGGTGAAACGCTGGTTGCCGACTCATTTCACCAGCTTGTATTCAAGTTGAGTAATCAAATCGGTGAGCCTCTTTATTTCACAAAGCATAACCAGCTTAACGCTTTGCACTCTTACCCTGGGCTTGTTGATATTACTTGGGTTTCAGGTGACTCGTTAAAGTCTGCAGTGTCGAGTGTCGTTACTCATTTCGGTTGGACCTGGACTGATGATGCTAACTGGTTAGCGCTAGATGATTATCAATTCTTAACACCTTATCCAGTTGTGACACCTAGAGGTGATATCGCCCACGCGCTAGAGCAAGTTCTGGATGGTTTTCCTGTACAGGCCCAATTGCTCTATGGCTCAAAACAAGCCTTCATTTCGGAGAAGCAATAATGCCAAAAATGAAATTTACCGCTAAGTATATCGTTGGCTCATTGCTTCTCGCTGCGAGTGTGTCCGGTTGTGTTTCTCAAGACTATACGGATACCAAAGCGGAAGTTGCTGAAACCCAGTCGAAAATTGCGGCATTAACGCCAGCACTTGAGTTAAATCATGTCAGTGTTATCACCAAGCCTCCTGTCATTGTTACGCCATTGATTAAGAAAAATGAGATTAAATGGCTTAATAAATCGGTAAAAATCCACGTTAATCGACTACCTCTATCACAAGTGTTAAGTGATGTTATGCGTGGTGTTGATGCTGATATCTGGTACGACAATGATGTTAACTCAAACCAGTTTGTATCGTTGAGTGCTAACTCGTCTCGTCAGAACGTGTTGAATTTATTAGGTAGCCAAACAGGATATGGTTTTGTCGCAACTCAAGATAAGGTTGAGGTGCGTCGCTACCTGTCTGAAACGTTCAAAATCCACATTCCAGTTGGCGTAGTGTCTGCTCAGCAAGGTTCCAAAGGGGCCGCATCGAGCGGCAATGACGCAACAAAAGTGGAAGGACAATTTATTAGTACAACGCTAAGTAATGTCGATGTTGTTGGTGAGGTGACCAAAGCTATTGAGGCAGTACTTAAGTCTAATGAAGAAGATGGAGAGTTAGTTGGCGGGGTAGAGTCTGTTTCGTCTCTATCTTCATTTATCGTGCGAACGACACCAGACCGTATGCGCCAGGTGCGTCAAATTGTTAAGCAATATCAAGCTGAGCTTGAAAAGCAGGTTGTTCTTAATATTCAAATTCTTGAGTTCCGTTCAAATCTTGGCAAAGACCGTGGTATTGACTGGAATATTCTAAAAGATATCGGCGATGGCACTCTTCAGTTTGTTATTCCTGGAACAACTACAGCTGCTGCTACAAATGGCTTTGGTATGGCGTTTCAAGGCTCTGGTAAATGGGACGGTACGACCGCTTTCATTAAAGCGCTTGAGCAACAAGGTTCAGTATCTACCGAAACGCCGATAAACATTCAAACGCTAAGTAATCAGCCTGGACGTTTATCTCAAACGCTAACAACCCCCTTCTTGTCAGATATTAAGGTGAATACCACTGATAACTCATCGGATACTGAAACCACTCGTGGCAGTGTATCGGAAGGAGTAGATGTATTTGTATCAGCCAATATTCAACAAGACCATGTATGGCTCCGCATTGCCGGCTCGCTGACTAAAATTGCCGCTGATACAACAGAGGAAGTCAAAGATACGAAGCTTCGATTTATCTCTACCCGTAATGTGGATTTAAGTTTTACAAACAAACTGCGTTATGGGCAAACCGTTGTTATTGGCTCCATTAAGCAACAAACAACCGGCGCCAATAAGAGTGCAAGCTTCGGAATTGACGGGTTAGGTTCACAAGCCACTAACAATGAAACGGTAGAAACGCTTATTTTGCTGACTCCGAGGCGAGTACGATGAGCAGCTTAACTGTACCTACATTCTATACCGGTGCATCAAAAAGCATTTCTCGGCGAGAACTGTGTAAGCGCTACCCTGCGCCGTTTAATTATACCGTTGAACGCAATGGCTGGATTTGTCATTACACGAGTGAAGTCCCAGCTTTTGCTGTTGCAGAAGCATGGGTGGCGCGGGTAGATAAAAAAGTAGAGTCAATTCTGTCTCAACCCCAATCTTGGAGCGTGCTTTCTTTGGTTGATGAGCAGATTTTGTTTGTGTCTGTTTATCAAGGTGTTGTTCAAAAGGCATATCTTTGCAGTGGGGCAGATTTACAAGCTGAAAACATCACATTGTTGCGTAGTGAGCAGGTATTTATCACTGACGACAGCTTGATGGAACTATTGCCAAGTGATTGCTCATATCAACTTGTTACACCTCTGAGTGATGATGAGTTGGCTCTATTTGCATTAAAAAAACAGGGTTCTCCTTGGCCTCTTGTTATTGCCGGAGGGGTTATTGCAAGCGCGATAGGCGGTTGGTTTTTGTATGCCCCAACACCTCCTCCACCGCCGCCACCTCAAGTAGTGGAAGTGGTGATTGACCCATATGATGCCTATCGGGATGCACTCAGTAATGCAATTGAAGCTTCTTCTGTGTTGAACAATGCTAAGCAATTGGGGGCGTATGCTGCGCTGTTACCAAGTGAGTGGCCATTAAATAACATCGAGTTTTTGCATAATAAGTTATCCCTAAATATTGCACGTAGTACAACGGCCAAGAGGAGTTTGCTCACGACATGGCTTAATTTACAGCCGCAATTGACGCAACCAGGAATGCATCAACGACTACAGGACGACCTCTTTGTCCTGTCAGCTGACTCTCCCGTTACGCTTTCGCGGTGGCAGGGAAGTATGGCTTCCACTCAATCGATTAGGACTCCGTTACAGGATGCGCTTATCGCATTGGGTTGGGAATACCAATCTAACTCGTCTTATGCACAAACAATGACTTCTGTCTTTTCTTCTACGTTATCGATGCGAAAAACAGAAGCTACGTTAACAGAGCTAGGCTATGTCGCTGAGTTAGTTGCAGAAGTTCCTGTAAGTATTGATTCGCTATCAATGAAACCTACATCAAATGGTCGGTACGCAATTGATTTATCAATCCGTGTATTTGGCACCACAAAGGATGAATGAGATGAAAGAAATGTTCAAAAAGAATGCTCGGTGGTTTGGGCTTGCCGCGGTTGCGGTGCCAGTTATTGCATTAACGGTGCCACCACTATTGCCTAGTGCTGATGTTAACTACGGTTCAAGCGGTACAAGTTCGGTTATGGAACCTGTTCAGAATGCCTCAGTTGACCCAGTACCAGATAATGCGACTGGACCGATTACTGAACCGGCTCTTAGTATTCAAGCAACGGTAAAGGCAAAACCTACAACTGTGATTGTCGCGCCGCCAGTTCAAATGCAAATTGCGTTGAACAAAGACGCACAGGCCATTATTAACAAAACTGCAGAGATCAGTTTGAAGCAACTTGATGCCGCTTTGGAGGAAGCAAAAGCGAAAGAACGCCAGGCAAAATCCACATACGTGGAGAAAAAGGATCTAGACCCATTGGGACTTGGTGATGCAGGACTAACCTACTTATCGCAACCCTCTAATGCAAATACCGCTCCTGACACATTATCTCGGGTTGTTTTGAACTCATTGATCACGACTGACGGTAAAACAAGTGCCTACTTATCTGTCGATGATTTGATGCCAGTTCGTGTAACGAAGGGGAGCGAACTAGGTGACATTAGAGTTGAAAAAATCACAGAGAAAGGCGTAACCGTTTCGTTAAATGACAAAACGCGATTTTTGTCTGGAGCGAGCTATGAGTAACGCCGTTCTTAGCAGTGAATTATTGCTCGACGCTGAAGAGTTATCCAATAAAGACATTTTAATGGACCCTCAGTTAATTCAATTGTGCCTAGATGATGGTTCAAGTTACGTCACCATTGAGGGGGAAGTTAAAACATCTGACCCAAAAATGGCGCCAAAGCTCGATGAGATTGTTCAATTTGTGAAAGCAATGCCGAACATGACCGGTAAAGAAGTCAGGATCTCAAAAACGACTCAAGAGCAGGTCGATATCGTCATTGAAATCATGACCAAATCAACGCCCCAGGAACGTGATGAAAGCGCAAACTCTGAGCTAGCTGTATTTTTTGCTGCGATTTGTCAAACCGCAGTGAATGAATCCGCTAGTGATGTGCACATCGAAGTTTATAAAGAGCAAACTCGTTTTTTAATGCGCGTAGATGGCCGACGTGAAGTAATGAAGCGCTTATGTAACGAACATAGCGTATTACATCAACCCCGTTCAGTTGGTGTGTCGTTAGCAAGTTATATGTTTTCAACGCTGGGTGGACAAGACATTAAGCTTCGCGACCCCGCAAATGATCGCTTTTCTATTTTACTTAAGCACCCCACGAAAGGAGAAAGTTTATTTGAGTGGCGTGTTGCGCTTATTCCGTTGAACCATGGTGTGAAACTGACTCTACGTTGTGTTACGTCTGACGAATTGTCACTTGAACAAATGGATTTGCCGTCAAGTTATGTCGCCATTCTAAAAGAAATCGTGGCAAAGCGCGGTGGTGCAATAGTAGTTTGCGGACCGATGGGAAGTGGTAAATCTTCACTAGTGACGGCTTTGATAGCCACTATTGACCGTATTGCGCGTAGTGTTCATTCCCTTGAAGATCCCGTTGAATTTGAACAAGAGGGAGTCTGTAAAACTACCGTAGAACCTAACAAAGAGATCAAGGTTGGAGAAGGGCGTTATCGCGATTACGCATTCTACGCAAAGGAAACTCTTCGCCATGATGTTGATGTATCCGTGTTAGGTGAAGTGCGAGATCACGCTGCTGCAAAAGAGTTTTGCCGAAAGGCAGAAACAGGCGGACTCGCTATCACAACGTTGCATACCAACTCCGCATTAGGTGTTCCTCAGACGTTTACTGAACATTTAGGGATCCCCGCGGCAGTTGTTGCAGCACCAGGATTGATGCTGATGTTTGTGCATCAGAAGCTGGTTCGCAAGTTGTGCCAGTGTGCGTTGCCATTAAATGGTGCTCAATCAGTTTACGAGGAATGTGGCTTAACACTTGAGTTTGCGTCAAAGCAACAAGCGTTAACGACATTGCTTAAAGAAGGGGCATCCCATTCAAAAGTCAGAAACCCAAAAGGTTGTGATTGCTGTAAAGGGAAAGGGGAGAAAGGGCGCCTAGTCGTCATGGAAATTATTGTGATTGATGATGCTGACCGCCAATTTATCGCGTCGAATAAACCGCTGGACTGGAAAGAGTACTTAAACACGCTTAATTGGCCTGACATACGAGTTCATACCTTATCGCGCATTAAAAATGGTCAAGTTGATATTGCCTCTGCTTCTGAACAAGTCGATGGGTTGTTGCCAAAAGACGCCAAAACGATTTACCGATCGATGAGAGGAGAATTAGCACAATGACAATCCTTGGAAAGACACTGGCTCAATGGGCTTTTTCAACCGCAGATCAGATTGCGCTATTAGAGCAATGGCAAAGTTGTGACGAATACGGATTAACAACACGTCAGTTCTGTGAATCGTTAATAGAAAACGGCACGAGTGCCACTAAACAAATTGGCTTATTAGGTTTAGACGCACCGGCTCGGGGAGAGGTATTTACGGACGTATTGATGGGATGGCTTCCAGAGTTAATCGTATCAGCTATCGCTGTAGCTACTGAAGCTGGCGACCGTCAACAGGGCATTCAAGCTGCAATTAGGCAACTTGAAGGTGGTCAAAACGTAGTAATGAAAATTGCTGGGGCACTCGCGATGCCTTTTGTTATTACCTTATCAGTAGGGGGGTTAGGCACATATATCTCAAGTGAAGTGCTTAAGGGGTTGCCGCTCAATCCTAACGGGGTGGGGCAACAAGTGTTAGACGTCACGATTAAATGGGGACCAGGTACTGCCATTTCCTGTGTTCTCTTTTTGGTTGTACTTGCAATTGCTCTACCGAGGGTAACTGGCGGTTTACGTGCTCTATTGGATGGGCTTCCAATTTTTTCATTATACAAAACGGCTACAGCTGCTTCGTTAATGGAAAGTATTTCGAACCTCTTATCGTGTGGGATGAAGCTTGATGACGCATTAGCCTCAATAGAAAAGCATAGTCCACCGTTCATAAAGTCTCATGTTACTCAAATGCGCAACCAAGGCGTAGGACAAGACAACTTAGGAGAGATTGTTAATACCGGCTTATTAATGCCATTCGAGCTATCGGCTTTAAAAGTGTTAGGTGCTCATGCAGACAACAGTATTTTACTGGCGAAGAGTGCAAAGGCACACCAAAAGGTTGTGAAGAAACGATTCGCTCTGATGACAGCTGTCTTACCAAAGATTGGCCTTGTCGTAGCGATTATCGTTCTAGCTGCATTAGTTGGTACATCTGTATCTCAGCTACTCGAAGCAACAATGTAATCAATATTCAACGTAATTATAAATTAACCATTAGCTCAACTGTGTAAAAAAGGACAATTCTATGAAAAACATCAACTTAGTTAAATTAAATCAGGAAACAGAAATGAATAAAGCATCAACGACTCAAACTGAAATCTTGAATGAAGCCACTCCTACGTCAGAAAAGCATTTGATGCGAAAAGGGCAAGGTGGCTTCACTCTATATGACTTCATTTTCTGGCTTGGTATTGCATCGTTAGCATTGCTTGCCCTTATTAGCCTATATAACACCGCAACCGGTATGTATAAGACCAATGCCGTAACGACCGATGTCACTCAAATTAAAGCAGCTGTTAGCGACTGGAAAGGAGCGCGAACAAACGTATCAGGCGTCAGCATCAATGAATTATGTAAAGACGGCAACGGTAATAACGGTGCTTCTTGGTGTGGTGAGAATAAGGACGGACGCAATGCCAACCCGTATGGTGGTGACTACAGCGTTACTGTAGCGGCGAACGTATCTAACATCGATGTAACTATCACTCAAGTTGATACCGATAACGTCAATCGTCAAGCAACTAAATTGGCGCCAATGAGTGTAGAGCGCTGCGCATCAATGCCTTGTTCTTCTGTTACTGCCGCTGGTGAAACAATTAAGGTAACCATGTAATGAAACAGCAGGGATTTTCATTGGTTGACGCATTACTGGCATTAACTATTGGTGCATTTGCTCTTGCTTTGATTATCCCTACTGCCATGCGTTGGGGTGAGCAAATAGAGGCTAAAAACCGATTGATTTACGCTGTTGATAGCGCGATGTATAGCATGGAAATTGCATTGCGTGAGGAGTGGTCCATCAGCGGATGTAAGAACACATTACCCTCCATCTCGCTGACTAAACTGATCCAGCAGTATGAACTCACCCCTGATGTGGTTGAGTTGCCCTGGCAAGTCATTCCTAGTTATCGCAGCAACCGTCAAATGGTGGTCAGTATTAATGTAACAGCAGCTGACAGCTCAAAAATTGTTAATTGGTTCTCTATGAGTCGGTATATCACAGAGGTAAGAGGAAACACGGTTGACCTTATATTGAGACTCCCACTTATTGAATCTCAGTACCAGAATGTCAATTTCAATCCTCAATCTGAATGTTTCGAAGGATAAATAAGATGTACAAAAAACAACAAGGTATGAGCTTGATAGGAGTTCTACTCTCCCTATCTCTCATTGGCGTCGCAATGATCCCAATTACTCAAGCGATAGGAAAATGGTCAGAGCAGCGTATTGCTAGACATTTTTCTGAGCAAGTCGAAAACGTGATTGATGCCGTTCAGCAATACCATTATCACAAGGCCTCAAATCGGCTATCAGTTGATCCTATAGGGATGTGGCCAGCATCTTTAGATGCGTTGATCTCAGATTTCGGTGGTCAGTTTTGGGCGCAGTGTTCAATGGCAGAAGCCAACGCGGGGCGATGTAAGCGACCGAATCATACACCTTTCAATGGTCAACTCAGTTATCAAGTCGTTGATGGATTAAGTTCACTACTAACCGTCCCTACCGGGATGACCGGTGATGATAAAAGGGTATGGTCTACAGCGCTGTTAAAGATCCCTTTCTCAAAAGTTAAGGCTAATGGTGATGTTGAAATCAAAATTGCACCGCCATTACAAAGCCACGCTTATGCGGAGTTTCTTAGAAAAGACGGTTCTACGCCATTAACAGGTGATTGGGATGTTGGGGGGGAGAACGCTATTTTAAATACCAAAGGCTTGACGGTCCGTAATGCCGATGGAACTCAAATGAGTATGGGGGGGACGGTATTTACAAAAGTCTATGAACATAACAGTCGAGTCGATAAACCAATCTGTCCTTCACATCTATCGCCTCAAATTTCGGCAGTTCCAATGGGGATGTTTCACCCAACAAAGCCACTACCTCTTATCGGGAACGGTGGGGTATTTGTTGAAGATAAAGGTGCTTATTGGTTAGTAACTCTTAGTTATGCCGCTCAAATAGATGGCGGGACCAATTGGGAACGCCGTCATGATGGAAATATCAATGTTACTGTTCACTGCTTAGCGCAGTAGGGGAATAAAATGAAACAAATCGCAATGGCTAGCCTTTGTCTATTGATGTTAGGGATTAACTCTTCCGCCCATGCGGAGGAAAAATGGACATTTGAACGAGCAATGGAATCACATAAACAAAATGTCGGCAGTAGCTATATTGATCACAACGCATATCTTGCTGAGTGGAACAGTGTAAACCGAATTCCTATTGGCAATGAAGGCCTTGGCGGTGCTGAATCAAATTGGGAGTTGATCAGCACATTAAACAACAGTTGCAATTCAGCTACGGGCTGTACATTGGCAAAGCCTATTACTGATTATGATGAAGTCCTGGTGTTTGGCCGAAATAACGGGGAACGTAGTCGCGGCAGTGTTCTAATACCTGTAAATGAGATCGATTTCGGAACTCGTGATAACGCCGACCGTTACCACATTTCTCTATCAAGACGTAGTGATGGTAACGACTATGTGAACTTTTACTTTGAAAACCCGAAAAAGCTATTTCACTACACTTCAATGGATTTCTATCAATTCGCTGAAGTTTATGGCCGTGGTAAAAGTAAGCGTCCGAAAGAATGTGATGCTGGAGTTGTTGAAGATCTCGTTACCTATTGTACTGAAATCGGGCAACGCACTTGCGAAGCTGGGTTAGTGAAGAGAACGTGTGCAAGTTATGGCGATTGGCTTCCATGGGAAACAATCCGACTACCGAGTTGTGTATGGGGTAGTCAGGATTGTAAATAAATTGATTTAAATCAATCAAAAATCAATTAGCGTTACAAAAGTCAACGAGGCGATCCAAACGGATCGCCTTTTTTACGAGAGAAATTTGCAATGCGAAGTTAATGTCCTCAATGATGGACTTTCTAGTCATACAATTGATTTAAGAGTGCTACATTGCAGCTAGAAACGGTTACCCCCTTTGTCGAATCAGGCTTAATATTTCAATTTAAAACATACTCTTATAATTGTTGACGAATAAAAAGAAGGGGATCACTATATAGCTAATTCCTTTGCTATTTGGTACTTACCATCATGAAAAAATCAATTATCGCTTTGAGCTTGCTGTCCGTTTCGCAAACAGGCTATGCCGTTGAAAATGGAAAACCAGAATTAGCAAGTGAATTTCCTTCCTTAGTCACAATGAATTGTACAGGCACTATTATTGCTGGTAAATGGGTCATGACTGCGGCCCACTGTAACGAAAACTTCGTAGATTTGGTTGGTTCTGAAAGTCACAATGGTTCAAAATCGATTAGCGTAAAAAGGCGAATTAAGCATGACGAAGCCGATTTCGCTCTTTGGGAATTAACTGAGCCATCATTATTTAATAAAGCCTTATTCTTATCTCGAATTCACGTATCAAATGATAAATATCAACGATTCAATCTTTATGGATTTGGGCAAACAGGCATTCAGCTTAATAGCGCTGAATACAAAGTATTCGGTGATTTTACTTCCCCTGAAATATTAGATCTTGAAGCTACGTCGTTGAGCAATAGTATTCCTGGTGATTCCGGCTCCCCAATTATCAACAGTAATGGTAAAATTATTGCCACTCATAAGGGCGCAAATGCTGAAAATATCTCTACATCTCGCATTTCCTACGTAGCTGACTTCATTCTTTCTACGATTGACGGCTGGCATCACCAAACTATCGGCACTGTAGCTGCTGGCAAAAGCACAACGATTGAAGTGCAATCATTACATGTCAACCCAGTGATAGATTCTGCATCGCGTACTGGCGATATCGACATCGATGTCGCTAACAGTTCGTGCATCGCAAACGGTGAGCAAATCCAGCCATTCCAGACCTGTACTTATACCGTAACGAGTACCAACGGGTACGAAGGCACGCTACTTTTAGGTGAGGGGCACACAGTTATCTTTAACAAGGGAAAATCAGAGCCAGTCATTCCACCGACTCCAACACCAGACGAGGGCGGAAGTAGCGGTGGCTCATTAGGCTTCTTGAGCTTACTAGGTTTGGGGATTTTCTCTTTCGTCAGAAGAAGAACGACTGTCTAATGTCAAGGTTATAACCTAACGCGCTAACGCTTGTTGGCTTGATTACTCAATCGCAGCAAGCAGCTCAATCATAACCAAGCATAATTTTATTGATTTATATTTGGTTAGTTTTGCCAAAGGAATTTCAAAGCACAAAAGAATGGTTAAACCATTAAACCCAACCTTTTGGAGCCATTTGGCTCCATTTTTTTATGGATTCACACCGCCGCGCGGAAAACCTTTAAGTATAACAGTATTAGAGATTTATTTCGCCATTTAGAAATGTTTATTTTCTGCAATTCTAATCAGTATTTTTCCGACTTTTTTGTGTACCGTCATTTTCATTTGCCAAAATAAAGACGGACACCATGGAAGTAAAACACCGACTCGTTCAAATCGTTAAAGTTATTGGGAAACTGACAGTTATTATTGTCATATCCGGCACTATTTGTGCCGCTGCGCTATACACAACAATTATCCCTCTGCAAAACGAATTATCAGCTATAAAGCAAGAAAATCTCCAATTTAAAACAAAGCTTAGCCAACATGATGTTGATATAGGTAATTTGCAAACCAGCGTTAATTCATTAACTGGCGCCGCAGAGAGGCTTCAGTCTGCCGTTGATTTATTAAAAGAAAGCAGAACAAATACTCAACTCAAACTAGACACTCTTGACAAGCAAAATCAGTCGTCGAATGAAATGGCTTTGTTTTATAAAAAGCAAATTGCTGATTTAAACGCAAAAATCGTTCGTTTGTCAGAGCGAGCAAAACAAGTTAAACGCCTTGCTACAACCCAACCTAAACAACTCTCAAAAAAAAATAAGTCATTAAGCCCGACGGTGCCTGTTAAAACCCCATTTACGCTGCATAGCATTCAAATGAGAGGGGCTGCTTTGGTCGCAGTAGTTTCACCTCTTAATGCTAATTCATTAGCCGATGTGACCTTAATAAAGACAAATGACAACTACCTCGGTTGGCATGTCACATCCATCAGCAATAACACTGTTAAATTCCATAAAGCAAACCAGACTATTGCATTGCAGGTGAGCGCATGAATTATCTGAAATTGACTACGCAAATCCTTCCTAACCTAAAAACCAGTAGCTTTTTTTTATTGGTTATGTGCTCAGGGATCAACTTCTCAGTAGCCTGTGGAACGTTGACCACGAAGACAGTGCAACAACCGGCTACAGAGGTGTCCGCAGAATCAATTAAACGCAACCAAGAAGAACAAGCTAAGCGCTTTGGCCTGTCGCATTCTGAGTGGCAGCGTTATGAAACTATCATGAAGAGTAGCCTTGGTTGGGAAATGCAAAAGAGTCACCCAATCGCAGTTCTTGGGCGCACAGCAACCACCGCAGAGGAACGGGCTAAATACGCGCAGTTATTAGTGAAGCATGAATATCAGTTAGCAGAGGGGTTGTTGGCATTTAATAATGCTCGTACTCAAGCGTGGAAACAACTCTACCCAACACTTCCTATTATCAAAAGCAGCACCCCTGAACGTGTAGCATTGTATGCATCGCCAAGCTGCAAGGACTGCGGTTCTGTCATACAAAAATGGCGTAGTAAAGGCAGTAAAGTAGATGTTTATTTTGTTGGTAACAATAGTGATGCGGCTCTACGTGAATGGGCTATGCGCATGGGTATACGTAAGCGCGATGTTGATGAAAAACACATCACATTAAATCATGACAATGGTTCCTGGCTAACAGTTGCTCAAGCAAAACAACCACCGGTATCGATGGCTAAAAATAAGGGTGGCGTATGGTCATTTGTCACCCCTTAAATCAGTTAAATATAGGTTTTTTAATGCGCCACGCTTGCAAAATGTTAGCTGCGATCTGGTTGTCTATTCTTCCCTATACCGCAAGCGCTATTCCTTCACTCTATGTCGATATAGCGAATGAACATAACATTCCTGCAAAAGTGCTTTATGGATTGGCTTTAACCGAAAGTCAAAAAAAACTCACCAATGGCAGTGTTAGACCTTGGCCTTGGACGCTAAACGTCAAAGGGAAAGCCTATTTTTACCCCAATAGTCATCAGGCTTGCCAAGCGCTCACTGGTTTCTTACGACAAACACAGATAGTCGATATTGGATTAACCCAGCAAAACTGGCGGTATCAGGGGGGTCACTTTGACAGCCCTTGCGAGGTGCTCGAACCAAAAGCAAACCTCACTCATGCAGCGAGGTTACTCAATCAAGGCTATCGCGTTCATGGCACATGGCTAGGTGCAGCGGGATGGTTTCATCGCCCTGCTGGGGGGGATATTGCAGAAAGATATAAAACTAATTTTGTTAATAATTACAGAGCAATTCGCTATGAATAAAAATATTCACACATTGTTATTTATCACGTCATTGTTTTTCGGTTCTAGCACCTACGCGAGTACTAATCCTTACGCTCAGATGTTACCTGTGAAAACGCCTCAATTAACACCAGGGAAAATCGAGTTTACAAACGTAAACCAAAGCACAAGTGCGCAATTGCCTCGGCCATTATTTATTGTCGGCGATGATGCGTTATCCCACAGATGGCTCACTCATTATGAGGACAAACTTAAGTCAATCAATGCGATTGGGATCATTGTTAACGTGACCACAGAGCAAGGGCTTAATCGTTTCAAACAGTATTCATTACAGATTTACCCCGTCCAAGGCCACGATTTTGCCAAGACATTTTCTCTTAAGCATTACCCGGTCCTAATCCACGACGGGCGCCTAACTCAATGAAGAAAACTACGATAACGTCCAAGATTATTAAAAGTGAGTATGAAATGAAAGAGAACACAAAATTATTCCATGAACTAAAAAGTTGTCTAACTATGAGTAAATATACTCTTTTTATGGTTTCAAGATCTTTATGGTATGCAGGATGTTTGGCACCAAAAATATATATCGTCTTGATCATATCACCCATTTTCTTCGCTCCCGCTTCTGTAGTTCAACTTATAGATTCGCAAGGTATTTATTTAATTGAACACCCAACATTTACTTCTTGGTCTTTGTTTTCATTGTTTATTACCGTTTGCATAGCGTATGTAGCTATGTGGATGAAACTACCCACACTCAGACTCAAATAACAAAAATGCGTTGCCCTGCTGAAATTCTTTCAGCGCAGCAAGGTATTTGAACAACCAACTTGTTGGGCGTTAGCAAAGGACATACTCATGGAACAACTAGAAGAGCGTCACGATTTTAATCAGCAGTTCAGATATCCAAAACCGAAGAAGCCCGAATTTACAGCAAGCCCGAAGCCTTCAGATGAAAATCAGCGGAGGATTCAAATTAGACGCGAAATTGAATGGCGCCTTGAGTGTAAAGCGGCGGGAATTGATTTCAACCAACGATAGACACATTAGCAAGTTCATGATGGGTCGAGATAAAGAGATAAAAATGAACAAATTCATTACTGGAATAAAAAATATGTTTAGCAATTTAGCGCATAACAATGCCGAACAAACTGTAGAGAATAACGAGTTTCACGAGTTTGAAGTTGATAAAGCCATTATCAATGATCTCATTCATGCTCAGAACGGCACGATTGCAACAGCGTTACGTGAATTAATTATGAATGCCATCGATGCCGGTTCAACAACCTGCATCATCGCCCTCAATAAACAGGGGTTCTCCATCGCTGATACCGGCGCAGGGTTTGCAGATAAAGCCAGTATTGAGCAGGTGTTTAAACGTTTTGGCGAACCTCACCAAGAAGGTGACGCGGTTTTTGGTCGGTTTCGAATTGGCCGAGGACAAATTATGGGGTTTGGTGTGATCACCTGGCACTCCAACTCTTTTAAGATGCACACTGATGTTCGACACCGTGGTAATGGCTTTCAGCTCGTCGAAGATGATAATGACACCTACCAAGGCTGTACGGTTAGCGGCACATTCTATGATCCTATCGATGATTGGGATCTGCGCAGTATCAAAGAAGAACTGTCTAAACTTGTTAAATTTGCTGATCTTGATATTTCATTAAATGGCATAAGTCTCACCACGGATGAACAAATTGAATGGGATATAGAAGATGACGAACTCAAAATCAAATGGTGCCCACAACGCCGAGATGGGATCATGCTTTACAGTCAAGGGGTGTTTGTAAAGGAGATCCCACGATACAGCTATGGTCTGGATGCCGATATCATCACCAAGCGGCAGTTGAAGCTTAACATGGCAAGAAATGAGATCAGTGAAGTTGACCCGTTATGGAAAAAAATTGATCAACATCTGAAGGCACAATCTTTAACTATCGCAAAGAAAAGCCAACGCATGAGCGAAGAAACGCGCAAAAGTGTGATCTATCAACTTGTTGGTCGTCAAGTTCACTTATATGACGTCATGCACTTACCCCTGCTTAAAGATTGTCGTGGCCGTTGCATTTCGCTTAAAACACTGGCCAAGAACCTCACGCCCCTCACGGTCGCCCCAAAAGGGTCTCGCCTCGCAGAAAAGTTGGCAGCAAGAAAAACCATTTTCGTGTTTGCCCATGATGAACTACGTCTTTGGGATGTATCCACCCTTGAGCAATGGGTAGAAAATTTACTGGAACAAGCATTAGAGAATCGTTATACGCTCATGCGGTATGATCAATGGGCCAGCTTAACACTGCTAGATTTCGATTCAATTAATACTGAGTTCGATGAATCCATGGTGTTGTTATCGCCATCAAAGTTACCTGTTAGAGTTGCAGCAGCGCGTTCTGCTATTGCTTACGCCAGTGGGGTTATGAGCAAAAGGATCACCAAGCACAGTGATTATGAGGTCAACAAGCGCAAAATATTCATCGGAGAGAGTGATGTTGCCGATGGCTGGACTGATGGCATGACCTACATTGCAGTTAATATGGCAATGACCACGTTGCTTGATAGTGGCTATTACGGTGCTGTACAACTGTCATTATTGCTTCTTCATGAGTATTGCCATGACTCGCAAGATCATGGTTCACATGAACATGACTTTGATTTTTTTGAGCGATACCATGACTTAAGCTCAACCTATCGCGATGAAATTGTTGGGCATACTGCGACTTCATTATTCAATCGTTACCTTTCTGAGCTGGGACAACGAAAAGAAATGCTACCCAAGGAAGTGGTTAAAAACTTCAAGTGGCCTGTGGTGAATGAAAGCATTGAAGTCACCGGTGTTCTAAAAGGAAAATTATCACCCTTAGCTAAAGCCGTTCTCGATCTCAGTCCGTTGCGTTATCGCGCTAATGGCGCACGCTTTACAGCAGTATCTTCTCGCTGTAATGATGGGTATGGGCGTGTGAGCGCCTATATGGAGAAACAGTTTATTGAAGCTGGTCTGGCTATCCCTGATGAGAGATTTATTCACCGAATGGCGGATAATTATCAAGCTGCGAATACTATCTCAAAGAAAGAATGGGCAACCATTTATGCTCAATATGCACAACTTCACTCCCTCGATGTTGAAATAGTCACTAGGTTGCACCGCAATTGCTCCAACGCAAACACCTTTCTACAAACGCTTTGCATGGACAGTACTGGACTGACGTCATTTGAATACCTAACACTAACATCAATGACAACATTAAACGGGGCGGACTTTTCTCACACTCTCCCCCTGTACAGTCATAGAAATTATCAGTATCAAGGTTTCAACACCGAGGATATGGCGAGTTCATCGACCAAGCGAGCGGAGTTTGCACTTAAACGGATCAATAGCGTTATTAATGGGATTAATAATCCAATTGAAAAGCAGGCATTTTTGAGTCAGTTTCTGTCAACCGATGGCATTAACGCCTTGGAACTAATGCCATGACAACGCTGATTTATACATTAATAACCGCTATCGTCATTTTATTGTGTTTACCCGTTAAGCGATTTTGTCGGCATAAGCACAATATTTCACGCGCTAATCATGCCCTTGATACCTTGTCTCGTATTCCACACCCGGGACAGCAGTTTGCGTACCTGCGCAAACTCGATCCGTTTGTGTTTGAAGAGTTATTGCTCTGTGCGTACGAGCGTCAAGGCCATACTGCCATTCGCAATAAGCGTTATACCGGTGATGGAGGAATTGATGGACAGGTGCAAATCAACAAGCAAACCTTTCTTGTGCAAGCTAAGCGTTACCATGGCTATATTCAAGCCGCTCACGTGACTGAATTCGCACTGGTGTGCCGCCAACATAAAAAACAAGGATTATTTATTCACACAGGTAAAACTGGGAAAACGGCTTATATTGCGCGTTGTTATGGTGGTATTGAAATAATCAGTGGCCAAAAACTCCTCTCGTTATTGGTTCCAGCTGAGAATAAACTTAAGGTGGTCGCATGAAACATGCTGAGGGGTTACTTCGTCCAGCCGAAGAATTAGCTAGTGCTGCGATGTTTACGCTTTGTGCGTTCTTACTTTACTTACGACCTGATATTTTTCTCATTCCCCAAGGCCTGAGAGTGTACGTTATTCTGGCATTGCTGGTTCCAGCCTTCATTCGGCTATGGCAAGGGTTGGAAGTATTAGCTTATCGCCGTAACTTGATGCGCTTACCTTCATGGGTCGCGGCGAGTGTTGATATTTCGGTTTACCAGGACAAGTTATTTTTAGGGAAAGGGTTCCTCTTCCTACCGCGTCATGCTCAACGACTTTATGACTCTCGACAACAATGGGCAGAGCAGTATGTCGCATTGTCAAAATGCTATAAATTTATTCGCTTAATTGAGTCATATAATGAAAAAAATATTGTCGGACGATGGTTGTCTGGAAAAATGCCATTCAAACCTGATCATCCTATGGCGATTTTCAATACGGCCCTCGCGTTGTTAAACCCTGCTCCACCTCTGCCCCCAGTTGGCGGTGATACTCGTATGCATGGTGTTGGGGTCAGTGAAGAAACGGACTGCTTATTGCCCATGTCAGCAAGAGCCGGTCACACACTCGTGTTGGGGACGACGGGCGTAGGAAAAACCCGCTTGGCAGAAATTCTTGTAACACAAGATATCAGACGGGGTGATGTGGTCTTGATGTTTGACCCTAAAGGTGACAGCGACATGCTTAAACGCATGTATGCAGAATGTGAGCGTAGCGGGCGCTTAGACAACTTCTACGTTATTCACTTAGGTTATCCAGACAAAAGTGCTCGTTATAGTCCTGTTGCACGTTTTGGTCGTATTACTGAGGTAGCAACACGAGTATCAGGACAGTTAGAAGGCGGGGGAAACAGTGCTGCCTTTAAGCAGTTTGCTTGGCGATTCGTCAACATCATTGCCCGGGCGCAAAACGCCTTGAATATGCGACCGGATATGCGGTCTATCCAGCAGTTCGTGACAGCCATTGATAATCTGTATATTCAGTATTGTGAAAAAACGCTGCCGAATATCGATCCTGATGCGATGGATAAGTTGTTAGAGATTGAAATCAACATCAACCCTAAAAATATTCCTCGGCATTTACAAGGCCGCCCTAATCGCGTCATAGCACTTGAGGAATACTTTAACGACCACCCAACTAATGATGATGTGTTACTCGGTCTCCGCAGTGCCATCCAGTACGACAAAACCTACTTTGATAAAATCGTTGCTTCACTTCTTCCACTCTTGGAAAAACTGGGAACGGGTAAAACCGCTGACATTATCAGCCCTGAATATGTCCCTGCAGATGACCGCCCCGTTATTGACTGGCGAGAAATCATTATGAATGGCGGCGTGGTGTACGTTGGGCTTGATGCCCTATCTGATACTACTGTCGCGGCTGCATTCGGTAATAGCATGTTTGCTGACCTTTGTTCTTTAGCCGGTGAAATTTACAAATTTGGTAACTCACCAGGCATGAAGAAAATCAAAGGTCAACGCCCACGCAATATTATGATCCACGCAGATGAATTTAATGAACTCATTGGAGATGAATTTATTCCAATTCTCAACAAAGCGCGTGGAGCCAAATTTGTTGTTACGGCATATACGCAAACTGAGGCCGATATTGAAGCAAGGCTCGGCTCAACATCAAAAGCCGCTCAAACGAAGGGTAACTTCAATAGTTTGATCTGTATGCGCGTAAGAGATTTAGCAACGGCGAAAATCATGACTGACCGCATGGCTAAAGTGAATGTCTTTGATATCACCCCTGATTCTGGCGTAACCGATTCACCGGGTTCAGAAAGTGGTTACAGTTCGACAAATAAAGACTCAAAGACGACAAAAGAGATCTTACTCGTCAATGATAACGACATTACTAACCTGCCTATAGGTCAGGCGTTTGCTGAGTTAGAAGGCTCCAAAGTCTGGAAGCTCAGGTTTCCCTTACCTAGTAGTGTTGGGGATGAAATGATCCCCGATGATGTACAGCAAATTGTGGACTATATGGACGATACAAACAAAACCATTATTGACCACGATAAGTGGTTACAAGAAAGCGTTGCTTTTAATGAGTGGATCACTCATTCGTCATTGGAACTGGAGGAGCCGGAACATGCCGCCTAAATCAACGAAAAAGGACGAGCCGGCGCAAAGCAAAAAATCGCAACCTACGCCATGGTATTTATGGCCTTTCCAATGCGTAGAGTACTTTTTCTATGCTTGGCTGCTATTAATAATTGTCGAGTGGACGGGACATTTATGGGGCTGGACAGTCGGAGAACATGCTAGGAGCGTTTTCTTTGCACAGTTAGCGCTATTACAAGATGACTTTCCGGGATTGACTCAGGAAGTGATAAATTATGTGCTTTTGATTTTCGAAAAAGCTCAAATGATAACGAACATTGAATTTGTAGGATTCTTTGCCCCGTTAGCCCCCTTCTGGGAAGGCGCCGTTTTTGCAACCATAGCGCTAATAGCAAGATTGATTATATTGGCAAGTTTCTATCAAATATTTCTACTGGCGTTATTTGTTGGGTTCTTTGACGGACTGGTCGTAAGGCAGCGCCGCATCGCGCATTTAGATAGGGAACATGTGACTATCTATTACCATAGCAAACGATTGTTGTCCGTTTCGATGTTGCTTTCAGGATTGGCTTGGTTGGTGTTACCTGGTCTATGGGTGATCCATCCAATCTGGATCTTGCTACCAAGCGCTATAGGCGTAGGTATTTTAAGTAGAGTCGTGGTTTCGCACTACAAGAAGTACCTGTAGCTGCAACCTCAAAAAAACCAATTATGATATCACACTGAATTTTTAATTTCGCCCTTTAGAAATGTTTATTTTCTGCAATTCTAATCAGTATTTTTCCGTTTTTTTTCTGTACCGTTTTCCTCTCGTTATTTAACTTGAGGAAAACGCCATGCGTTCCCGTTTTTATCTGGTTCCCCTTTTACTCAGTTTGTCCGTAAGCAGTGCTCAAGCCGCTTCTGTGATGGATGAAAAAAAAGAGCTAGCTGCCATCAGTGATCATTTGACTAAGCTCGAATTTCTTATCCAACGAGCAGAGCAACGGGCGGATTACCGCTCTCCCCGTCAATTGGATTACCAAGCGCTGCGTAGTGACTTACGTGATATTCAATCAGGTATTGATGCCTATTTATATCCGTCTCGCCCTATGCCCCTGCCCATCAAACCGCTCTCTGGCGACTACACAGTTCAAACCCCATGAATGAGGTCATGGAAGCGTTTAAACATGGGGCGGGATTCAGCCCTAACGACTTAGCCAAGCTTATAGCGACCATCGGCGTAATCATGGTTACCGCTTGGATGCTGTGGGTGCAGTGGAGTGTATTTCGCGGCTTCAAATCAGGAAAAACCGATAAGGCTAAGTTCCTAAAAGTCTCGCAGCGCACATTATTAATTTGGCTAATCATTAATTTTATCTTGGTATCAGGAATTTACTGACATGCAAATCATAAACAAAAAAACAGTCAATAAAGTAAAAAGTCGATTGTACGTACTCTTTACGACATCAATAGCCACCCTCTTTTTAACGACGCAAGCGGTTCAAGCTGCTATTCCAACGAACCAAGAACCCTCAAAAGGCAGTGATGACGACAATATCCTCAAAACATGGTTCGCCTACAGCTATGACATTGTGCTCTATGGCGGCGCTGCTGGCATTGCGGCTGCATCATTATATTACTTGATCCACATGTGGGGCATATTCCAAGAAGTTCGTGCACAAAAGAAAGAGAAATCTGACTTAATCACTGATGGCGTGATTGGAGCGTCGTTACTTCTACTGACCATTTGGGGCGTCACCTTTGCGCTTGCACGCTTGGAAAACGCGTAATGAAAAATGCACGACTACTCAACGAACCTCCGCCATTCCTTAAAGGTTTAAGCGTCCCTGAAGTCATGGTGTTTACGGGTGTCATGACCGTTGTCGGCTTAATTGCAGGTTGTGTGCTGACAGTGACGTTCGAAACATTCACGCCATTGGCCTTGTGTGCACTTGCAGGTGCCTCCGTCATTTTATGGTTACCAAAAACCATTGCAAATCGCATCATCAAGTGGCGAACCGGTAAGCCTACAGGTTGGTTGTATCAACGGTTTGATATTTTTTACAACCAAAATCGTTATATCTCAAGCCCTGGTATTTACCACAATAAAAAGGAGAAATTCCATGTCTAATCCTGATGTGAAGAATGTTGCACACTCGGTCCCAGCAACCGTATTTGATATTTTTCCCACAAAAGGTGATCCCATTAAGTTAATGGGGTGGCTACGCACCTATGCAGACTACCCCGTTTCGTCTGATTTAAGTTTACGTGATAAAGAAAGGGGCGATTTTGAACAACGTAAAATCGCTTACACCGATGTGATCCAAGAAATTTACGAAGTGCAAGGCACCGGCGAATGGCTTGGGGTTGAAACGTGGAAATCACGAAACGTAGCCAACATTTCAGATTATCGCTGCCGAATAAAGCTGACTAAAGACAAGCACGATTTAGTGTATTTCTTCCGCTCACCTGACTATACCCGTCAATTGTTAGCGGCTGTAGGTGTGGAATACGCAACATATCTTGGTACAGAGGAGGCATGATGAAACACCATCATTTTATTCAATCCAATCCTCGATTACGCAACCTGCAATTCACCGGTGAATTAATCTCGCAGTGTGAAGTTCGCTTTGAGGAACTGCCTTATGTTGCCTCTCTTTATCGCGTTAACAGTGAAAAGGCGAGCTATGTGGGAGTCATGGAAGTTAAGGCACTTAAACAACTCGAAGCTGATTACTTCTCTGAGGTCGCGACCGATGAAATGGAGATGTTCTTTGGACCAGAAGCATCGTTCATGTTGTTTAAGGCTGCACAAATGGAAGGTTATCGCTTTCTCGGTGAAGCCGTATCAAATGAGGCTAATCAATGAAAAGTGCATTTCGTAATGCCTTACAAAACAGGGACGCCCACATTGGTTCGCTTCGATTTGCAGTCGGTGTATTAGGAGGCGTTTGTCTCTTTATAGCGGTGGGCTGGTACAACTCGGCGCAAGAAATCACGGTACATACACCGCCAGATCTTCGCGCCGGTTCAACCAGACTTTGGTGGGAAATCCCTGCACCTAATGTCTACTCGTTTGGTGTTCGCATGTTCTCACAAATTAACCGCTGGCCTACCAATGGTGTCGAGGACTATCGCAACAACTTACATACCTATAAATGGTACATCACGCCACAGTGTCGTGAAATTCTGGCCGATGATTATCAGGCAAAAAGCAGCAAGGGCGAGTTAGCCGGTCGTGAACGTGCGCTATTTGAAGTGCCTGGTCGTGGTTTTGATGATTCAAGAGTGATCGCACATAGCCAAGATAGCTGGACGATCAACGCTGACTTGCAATTGAAAGAGTATGTCAAAGGCACTGAGGTCAAAGCATCTCTTGCACGTTGGCCGCTTCGCGTGGTGCGTTATGACGTAGATGTCAATAACAATCCGTGGGGGTTAGCCCTTGATTGCTTTGATGGCGTGGCGCGTGAAATTAACGTAACTACAGGACAAAAACAATGAAGCGCTTAATTCTTCTTATGACGTTGATTACAGCGTTACCTTCCGCATGGGCTGATAATGCAGTTCAACAATCCAATTCCAGAGCCGTTGTTTGGGATGGCAATCCGATCAACGTTACGGTTGCGGTCGGTCAAGAGACATTATTGTCATTTGATGGTGATGTACGGGTGGGTGTTCCGCCTTTGCTTTACCAGTCTGCAGCCGTAGATTCGCTTAGCGGTACAATTTATATCACCGCAGACAAACCTTTTGAGGCTCAGAGGTTACAGGTAGAGCGATTACGTGATGGCATGGTCATGCTTATTGACGTTAGCGCAAGAGCTGGAATTATGGCGCAAACACAAGTCGATATCTTAACCCTTGATGAAAAAAAAGCATTAGAAGAAGACGTTGCAATTAATAATGCGTTTGAGCAGCATGTTCAGCGGTTATCAATGCCCGTTCCTACACTTCTTGTACGCTACGCTTACCAAAATCTGTATAGCCCCTCTCACGCAATTGAACCCCTTCCAGGCGTGGTTCGATCAACAATGCAAATCGAGAAAGATATTCAACCACAAGCGTTTTCATTATGGCCTGTCACAGCCACACCTGTAGCGGCGTGGTCATTGGATGGCTATACCGTCACCGCTGTAACGCTGACGCACCAAAACAACGACTCATTGTTCCTTGACCCTCGTCAGGTAACGGCTGACCTCTATGGTTTGAGTTTTGCTTTTCCAGACCTTGGACCGTTAGGTACAGATAGCAGTACCAGCACTGCATTTATGGTAAGTAAAGGACCGTTGGCGGATTCGCTGCCTCCTAAGCCGGTCATCGCAGTTGAAGGTGATTCCCATGACCAATAAAAACAAACTTATCTTAGTGCTACTAGGCGTTCTGGTCTTTGCCGTTGTGATAAGCCTCATCGGTCCAAGTGAAAAGAAGGCTAGCGCCACTGATAACAATACACCTGAACAGGTTACGTTATCGGCGGCAGATGCCCAAGCGTTGCAAGAAACGCTTGGTTTGACGGCTGACACGCCAGATAACACGCTGCGCACATTAGCTATCAGTCTCAATGCACAGAAAGAGGAAAATGCCGCGCTGAAAGCCAGACTTGACGCGCAAGAAGCAGCGCAGCAACTGCAAGCTAAATCTACGGCCAATGCCTTGCAAGAAAAAATGAGCGCAGGATTGACGGAATTACAAGACAAAGTGAACCAACAACTTGTTGAGTTGGATGCACGAACTCACGCAATCGGTATTACTCCCCCTGTAGTTAACCACGACGCCTCATTGGATGAGCAATTAGGTATAGGTGGTGGTTCATACACTAAACCCGCAGTACCGGTAGGCACAGACGGTTTAATTTGGGTTGACCCTATCGATGCAAGTGTTGATAAAAAAGGAGTGTTCAGCACCCCAAGGATGAAGGTTGAAGTTCAAACCAATTTAGCGCGTCAAGCAAGGCTTGAAGCGCTTAAGAAAGAAAAATTATTCGAAGAAACAGCAACGCCTATTTACACATTAGTGCGAGGTTCAGTACTAAGTGATGCGACCTCATTAACTGCGTTAATTGGCCGTATCCCGGTCAATGGAAAAGTAACCTCACCTTACCCATTTTCATTGGTTATAGGTAAAGAAAACCTGATGGCCAATGGTTTCATGCTGCCTGATGTTAAAGGGGCAATTGCCACTGGCACCGTGACTGGTGATTGGAATCTGTCTTGTGTTCGTGGTGCTGTTGAAACTTTGGATTTAATCATGGATGACGGCAGTGTTATCTCCATTCCTGACACTGATGAAACAACACAGAGTGATTACGATGGCGACTCAGTTATCACCTCTATGCAGTTAGGTTTCTTAGCCGATCCCAATGGTAATCCTTGTCTAAACGGCGTCAAAATCACTAACGCCCCAAGCTACTTAACCATGATGGGGGTACT
Organism: Shewanella sairae; assembly: GCF_023283535.1. Classification (GTDB taxonomy): domain Bacteria; phylum Pseudomonadota; class Gammaproteobacteria; order Enterobacterales; family Shewanellaceae; genus Shewanella; species Shewanella sairae. Next base: position 21,391 of record NZ_JAKILT010000026.1, on the reverse strand, counting down.
TGATGGCGTCAGCGCTGCTGCAAGTGCTGCTGCAGCGGCACAAACCACAACCTCAGTATCAGATACAGGCAGTGGCACTTCGTCAGTCACTGGGGATGCCAGTAAATACGCGCTTGCGAACGCTGCTGCTGGCAGTGTTGAAAATGTGAACTCATGGATAAAAGAACGCATGGCAAGCACATTCGATGCGATTTATACACCGCCTGGTACAGCAATCTCCGTTCATTTAAGCCGAACATTGAAAATCGACAAACCTGTCGATGCCCGTCAAGTTCGTTACCCAACTCATACTCAAGGGGGCACTTATGCGCTTGACTAAAATCTCCTTAATCGCTGTGTCATATTTATTTCTTTATGGTTGCTCCACGAGTCAGCAATCGACCCTGCCACAACCAGATACTGACGTAAAAGAGGTGTGGGAAACCAAAATGGGCACTGGCAGTAACGATGAATTATTGCAGCAACGCTCAACGTTGAGACGTGAGCTTTCTCCTGCTTTGCTGGCAGAACGCCAAGCGGATTATACCCGTAACAGCTATCGAGAAATTTTCAACCAGTTCCCTCGTTTGCCTAATCCGGACGTGGTGTTCTACGTCTACCCGCATCGAAATGGCTCAATGCCAGTACCAGGTTACAGCACTGTATTTCCGCTCTATGAGCGTGTTCATTACGCGACTCCGAGTGATGCAAAAGCGCGTATGCCTGTAGGAGAACGCTAATGTTGACGCAATTAAGTCAAAAAATAGTGAAGTTCTTCAACCCTAATCATGGGTTAACCGCGCCGGCGATTGATTACAGTGTCCCTCCTTCTTTTGCGGCAAAGCTCCCCTGGGCGGATATTGATAAAAACGGGGTTACGCAACTTGATGATGGGCGTTCTGTTGGTGCGTTTTTCTCAATCAATCCCGTATCGACTGAGGATAAACATCAAGCAGGGCTTGAAAGCATTCTAGGTAATATTACCAATGCTTTTGTTACAGCCGGTAAGATGGGAAGTGATATTGAAAACGAAAATCCGTGGATATTTCAGCTCATGGCTCGTGATATTGACGATTTAGCCAATGTCGTCCCAAAATTAAAAGCCAAAGTGCGTGTGGATGATGCGTTCAGCCAAGCCGTACTTGCTGAGGACGAGAAACACTTTGCATTGATTGGACGAGAGCAAGGCATTTTTAGCACCAAAAACCGTCCCTTCCGAGGCCGTTCTCGTCAAGTTTTCTTGGCGGTTTATCGTTGGTTGCCCGAAGACAGCAGTCAAGCAACTATCGTAAAGAACCGAAAGCAACTGACATCTTTACAACGCTATTTGTTGAACCCTTCATCTTTATCAGATCACGGTGTAAAAATTTCACGTGCAAGTGGTGCAGCAGTATTCGATTTACTCGCCCCTTTCCTCAACCCAGGCACTAAACGGGATCAACTGTCACACCGCGAACGATTTTCGTCTATCGACCGTGATTACACAGAGCGCTTATTACAAAGCAACGTCACTGCCGATGTTGAAAATGGTCTGTGGTGGTTTAAAAGCAATAATAGTAAATCAATTGCTACTCGTGTGGTTGAACTTGACAACTGGTCTAGCGAAACCATCTTAACCGGTCGTCTATTTGGTGAGGTTGGAAACGATAGTGATCAAGATATTGAGAAACGAGTGTTATTCGATGATTTGCCGCCTGGTAGCATGTTAATGATGACATTAGTTCCGCAAACCTCGAAGGCGGGACAAGAGCGGATCAAAAAGATAAAAGATTCGGCAGTTGGCGGTGAACCTGAAATCGTCGAATGTCGAGATCAATGTGAAGAAATGAGCTTCCTCATCAATAAACATGCGCTATGGCGTGGGCAAGTTGCTATTTACCTGCAAGGTGAAAGCCTTGATGTAATCGAGAGTCACACAGAAACCATCCGCTCAGTCTTTGATGTTAAAGGGCTTGGCGCCAAATTTGTCGATAACACCGCTCAAGTCGCACCTCTTGACGCTTACTTTCGTTGGTTACCGATGAGTTACCAACCTAAAAACGATCCTAAATACTGGTACTGCGGCTTCATTTGGCTTGAAGATATGCTAAGACTATCGCCACTTTTTGGTCGTAGCATAGGCTCTGGCTCTGAGGCGTTAACGTTTTTTAATCGTGGCGGTGAACCGTTAAATTTTGACCCCTTGAGCGATTTTAGTTCTAACGCGCATTTGAATTTATTTGGTCCTTCCGGCTCAGGGAAATCAGCCACCTTAGTCGGCATATGTTTACGTTTTTTAGCTATTCATAGACCTCGCATGTTTATTATTGAAGCCGGCGATTCATTTGGTTTATTAGCAGATTATTGCCTTGCTCATGGCTTAACGGTTAACAAAGTCTCCCTCAAGCCCGGCTGTAGCACTTCTCTAGCGCCTTTTGCAGATGCAAAGCACTTAGTCGGTAGTGACGCACCTCAAATCACAAGCGATGACGCATTGCTACCTGAGCGTTTAAACGACAACGATAATCCAGATGATGAAGTTCGCGATATTTTAGGCGAACTTGAAATCATGGCTCGAATGATGATCACCGGCGGCGAAAAACGGGAATTAGAAGATTATCGCCGCGCAGACAGCTCCATGGTGAGACAGGCTCTCGTTAATGCCGCGAACACATGCCACGCCAATAATGTGATGGTAAGGCCTACTCACGTTAGGGAGGCGTTACTTGCGTTTTCAACTGATTCAAGCATTCCACCCGAACGCCAACAGCGTGCAAGGGTAATGTGCGACTCGATGGCATTTTTCTGTGAGGGTCTTGAAGGTAAGATTTTCAACGGAGAAGGCGCACCATGGCCAGAGGCCGACGTCACAATCATTGATTTGGGTATTTATGCCAAAAATGGCTATGAAGCTCAGATGGCGACAGCCTACATTTCGCTTATCAACGCCATTAATGGCATCGCAGAGCGCGATCAATTTAGCGGTGTTCCTATCGTATGCTTAACAGATGAAGCGCATCTTATTTCAACCAATGTCTTGCTTGCGCCCTATGCAACAAAAATTGTCAAAATGTGGCGAAAGCTCTCAGCATGGTTCTGGCTAGCAACTCAGGATTTAAAAGATTTCCCCGCTGAATCTCGCAAAATGCTCAACAACGCTGAATGGTGGATCTTGCTCAACATGAGTGAAGACGAACTATCAACCTTGCAACAATTCAAAAAACTCAGCGAGAACAAACTCGACCTCATACGCTCGATGACTTCTGAAAAGCATAAGTTTAAAGAAGGCGTTGTAATGGGTATGGATGACAAGTTCCTGTCTCGTTTCACTATTGTTCCACCGGCTCTTTACCTCGCGTTAGGCGAAACAGACGGTGATGCAAAAAAGAAACGTGAAGACTTCATGAACAAGCATAACTGTACTGCATTAGAAGCGGCAATGCTTAAAGCGGCAAGTATCGAAGAGGGGCGAGTTAATTACCAAGGGGAAGAATGGTGATGACATCAAATCTTAAAAAATGGTCTCGCTCAATCCCGCTAGCACTGTGTTTAACAGGTGCATTAAGCGTGAATACGAGTACAGCAGGCAGTATCACTACCCCCGAAATTCTTGCAAGTAGCCTTTGCCTTGATTGCATTGACTACCAAGTGATTGGAATGTGTCTGTGGATGACCTGTACACCATTAGGTTGCGATACCGATACATCAATTAAGGTCAAACACCGTTTACCCGATATGGTGGCGATGAGTTACTTAAATACTGGCGAAGCGCCTTGGCAAGCAACCCAATGGATGTCACCAACGACTCCTGGTGCCAAAGGTGGTGGGAGTAGCCATAAACGCAGCCCGACATTACTTGATAACGCCACGGTTACGTTTCAAAACACGGACATTATCGGTCACCCTGCAGAGGGCACATTTTTTGAAATGCTCTCAAGCTTCGGGTACACGTTAGAAGGTCCTTCAACGCCCTTTATGCCCTACTACCTCTCCAGCCTAGATACGCTCGGTTGGCGTTTTAACATTCCTGACGTGTTTAATGTGTCGAGTTGGAACCCATTAACCAATCGATTAGGCAATTGGGGCAGTGTATACCCGCGAGGGGGCTTCTCAATTCAAAAACAGCCTTACAAATCTGCTGCTATGGCCGCTTACAAAGCCTCACACGTCGTTACAAGGCCAATGCAGAGTCGGGTATATCAATCTCTCATCGCTGACAAAAAACAAGGCTACTGGCCTCCTGAGGCTATTGGTGAGAAAGATGACGAAACGTTTTGGCAACCACTCTACCCCAAACAAGAAATGAAAGCGGTAGCTTGGCCTGATATCGATGACAGCACAACAACTGGTGATCCCTACGCAGAACGCATTAGTGAGACTGGCGAGTATGTCTGGGGGGTATGGCGTACCTATCGAGGTTGTGAACAAAAAGGGGCGATGTTAGTCGCGCATTTTGGCAATTAATAAGGAATGAACCGTGAAGCATAAACAATTAACAAGAATGATGATGTTAGCGTTAATCGGTACTAGTGCCCCTGCTACTGCACAAACCGACTTAATCTATTACACCTTAGGTGGCGGTAACGTCATTTCCGCGCCAGCTCGTGAGGGTCACTTAACTCAGAAGACTCTTGGTATTGGTTGGGATATGAACCTGCAGTGTGGAAATTTAGATCCTGGTTTAACGGTTAAAAACCAATTAAACGGCATTACTGACGGCTTTCAGGACATGATGGGAAGCATGTTAGAGAACGCCACATCTGCAGTTATGTCACTTCCTGGTTACTTTATCCAAAAAGAAGATCCAGGTTTGTATGACTTACTGACGAATGGTGTTTTACAAGGGAAATTTGACTTTGATAACGGCAAAAACTCTTGCGAGGACATGACTGACTGGATGGGTGACAAACTAGCCTCAACGGATTGGACTGAACTAAGTAAAGCTCAGTCATGGACTAGCGAGGCTAAAAATGGCGATGCAGTACAGGCTAAGAAAAATGTTGAACAGAACAGTGGCAACGATGGTGTTGTTTGGAAAGGCGGACAAAAAGCCGGTGGGCAAGGCCAACCTGCAATTCAAATAACAAAAGACACTGCTGGTGCAGGGTTTGAGCTGTTAACTGACGGTCAATCAGCTCAGAAAAAAGAAGGGTTATATCGCTACTGGGATACGAGTGAAGAGCTTACTACGTGGTTAACAGGGGCAGTTGGTGACGTTACGACCCAAACGGGCATCGATAAGAGCAAGGAAGGTGCCGTTGCTGGCATTGGATTAAGTGCCGAAGTTAGTCATCAAACCGCTCGTATGCAACAAGAACTACAAGACGCAATGGAGAGCGATATTGGCTCAGCATCATTTCCATTAGCATTCATTCAAGCGCTTAAACAAGATCCAGCACGAGATATTATCGAGCCACGAGTTGTCTCTGAGGTAGCATTAATTCAAACCATTGATAAGGCTTTACTAGCAAGAAGGGCGTTAATTGCAGGAAAAAATGAGCGCTATATCGCACTGAATAAAGTCGCTCAGATTGATATTGATAAAGCGATTGCTCAACTTGAAAACGAAATAAATATTTTGCAGTTCGAAGCTAATGCTCGTAAGCAGTTTTCTAGCAATGTCATTAATGAAGTTATTCATAGAAAACAAAGCGATGATTCGCAAATGCGCCCTGATGCTCCGAAAGTGAACTCCTCCTTTGAAAATGGTCAGTTTGGAGGTGGAAATGGATAAGCAAAAATGGATTAAGTGGGCTAAAAAAAGCGTCATCTTACTTCTTTCAGTATTTTTAACCCTACTTGCAATCGTTTTGCTTTGCATGGGGGCAGCTGCAATCCCTGAAAATGCGCTAACTCCCCTTCCTTATGCCTGGTACATGGTTGGATTTCGCGTGTGCGGGTACATAGGTTTTTATTATTACTACCGTTCTAATCGCTACATGGCGCTCTTAGTCGCTGCCTTTGCGAGTTGTTACGAAGGTTACTTATTTATGCTGTATCAGACAGCTCAGGATGGATTGTTATGGTAGTTAATGACTATTTAACGCTATTTTTAACCCTACAAGCGTGGGTTATTTCAAACAAGATTTTTTACCTTCTTTCAAGTGCGAACCTATTGGTTTTGCCTATGGTAATCATCGTATTTAACACGATGACAGAGGCTATGCAAGAAGGTGAAGATGAGGGTAACAAGGGGTTACTATCGCTCAACCGAAGCGCAGTGGGCTTAGTGCTAGCCATTGCTGCCTATGTGTTTGCAATGCACCCAAGCCAAGAGTTACGACTCAGTACCATGGTTTACAACGATGTTCGTAGTGAACAATGCGGCGTATCCTCCACAAAGCCAGGTGACAATACGGGTACAAGTTGGGACAGTTCATTCGAATCTTTAGGCGGTGAAACCGCTAAGGTTCCGGCTTGGTGGAAACTCATTCATGGCATTTCAGTTGGCACAACCAATGCGTCCGTGGCGGCAATCCCATGCTCATATGACATTACACGTTCACAGCTCAAACTAAGCGAAGTCAGTATTGATTCCCCGGCACTGCAGCAAGAGACTCAACAGTTCTATGAGCAATGTTTTGCTAATGCAAAATCAGCAATGGTGCGCTCGTCATATCAAAACCAAGGTTCAATTTCAGATAGCGACTTTGATAAAGCGCTTTGGCTTGGTGACGAGTATTTCTTATCTACGAATAATGCTGTACCCCATACTACGTATCGCGGGATTAAATCGTTAGAACCGGTTCCTACATTTCCGTATAACGCGACACGAGATAGTCGCTATAACAAGATATGGGCTGAACGATTAGGCAAAAGCGAAGCTGACACCAAAGCTTACCCTACTTGCTACGAGTGGTGGAAAGACACGACCTACGGCCTTAGAGAGCGTTTAGCAAAAGAAATCAAAGAAAACTCACCAGAGATTTACGTTGATATCATGATGCCGAACGGCTGGTTCGATAAAATGTTTAAGGGCGAAGTTTCTGCAGAAGAGCGTAAAGATATGCTTATTCAGCGAGCATTGAGCACAGAAAATATTAATGCTACAGGGCGCACGACGAGAGGATATGGTGCAGTAATCAACAGTAGTGGTTCTGATAGAGCGACTGCTGAAATGTGGGGCAGTACAGTAGGTGGTGCTGGATTGCTTGCTGGCAGAACGTTTATGGAACCGACCTTTTTCATTGTGAGAGAGGCGTTGCCCATTTTCCAAGCATTGATTTTAAGTATGTTAATTATTGCGATCCCATTGATCTTACCGATGGCCTTGTATCAATGGCGTGTACTAATCACGGTCACTATCGCGTATTTTGGGGTGCAATACTTTACGTTTTGGTGGGAATGGTGTCGGTCGTTGGAATCAAAATTATTATCCGCCATGCACAGTGGCCACGATTTTAACTTTACTAATCCAATATCCTCCTTCGGAGCAGGAACCATGAACGCACTCGACTCAGAAATTTTAAGAGTTGTATTGCTAATCTTGTATATTGTTGTCCCAGTACTCTGGCTATCTATTGTTGGGTTTGCTGGGTATCAAGTATCTAGCTTATCAAGTGCATTTAATACCGGCCTTAACCATTTAAAACAAGGAGTGAATAAGGGCACTGAAATGATGACAAGTATGGCCACAGGTAAAGCTCAAGAAAACATTAAACATCAGTATAAAAATTTAAATAGTTAATGCAATTAGCTCGTAAAATGTAGTTCAACCAATCAGTGTCATCAATTGGTTGAACTACATTTTTCCTAATATAAAGTATCAGACCCAGGGTCACCTGCATGATAAAGCTCTTCATTTTCTAATGACTCTTGTTCTGACCATTTACGAGCTTGCTCGCAACTTTTAGTCCAGAGATCAACTTCATCCGATTCCACTTCTAAGCATTCAGTTTCCTCCTCAAGAGCCATTCTCCGTTGTCTATCTTTCTCGATCTCGGAATGCCACCGCCTTAAAAACGCTATCATAATAGAATCCTAATAATTAATAATGAGACTAGCTAGGTGCTAATAACTCGTCATCATCCTTTTGCGACGAATGAGCTCATTGCATGTGGTTTTTTCTCAGGCTCACACTTACTTTCAGTCTTAGTACTACCTGTATTTCCATTAACAGAATTTTCATAACCTGCAATTAACCACTGTTTCGGCAGCCCGGATCTTGTTCCATATTTATCAAGATATTCTAAAATATCTCGTTCATGCGGAACATCTTCCCTTAGTCTAATTTGTATATTTCTTGTTTTTGTCATTCAATAGTATCCATAATAGCCAACGCACCTAATGCGTTATCAAATTGAGGCTCTTTGGATTTTAAAACATCTACATATGTAGATGACAACAAATTAGCTCCACCACCAGAATAAATAACTGCATCAAACAATCTTAGCTCGCCTAATCTAGCTATTTCATCATTGACCGTAGATTGAAAGTCTTTCAAAACCATGGTTACGATATCTGACACATCATCACCAGCAACCATTCCACTAAGTAAGCCATTAACAGCCAATTCATCGGTTAGCCCACTTAAATTTAGCTTTTCAGAGACTAGTGTCGAGAATTTAGAAAGCATTTTTAACGCTCCTAAGTTTAAGCTTTGAAACTGTTCAATTTGATCTTGATCATTAATAACAACAAGATCTGTAGTTGTTCCACCAATATCTGCCAATAAATATCTACTGCCTGTCAAACGTAATTCATTTTTTACATGAGTAAATGCAGGGACGCCTTCTGGCATTACGTAACAGCTTTCTATTTTCACTGTTTTATTACCCCCCAAATTTTTTACATGACCTTTTACGTTTTGAATCTTTTTCTCGATGAGTTGCTCATTCTTGGTTCCATCAGGATTAAAAAACTGCCCCACTGGAAGAGTAACCATTACGTTAACGAATTCCTCATCAGTTCCAAGTTGGTCCAGTACATATCTAATACCATGCTGAATTAATACTCTGTTATGGAAAGAGGTTTGATAGGTTCTATTATCTGTAGGGATTGTATCAACTGCAGTTTTAGACACAGTGTACCGATCTCCATCAATCTCATAACTTGCAGCAGATAGACCAGTTAATGTCGTACTTGGAACGGCCTTTCTTATTACTCGACTAGCAAATGCGTGAGTTGTAATACTGTTATCTTTGTTACGATATGCGATTTTTATAAAATTAGAACCATCATCTAACACTAAGTTAATCATTCCTAACTTCCTTTTACTAACCATTGGGGTTTAATGTTTATCAATGATAAGCATTAAAATAATAAAAGTAAAGCTATTCTCATCACTCTTTATCAATGATGAGGAATGCTTAACAATGAGATGAAACACCTCTTATCAATACTAATCATTTATTAGCATTGATAAGAGTGTTTCCACTTTAAAATGGACACGATACTCTTTAAAAGGAAATCTTCATCTGGTAGTATTAAGTTTGTTAAAAGTACGCGCTAACTTTAATAGCGTGAAGCACACGGCAACAGCCTTAAATGGCCCCACGAAATGTGTCGCGTTCAGTTATAAAACTGATTGGGGTATCCTTAACTTAAATCATCTATTTATAGGTGTCTCGTCGTTCACGACAAATACTCATTATTGCTCATGATCATTTAACATAGCCGATTTAGCATCGACTGCGTTTTGTTGTCTGCAATATCCACTCACCGGAAGGTCTTTCCGGTGGAAAGATCTTCTTTTTGGAGATCTATCATGATCCAAGTTCCTGGAACATTAACAGTAAAAACCATTCATGGTCGTTTTGGTGCTTTCAACGTAGCTCAACTTGATTTGGATGTTGGTAGGTTTACCGTGAAGGATGCACTTCTTGAAGAGTATTCAGAAGGAGTTTACCAAGGTACATTTGCTGTTAAGCGAATATTTGCAGGGAGCTATCAATCTGGTAATCGATTTACGATTGAAACCAGAGCTGAGCTGTCTCAAATATGGCTAGACTATGATGTGTCATATGTTGAAGTAGACGAGTCAACTAACATAGAGTCTTTTACTCCTGAGCCAGAAACAGACTTGGAAGTCGCGACCATTAGAACTGAAGAGGTTCTGCAATCGCCCCCCCCAATAGCAGTTTCTGGTGATGATGACATAGGACCTACCCTCTTTGGCGAATTATGGCCATTAGGTAAAGCCATTAGATTGGACTGCACTAACCGTCAACAAATGCGCGCTCAAATTACTTATCTCAAAGAAAAACGCCATAACGGTCAACCGCTATGGGAGTTTAAATCTCAAGATAAGACTTGGGTTAAGCTATTTGACGTTTAATTTTAACTAACCCACGGGCTTCCCGTGGGGAGCGCCGTGTTTGGAGGTTGGCTTATGGCCATCATGCATCCTCGCGTTGCTCACAATTACTTAAAAGATGGTTATTACCCAACAGATAACGCCACCCTTACAGGGATAAGTTATTTGTTAACAGTACCGTCCGGAAATATTCGTGCGATAGATCCTTGCTGTGGTGAAGGTGCCGCTTTGCAATTTTTACGCAATCGTTATGTTAATCCCATGGTTTGTTATGGCGTGGAGTTAGATAAAGAGCGCGCAGCCACTGCGAACGTGCAACTTAACCATGTTCTGAACGCTAATACGTTTGATTGTGTTATTGCCAGCAATAGTATGAGTTTTCTGTTCCTCAATCCTCCTTATGGAGATGTGGTAACCGATCACTTAGGCACTGCAGATAAAGGCATGAATCGTTTAGAGGTTCAATTTACACGCCGTTGTTTAGGCATGTTAAGAAAAGAAGGGGTAATCGCATTAGTGATCCCTTTCCCAAGCTTAACCCCTGCTTTTTGCAGCTACCTAGTCAGGAATATTGGCGACATTGCAGTGTATTCCGCTGCCACCGACCGCTTTAAACAAGTGGTCATTATGGGTGTCAGACGAGATATGAGTGGCGAAAGCAACCGGCTTAAACGAGATGAACATAAAACCAGATTAGTGAGTGTGGGTAGCGGGGCCATGATTGCGCCTCCCCTACCTAATTCTCCTGCTGAGCTTGGTTACACAGCCCCTGTAGTCCCACCCTCTGCATTTCGTTTTGAGGTGGTCACACCAGATAAAATATTGCTTGCTGATGTTTTTTCTGAGCATAAAGGATTGTGGCATCGATTCAACAGTGTATTTTCGCAAGCTGGACACCATGCGGTTCCAAATCCTTTGCGTAAACTATCACCTTGGCATTTGTCTCTTGCATTAGCAGCTGGACAAATATCAGGGCATGTAGTCAGTAATGATGGTTCAAGGCAATTACTGGTTAAAGGCGGCACAAAAAAAGTGCAACGCACGACAACCACGATGGACGAACACAATACGATTACTACGAAAATAGACCAATTTATTCCGACAATACGAGCCATTGACATCACCGCTGGTGAAACCTTTGGGGATATCATTGTCATTCAATAATTAACCTTCCCTTACGGGGCAACAGCCCCGTTCCATGGGGCTTCTTGTCTTTAAATAAATGAGAACTCCATGAATATACATAACCAACAACTCATCGCGTTAAGTGATGGGCTATACCTCGACGCTTTTGTGGTCGATGACCGTGATGAGGTAATTTTTATCTCGCTTTGGGCGCGGGACGGCGAAATGCAACATTTATTTGCTGCACTGACGCTTCCTATCACTCAGGGGGGATATAGAGAAAAGCGAGTGCGTTTACCTGATGGTAATTTGCAAACGCTTAACCTTAATCGCGTCAAAGACATGAAAAAAATAACCACTCGTTTACCGCGATTTACCCCTGTGGGCGAATGGGTACATACCTGGTTAATTTTACCTGAACTCATGAAAACGCCTTATGGCAGTCATGAAGGCTGGATATTGAGCCAAAACCTGCTTAATTGGGACGCACTGTGGCCCGTAGTAAAAACGCTGTGTCATTTACCATTGCTTGATGAATGGAAAAATGAATTAGCAGTGCTGCTACACCATAGCGTTAAACACCTTGATGCTTTTGGGGTGTTTGCGTACCAACTCACGTTGGAGCCTGAGTTGATTGAGCCGATTATTGCGGATGCCGTTAAAAGTGGTTCTTTGCCTATTCAGACACAGCGCCGTACTTCTTATGTTTATAAAGGAGACGCGCTATGACTGAGCAAGCATTGGATACGCACATACCAGAGCTAAATAGTTCTGAAATGACGACAGCAGACAACATGATTTCATTGACAGATTTTGTTAATGATTTTGGCGATGGCCTCTTAGCTAATGTGGAGCGGTCTTATCCAGCTCGATATCAACAACCGGTTCCTAACCGAGATATGGTCTTGCAGTGCTTAAAGCGTGTGCCCTTTGAGGCGCAAGCGGAAGCCGTACAAGCAGTCTGCACTTCACTCATCGATGACAATAGCTTAGCAGCGATTATTAACGGTGAGATGGGGTGTGGCAAAACCATGATGGGGATTGCAGTGACAGCTGTGATGTACGCTGAACGTAAGGCGCAACGCATTCTCGTGTTGTCACCGCCTCACCTTGTGTACAAATGGCGCCGAGAAATTTACGACACTGTCGATAATGCGAAGGTGTGGGTATTGAACGGTCCTGATACGTTACTGTCTTTGCTTAAAGTTAGAGCGATGGCCGTAGCACATGATGGACCGGAGTATTTCATCTTAGGCCGTGTGCGAATGCGCATGGGTTATAACTGGAAACCCACGTTCAAAGTGAAACGAAAGCGTCATAGCGTGTTATCGGAAGCCACTTTTGAACAGGAACAAGCGCAACATCAATGGACTCATCATGTTATTTGTCCTGATTGTTTTACTGAGATCAAAGATGAAGACGGCAATGTTTACACACCGGCTAACTTTCCAACGGAGAATCAGCTTACGTGCCAACATTGCAGTAGTCCGCTTTGGTCACTGCACCGTAAACGCGCTGATGGTTCGCTTGAAGGTACGGTAAAGCGTTCGCTGATGACATTGCCCACTATTGGTAATGTGACAGCAGAGCGCCTCATCCAATCGTTTGGGGTGAATGATATGGCTCAGGCTTTAACCGATAACATCTACGAACTGGTGAATTTACTCGATCATGAAGGCGAGTTTGTTTTCAGTGATAGACAATCTGAACGCATAGAGCGCAAATTGGCGAAAAGTCAGTTTGCATTTGGTCAAGGAGATTACCAGGCAAGCGAGTTTATTAAGCGTTACTTACCGAAAGGCTTCTTTGACCTCATGATGATTGATGAAGCTCATGAGTATAAAAATGGGGGTTCTGCGCAAGGCCAAGCGATGCAAGTCCTGGCTTCTTGTTCAAAACAAACATTATTACTCACAGGCACATTAATGGGCGGCTATGCAGAAGACTTGTTTTACCTTTTGTGGCGCTGTATGCCTAACATCATGATGGCTGATGGGTACACTTACCACAATGGACGTTTAGGCAGTGCGGCAATGGCATTTTCACAAGAACACGGCATTATCAAAGAGATAATGAAGGTTTCTAGTGAAGATAACCATAAAACAGCCAAAGGCAAAAACATTCGTGTGAGTCAAACTCGGGCACCTGGCTTTGGACCATTAGGGGTCTCGCGCTACGTGTTACCGTACACGGTTTTCGTCAAACTGAAAGACATGGGTGACGGTATTTTACCTGCTTACGATGAGTACTTTGAAGGGGTTGACCTTGATGACGAGATGAACGAGCGATACCGTTCGCTTGAAATCGAATTACTTGGTCGCTTACGTAAAGCACTCAGAGCGGGTGATATGACCTTACTTGGTGTTGTAATGAGTGTGTTGTTAGCTTGGCCTGATTGTTGTTTCAGAGCTGAGAATGTACTTCATCCTCGCACAAGAGAGACATTAGCCTTTGTACCATCACTATTTGACGATGACACCCTTACCCCGAAAGAGGAAAGGCTCATTGACTTGGTGAGCAGTAATAAACGCAATGGCAGACGTACCTTGGTATATACCGCTTACACTGGTAAACGAGATACGGCATCACGGCTAAAATTACTGTTGGGCATAAATGGCATAAAATCAGCCGTCATGCGCGCCACGGTAAAAACCGAAGACCGTGAAGATTGGATATTGGAACAGGTAGATAGAGGTGTAGATTGCATTATCTGTAACCCTGAACTAGTCAAAACGGGGCTCGATTTACTGGAGTTTCCGTCGATAATCTTCATGCAAACGGGATACAACGTGTACACGCTCATGCAAGCCGCTAGACGAAGTTGGCGAATAGGACAAACTGAACCCGTTGATGTGACCTTTTTAGGCTACAACAACACGGCACAGATGACTTGTTTGGAGCTGATGGCCAAGAAGATTGCAGTGACGCAATCAACCAGCGGCGACATGCCCGATAACGGTTTGGACGCCCTTAACTCAGACGGTGACAGTATCGAAGTCGCATTAGCGAAGAAGTTGCTGAACGCTTAATTAATATTACTAACCCCAATGGGACGCGCTCCCATTGGGGGTGTTGTCCCTTTTTTTTACGGAGAGACAACATGACAGTACAACATGATATTTATGCAGTAGATCAATTACTGCTATGGCTTGAAGATAATGTGGAGACCGGTTATGGCGTTCATTTTGACAATGAATTAGAAATCCATTCTGCGATTGCATTAGCCGCTTTAAAGCGGTTATTGCCACACAAAGTCAATATGCCATTCATTGAGCGCTACTTAACCGTGGCCGTGAGTGCTGACCACTTAACAACACTTGACGAACATGTGTTTTCAGAGGAGGTAGAAAGCGCCTATAGTTGCGTTGCAAAACGTGATATGGGGTACTTTCTAAAGCTGTGGGAAACACTAGACAGTGCAAAGGAAAGTGAAGATTTTTACTTAAAATTGTCACCAAAAACACAAGCCATCATAGCTGAGGCGATCAAGCAAGGGGCACAATGCCTTGAATTTGACCGTGATGCCGAAGACAGTTTTGTGTACAAGCGCCCACGAGTGGTCATCATGAAATGAAGAACATTTCAATTAGCATGGTGTATCGCTGTGGCGCCAATTGGAAGACAAATAGCGAAGTGATCATCAAAGGTCGCAGTGGTTTTAATGAAATACAATCATTGATAGAGCTGCAAGGGCTTGATGACTGGGCCATACCTGAATTATTAGGCTTACCCAGTTGTTATAGCTTTGACCCATTAACTGGTGATTCATTTGATGCAGAATTTGACCATCCTTACGTCAGTATTGAGGTTGAGTTAACTAATAAACGAGAAACCAGTGCGTTAACACCTCAAGCGTTTATCGAGAGGTGTAAAGCGCACAATCATGACGCTTATTTATTACCGTTCCAACGGTAGTCAATAAGTTACCACCCTAAGGGAATAACATTCCCCTAGGAGTGTTATTCCCATTTTTATTTATGGAGTAACACAATGAACAATCAACCAATTAACAGCCAAGACCATGTAGAAATTGCGCAATATCACTTTTACTTAACTCAAGCGATCCTTGAAGGTATCCCTGAGGAATTTGAAGGTGTAGGAGATGTATTTGGATGTGGTGAAGACTCACTTGTTTATGAATTATACCCATTAACAGTGCAATGGCATCAGTTTGATGAGCTGTTATATCGAGAAGATAGACGACCAAGCAGCATTACTGTCATATACGAAGTGCCTGACGTGATCGCTAAACTTTTTTGGTTACACATTTCAACTCAAATTAACGACGAACATGAGTTAATGAGCGCGGTTCTGCCAAACCATGATGCGTTCAATGAGATCCTCATTGACGCAATGAAAGTGTTTAGCAACTAACAATTAACTTATCACCCTTGGGGAATACCATTCCTCAAGGGTGTTATTCCCTAATCATTTAAGGAATAACACATGTCATTAAAAACTGAGCGACAAATCATTGCAGAAACGATCTTGCAGCAACTTGGCGGGCAACGTTTCATCGCCTTTACAGGGGCAAAACAGTTTGTCGCAATAGAGAACGGCTTAATGTTTGCTTTACCGGCTCGTTTAGCGAGGGAGGGGGTCAACAAGATACGAGTATTACTCGATCCAAATGATACCTACACGCTGGAAGCGCTTAAGGTGAATGCCAGGGCAGGAAGTGTAAAAACGATTGGCACTGAATCAGACATTTACTGTGATAGCTTAACTGCGTCATTTGAGCGCCTCACAGGGCTGTACACACACTTTTAGCGAGAAATGACACCATGGGCAGATATTTATTGTGGAACCCCGCAAAAGTGGCCTCACACAGCGGTAGCGCAGAAACTTATGATGAATTGCTACAAACAGAAGAGGAACAAAACTGCAGTTGGTCGTCAATGATCACTACAGACGACATTGAAGCAATTGTTATCGCCATTCAAAACGAGTGCGATGTCGATATTTGCTACAAAGAAATCCCTCTTTAAACGCTTAACAAAAAAGGTCCTATATAACTATAGGACCTTTTTATTAGTGTAAGATATGTGAACCAGAAATTGACTAAGTCATGTTTTTGTTGGCCTCTTGAGCTTCCTTGAAAAGTTTTATGAAATCAGGTCCTGTATCAAATCCTGCTAAAACTACATCCGCTAGATGATTTTTTAAATTGTTTAATTCTACTTCACTGGGCAACAACTTCAAATCCATTAATTCACAGTAAGTATTTACCGCGGAATCGTAGTTAAGCTCAACTTTTCCAATGGAATTGTTTGATTTCCATTCAAACAAAAATTCTATACCGGATATTTTCCTACCTTGCTTTTGGTAACTAAAACCGTAGTTATCAGTCGTCGCATCGACGAAAAATTTAATTTCAGGATCTAGTCTATCAATCTCTTCAATGGCAGGTTTAATTATTCTTGAAATAAAATTCCCTGTTACTGAATACGTTTTCTTTTTTAACTTACCAGACTCATCAACAAGTCCAAATAGGGAATACAATTGCGAAAGAGATTGAGGGTGAAGCTTACCATGTGTCTTAAATCTACATAAGATTGTATACAATCTCTTAGACGACTCAAGTTTAAGATCCCTAAATTCTTTATGTGGAATTAAACTATGACCTTTTGATGCACCAATAAATGCATCAAGAAGTTTGTAGTTGGGAACAAGGCTCAACATGCCTTTTTTATATTTAATATCTGAAAATAAAGGAATAAATCTAAAATCTCCATCTTCTGATGGAATCCCTACTATTGAACTTGCTAAGCCTTGGCACGGTTTCTTCAATAATGTAGATAGATGCCCCTTTGATGCTTTAAACCAACTTGATAGTAAATCAGAATGAAATTCATACTCAGGAATATCTTTTAAATCTCCAGTTTGAAGATACTCATCCCAATTTTCCTTCTCAAAACGCGATAAAAAAAGTGCAAACACATCATGTTGAATAGGACTTAATGAAAGCTGACTAAAGACTAGTTCATGGCTTTTTTTAAAAAAATCCTTTTTTATATCGCGGACATTACGACTTGAAACTATATGATTCGATTCAATATTCATACAGTAGACCGCCTTCAAGCTGATAAAATTCAGAATAATCCTTCATAGAAGTCAAACTATTACTGTTTATTGTTGGTTTAAACAGTAAACAGTAATAGTTGACTAAAATCAATAGCGTTCATCAAGTCGCTGAACAGCAATGCGTAATACTTAAAGCCTATGTCACAATACAAAGTAATGGAACATCCAAAACCGCCGACTACGCACACTAACTGATTGATAAGTTGGAAGTAAACTCCACGGAAACACTTTGAATAAGCATAAAATTGATAAAATTAGTTATTAACATGAAACGCAATAAAAAACAGTAGATAGTAATATTTAAAACAGAGAATAGTTCTACTAAGAACAGTAAATAGTAGTAGTTAAAACAATGAAACGATCTACAAACAACAGTAAACAGTAATAGGAATAACAGAAGGAAGTAATGTTTAGCACTGTTAGTATTTGAAAAATAAGGTAAAATGACAACCTTATAGATCTTTATAGATCTTTATAGATCCATATATAAAATATATAGATCTATTATATTACTTGTGGATATGTGTATAACTTAACCATCTTTAAGCTTTTCTAATTTTTCCAAAAGGAGCAATTGAGTTGAAATAATATCCTCTAATTCATTTTTAAAAACATTTGAGTAAAGAGCTGTATTTTCATCTTCATACATAAAATATTTAGGATCTATGTTCAAAACGGAACACAAATTGGCAAGATTTTCTACAGAAAGTCTACCTGTTTGAATCCACTTACCAATAGAAGTTCTTTCTACATTAACTCTTTTTGCTAACTCGGTATTACTTAGTCCACATGCCTTAATTGCATCTGAAATTCGCTTTTCAGTAGGTGTCATTTGAATCTCGGAACTTATAAAAAACTATATATAAGTTTAAAAGGTATTGACAAGACAAGGAATGGGAACATAATCACGATACAAGGGAAGTTATTCCCACCATTTGAATTTCCAGACAGAAAGCAACGCATTACAAGTAAATAGTTGTTGGCGTTTTTTGAAACAACTGATAATCTCACTCAACAGTTGCTCACTGACTCTACAGTGTGAAGCACACGGCAATAGCCTTAAATGGCCTCATGAAATTGTGTCGCGTTCAAATCTGGTACTAACTAGATTTGATTGAGGTGTCCTAAACTTAGCTTCTTTCTTAAGAATTGAAGCACTGATGCTTTTCATCAGCCTAAACTACAACCTCATTTAATGAGCGTTGAATCATAGACTTTGGTCAATGATCACTTATAGACCTCGCTGCATAGCAGCAAGGTTTAGCGTTGCTTTCTGTCTGGAAGTTGATGCGTTCTAAACTATCGCAAGATTTTTTTTGATATTGCTACTAGCAATGACAAGGAATGTAATTGTGACGATTCTGCTGACTCTATGATTTTGTGAAGTTCGAGTTTTAGCCTACTCAATTCTTCATAGGTTGACTTTGGTTCTATAGGACTAAATAGCTCGACCAATGTCATATCCAGCGCAGTTGTCATTTTTATTAAGCTATTTAGGCTTGGATTTTTCCTACCTGAAAGGAATGCTGACACCGCACTTTGCGACAGGTCTGCATCTATAGCCAATTCTTCTTGAGTCATTTCTTTGCTTTTTAGCACTGCTTGAATTTTGTCTTGCCACACAACAACACCCTTAGGTCACATAATTTATAGCGATTATGAGTATGTATTACTTGTGCTCAATCTCTATAGGTAGTTAAATAATATCACCGGAGGTAATCAGACATGAATGTATTTACTGAATACAGGAAAAAGAACCAACTTACACAGATAGAACTGGCAGAAATGTTGGATTTAAATCAATCCATGGTTTCATTTTTAGAAAACGGGCATCGAAAACTAGATCCCAGAAAAGTAAAAGCAGTATCAAAAATCACAGGTATACCAAAGCATGAGTTAAGGCCTGATTTGTATGAAGAATAAGCCTTTTGAGCAATATTTGATCTAAATCAATATACAACTTAATGAGTACGAGTGTATATTTAGCACAGTACTGTATGCGTATACAGTTTTTTAAAGAGTTAAAAATATGAGCATCATCAAAAAATTAAAATCATTGGTAAGACAAGAACCTACTGCAACAGTCTCTTTCACGAAGGACATTGCTCCAGAGGGTTATTTTTTGCCATGGACGGAAAAACAAATCCGTGAAGATGATGCTATCAAAGAAAAATTGCGTGTACTTAAGCGTAGCGGCCTGGCATTGCCCTATGAAATTTGGGATGACTTTGTCGTCAATACCGTGATCAATTTTGCTCTGTGGGCGCAAGACTTCCCTGCATCTGCAAGTTATCACCATCATGGTAAGAAAGGATTAATCTTTCATTCGCTCGATGTCGCCATATACGCCATGCGCATTAGACGTAACTACATCATGCCCCCGAACGTGCCACCAGAGGATGTTATCCACCGTGAAATCATGTGGGCGTACGGTGTGTTCTTAGCTGCTCTTTTTCACGACAGCGGTAAAATCATGGACTTTGATGTTGAGTTACGTAAGGACAAAGAAAATACGACATGGACTCCACCACTGGGACCCATTGGCAAATTAGCTACCCCATACAGATTTAAATATAAAGATGACCGGGCTTACTTATTATCTAATCGTTCAGGTTTAAGTTTCTTAATGCAAGTCGTTCAAGACGACCCAATGGTTGCTATCACGAGTGACAGCATGCTGTTTGGCATGTTGAGTCAATTTCTTACTGGGCATAGCAATCCAGACAATGTGATTGAGCAAATCATCAAGCAAGCCGATGCTGCCAGCATTTCGCAGGATTTAGGGGGAACTAAGGAAGATATTAATTTAGCTGCAAAGAAAGTACGTTTTGGTCAAAATGCACTCGCTGAACAACTTCATACATGCCTGACATATCTGTTAACTGAGCAGAAGATTTTACTCAATACTAAGGGAGCCACAGGCTTCGTTAATGCCGATAAATTATATTTAGTCTGCGATCCCATTGCTGATTTAATTAGAGAAACGTTGGTTGACCGTGGAGTCACTGACGTGCCAACCACTAATCCAGAACTGTTTGCTGTGCTGTTGCAACATAAAATGGTTTGCTCAACCCCTTTGGATTCAGCGGTTTGGAAGATTAAAGTCACACTTACTGATATAGATTGGTATCAACATTTAGGTTGTTTATGTATTCATCTACCAAGCTTTATTCCTGACCTTTCATTCAAATCACTAAGTGGAAGTATAGATATTTTATTGGATGAAACGGCTCCAGTTGTTGAAGAATCATCAACAGTGGATGTTACTGAGCAGGTTGCACATAACGAAACAGCAGCTATGGCGACAGTTGATACTCCAATCGCTATTTCAGCAAATAGTCCTGTTAATGATGATTTATTAATGAGTTTGATCCCAGGTATGGGAACGACAGAGGTATTACCTAGCATTAAACCCATAGAGACCAACAGTGCAGTCAGTGCAGTCGCAATAAATTTTGATGACTTGACTGAAGAAGCTGTTGGGGAATTATTCTGGTCTTGGGTTGAATCAGGGATTACAAGTGGTGAACTTACAGTTAATCAGGGTGATAGTGTCGTGCATGTTGTTCAGGGGCACTTATTGATCACCTCTCCCTCCGCAATGAAGCTGTTTTGTGTATCAATGGATCAGTTAAATAAAGAGAGCTACATGATGGTGCAAGCCGGCTTTATTGCCCTGGGCCTACACATTAAAACCAAGGAGGGACGCACTATACATACTATTAACGTGTCGAATTCAGCACCAATAAGTTGTTTTGTGGTTGAGCTTAATGATGCGCTTAAGGCATTGGAATTGGCTGATTATGCTGGGTTAGAGGTGAACTTCTTATGATCGCACCTATTAATTTTAACTATCTGTTTTTAAATCAACTCTGCTTATATGCCAAGTATGGACAGTTGCATGAATTACAACAGCTAGGCATGACAATGGATCAAGTGGCCATGTTAAATACGTTGACCATTGGTGAG
>NZ_JAKILT010000025.1 GCF_023283535.1 Shewanella sairae | reverse complement strand
AATTACTTTAATAGTAGACATGATGGTTCGCCTCTTTGATTGCCTAACCCTAAGGTTAGCTTAGGGGTGAGGCGGACCATCTAATTAAGCCAGTCACTTCTGACTGGCTTTTGCCTGCTTTTATAATGAGAGCTTAGGGAATTAAATCGCCCAGCCGCCCATATAAAATGCCACTAAGCCGATAGTAATCGCTAACACACCAAGCTTAATCTGACGCCATTCACCACTGAAAATGCGGCCAATAACTAAGGTCACAAAACCTAGCATAATACCGGTAACGATATTACAGCTTAAAATGATAAACACAGCACAGGTTAAGCCTGCCATTGCGTCAACTTTGTCGTTAAAATCAAGCTTAGTTACATTGCTTAACATCAACAAACCTACGTACATTAATGCTGGTGCCGTCGCATAAGCAGGGACTAGATAGCTTAATGGTGCTAAGAACATCATTAACAAGAATAACAAACCAACGATTGTGGCTGTTAAACCGGTTTTACCACCCGCCGCGGTACCCGCAGCCGATTCGATATAAACCGCCGCAGGCGCGCCACCAACGGCACCTGCAAATATGCTGCTCACAGAGTCAGATGTTAGGGCTTTACCACCGCCGATAATATTGTCTTTTTCATCTAATAGTTCAGCCTGTCCCGCTACCGCACGGATAGTGCCTGTTGCATCAAAGATAGCCGTCATCACGAGTGCTAAAACAATTGGCAAAACCACAGGGTTTAACGCGCCCATAATATCAAGCTGACCAATAAGTGATTTATCAGACATCAAGTCTGGCAATGCAAACAAACCTTGATAAGTCACGCTTGGGTCGAAAATCAGCCCAAATACAGACAAACCGATAATGACCAGCAAAATTCCGCCAGGAACGCCACGGCGTTCAAGACCTATTGTTGCCGCAAGACCTACCACGGTCGCTATTACTGGCAGACTATGAATATCCCCAAGTGCTACAGGTAATCCAGCATCATTTGCAACAATCAGCTTGACGCTATTAGTCGCAATTAACAGTAAAAACAGACCAATACCTATACCAGTACCATGAGCAATACCTTTCGGTAAATTAGTCAGTACCCACTGACGTATGCCAGTAACACTCACTAATGTGAACACTATGCCCATTAAGAAAATAGCACCTAGCGTGACAGGAATTGAGATCCCTTGACCAAGCACCATGCTATAAGCCGTAAACGCGGTTAATGAAATTGCGCAGCCAATTGCCATCGGCATATTGGCCCACAAGCCCATTAGCAATGAGCCAAAAGCGGCGATTAAGCAGGTGGCAACAAAAACCGCGCCAGGGTCAAACCCTGCACTGCCTAACATATTCGGTACCACAATGACCGAATACACCATGGCAAGGAAGGTGGTTAAACCCGCGATAATTTCACGTCGTAACGTACTGCCGCGAGCAGAAATATTGAAATAGCGATCCAGAAACGAATCATTTGGAATTGCAGTGCTTGTTTGAGCCTGTTCAGACTTCATAATTGTTATACCTTTTGATCTCTTAAATTGGGCTAAACCAACTGAGGTAAGTTGGCGGCAAGGCTATGGCAGGTAGAGCCCCGACTAACAATATCGGGTGAGAGATCCACTTACGCCAACTTAAAGCGGCAGTGACCTGCGAGCAAAATGCCTGGTAAAATTTACTCTTACCAACACAGCCTTTGTTGGCGCGGAGTTTACAGCAATCGCCCGCAAGGAAATAGCTCACCACAGGCTTTTTTGACTCGTATCAACAAAAAAACGCCTACTGGACTCGGTGCAAGTCCTGTAGGCGTTAGATGTCATTCTAAGTCACACTTTATCGAGTTGACTCAAGATAGCCAATATCATTAAATCGCAGTTTAACGGCGTTTATTACCACCGAGTGCACGCTTTTTAGCCCGTTGCCGCTGTGCAGCTTTACTATTTTTACGACTCGGCTGTTCTATCTTAGTTAAGTCAGGCTCAAAACCAGTTAGCCACTGCTGCGGTAAGCGTTTATCCAACACTGACTCAACCTCTTCAAGTAACAAGGCATCATCTTCACTATAAAGTGTTATTGCCGTACCCGTATTACCTGCACGACCAGTGCGGCCAATACGGTGTACATAATCTTCAGCCACAAAGGGGATTTCATAATTAACCACCACTTTAAGTTCGACAATATCTAAGCCCCGAGCTGCAACATCAGTAGCCACCAGCACTTTAATTTTGCCTTGCTTAAAATCATTCAACACTTGTTCACGAGCACCTTGGCCTAAATCACCATGAAAGGCTTTAGTCTCAATACCTGCCGCTAACATATTTTGCGCAATCTGATCGGCAGTTTGCTTTTTACGACTAAATATCAGTACCTGATGCCAGTCATTTTTAGTGATTAAATGACAAAGCAGTGCGGTTTTACGGTCGCTATCGACAGCATAAACCACCTGCTCAACACTTCCTGCTGCACTGTTGGCTTTATCCACTTCAATTCTAACTGGCTTATGCAGCAGTTTTTTACTTAAATCGAAAATCGCTCCACTAAACGTGGCTGAAAATAATAGGGTTTGACGCTTGGCAGGCAGTTGCTTAAGGATTGCACTGATTTCATCCATAAAGCCCATATCAAGCATACGGTCAGCTTCGTCAAATACTAAGTGCTCAATGGTAGAAAGGTTTAGTGAGCCACGGCGAACATGATCGAGTAACCGCCCCGGTGTCGCCACTATCACATCGACACCAGACGCTAACTTAGCAGCTTGGGCATCAATACTGACGCCACCATAAATTACCAAGCTAGTGATATCTGTATTAATCGCATATTGGCTAACGTTTGTATTCACCTGCACTGCGAGCTCACGAGTCGGTGCTAATACCAATACTTTAGGCAACTTATTTTTAGCAGCTGAACTCGCCGATGTTTTTTCAAGTAGCAGTTGCAGTAACGGCAAAGTGAACGCTGCAGTTTTACCCGTTCCCGTTTGTGCACTAGCCATAATATCTTGGCCTGCCAAAATAGCAGGGATCGCCTCGGCTTGGATCGCAGTAGGCTGCTGGTAACCTTTTTGCGCAAGTACGCTGAGAAGTTTGTCACTTAAGGGAAGTGATGAAAATGACACGCTGACAATCCTTGAAAGAAACAGATAAAGTAAGCCGAAGTTTAACAGAAAAAACTACTAAACAAATATTCATCATCATTGCAAATAGCTAACGGCCGCCGGCTGAGAGCACTTGCCAGCTTGAGGTTGCTGTCAATTTAACGACCTAGATCACACTTCATAGCATCTTTGATTAACAAACAAGCTATAGCGAGTGTTATGTCACAGTATTAGCGAGCAAAAAATAGACAATAACCAGCCGCTTTTTACTGTCTATTAGGTTTTGCTGTTTAGTGTTCGAGTTATCACATCAAGGGTTATTATGGATCCAATCCTTAGGTTTTGTTTCAATGGCCATAGGTTGGTGGGCCAATGCCCAAAAAAATGATCAGCAATTGCTATCAGGCAACCTTATCGCATCAGGTCTTACCGCTGCTCACCTAGGATTACTCGGTAGCAATTTAGGCATGGTTAACCAACTCTTAAATCTATTGCGTTTTGCTTGCTGTCGCTACTGCAAAAAACTACGTAAACGCTATATGTTTTGCTTACCCGTATTGTTTGCCACCTTTGCACTCATTCAAGGGTTAACGCTTGCTCAGCATTGGAGTGAATGGGCTGCCGTTACGAGTGCCATTTTGATGAGTTTTGCCCTATTTTACTGTGTCGGCTCCAAGCTTCGCATAGCAATGCTGTTCAGCAATTTGCTCAATCTAACGCTATCTGTTTATCTTAACTCTTGGTCGGGGATTGCTTATCAAGTTGTGACTATCGTAATTTTAAGCCACAGCTTATTGCCACAAAAAATGGTTGAGTACGATACGGAACATGCAGTATAAGTAGGCTGATATTTAGGAAAAGCGTGAATGTACGACACTTTAAGCTTTAAATGCGTATAATCGTAATCACTTAAGATGCATCAAGATTAATTTGTAATAGTTTCACAACTAATAAGACAATACAGTAGTACAATACGCTGTGAACTCAGGGAATGATATGGACGATAGACGGCTGTTTTCAAGGGTAATGTTAACCACCGACGCCAAACTGAATTCTGCAAAACAGTGCTGGCAAACCCAATTGCTAGACATTAGTTTAAATGGTGCCTTGGTTGAGCTCCCTGAAGGAGTAACACTCAATAACGGACCTTTGATGCTTGAGTTTACACTTGATGATTCAGAGATCAGCATTCTGATGCAAGTGCGTGTGGTTCATCAAAAAAATAACCAGTTTGGGTTAGCCTGCCAACATATCGATGTTGAAAGTATTAGTCACTTACGCCGCTTACTAGAGCTTAACCTTGGTGATGCATCTTTATTAGATAGGGAACTGGAACGCCTCTTTGATTTAAAATAAAAAACACCGCAATTACGCGGTGTTTTTATATACCCAAGCACAAAGCGATCACTAAGCTAATTAATCAGCTCTAATAATTCGTGAATCGTCTTCACAGCAGTGATCTTGACCCCTGGGCTTTCCATCGATTTGTGATAGTTACGAAATGGGATAAAAATTTCAGTAAAGCCATGCTGGATAGCCTCTTTCACTCTAGGTACGCCACTATCGATTGGACGCACATCGCCATTAAGACTCAGTTCACCCATAATGCAGGTGGTTCTTGGCACAACAAAATCATTTAAACTGCTTAAAAGCGCGGTAACTAAGGCTAAGTCGATACAAGTTTCTGACTCATCGATTTTAAGACCACCGACTAAGTTAAAATAGGTGTCGTGAAAAATCTTAGTCTTAGTGTGTTTGCGCAAAATCCCCGTCAGCATTTTAATACGGTTCATATTTAAGCCAACACAAACACGTTGTGGGAACTCAGCTTCCGTCTCTGTAGTTAGACACTGGATCTCTAATAACAAATTACGGTTACCCTTACGGATACAGGTAATGGCCGCCCCTGGTGATTCAGTGCTAGAACCCGATAAGAAAATCTCACTCGGGTTATCGACACTTATCATGCCCCGCTCTGTCATTTTAAAGATACCCACGGTATCGACATCACCGAAACGGTTTTTGTTAGCTCTTAATGTACGGATTTGACCATCGTTGCACTCGATATGTGTCAAACAATCAACAATGTGGATCAGCGTTTGTGGTCCAGCCGTTTCATTGTTTTTATTAACGTGTGCAACTAAAAACATGGTCACGTTATTTTGCTTACAGTACTGAGTTAATGCCTGAGCACTGCTCTTAACTTGCGATGGCGATCCCGGACTACCATTAGCAAGATCGGTCACCACTGCTTGAATCGAGTCAATGACGGCAAACTTAATCTTTTTATCTTCAAGCTCGGCAATAATCGCTTCAACGCTAGTTTCAGCCATTAAATACAGATTGTCTTCATTGCAGTCTAATTTGAGTCGATTAACTCGGTTTTTGAACTGGGATAATGACTCTTCTGCCGTACAATATAATGACGGCATTAACTGCGACATACGCGACACGAGATCCGATAAAATAGTGGTTTTACCCGCGCCGGGGTCACCTGAAATGATGTTAACAGAGCCTGTAGTTAAGCCGCCACAAAGTACTCGGTCAAGCTCACCAATACCGGTTAGTAACTTTTGCGCTTCAAACTCTTCAATCTCTTTTAGCTTCTTTGAACCGCCGCCTACAGCGCCGGCGTATCCAGAAACTGAACCTCTAGCCGGTTTTGCTGTCGATATTTTAAGTTCACTAATGGTGTTCCATTCCTGACACGCACTGCACTGGCCTTGCCAGCGCGGGAAGTCTTGACCACACTCATTGCATACATAAGCTGTTTTGTTCTTTGCCATAGCCCTGTCTAAATCACATAAAATCGGTAAAGTAATGCCAATATTGGCCGATACTAATTAAAGTTGGGATAGTATTACCAATCAGTATAAAAGTTGCCTATGAGCCTATCAGCCATTGGGCTTTTTAGCATCCAAAAGAAGTGATTAATGACCTTAGATCTGCATAAAGCCTTAGTTGAACAGTTAAAGCCACTATTAATGGAACCTAATTTCGAGGAGTTGTTTGAACAACTGACCTCGAATGAGACCAGTTCAACACGCTTTTTGCTCAAAATGGAACTGAATAGACTCGCCTCAAAATGTACGCGTAATATCGATTTACGCAATAAAACTGAGCTTGAATGCCAAATATTTAATCATGAAGGCCAGCAACACTATCTTGACCTTCCTGCAAAAGAAAACTTCTTAGAGTCATTAGCCCTGTATAGAGATGAATATACACTGGGAGTTTATGAGCAGGTCATCGCGACTCATAAGCAGCGTATTTTAAAACAGCGTAATTCGAAGTCACTCACTCCACATGAAAATACATCAGCCTTTATCGCAAAAAGTGTTGTTTTAGGTAACTACTTTTCGCGTAGTGAAGAGCGGATGAACTACAGCATGCGGATTAGCGTCAGCCAAGGCCAGCAAACCCTTAATGGCATTACTGTTGATCTTTCAGTCGGCGGCGCACGAATACGCCTTGATGCCAAACATAGCTTAAAAAGTAACCAACCTATCAGAGTGAAGCTGCTAGAACTCAGTGATGAGTATTATCACCATGATCTGCAACAAGGTGTGGATTACCAAATTGTCGATATAGAGCAAAATAAAGAGTTCAGCTGGCTGAGGATAAAGCGTATTTCCGGCAGTGATGCTCTGGCAGAGATGCTCGAAAAATTGATCCGTGGCTATAAACTGCGATACAAGGTGAATGTTAATGATGTATTGGTGACAACCAAAGGATTAGGCTTTGAAAGGCAGTATTTGCCTCGTTTACCGCATTTGCCACTTTTCATCGAGAAAAATAGCAATATTGAAAACGGTCAAATCGAATACCACATCAGTCATAAATTACTGAGTAATGAAAATCAACCTATTTGCCAATACTTCAAAGATGAAGATGATATTAGCCAGCTCAGTGCGTTTCTCACACCTGACAGGCTAAAGCGACTGCTTAATTCAGCAGAAGATAGTGCTCATAGTCAATTTTTTAGCTTTACCTTTACCGCTCAGGGGGCAAAATATTTCTATTCTGCCAGCTTAGCCGAACTCAATGAGCGCAATTTACTGCCATTATTCTTAAGCTTTGCCTCAACAAAGCCAAGCTTTAAAGTCTTTCATATTAGTCATCAAGCGATTGATCATAGCCATGGCTACAAAAACTGCATTTTACCAGGCGATATGGGTCACTATTCCCCAGCAACAGAAACCCAATTAGCCGCATTTAGCCATGTTTTACAGGTTATTGATGTTACTAACCCTGATGCTGCTGAGCAGTACCAAAATTGGCAGCAATGCCACAGTAATGACGCTAACCCGCCAAGTGTTAACGCGTTAAAAGTGTTTGGACAACAAAAAATTGCTCAGCACACCATCAAATTAATTGCATTGCAATTTAGTGAACGCCGCAACGAGTCTCGATTTGCCTTTAAAACAACCGTGCTACTCAAGCAAGGCGACCTTAGTACAGTAGCGAGTACTGATGATATTTCTAGCCGTGGAATGAAATTGACAATGAGTCAGCCGAT
Organism: Shewanella sairae; assembly: GCF_023283535.1. Lineage (GTDB taxonomy): Bacteria > Pseudomonadota > Gammaproteobacteria > Enterobacterales > Shewanellaceae > Shewanella > Shewanella sairae. The sequence goes on along the minus strand of NZ_JAKILT010000025.1, from coordinate 62,884 downwards.
CTCTTTTAATGAAGCGGAACCGATTGCGATCAGTTATCCCAAACTGCAACCACTGGCAGGCAAAACATCACTACAAATGCTCCCATACCGTTTATTGAATACTCGAAAAAATGGTATCACTTTGCATATGTCCGCCCTTGTTGGACATACCCCACATTCGGGTGTTGAGTTTTTAAATCGTTTACTCAGGCATAACACTGAGAAGCTAAAAAAGCTCACGGAAAATAACCATGATGTAAAAGAGCTTGCCGACGGCATGAAGAACATTGTCATGCGTCAACTGGTATCTCTGCCCTATTATCTAGAGAGAACGACGAAATCAGCGGAAATATCGACGCTAGGAATTGGTGTCGAGCAAAATCATATCGCCAATATTTTTGCTTCACAACTCGACGACACATTAAGCTATGATCTTGCGCCACTTCTAGCCGATGGTAAGCTAAAACGTGATTTTATTGCGCCGATTCGCGCTATGAAACCAAAGAGTCATTGCTCATATTTTGAGGTTTTCGTACAACTGTCTAAAAAATCACAGGGAAAAATCAATGCCCATTGCATCAGTGACGTTGACCTCAAAGATCCACAAGAACAGCTTAACTTTATTCAGCGCAGCCAGCGTGTCGGCGACTTTGTCGCGTTGAGAGTTTATCGCGCTCATGCAGGAAAACCCGATTTAAACTATATTCGCCGAGAGCGGGAATACCTAAATGTACATGCCCCTCATAAAACCAAAAAACTTGAAGAGCAATTATGGAACATTATTGGTGTTGGAGAACTATTAGATATAACCAAAGAAGTGATAATGAGGTTTCCTGAGCTCTACTCAGACACTACCCACTAGAGCTACTAGAGCTACTAGAGCCATTAAGCTCAATGTTTAGAACTAAGCCTTTAATAAAAGCTTAGGTCCATAACTGGTTTTTAAGCACTATGCCAAAAACTAGCTCGGTTTATGCTTAATCACCCGATACATATATACCACGACCAGCAGGTTAATCAGTAATACAGCCACTGTTAGTAAACTCGGTTTAGTAAACAGGCCGTAGATCTCAAATGGCAAATAGATTGCCCCGCTTAATAACGCAAACCATTCAGTCCAGACCAATCTATGCCAAAGGCCGAACGCTTCAACAAAGCGGACTACCGCATATAACGCGGCGCCAGCCATTACTAAGCTAATATTATTCTCGGTAATTTTTCCGGCTTCAGTCACCACCTCCTGTAATAAGTGATTAGCAGGATTGAGATGCGAGTGACTAATCAGTACCTCAATAAACTGCTGTATGTTTTCCCCTGCTAACTTATGCAACCCAAAAATCACTAGCACGGATAACAAGCCTTTTGTCGCTTCAAGCATTGCAACGGCTTTCAAGCCTTTGTTCACTGTTAACATATTTACCTTTTTAGCTTAGAAAATCTTTTGACTTAACTCTGCCAATCAAGACTCTATTTTAAGCCAATATCGTGCTATTCGCGTGACATTAACCCAGTTTAATCTGGGCTAATTTCACAGCAATAATATGGCAAAAAAGCTGAATAAGTGAACTCTGATGAAGTTTTGATTAACTGAACATGTATTTTTATTAATGAAGACGAATAGTTAATTAGCATCGATTAATCCTGAGGTATAGTGCGAATTCAGGCGATTTAAGTAAGAAATGTGATGGCGACTTGACCGCGATCTAACATTCAACATCACAATACAATAATCTCCTTAGACACCCACTCAAACTATTGTACTATTCGCCAATAACTTTGAGTAACACGCCCATTTAGGAACACCGGCAATGCTAGATTCATTTGTCTCAGTTGTTACAGCTCTTTGGCAGCAAGACTTCGCATCATTGCAAAGTCCTGGCAGCGCAACCATGATTTACGTTTGCGTATTTACCTTAATTTGGCTAGAAAGTGCATTTCTTCCAGCCGCTCCCATGCCCTGTGACAGTGTTGTCATCCTTTCTGGTAGCTTAGCCGCAGCAGGGATCATAAGCTTTCCACTGGTGTTTGCCGCTTTAGTCATTGCTGGTGCAACGGGTAGCTGGATAGCCTTTATTCAAGGGCGATGGCTACATCGACTGCCTAAAATCCAACGTTGGATTGATGCGGTTCCCGAAAACCGCATGAAAACAGTTGATAAGTTACTGAATAAGCATGGTCTGTTAGCGCTATTTACCGCGAGATTCATTCCCGTTGTGCGCCCATTATTACCGCTAATGATGGGGTTACACATAAAAAAAGTGTCTAACTTCCATTACTTTGCATGGTTAAGTGCATTAATTTGGTGTGCGTTGTTACTTGGCTTTGGCTACGCATTATCATACTTACCAGAGCATATTGCCCGAGTCGTGACTATGGTGCTTATTATCGCACCATTTGTGACCTTAGCTATTGCAATCGTGAGCTTATTAAGCCGTTTTATCATCAATAAAAGACGTGCTAGAAAGCCTATCGTAAGTGACATTATTCAAGAAACTGTGCTTCCTAAGACACAGCCAGTATTGAAGAAAACCATTAAGTAATCGCTCTACTAAATAGCGAATACTATTGAATAGCTCTGTTATGTAACAGGGCTATTTTTTTATATGCCGCTTACTGAAAATAGATACAAAAAACCGCGAGCCATTATCAAATAGCTCACGGTCATTGTTATTGTTATTGTTATTGTTATTGCATTTAAAGCGCTAAACCCAAGAGCGACACTCATTCAATAGACTTGTCCTTGCTCACTTTATTTCAAATAGCGTCTCATCAATTCATAGGCTTGATTAACTTGCTTAAAATCAGGTTTCCCCTCTTTAGGTCGATTGTGCCTATCCATATATTGATAACCACCTTGAATAGCTGAAACATGCAAAATGCTATCTTCATTGACTAAAGCAAAGTCACTATAACTGGCTAAAATGAGCCATTTCCTTTTATCAATATCATGCTTAAATAAGTTATAGCCTGCGCTGTAATTTTCTACTGGACCTGTAGCACCTAAGTAGTTCTGCATCAGTGTCGGAACCAAATCCATATGGTCGGTAAAATACTGATTCACACTAGGCGCAAGATCAGCACCAAACATCATAAAAGGCACTTTTATTTGAGCATCTGTAAAGTTGCCATTATGGCCCCAGAAGTTCAGCTTATTATCGTTAATCTCCTGACCATGATCGCCAGTTATCACCACTAATGTATTCGCTAGCTCTCCAGACTCTTTAAGCTGATTAAGCACCTTACCAATAAGCGAATCATTAAAATGTACACTAGTGTTATAACGATTAAGAATAGGTAACCTATCAGTGTCATTGCTTAAACTTAAATAATCCATTCGAGGCACTTGTAGCTCAAATTTATGTGGATAATCTTCCGGGAAATCATACCCATGAGGAGAGTCATAAAATAAAAATGAGAATGCTGGACGTGTAGGGTCTTTGTGTTTATTCCACGCTAACCACTCTTGTGTGATTTCAATATCTCGACTTGGTTTAGTCTCACCTTTTGAGCGCACTCTTAAGTTAGGCACATCAACGAACACTGTTTCATCAAACTCCGGCTTCAATAAATGCGCCGAAGAAAATATGCCCATTTGATAATCCAGTTGCAGCATTCTGTCCATTAACAATGGTGACTGATGATTACGATAAAAGCTCTGCCAATAGGTTGCAGGTAAGCCATAAAACAAACCAAAAATTCCCGCTCGAGTTGCATTTCCAACTGAGTAATGCTGTTTGAAAATTTGCCCAGCTTGCGCGTACTGCCAAATATTGGGGGTGATTTCAGCACTAAAACTGTCGTGTCGCCAGGAATCAATTACAATAAACAAAATATTAGGCGGCGTAACGGGCTGATAGTTTACCGGTGATAAAGGGTAAGCTAGATTCGTACTAGTATCGATTTTCAATCTATTTTGTTGTGCTAATTCAGCTTCATTGACCAAGCCATATTTAAGCATTAATCGATTAGCGGTAGCAGGATAAAACAGAGGTAAAAAGCGGCTGAAATTAGTGATGGAGTTAACTGCATTCGCACTTGCCCAAATATGAGTCACATGAGTGGCAATCATGCATAGCAAAATAACACTGCTCACATACTTGCCTAAAGTTTTAAGCCCTGTCAGTTCTCGGCTCAATATAAGCCAATAAGCAGCAAGTTGCAGCGTAAATATCAGCAAAACCAGCATGACTGCAAACAAGTAATTTGCCAATGAGAACTCGACGATACCACCAGAGAGCACCATTTCAATCAAAACGGGTTGAATGTGAAAACGATATTGAGCAAAAACCTGAGTATCACAATATAAAATGACTAACGCTGCAGTAAAAATAGCCGCTGTCGATAACATGCGTAAAACAGTCGATTTTATTAAGCTAAATGGCAAGCTAACAAGACCGACTAATGCAGCAAGCAGTCCCATCTGACCTAGAGTGGCAATCGCAATATAACCCCACTCAAAAGCATTCAGACCTTCTGGCAAGTAATCAAAGTAACTGATAGAGACAAGATTAAATAACAGTATATTGACTAGCGTTAATGCTAAGTGAGGCTTTATTTGCGCGCGTAAAGACTGCATTTCACCGCTCCAACTACCCCAGCAAACCACATGGGGAGGATAAAAAGCGCGAATTCTACCCACTCACACAGCAGAATTAAGTGATAAGGATCACGATTACTTTAGTGACAGATAAATTATTAAGATTGCTGACTAGATTTGCATGATGCCTATAATTGAATGGCCAGAGGAAAAGAGCTGAAGTCTCGTTAAACAAAAAATCATTGCGGCCCTGAGGCCACAATGATTAATTAACACTTTAGTTAAACCCCTTCAGCCACTAGCTGATATAGCTCTGTCCGGCATACACCACGAAGTGTCTCAGTGCTAACACCCCTAAAATCGTGCTGCAAGATACAGTGATTAAGAAGCCTTTAGTATGACGCCATGCCTTAGGCGCAACCGTGCTCGCCAGTACTGGCACGACTAAACCTAAACCGACAACACCTAACCAGAATACACTTGCCCAAGTTCCGGTAGTAATCGCAGCGGTTGCTGCCTGCGCAGCAGGGCCAGAGAAGTTAAGGCCTACAAACAACAGTACTAAACATAATGCTTCGTTAAAGGCTACTGGATACTCGATACGGTGAACCTGCTCGATACAGTCTGACTCTTTCTTACTGAAGAACAGTGTCGCCACTAAGATGTTACCCGCTGAGCCAACAGATAGCGCCGATGCTAAGAACAGTGCCGGTAATACCGCCGTGTTCAGGATTGGGTAACTGATCATCGCCGACAGTAAGAAACCGGTATAAACACCGACTCCTAATCCGAGTGCAAAAATAAGCTTATTAAGACTATTTTCAACTTGGCGGCAAACTTTTAATACTCCCGCTAACCAAGGTGCGTACTGCAAAACCAGCTTTTCAAACACTAGCGCAGCAAACACAAACACTAACGGAATATAAATCAATAGCGCGATAACACCCCATGCCATCACAGAGGTTAAGTTGTAATTGAGCAGAATATGATAAAACTCAAACGGTTTGGTCAAGTCCAGTACCAGTAGCGCCATACCTAAACAAATTGCTACTGGGCCAATAACTGCTGCCGCTTTAATAACCGGTAAACCTTCTGTCGGCTGACCTCGACTTTGCTTGTACCATTTAAGACCAATTGCCACCAGCATAGAGCCAGCTGATAGGCCTGCCATAAACAAGTACACTGCGATGATCCAGTTCCACACTACCGGATCGTATTGTTCCATTGAGCCCCAGATATTGTTCATGCTGTGATCCCTCCTTTACGGCTAGGAATACGATAAACACGTGGCTCAGTGCCAAGGTTTACCTTTTGTTGGTAATGATTTTTGGTATCTAATACTTTGCGCACTTCTGAATTCATGTCGTTAGCATCGCCAAACACCAATGCTTGGGTTGGACACACAGTGACACAAGCTGGCTCTTCACCACGAGCTAAACGACTTTCTTTACAGAAATCACACTTGTCTGGCACTCGTGTTTCAGGGTTGATAAAGCGCACCTTGTATGGGCAAGCAGCAACACAGTAAAGACAGCCGACGCACTTTTTCTCATTGATAGAGACGATGCCATCATCATTAACGTAAGCCGCACCGGTTGGGCACACCTTAACGCAAGGCGCATTTTCACATTGCTCACACGAGACGCGGTTATACTTAAAATGTAGGTGAGGAAAGTTACCGTAAGGCCCTTCAATTCTCACCTGAATACGAGTCACAGACTCAGGCACATTGTTTTCACTGCGACAAGCCACGTTACAAGCCTGACAGCCAATGCATTTGTTTTCATCGTGTACGAGAACATAACGCTTAGTCATAATTAACTCCGATTAAATCTTGGCAATCTTAACGCCGGTAGTGTGCAGGTTCATGCCTGTTACCGGAGAAGTCACATGGGGAAGTAAGTTACCGCAATGCACACCTTTACCGGTGGCACGGGCAAGCTCTTTGTTCTTAGAGCCGCAGCCCATATAAGCAAATACAGTGTCAGGACGAATACCAGGCGTCACTAACGCATGGCCTTCTTCGGTGCCGGTATCGTTATAGATACGGATCTTATCGCCATTAGAGATGCTTAGTAGACCTGCGGTAATCGGATGGATCCAGACCGCGTTGTCTGACATCAAATTCGCCAGCATAGGCACGTTTTGGGTTGCGGCATTGGTGTGCACTGCCACCTTTCCTTGGATGAAAAACAGCTCGTCGGCCTTTTTCATATTCACTTCACGGTAACGGATCACCCCGCGACCTCGCGCCATCTTTTCTACTTTTTCCGAGCTCAACTCAATCTTGCCGCTTGGTGTCTTAAAGCTTAATTGGCTGGCGTAAGTGCCATCTTCATCAACCGCTTTAGCATTTGGATAGGCAGCAACAAAGTCTTTAACCATGCCACGTTCACGTAGCATTAAAGGTTTGCCGAAGCTGACAAATCCTTCGTCTTTAATTTTTCTGAGCAAATTAACATCACGCTGTACTTGGAACAGCTGCAATGTTTCCATGTTTTCCCATGGGAAGAACTGGCCTTGGCCCATTTCAGTGGCTAGATCTTTCCAGATCTGCCAGCTTGGCTTGGTATCACCTATGGTTTCAACCACGCGTTGACGCACATAGTAAGCAGGATTCTTACCTGACTTATCAGCAATCTCTTCATCGCGCTCAAGATAGGTCGATTCAGGTAGGAAGATATCGGCATAAGCGGCAGATTCACTGATATAGATATCGCAAGCCACAATAAAATCAAGCTTTTGCATCGTTTCTACAATGCGCGCTCTATCTGTCATAGTTTGCATCGGGTTGGTACGGCTCATAACCCAACCACGTAATTGGTAAGGTACCGCATCAAGAGTCGCGTCGAGAATAGTTTGATAAATACCACCCGATGACCATGTCATCGCATACTGCTCATCAACCATGTCGATACGTTTAGCATCGGTTTTTGGCATGCCATCAACGCCCGGCTTAGCCAAGGTTGGGGCAACATTATCGCCCGCGTATTTGTTGTAGCTTGCCGCTTTTTTACCAAAGTACAGACCACCTTTACGCTCAATATTTCCCACTAATACGTTGGCAGCATAAAGTGCGCGGCGCATTTCAAACTCTTCAGTGGTAAACGATGAACGGTGACCAAAATCCACTAGCGCATGAGGCGCAGCAGCGGCGTATTCATGGGTGATTCGGCGGATATCCTCTGCAGGCACATCACTCACTGATTCAGCCCACTCAGGCGTGTACGCTTTAACTTCTTTAGCGAACTCGTCAAAGCCCGTGACATATTGCGCAACGAACTCTTTATCGTATAAGTCATCGCTAATTAGTGTGTGGCAAATCGCCAAGGCTACCGCAACGTCAGTCCCTGGCTTAATTGCATACCACTCGTCAGCTTTATCGGCCACAATCGAGAAGCGTGGTTCAAATACGACTAGCTTAGCGCCCTTCTCCATCTGCGCATTCATCATGCCTCGGGTCTCAGACATGTTAATGCCTTCGTAGAGGTTATGACCGAAGTTGATTATGTACTTAGAGTTGCTTAAGTCGCGCTTGATCTTACCGCCAAACATCGCCTTTGCTGCAATCACATAACTGCCAGGGCAAGTTGATGCATGGGTAAAGGTATTTGGGCTGCCAAAGGCTTTGGCTAGATGAAATAGATGACCCGATAAAGAGCCTGATTTTGATGAGAAGGCAACGGTTTCAGCCCCGTGCTCGGCTTTAATTCTATTTAAGTTTTCTGCAATCGTACGGTAGGCTTCATCCCACTCAATTTCTTGCCAGTTACCTTCGCCGCGCTCACCAACACGCTTTAACGGCTTAACAATACGTTGCTTATCATAAAGCTGACTATGACCTGCGCCACCACGAGCACATACTGCGCCACCAAATGACTTGGCATTCTTGTTACCCAAGATAGACACGTTTTTACCATTAACCACGCGTGCCGAAATAGGGCAACGGGTTGAGCACATCTCGCAAATACTGGCAACCGACTCAGCGCTGCCTTGTAACTCTGAATGCCCAAGGGCGGCTAAAGAGCCCGGCAACGTTGCTAACGCGCAAGTTGCGGTGCCTGCTCCGGCCCCTTTGATGAAGGTTCGCCGATCTAATCTCATGATAACTCTCCCAATGACAATGATCCTTAGCGAAGCGCTGGATTAAGCTCGGGCTAACTGCGTTTGGCAATCAACCTACTGCTAAGGTTTTCATCATTGTTATTGAGCGAGGAGAAATTGAATATTGTGGTAAACCACATATCCGCAATCAGATAACCTCGTTTGTGAGGCAATTCACAGTTCAATTTTGCGCCAACACAGCGACTAAAATCTGTAAATTGTGGTAAACCACATATCGGTAAAAAGATGATTATTTTGTTGATTACCGCCCACTTTCAACGAAAATGAGCGGCAGGTTTGGCAGTTTATAACTTTAACAGCAGCTAGCCGTTTATAGCTCGATAGCTAACTCACTACCGCGCTTTTTAAGGTTTAGTGTCGCTACACAGCCTGTTTGTCCGTCGCTGCGATTAGCTAACATAAAGCGGCCATCATGATCTTTTATCACTTCATTACAGATAGCTAAGCCAAGGCCTAAGCCCTCGACTTTGGTGGTGTAAAAAGTCGCCATTAAAGTATCGGCCTCCATCGCAAGTCCCGGACCATTATCGACAATCGAGATATTAACTTGGTGCTCTTTAAAGTCGAGATCGATTTGAATTTTACCTTGGCGTGCATTATCCGAATCAGCAATCGCATCTAAGCTGTTTTTGATTAAGTTAATTAGCACCTGCAGTAGCCCCACTCTATCGGCAGTAATAAAAAACGGCTCTCCTTTAATGTGGGTGTTAATTTGTATTTCTCTTCTTGTCAGTTCAATTCTTAGCAGCGAGATGCTCTCTTCAACCAAGGTAAGAATATTGACATCAACCATCACCGCCTCTCGACGTCGCAACAGGCCGCGAATACGGTGCACTACCTCACCCGCGCGGGTTGATTGCTTATGGATCTTTTCTAGCAATTCAATACAGGCTTGCACATCGGCTTTGTCTTGTCCTTGCAAGCGCATGATACCGCCCTCGCTATAACTGGTTATGGCGGCGATAGGTTGATTTATTTCATGGGCAAGACCTGCACCAATCTCACCAATTATCGAAGCGCTTTGTAGGCGCTCTAGTGCTACAGCCTGTTGTTTGAGTTGTCGCTCTGACTCAATTAAGGAGCTACTTTTTTGATGAAAACGATACTCAATCCACAGGTGGTAAAGCGTGGCAATGGTAAACACCAAAACCGATAAAATACCCCAGTGACGATTATCTTCAAGCCACTGCTTAACCGAGTCCCAACGGCTGCTATCTGGCGACTTAACATGTAGATCTTTAAATAGTTTAATAACCGCTAACTGGCTAATGGGTGAAGTCCAACCTTTAAGCTGGGCACTCATTGCCGCTTCGGTATCAGGGGTTAAATCCAGCAAGGCTTGGGTAATGGCTTTGGTCAAATCAGTGCTCACACTTTCATTTGCTGCAAATGACCAATTAGGATACAGGTTAGTGCTGCATTGACACTCTATGCCCTCTGGTCGACTTGGATTCAATACACGGTAATCACCACGCCGAATCAAGCCACGTTCAACCATATCCTCTAAGGTACATAAAGGCGTGATAGCCGCATCAACATTGCCGTCTCGCACTTGATATAACAATGGATCGAGTGGAAAACCTAAGAATTTGGTTTGGCCAAAGTAGGTTTCAGGATCCATCCCTAAGCTATGCATTAAGCCAACTGTCGCTTGGTAACCCCCTAGAGCGTGGGGATCGCTGGCAGCCACTATTTTGCCTTTTAAATCATATAAGGTGCGATAGTCACTATCCGCTCGAACGATAATCGCTGAGCCAATTGCCGTGGTGGTGCCGTTATGACGCTTAGAGCGCATGGTTGCCAACCAAGATAACGGATACTGATTAGAGAGATAAAGATATTGCCCAGGATTGGTAATAATAAACTGGATTTGCCCAAGCTCCATCGCCAGATTTAGCGCTTCAAAATTACCTGGGTATACATGAAACTCAGCCTGCGGTACCTGCTCATTTAGGTACTCCATCATCGGCGTCCAGCGCTCGACCGCTTGCTGATGCCCCCAGTTAGCAAGCACGCCAACATAGAATTCCTGCGGCTTACACCAAGCACTCGTTGAAAAACAAATAATAAATAGGCACAACAAAATCTTAGGCAATTTCATTCCCTTAACACTCAATTAATAGCCTGCTAAATCACAATAGAACATAGGTTTTATCAGCCTAATTCAAATATAAAAATCCGCTAAAGCGCTGTGACAAATTTAAAGCAGATTGATTAGCAATAGCTTACGCTAGGCTGTTAAGTTAGCTACGTGACCCAATTCATGCTTTATGAAAAATAGTTAGCTAATTGCTGCAAACTGGGATATCAATCATTTAAGCATTGCTAAAATAAAGGTGTTTTGTGGAGCAGAAAATTGAAGGGCCAGTCTATTTAGTCGATGATGACGAAGCGATTATTGATTCTATTAGCTTCTTGATGGACGGTTATGGTTACAAGCTTAACTGCTTTAATAGTGGCGATAAGTTTCTTGCCGAGGTTGATTTAAGCCAAGCAGGCTGCGTGATTTTGGATGCGAGAATGCCAGGGCTCACCGGCCCACAAGTACAACAATTACTCACAGACGCTAAAAGCCCTTTATCCGTTATATTTTTAACGGGTCACGGTGACGTGCCAATGGCAGTTGATGCCTTTAAAAATGGCGCTTTCGACTTTTTCCAAAAGCCAGTACAAGGCAACGTCTTAAGCCAATCTATCGCTAAAGGCTTAGAATACAGTGTGCGCCAACATTGGAAATTAACTCACCAAGCGCTTATTAACACCTTGTCTGAACGTGAAACGCAGATTTTTGAGTTAGTCATTGCTGGCAACACCAACAAACAGATGGCGAATGACCTTTGTGTCGCAATACGCACTATTGAAGTGCACCGCGCCAAACTCATGAGCAAGCTCGGGGTAAGTAACTTAGCTGAGCTGGTTAAGCTCGCACCGCTACTTTCGCAGCAAAATCCTAATTAAGCTTAGCGATTAATTTTAGCTATCAATTAAACCGTTAACCGTTAACCGTTAACCGTTAACCGTTAACCGTTAAAACTATGATACCAATCTTTGATGCGGGGAAAGTGATCATTAACCGCATCTTTGTGGGTCAGCATGCCGCCATGATCATAGTCATGTTTAAAGCCCTGCTTTTTTGACAATAGCGTGTAATCGACTTGCTTAATTTGGCATTCTTGAATCATTCTTTGTACATCTGCCGGGTTGCCTAATACTTTGTCTCCTTTACCCGCAATAAACCAAGATTTAGGCCAATCAGCTTGCTTAGCGGCGCTGGCATAATCAAAGCCATCATCGCTATCAACCCAGTGCCCTCTCACCCATTCAATGGTTTGTCTTAACGAGGAGCGAGACTCGTTATCCATGCCCATCTTTAATTTATCTGCCGGCAAGTAACCACTTTTCCAAGCGATTAGCGGCGCTAACTGATTCCAAACCAGATTAACCGTCAACCACTTTTGCACAGATTTGACTTGAATACGGCGTTTACTGCCAAAGGTCACTAATGAAGCAACAGACTTTTGTAAGCTGTCATATCGGGCAATGGCACTGGCCATTAACACTCCGCCCCAAGAATGCGCGCACCAATGAACTGTTTTAGTGTTTGGATGCAGCGACAAAATATATTGCTGGATCAAAGGTAATTGCTCGCGGATCACCTCTCCTTGCCCTGCAGTAAAACCTCGTGCCAGTTTCGGCTCACTCAGCCCACGCCCTTGCGTATCCAGCACATAAACAACCACGCCCGCATCAGCCAAATAGCAGCCTAAGCCCTTGCCAGACTCACTATAAAACACTCGCCCATTAGACATTGCGCCATGTAGCATCAATACCGGCGGCTTAGTCATATCAACTTGTACAGGTGTAATTTGCCTTAAATGCAAATGACCATGTTTGTAGGGGACATAATAAGATTTTTGCTGAATATTCAAACCGGACTCTCTGGTTTTTCTTCCATAACCTACTGAAACAACGCGCTAAAAACAAGAGTAAAAACTCTAGTTAAACCTAAGCTTTGTGCAAGCTTAAGATCGTTTAAACACTCGCGTTTAATATCGCCTAGTTTAATCAATGCACTAACCCTTTTTTTAAACAAAAAAGCCTATAACAGATCCGTTATAGGCTTTAGATAAAAGTGACGACTTGATTTGATAAGATAGAAAATCAACGTACTTTGGGATGACGTTTTTACTCAGTCAAGTGCTCTCTCGTCAGCAACGCTCACCTCATTACTGCTATCTACTTTTGCTGAAATAGATACGGCAATGTCTTAAGATCTAACTTACTAATTTGCACATCGGCAGCTTGCGCGAGTTTTGGTTTAGCGTGATAAGCAATACCAAAGTCAGCAACTTCAATCATTGGGATATCATTAGCGCCATCACCAATCGCCACTCTTTGTCCCTGCGGAATTTGCCATTGCTCGGCGCAGTTAAGCACTGTATCGGCTTTAAATTGCGCATCGACCACTTGACCAGAAACGCTGCCAAGCAATCTGCCAGCATCAATGTCTAGCTTGTTAGCAAAAGCGGCATCTAAATCAAGTAATTGCTTTAAATGATTCACAAATGGAGTAAAGCCCCCCGATGCTACAACCGTGCGCCAACCGTGGCTTTTAAGCTCGGCAATCATAGGCTCTAGCCCAGGCATTAACGGCAGTTTATCGCATAAAGTTTGAATGATTTGTGCGTCTGCACCTTCAAGCTTGGCGACACGCGCACGTAAACTTTGCTCAAAATCAAGCTCACCTTGCATGGCAAGCTCTGTGACTTCACTGACCGCAGCACCAACACCGGCCATCTCGGCGAGCTCATCGATACACTCAATTTCAATCGCCGTAGAATCCATGTCCATGACCAATAAACCCGGCTGATTTAAGAAAGGCGTATTGGCCGACAATTCGAATAATTCAAGGCTTGAAATTCCGTTGACTTGCATCACCTGCTGGTTAGAAAGTGCTTGTTCGCTACAAACCTCTAAGCAATATAAACCAGTCGCGCGCTTAATTATCGCCAAACTAAGGTCTAAGTGAAGCGACAACAGCCATTTTTCTACCTCGCTGAACTCAGCTTGTTGTAAACTATCAGTCGTTTGCTGCAGATCAGCAAACAGAATTCGATAACGGAAAAAGTTTAGCGGGTAATCTGCTTCATTGTGACGAGAGAATCGTTGTTTCTCAGCAATAAAAGACGTGCTACTTTCAATGTTTAACCAAGCAAAAACAGTAGATTGACTCGAACTTTCCATTAGTTATAACTCTCCGGCTACCGAGTACAGGCAGAATCAATTATGATTAAGTCAGTACACAACATATTAAGGGTTTCAGTGTTCTATTTAAAAGGCCTAAGAAAAAGCCATCGAATAAGTCGGCTATTACAGATCGTGATTGCTATCGCATTATTCATCGGTCTTGACCAGTTGTGGGAAACTAGCCTACTACAAGGGCAGCAGCTTCTAAAGTCCCAAACTGAAAAGATGGCAAGATTGCTGGTTCAGCAGACCGCTTACGGGGCTGCACCGGCGCTACAACTCGAAAATGACGAGCAACTGCAGTGGCTTGCTCAAGCACTTGTGCTCGACCCTAAGGTCATGTCAGCCAGTATCTTCAGTGAAGATGGCATCAGACTGTCTTTTGCACAAAGCGTTGTTGAAGATGATTTAGATGCTGAATCTCCAGAGCTAAGCGCCATACTTGAGCAATACCCACCTTATGTTGAGGCCGTGTCTCAAGATGGTAAAAACTTAGGCTATGTCGAAGTACGTCTAGAGCCTAAATACTTCTTTAATGAGATTAAAGAAGCGCATCAGATCAATATGGAGCAACAACAGATGATGTTGTTGATCGCGGGTTTGATCGGTATGTTGCTATCTCGCGCACTCTCCTTTAAACGTGCTGATTTTGATCGACGTAAAGCCAGAGTAAAACTTAGAAGATTATTAGCAAAGAAAAAAGCGAAAGCAGAAACCAAAGCCGCCAAAAAACAAGCTGCGGAGTCGCAGAAACAAGCTAAAAGCTCTGATTCTATGACAATGCAGGCGCAGAGTACCGCCAGCACTCTTAAGCCTGAAGCAATTGCAGAAACAAGTTCTGTAATCAAATCCGATCACCTAGATGCTAACTTAGACGACAGCCTAGATAGTGACAACACTGTAAGTGACAATACTAAAAGCAAAGTCACTACAGAAACTGCGAATAATGAGCAAGATATTGTTGCGGCAAAGCTTTCTCCTGTGCCAGTTCAAGCTGAAGCAGTTAAATCAAACCCTAAGACTGCAGAAGTTAGGGGCAATACAGCTAAAGAATCAACCAGTGATGCAGGCGAGACAGCCACAAATGAAACGTTACAAGCTGACGTGACTTTAGGGGAAAAAACCACGACTGCAGCAGCTAAGCCAAAAGCCAAACCGAAAGCTAAGCCGCGTGCAAAACTGGTATCGACTAAAGCGAAAACAGTTAATAAAGCAACGACCGAGTCGGCTGAAATAACTGCTAGTGATGAGATACAAGCTGACTCGTCTTTAAAAACAAAAGCCACGAGTGCAGGAGCTAAGCCAAAAGCCAAGCCGAAAGCTAAGCCTCGAGCGAAACCGGCAACAGCTAAAGCGACTAGTGTGCGTTCTAAGCCGGCAGCAAGCAAAGGCTAGCCTGAACCCGGTGACTAAAACTGACGGCGACGCGGCTGAATCATAATCAGTCAATCATCACGTTTAGCCGCACAGCAATAAGACTGCTATTAGGTTTTATATAAGGCAGTCGCTTTTATTCGTTTATTTAAAACAAAAACGGACGCATGAGCGTCCGTTTTTTTACACTGCAGCTTAAGCTGCGAAGTTAACTATTACAGAGTAATAGCAGCTTCTAGTGTCATTTCAATCATTTCGTTGAATGTTGTTTGACGCTCGTCAGAAGTCGTCTTTTCACCTGTACGGATATGATCAGATACAGTTACAACACACAATGCTTTAGCACCGAACTCTTTAGCTACGCCGTATAGACCAGCAGCTTCCATTTCGACACCTAGTACGTCCATCTTTTCCATCACGTCAAACATTTCTGGGTCTGGCGTGTAGAATAGGTCAGCAGAGAAAACGTTACCTACGCGGTACTTAGTGCCTTTTGCTTCAGCAGCTTTAACTACTGCGCTTAGCAGACCGTAATCACAGATAGCTGCGAAGTCTTGGCCACGGAAACGCAAACGGTTAGTTTGCGAATCAGTACAAGCACCCATACCGATGATCACGTCACGTACTTTAACGTCAGTGCTGATAGCGCCACAAGTACCCACGCGGATTAGGTTCTTAACACCATAATCTTTGATCAACTCAGTCGCGTAGATTGAGCAAGATGGGATACCCATGCCTGAACCCATAACAGAGATACGAACGCCTTTGTAAGTACCAGTGAAACCTAGCATGTTACGTACGTCAGTGACTTGCTCAACGTTCTCTAGGAAAGTTTCAGCAATGTACTTAGCGCGTAGTGGATCGCCTGGAAATAGAACTGTATCGCCAAATGCACCGTCTACGGCATTGATGTGTGGTGTAGCCATCAGAATAACCCCTATTTATATTTTTAGACCGTTGTATCAACTTAGTCTTGTTTGCTAGTGGCTCAATTTGAGCCACCAAATTCAAATTTATTTACAGCTTAACGAATAAAAGATTCGCCATATTCCATCGGCTCAAGCTTGAAATAGCTCGCGATAGACTGGCCCATATCAGCAAAACTGTTACGACGCCCTAATGAGCCCGCTTCTAGACCAGCGCCATAAGCAAGAACCGGTACACGCTCACGTGTATGGTCACTACCAGGCCAAGTTGGGTCACAACCGTGGTCTGCAGTCAGTAGTAAGAAATCGTCTTCATCAAGCAGTGCTAAAATCTCAGGTAGACGCGAGTCGAAGTACTCGAGACTGCGAGCGTAACCAGCAACATCACGGCGGTGGCCATAATGTGAATCAAAATCAACGAAGTTAGTGAATACGATAGTGTTGTCACCAGCAAGCTTAACTTGCTCTAAAGTCGCATCAAACAGCGCTTCTAGGCCGGTCGCTTTCACCTTCTTAGTGATACCACAATGGGCGTAAATGTCGGCAATCTTACCCACACTCACCACCTCACCACCGGCTGCTTTTAGCTTATCCAGTACCGTTGGTGCTGGCGGCTCAACCGCATAATCACGACGGTTGCCCGTGCGCTCAAAGCTGCCAGGACCAGTTCCCACAAATGGACGCGCGATCACACGACCAATATTGTAATCAGCAAGCTCTTCACGAGCAATAATGCAAAGCTCGTATAATTTTTCAAGACCAAAACTTTCTTCATGACAAGCGATCTGGAATACCGAGTCTGCAGAGGTATAGAAAATAGGCTTACCTGTGCGCATATGCTCTTCGCCAAGCTGATCTAAAATCACTGTACCTGAAGAGTGGCAATTACCTAGAAACTCAGTTAAACCAGCACGAGCTAAAATCTTGTCGGTCAACTCTTGCGGAAATGAGTTAGTTAACTCACTAAAGTAGCCCCATTCGTAAAGAACAGGTACACCCGCCATTTCCCAGTGACCACTTGGCGTGTCTTTACCAGAGCTTAATTCATCAGCATGACCATAAGCACCAATAATTTCAACATCATCACCAAAGCCAGCAGGAAATTCGCCCGTGCTTTCTTTAGATACATGACCCAGGCCTAAACGCGCCAAATTCGGCAGTTTTAGAGGACCTTCACGGCCATCATTTGCTTTACCTTCGGCACACGCCTTTGCGATATGACCAAAAGTGTTAGAACCCACATCACCGAAAGCTTCGGCATCGTGCGCTGCGCCAACGCCGAAAGAATCCAGCATCATGATTATAGTACGTTTCATAAACGGTGCTCCGTTACAGATCTGACTCACGGATATAACGATATATTTCCGGAGTTGCTTCTGGTTTACTGTCGCCAATACGGATCGCTTTTTTCACTGCAGCTTCGGCTTCAGCAAAGGCGCTTTCAGATTGGGCGTGAATAAATGCAATAGGTTGCTCTGGGTTTATCTCATCACCTAGTGCGCAGACTTTAGAAAGTCCGACACTGTAGTCGAGAGCATCGCCAGGCTTACGACGACCACCGCCAAGTGTTACTACTGCAAGTCCAAGTTCGCGAGTATCCATCGCGGCTGCAAAGCCGGATCTATCAGCGTAAACTGGACGAATAATTTGCGAATCAGGTAGGTACTTGCTGTAGTTCTCTACAAAATCAGCTGGACCACCTAAACCTGAAACCATACGGCCAAATATCTCTGCCGCTTTACCGTTATCAAGTACAGCATTTAACTTAGTGCGTGCTTCGCTCTCGTTGCTAGCAAGGCCACCTAATACCAGCATTTCAGCACACAAGCCCATGGTGACTTCATAAAGACGTGGGTTGCGATAAGCACCAGTCATAAAGTCGACCGCTTCTTTCACTTCTAGTGCGTTACCAGCACATGAAGCCAAAACTTGGTTCATATCAGTTAGTAATGCCGTCGTCTTAGTGCCTGCGCCATTCGCTACCGCTGTAATACTGCGTGCTAATTCTTCTGATGCTTCGTAAGTAGGCATAAACGCGCCAGTACCTACTTTGACGTCCATCGCAAGGGCATCAAGGCCAGCAGCAAGCTTTTTAGAAAGAATAGAAGCGGTAATTAAAGAAATAGACTCAACAGTTGCGGTATTATCACGAATTGAATAGAAGCGTTTATCTGCAGGAACAAGATCGCCAGTTTGACCAATAATTGCCACGCCAGCTTCTTTTACTACTTTGCGGAAAAGAGCGCTATCAGGCTCGGTGTTGTAGCCAGGAATAGCATCGAACTTATCTAATGTACCGCCAGTGTGACCTAGACCACGACCTGAAATCATCGGTACATAACCGCCACAAGCTGCTGCCATAGGGCCTAACATCAAACTAATGACATCCCCTACACCACCAGTTGAATGTTTATCGATAATTGGACCGT
This sequence comes from Shewanella sairae, assembly GCF_023283535.1. Lineage (GTDB taxonomy): Bacteria > Pseudomonadota > Gammaproteobacteria > Enterobacterales > Shewanellaceae > Shewanella > Shewanella sairae. Next base: position 44,267 of record NZ_JAKILT010000025.1, on the reverse strand, counting down.
TTAAGTCCAGTGACTGCCAATTTAGCACGGTACCAGAGTCACGCATTGCGGTCGTAAGTGCAATACGCTCATCCATGTTCATGTCATTGAAATAGACCGCCATACCTAGCGCTGCGATCTGACCTTCTGAAACAGTATTGTTGGTGATACCGTTGACGAAGAATTGGATTTCTGCGGTCGAAAGTACTTCAGCATTACGTTTTTTACGAATAATTTCTTGAGCTAAAAACATGTACTACCTCCAAGAGTGTAACTTAGTTTCTATTCAATAGAGCTTTTAGTTAGCATTCTGCTAAAGTGAATCAAAAGCCGTAATATTGTTACATACTAACGAACTTTTGATACACCTAATTAGATTTAGATCACACTTAACGACAAGTTTAATCAGTAAAGATTAGTAACCTTGTGCACCTTGTGGTGCGTCACCTAGCTCAAGCGTGTGCAGTAGGTTAGTTAATAGGCTTGAAGCACCAAAACGGAATGTAGCCGGAGTAGCCCAATCATCACCTAGAAGACGAGCTGCGACACCTAAGAACTCAGCTGCAGCTTCTGCATCTTTAACCCCACCGGCTGGCTTGAAACCAACTTTAGAATTCTTTTCACTGATTACAGTCATCATAATTTCAGCGGCTTCTAGTGTTGCGTTAACGGCAACTTTACCAGTAGAAGTCTTGATGAAGTCAGCACCAGCATCGATAGAAAGCTCAGATGCTTTGCGGATTAGTGCAGGATCGGCTAATACACCTGATTCAATGATCACTTTAAGGATTGCATCTTCACCACACGCTTCTTTACAAGCTTTAACTAGCTCGAAACCAATAGTTTCGTTGCCTTCCATTAATGCACGGTATGGGAATACAACGTCAACTTCGTCTGCGCCGTAGGCAACAGCTGCACGAGTTTCTAGTACAGCAATAGCAATGTCGTCGTTGCCGTGTGGGAAGTTAGTTACCGTAGCAATTTTGATATCATCGCCACAAATTTCGTTTAGTGTTTTACGCGCTATCGGAATGAAGCGTGGGTAAATACAGATTGCAGCAGTATCGCCAGCTGGCGTCTTAGCTTTATGACAAAGATCGATAACCTTTTGATCAGTATCGTCGTCATTAAGCGTGGTAAGATCCATTAGATTAATGGCTTGTTGTGCTGCTTTTTTTAAGTCGCTCATAATAGCTCTCCGAGAAAGATTCAAATAATTAATAAAACTGAAAATTGTCGCACGGCAATGCCTTGAACTGGCTTATTTTGATTATCGTTTTGGGCCGGGTCTTCGGGCATGACCGAATCACATGTTCGTGCATTTTTAACGCACTCAACATAAAAATACTATTCAGGTATCCAACATTGTGAGCTTACTGTAAGCCCATCTATCCTGACACTAATGTCACGACTTGAATCCATGAAGACCGGGAAGGGAGAGTGTTGCAACTTATATCTGCCTTTCCGCGAAAAATCCGTTTTAGCGCGTAATAAATCTTATCTAACTAATTTTACATCGCTCATCTTGTTTGGTGATGAGTCGTTAATGCTTACATAAACAAACTATATTTTCTGCCGTCAAATATAAACATATTCAATATAGCTGAAGCTTAGGTAAAAATTAACTGGTTTACATTACAGTCGCGTGTAAGTTGCAATCTATATTTAAAAGCTTGAACGCTGGAAACTGAGTTTAAGATAGAGCCGCGAATATCGCGGCTCTGTCGTCTATTTACAAAATGCTAAGCGATGCTTAGAACTTGTAAGTAGCTGTGAAGTAGTGTGCGAAACCAGTTGATTCTAGACCAACAATACCGCCGTCATCTTCAACTAGGTATACATCTTTGTAGCCTTTAAGACCGTAACCAAGCGCGTAGTTGTCTGAGTGCCAGTGAAGACCGAAGTAAGCTGCGCCACCATTTGTAGTCTTAGGTACAAAAGCATCATCTACCGCGTCAGCACCGAACTGATAATCAACATAACCTTGGAAAGAGATGAAAGTACCGTTATCGAAGTTAACAACTGGCTTAAACCAGTTCATAGAGAATTGGTAACCGTTCCACTCTTTAGCATTTAGGTCGTAGTATGCATATACGTTCATACCAGTCTTACCTAACCAAGGAACCATAACGTCAGCACCTAAACCCCAGAATGTAGAGTTAACGCCTTCGCCAACACGGTCATCCCAGTTGAATAGAGTAGAGAAGTAAACTTCTTGGATTGGACCAACTGATAAGTCCATGCCAGTCATAGCATCGATAGAGAAACGTGGAGCAAACTTCATGAATAGTTTGCTTGCGCCTTTACCTGCACCTTTATCACCGTAGTCACGGTTTGTTACGTTGAATACGTCAACATAACCGTATAGATCAACGATACCAGCACGGCCGCCGAATTCCATTTCTAGGTAATCATGACCGTTGTCAGTAGAACCGTCACGTGGAAGTTCATTTACAGCGTACATTGCGTTGAACTGCATCCAGCTGTAGTCGCCAGCGCGTAGGTCAGTACGGTCAGCAGCGAATGTAGGTGCAGACATAGTTGCCGCGATAGCAGTAGCTGCTAGTGCGAAAGTTTTAACGTTTTTCATCATCAACCCCATTTTATTTTATGGTTTGCCGCCCTTCTTTATGAAGAGTCAGCGTTTCTTTTTTATGGCGCGCATTTTACTTAATTTCCGCCAAACTTCAACATGATTAATGTAAAAATGCGAACACTAAGTTTTAACATTGAAACAACTTTATGATTTTGTGACAGAATCGACTATCTAATCATCTTTTTTGTCATTTTAAAGCCGAAGCAATCCCTAACCATAGTCACTGATCACTTCATAAAACATCGATTTTGGAATACGTTTGACTTATTAGTCAGCTCAACTTAAAGAATGCAAATTGAGCAAAGATTGGGTCTATATCGACCCAATCTTTCTGAGTATTACAATGCTAGGAATAAACCAGCAAGTGTAGCACTCATTAGGTTAGCTAAAGAGCCGGCGATTACCGCACGAACACCAAGCTTAGCTAGGTCATGACGACGACTTGGCGCCATTGAACCTAGACCACCAAGCAGAATCGCAATAGAAGATAAGTTTGCGAAACCACATAGAGCGAAAGAGATAATCGCTTTAGTACGGTCTGTCATTGCCACACCAGTTTCAGCAACTACCATACCGCCATCTGCAATATCTTTTAGGTAAGGAGCAAAGTTCAAGTACGCTACGAATTCGTTAACAACGATCTTCTGACCGATGAATGAACCAGCAACAAGCGCTTCGTTCCAAGGCACACCGATAAGGAATGCTAGAGGCATGAAGATGTAACCTAGAATTAATTCTAGAGTTAGGCCTTCCATTCCGAACCATCCACCAACACCACCGATAATGCCGTTGATCATAGCGATTAAACCTACGAATGCTAACAGCATCGCACCAACGTTTAATGCTAAGTGCATACCAGATGAAGCACCTGCTGCAGCTGCATCAAGAACGTTAGCTGGCTTATCAGGATCTTCTGGTAAGTCGCTCATGTCGTTCTTAGCTTCTTCAGTTTCAGGATGCATTAGCTTAGCCATTAATAGACCAGCTGGTGCAGCCATGAATGAAGCGGCAACTAAGTACTCGATAGGTACACCCATCTGCGCGTAACCCGCTAATACAGAACCGGCGATAGATGCAAGACCACCCACCATGATTGCAAATAGCTCTGAGTTAGTCATAGTCGCGATAAACGGACGCACAACTAGTGGTGCTTCAGTTTGACCAACGAAGATGTTAGCAGTTGCAGACATAGATTCTGTGCGGCTAGTACCTAATGCTTTTTGTAGACCACCACCGATAATACGGATGACCCACTGCATGATGCCTAAGTAGTAAAGAACTGCGATTAAAGAAGAGAAGAAAACGATGACAGGTAGTACGTTAACGGCAAAAATAAAGCCAACTTTAAAGTTAGCTAAATCACCGAATAAGAAACCAATACCGTTTTGCGCGTATCCAATAACACTAGATACTGCATCTGACATACCTTGAAGAATGTCTTTACCAACTGGAACTGCCAATACAAAACCACCTAAAGCGGCTTGGATTGCCAACGCACCAAAAACAGTACGCTTGTTAATTGCTTTTTTATTGTTTGATAACCCGAAAGCTATCGCAAGTAAGGTGACCACCCCTACTAAACTCATTAAAATATCCATTAACCATCACCCTATTGTTAATACTTTTTAATTATGTTGTTAACCAACCTTTTTTTACGGCTTTGATTATACCCGACCAAGCTAGTAAAAGCGTCGTATTGATCAAGTTTTTGAGGTTTTATTTCAATGATTTGGTTGGAAATTATGATGCGACAAACATCTGTTTAAGCAGAAAAAAATTAAAGGTCAAAGAGTTGCGCGACGTTATAAAACATCTGTTCTGAAACTAGAACGGTAGATTTTTTTTGTAAATCAGCCATTTTTTGCAGGACTTCAGGCAAAATCAGTGGTGTATTACGACTATTTAGGCTGTTTTTCGGCGTCATAGCAGGTGAATCTGTTTCCAAAATGAAAGACTCTAGCGGTAACTCCGCAACCGTTTGTTGCAACTTTGGCGCATTATCATTGAGCAATAGCCCACCAACCCCCAGTTTATAACCTAATTTCACATACTGAGCCGCTAATTGTGGACCACCATAAAAACCATGAATGACACCTTTACGTCTAACATCCTGATTGTTTAAACATCGAAGAACGTCTTCGTGTGCCCTAACAGCGTGTATAATAAGTGGTAAATCAAACTCTTTCGCTAATGCGATTTGTCCTTCAAAAAGTATCATTTGAGTAGCAAAATTACTTTTATGTAATTTATCTAAGCCACACTCGCCAACTGCCACTAAGCCCTGCTTTCCTGCATATTTTTGTAACATCTGCCTTAAAGTCGCCAGTGTCGTTTTAGAAGCCTCCTCGCAATGCCAAGGATGAATGCCTAACGCATAAAAACAATTATGCTGCAGGGCAATGCTAATCTGATTATCCCATTGTGCTTCAGATACACTAGGGATAATAACGTTTGATATGCCGGAGCGGTGCATCTGTTGTAGCAACTGTCCTCTATCAGTATCAAAATCCGCAAAATCAAGGTGAGCATGGCTATCTATCATCGTCTGCAGCTTATTCATAAGCGTCTCTTGCTAACCTCTAGTTGTTGGTTCTTCGCGTTTTCAACATTACAAAGCTTTTCACTCTCTTGAGATAGTGAGCTTTCTGGCTCTGCAAGCATTGGAGCGCAGCTACGGCGGTTTTCAAGGGTTAATCCCATACTGTCACACCAGTCGATATAGTTTTACGAACTTCATTAATTTCCTTAGCGAAGAACTGACCATTAATACCAATTAGTATAAGAAGTTGATCTACTCAGAGCGATTTTGGCAAACTAATTCAAGGCGAATAACTGAAAGAATGGTTACTCCCTTGTGAAGTTATTCAACACAGAAGTAGGCAGCCAAAAGCGCTCCAGAATGGCGAGTTTTAGCGGCTCTGATACTGCGTTAACAAGCTTGAACGTAGAATCACTATGCTCTTCACTCGTTGCCTTGTCTCAGTGCCGCTAAATTCTCGCTGAGCGACCAAATCTTTATACTAATTGGTATAATAACATAACAGCATTATAGGCTGCTTAGCTAAACTAATGGGTATAGAAAGCACCTCACAGCTAGGCTAACTAAGCGAGAAGAGCGATGTTGCAATGAACAGTATTAAAATAATTGCAATCGACACAGTCTAAAAAAACAAAACCCCAAGCAGATGCTTGGGGTTTAATGGAGTTAGCTATAAGCTAATCAGTTACTTTAACCGATATTAGTTTTCGCGTGTTTTGGCAAACTCAATATCAGGATAACGTTCCATCGAAAGGTTAAGGTTAACCATAGTCGGCGCAATATAGGTTAAATTATCGCCACCATCCAATGCTAAGTTCATGCTGCACTTACGCTTGAACTCATCAAGCTTCTTGTGATCATTACAATAAACCCAACGCGCAGTCGCAACACTAATCGCTTCGTAAATCGCTTCAACTTTGTATTCAGTCTTTAGACGGCCTACAACCACCTCAAACTGCAGCACACCAACGGCGCCAACAATCAAGTCGTTGCTATCTAATGGTCTAAATACCTGTACCGCACCTTCTTCAGATAACTGTACTAGGCCTTTAAGCAATTGCTTTTGTTTTAGCGGATCTTTTAAGCGAATACGGCGGAACATTTCTGGCGCAAAGTTTGGTACGCCGGTATAACGTAACTTTTCACCTTGAGTGAACGTATCGCCAATACGGATAGTACCGTGGTTATGTAAACCAATAATATCACCAGGATATGCCGCTTCAGCGCGGTTACGGTCACCAGCCATGAAGGTTAACGCATCGCTCACATTAACGTCTTTACCTAGACGTACGTGGTGCATTTTCATGCCCTGCTCATAACGGCCAGAACAAATGCGCATAAAGGCTACACGGTCACGGTGTTTAGGATCCATGTTTGCTTGGATCTTAAATACAAAGCCACTGAATTTTTCTTCTTCAGGTTGAACGTCACGTGCTTCAGTTTCACGAGGCTGCGGCGTTGGTGCCCACTCAACGATACCGTCAAGAATGTGGTCAACACCAAAGTTACCTAATGCAGTACCGAAATAAACTGGCGTAAGTTCACCTTTTAGGAATAGCTCGCGGTCAAATTCGTGCGATGCACCAACTACCAGCTCCATTTCATCTCGAATATCAGCAGCGTAGCTACCAATTGCTTCATCAAGCTCTGGGTTATGTAGCCCCTTGATGATGCGAGAATCTTGAATGGTATGACCCATACCATTTTGGTAAAGAATCACTTCATCACGCAGTAAGTGGTAAACCCCTTTAAACTCTTTACCCGCACCAATAGGCCAAGTAATAGGAGCACAGGCAATGTTTAGTACTTCTTCAACTTCGTCCATCAATTCGATTGGATCGCGAATATCACGGTCAAGTTTGTTCATGAAGGTAACAATTGGCGTATCACGTAGACGCGTGACTTCCATTAACTTAATAGTACGTTGCTCTACACCTTTAGCAGAGTCAATAACCATCAAACAGGAGTCTACAGCTGTTAGTGTACGATAAGTATCTTCAGAGAAGTCTTCGTGACCAGGCGTATCGAGTAGGTTAACCAATGCATCATTGTATGGAAACTGCATCACAGATGTCGTAATTGAGATCCCGCGATCTTTTTCCATCTCCATCCAGTCAGACTTAGCATGCTGACCTGATTTTTTACCTTTAACGGTACCCGCTTTTTGTAACGCGTTTCCGAACAAAAGCACTTTTTCAGTAATGGTGGTTTTACCCGCATCTGGGTGAGAGATGATGGCGAAAGTGCGACGTTTGTCGACCTCAACTTTATAGCCTGACATGTTTACCTGTAATTCTGGGAGTTTACAAAGGCGGCAATTATAGCCGCTCGCCCCTACTTTTGCTACCACAGGCGTCCCTAAAATCAATACGGATAACTCCCTGTTAGTCCGTAAAAATAAAAAAGCCTCCAATAGGAGGCTTTAATGACTTCGTTAGACGATTTAATTTACAGCGGTTTGTAGCGCTTGGTTAGTTCTCGCCAGCTCTAGCCGAGCATAACGATGTTCTACAAAATCATAGATATTTGTTGCGAGCGCTAAACGAAAGTAATTTGCCGCTTCAACGTTTTCACCACGCTTTTGCGCTATTTTAGCCATATAAAAATAAGCCTCACATAAACGCTCTGCGTATTCGTTTGGCTCTCTTACGCCCTCTTTAGCGAGGCTAAATACCTGTTCTTTAGTCAGTTTACCAAGGTAATAATCTACCAAAGCCGTTGACCAAGCATTTTCAGGAAGGTTATTGCGCTGGTTAGCAAGCTGAAGTTGCGCTGCTTCTGCGTCCACCTCTCGCTCAGCTAAATAAAGCCATAACACTCGAAATCCATCTGCTCGATCACGCTCGTAGTAGGTACTCATATCTGATACTGCAAGCTCCATTCGTTCGCCATAATAGAGTGAAATACCGCGATTTAAATAGGCATAGTCATAGTCTGGTGATAGCTCAAGTACGGCATCAAATGCTTCATATGCATTTTCAAACTCGGCTTCTTGAGTATAGTAAATCCCAAGAAAATTATAGGCATCAGCTAAATTAGGTTGTAACTTAAGCGCTTGATGAAAATCAATTCGACTTAGTATGCGCAAGCCGACTCTGTCATAAATCACACCGCGGTCATAATGAAAGCGTGCGCGTTGTTCAGGCGTCAACTCAACTGACCCTAAGATCTCATTAAGTTTGGCTAAAGTGATTTCCAGTTTGTAATCAGGCGAAACAGGTGCAACCTTAATCGAGGCTTGCTGATCACTATCTGGCTGAGTAGACACGCATCCGGTCAGCAACATACTCGCACTTACCATAGCCACAGCTACAGTAATTCGCATCTTTTGATTCATCCATTTAACCTTTTGAGTTCACCAATTGACTCAATCATAGCAACCCCGATTCATGACTGCTATCAAGGAATTGAAAATAAGCTAATTATTGCAGATTAATTAATCATCGAGCGTATTTAGATACAAAAAAGGAGGCCTAAGGCCTCCTTTTCATTCAAAGTTCGAGTGCTTATTCAGCAGCTGGCGCTTCAGCTTTAGGTGCAGCTTCTTTCATAGAAAGACGTACACGGCCTTGGCGGTCAACTTCCATCACTTTAACTTTAACTTCTTGACCCACTTCTAGGTAGTCAGACACGTTCGCAACACGCTCTTCAGCGATTTGAGAAATGTGTACTAGACCATCTTTACCAGGAAGAATCGTTACGAATGCACCGAAGTCAACGATACGAACAACTTTACCGTTGTATACTGTACCTACTTCAACTTCTGCAGTGATCTCTTCGATACGACGGATTGCTTCTTTAGTCGCTTCGCCATTTGAAGATGCAATCTTCACAGTACCGTCGTCATCAAGCTCAATCGTCGTACCGGTTTCTTCAGTAAGTGCACGAATAGTCGCACCACCTTTACCAATAACGTCACGGATCTTCTCTGGGTTGATCTTGATAGTCGTGATACGTGGAGCGTGATCAGAAATATCTTCACGGTGACCAGAGATAGCTTGGTCCATAACGTTTAGGATATGAACACGTGCGCCGTATGCTTGCTGTAGAGCAATCTGCATGATCTCTTTAGTGATACCTTCGATCTTGATATCCATCTGCAGAGCAGTAATACCATCGCGAGTACCAGCAACTTTAAAGTCCATGTCACCTAAGTGATCTTCATCACCTAGGATGTCAGAAAGAACAACGAAATCGTCGCCTTCTTTAACTAGACCCATAGCGATACCAGCAACAGAAGTCTTGATTGGTACACCTGCATCCATAAGAGCAAGAGAAGTACCACATACAGACGCCATAGAGCTTGAACCGTTAGATTCAGTGATTTCAGATACAACACGAACGCTGTATGGGAATTCTTCAGCAGTAGGCATAACTGCGTTGATACCACGCCATGCTAGCTTACCGTGACCAATTTCACGACGCTTAGGAGAACCAACCATGCCAGTTTCACCAACTGAGTATGGAGGGAAGTTGTAGTGAAGCATAAAGCGGTTTGTAGACTCGCCCATGATGCTATCAATCTTCTGTGCGTCACGCTCTGTACCTAGAGTACAAGTTACTAGCGCCTGAGTTTCACCACGAGTGAACAGTGAGCTACCGTGAGTACGTGGAAGTACACCAGCCATTACGTTAAGTGCACGAACCATATCTGGTTCACGACCATCAATACGTGGGTTACCAGCGATAATGCGGCTACGAACCACTTTTTTCTCTAGGCTACCAAGAAGACCGTCGATTTCACGTAGATCTGCATCAGCGTTTTCAGCTAGCAATGCTTCTTTAGCTGCAGCTTTAACAACACCTACTTGTGCGTAACGATCTTGCTTTACTTCAATTTGGTAAGCTTCAGTTAGACCAGCTTCAGCCAAGTCTTTGATCTTAGCAACAAGGTCTTGGTCTTGAACTGGTGCAGTCCATTCCCACACTGGCTTGTTTACTTCAGCTTGTAATTCTTTAATCGCTTGAATTACAACTTGCTGCTGATCATGACCATAAACAACCGCACCTAACATGACTTCTTCAGGCAATGCGCTTGCTTCTGATTCAACCATTAGTACAGCGCTTTCTGTACCAGCAACAGAAAGCTCAAGTTGGCTATCAACTAGTTGAGAAACAGTTGGGTTAAGAATGTACTCGCCGTTTACGTAACCAACACGCGCTGAACCTAGTGGACCATTAAATGGAATACCAGAGATAGAAAGTGCAGCAGAAGTACCAATCATAGAGATAACTTCTGGGCTGATTTCTGGATCAACTGAAACAACAGTGATGATAACTTGAACTTCGTTCTTGAAACCGTTCGGGAATAGTGGACGGATTGGACGGTCAATTAGACGTGCAGTAAGGGTTTCGCCTTCAGATGGACGACCTTCGCGCTTAAAGAAGCCACCAGGGATTTTACCTGCTGCGTATGTTTTTTCCTGGTAATTAACGGTTAGCGGGAAAAAGTCACGGCCTGGCTCTTCAAACTTCTTGCCAACAACAGTAACTAAAACTGTTGTATCACCCATACTAGCCAAAACAGCTGCATCTGCTTGACGTGCAATAACCCCAGTCTCTAATGTGACTGTGTGCTGACCATATTCAAAACTCTTTACGATTGGATTCACGTGAACCATTCCTTAATATTTAATTACCTTAATTACGCGCGTAAGTATACTGCAAGTTTATTCAATAGTTAAAGAGAATGATTGATGACAAAGCGGAATCTTTTCTCTAAAGTGGTTTAGTCGATCAAAGAGCCCCCTAGTTGTATTTAAATTGCGATAAAAACTATAAGCATAAGCCATTGATATAAAGGATGAGGTTTGATGAAGGAACGTTTCAAATCCCTCACATGGAAACAGACTATTTTAGTCGTGTCTGCAACATTATTTTTTGCCATTACTGTCTTTATTATTGAAATATCGATACTGGTAATGCAAGCACGGCAAGAGCTAAGTAATACTCAACACGAACTATTAGATTCGGTTGAGCAACCGGCAACCAATGCTGTTTGGGCTTTAGACAATGTGCTAGCGAGCCAAACTATTCGAGGTCTATTAAACGTCGAATATGTCGATAGCGCAGTGCTAAAGTTTGAAGACCTTAGTGTATTCGTTTCAGTGAACAAACCAGCCCACTCAGAAACACACGCATATTTCAAAGCAATAAGCGCTCTACTTTTTGATGATAAAAAACAAATATCACGTGAATTATTTCGCCCGTTTTATCTCGATAGCAAAGGTGATAAAGAGCTTATAGGCACGCTAACTATCGATTACGACACCCAGCAACTGACCAATTCACTTTTTTTGTCATTAAAATTTCGCCTTATTGCGACATTAATACGCGCGTTTTTACTAACACTGTTACTTTCGGTTGTATTCCACCGTTTTCTCACTAAACCCATTGCAAAAATTAGCACCGCCATTGACAGAATTGATCCTGAGTCGCCAGCAAAAAACTTACTTCCCATCAACCTTTCACATAATAATGATGAACTAGGACACGTTACTTCCAATCTAAATCAAATATTAATCCAGCTTGATAATACCCAAAGTAAACTTCGAAAAATGGCAACCAAAGATCCTTTAACTGGATTGCCTAATCGCGCTTTGTTATTGGAAACAATTGCCGTCACTATTCAGCGTGCAAAACAGCAACAGAGCCAATTTGTTTTACTATTTGTCGATTTAGACCGATTTAAAAATGTAAATGATTCACTAGGGCACGAATTTGGCGATCAGTTTTTAGTACGCGTTGCTCGTAATCTTGAATTTGCCGTGGGTCAAAAAGGCACAGTCGCCAGACTGGTAGGCGACGAGTTTGTTATTCTTGCAGACGGTTTAAAGTCTCCAGCCCAAGCGGCAGAATTCGTAAACAAAATCATCAAACAACTCAACACTCCCATGCAGTTAAATGAGCACACTGTCCACCCTGCAGCTTCAATTGGTATCGCAATATACCCAGATGATGGTTTAAACGCTGACGACCTTATTCGCCATGCCGATATAGCCATGTACAGCGCAAAGGCTTCGGGTTCAAATCAATGGGCCTATTTCAAACCGCAAATGACACAAAAAGCAGCAATAAGGTTAAGAACAGAAGCTTCACTACATTACGCATTAAAGAATGATGAGTTTTTGCTGCACTTCCAACCCAAAGTCGACATTAAAACCGGTAAAATTGTAAGCTGTGAAGCATTAATTCGCTGGTTTAAAGATGGACAACTGATCAGCCCGTTATCTTTTATTCCCGTTGCAGAAGATACCGGTATTATTATCGATATTGGACGTTGGGTTATTGAACAAAGCTGTAAAGTCATTCGAGACTGGCAAAGACGCTATAACTACGCCATCCCAATCGCTATCAACGTATCACCGCTGCAATTTCTAGATCAAGGCTTAGTCGCCGATATCAAACAGGCTGCATTGCGCTACCAAGTGCCAGCAGAAATGCTTGAGATTGAAATTACCGAAACGGCACTAATGGAAGATATTGAATCGGCGATAACCAAATTACACCAACTCAGAAATGAAGGTTTTGGTATTGCAGTGGATGACTTTGGTACCGGCTACTCATCGCTTTCTTACCTACGCAGGCTTCCTATAACAACCATGAAGATAGATCGATGTTTTGTCTCCGACCTACCAGAAGAAAGTGCCATAGCATCTACGATTTTGATATTAGGCCAACAACTCGGACTAAAAATTGTTGCAGAAGGAATTGAGAACGAACGTCAACTAGCGTGGTTACAAACTCAAGGATGCCAAATCGGTCAAGGCTTCTACTTCAGCCACCCTTTACCAATAGAAAGGTTTGAAGCTACATATTTAGCAAAACAAGAAACAACAAAACAAGAATCAAAACTTGAGTACAGCTAAAGTTTGTTTAATTTAAAGCCAGTTGACCACAGCTTTACTTCGCTAAAATTCAGGTACAAAAAAAGGAGGCATAGCCTCCTTTTAATAGATCAGACGTTAAAATTAACGACGTAGACCTAACTTCTTGATTAGCTCTTGGTAACGTACAACTTCAGTACGCTTAAGGTAAGCAAGAAGCTTACGACGAGAGCTAACCATGCGTAGAAGACCACGACGAGAATGGTGATCGTGGATGTGCTCTTTGAAGTGACCTTGTAGGTGGTTGATCTGTGCAGTTAACAGAGCAACTTGAACTTCAGTAGAACCAGTGTCGTTTTCACAACGACCGAATTCAGCTAGGATTTGAGCTTTAGCTTCAACACTTAGTGACATTTCTATCTCCAAAATATTACATTAAAATTCTTTAGCCGATCACTAACTCAGCCAAAGGGGCGCGCCATTCTACCTATTTACATAATAGGTAGCAATACTAATATCAGATTAAATCTGCGATTAGGCTTGCGGCTCTCTTAAAACGATAAGTCGCTTAGGTGCAAGCTGACCATCGTCATTCATTTGGCCAATACCAACAAACTTGCGCTCTTCACCAATAGTGATCCGCACTAGCTCATCGACAGGCAAATTTGAAACTTGAACAGGGTTACCGTTCATTAAGTAAGTGGCTAATTCATCAGAGACATTCACCTCTTTAAAGCCACTAACTGCAGTATCCATGGGTAATAGCAGTGGATCTAATACATCAGATAAAGCCAAAGACTCTTCTTCCGCTTTAACCACTAGCTCTTCAAGTTGCTTCAGTGACACCATCTTATCGTATGGGTAACCCGCAACCTGAGTACGGCGTAACATGATAACGTGAGCACCACAGCCTAACATCTCACCTAAATCATCGGTGATTGTACGAATGTAAGTCCCTTTAGAACAATGAATATCTAAGGTTAACTCATCGCCTTCTAGGCTGATAAAGTTAAGTTCAAATACATTGATAGGGCGAGCTTCACGTGGCACTTCAATCCCTTCACGCGCGTACTTATACAAAGGCAGACCTTGGTATTTAAGCGCTGAGTACATTGAAGGTACTTGCATGGTTTCACCGCGAAAGTGTTCCAGCGCAGTGTCTAACTGCTCTTGAGTAAAGTTAACTTCTCTCGTTTGAACAATTTCACCATCTGAATCACTGGTGTCGGTGCGTTGACCCAGTTTTGCCGTCACTAAATAACGCTTATCAGCGTCAAGCAAGTGTTGGGAAAACTTAGTCGCTTCACCTAAGCAGATAGGTAACATACCCGTTGCTAGCGGATCCAGAGCGCCAGTATGACCTGCTTTATTTGCATTAAAAAAGCGTTTAACTCTTTGTAACGCAAAGTTAGAGCTCATGCCGGTGTCTTTATCTAACAGTACAATACCGTCGATAAAACGGCCGCGAGAACGACGTGCCATTACTTATCGCCCTCATCCTTAGAATCATCTTTAGTAGCATCAGGTTCAATACCGTGTTGCTTCTGCTTAGCTTCATCGTTGCTGATTACACGGCTAACTAGGTTAGACATACGCATACCTTCAACTAGCGAGCTATCGTAGATAAAACGCAATTCAGGCATCACACGTAGCTTCATGCGGCCTGCAACTAATGAGCGAATGTAACCCGCAGCAGCGTCTAACGCTTCAACTTTCTTTTCAACCAGCTTTATATCTTCTTCAAAGAAGGTGACATAAACTTTTGCGTAGCTAAGGTCGCGAGATACATCAACATCATTAACAGTGACAAAGCCGATACGTGGGTCTTTCATATCACGCTGTAGCACCTGAGCAAGTTCTTGCTGCAGTTGCTGTGCAATACGGCGTGTACGACTAAATTCTTTTGCCATAATATATTTGCCATAAATATTAAGGGCGGCTAACGCCGCCCTTATAACTAACTTGATAAATTACAAGGTACGTGCAATTTCTACTGTTTCGAAGACTTCAATCTGATCGCCAACTCTGACGTCATTATAGTTCTTCACACCAATACCACATTCCATGCCGTTACGCACATCACTCACGTCATCTTTAAAGCGACGTAGTGATTCAAGCTCGCCTTCGTAAATAACAATGTTGTCACGAAGAACACGGATTGGAGCGCTACGCTTGATAGTACCTTCGGTAACCATACAACCCGCAATAGCACCAATCTTAGGCGACTTAAATACGTCACGCACTTCAGCAAGGCCAATAATCTCTTGCTTGAATTCTGGTGCAAGCATGCCGCTCATTGCGTCACGAACTTCATCAATCAATTGGTAGATGATGCTGTAGTAACGTAGATCAACACTTTCGCTATCAACAACTTTACGCGCCTGTGCATCAGCACGAACGTTAAAGCCAACCATGATAGCGTTAGACGCTGCAGCTAGAGTTGCATCAGTTTCAGTTAAACCACCAACACCGCGAGCGATGATGTTAACTTTAACTTCGTCTGTTGAAAGGTTGTTCAATGAATCTGCAATCGCTTCAAGTGAACCCTGAACGTCCGCTTTCAGAACTAAGTTAAGCTCTTGAACTTCACCTTCAACCATATTGGCGAACATGTTTTCAAGCTTAGACTTCTGCTGGCGCGCAAGTTTAACATCGCGGAACTTACCTTGACGGTAAAGTGCAACTTCACGTGCTTTACGCTCATCGCGTACAACAGTCGCTTCATCACCCGCTGATGGCACACCAGAAAGACCTAAGATCTCTACTGGAATTGATGGACCAGCTTCAGTGATTGACTTACCGTTCTCGTCTTTCATTGCACGGACTTTACCGTACTCTAGACCACATAGAACGATATCGCCTTGCTTAAGGGTACCTTCTTGTACAAGTACTGTTGCAACTGGACCGCGGCCTTTATCAAGCTTAGATTCAACAACAACACCCGCAGCCATACCTTCACGAACGGCTTTAAGTTCAAGTACTTCAGCTTCTAGAAGAATGCCTTCTAGTAGCTCATCGATACCTGTACCCGCTTTAGCTGAAACGTGAACAAACATGTTGTTTCCGCCCCAATCTTCAGACATTACGCCATGCTGAGAAAGCTCAGACTTAACGCGATCCGGATCAGCTTCTGGCTTATCAATCTTGTTTACTGCAACAATCAGAGGTACACCACCCGCTTTAGCGTGTTGGATAGCTTCGATTGTCTGTGGCATAACACCATCGTCTGCTGCAACCACAAGGATTACGATGTCAGTCGCCTTAGCACCACGAGCACGCATAGCAGTAAACGCTGCGTGACCAGGAGTATCTAGGAAAGTGATCATGCCGTTGTCAGTTTCAACGTGGTATGCACCAATGTGCTGAGTAATACCACCCGCTTCACCTGATGCAACTTTTGCACGACGAATGTAGTCAAGAAGCGATGTTTTACCGTGGTCAACGTGACCCATGATGGTAACAACTGGCGCACGAGGCTCAACTTTAACGTCACCGTTACGGTCAGCAAGTACTTGATGCTCAAGCTCGTTTTCACGAGTAAGCACAACTTTATGACCCATTTCTTCAGCAACTAACTGTGCAGTTTCTTGGTCTAGTACTTGGTTAATAGTAACCATAGAGCCCATCTTCATCATTTGCTTGATGATTTCAGTGGCTTTGATAGACATTTTAGAAGCAAGTTCTGATACAGAAACTGTTTCACCAATGCTTACGTCAGCTTTAACAACTGCAGCTGGCTTAGTGAAAGCGTGATCCATAGACTCTGGTGCTACGCTACGGTTGTTGCGTGAGTTACGAGAGTTACGGTTGTCACGACGGTTATCTTTACCGCGCTTACCTTTACCGCCTGGCTTACCAGCACCTGCGTTAGCATTTGCATTGGCATTGTTACCCGCATTAGCCGACGGCTTACGTGGACGACGACCACGCTTTTCAGCGTTTGCATCGGCGGTATCTTCAGCTGCGCGCGCTTCAGTTGATGTAGTCACGTGGTGATCAACTGATTTCTCAGCTTCTTTACGTGCTTTTTCTTCTTCAGCCCAACGCTTTTCGTTTTCTTCAGCTAGACGACGCGCTTCTGCTGCTGCAGCTGCTGCTTCTTCGTCTGCTTTTGCTTTTGCTGCTGCTTCTTGAGCCGCTAACAATTTCGCTTCTTCAGCTTTCGCTGCTTTATCTTCAGCACTATCTACTGCTGGCTTTTCTGTTTGCACTTTTGCTTTCGCCTTAGCTTCGGCTTCTGCCTTAGCTTTTGCTTTCGCTTCTACGTCGGCTTTTGCCTTCGCTTCTGCTTCCGCTTTTGCTTTGGCTTCAGCTTCTGCTGCAGCCTTCGCTTCTTCTGCTTTAGCCGCTGCTAGTTCCGCTTCAGCTGCTTCATCACGCTTAACGAAAGTACGCTTTTTACGCACTTCCACTTTCACGTCTTTTGACTGTCCGCCACTACCAGCAACACTAAGTGTTGAAACTGATTTGCGTTGTAATGTCATTTTTTGCGGGGCTGCATCGCCACCGTGTTGCTTCTTCAGAAAATCAAGCAATTGCTGCTTTTCTGATTCAGAAACCGTATCACTTGCCGACTTCTTAATACCAGCCTGAGAAAATTGCTCAACTAAACGATCAGCGCTTTTCCCAACTTCCTTGGCTAGCTTGTCTACTGTAGTATCCGCCATATTTAAAACTCCCCTCTGCTGATCGACTTATGCTTCTTCGCCAAACCAACAGATATTACGGGCAGCCATAATAAGCTCACCTGCTTTTTCTTCTGTCAATTCTTCAATTTCGATCAGATCGTCAATGCCTTGTTCGGCCAAATCTTCAAGCGTAATTACGCCTTTGCTTGCCATTACGAATGCCAAGTGTCTATCTAGACCTTCTAGAGCTAGAAGATCTTCACTTGGTTCAGCACCATCAAGTGCTTCCTCAGTCGCAAGTGCGCGAGTCGAGATCGCAGCCTTTGCGCGTTCTCTTAATGACTCAACGATATCTTCGTCGAATCCATCAATTTCTAATAGTTCTGATTCTGGAACGTAAGCCACTTCTTCCAAAGAAGTAAAACCTTCATCAGAAAGTAACTGTGCAAACTCTTCATCTACGTCTAGCGCTTGGATGAATAGGTTAACAACTTTAGCGCTCTCAGCTTGATGCTTAGCTTTCATGTCATCTACTGTCATCACGTTTAGTTCCCAACCAGATAGTTGAGTCGCTAGACGAATGTTTTGACCGTTACGACCAATTGCTTGCGCTAGGCTATCAGCTTCAACAGCGATATCCATTGAGTGGTTATCTTCATCAACAATGATTGAAGCCACATCAGCAGGTGCCATACAGTTAATTACGTACTGAGCTGGATTATCATCCCAAAGCACGATATCAACACGCTCACCGCCAAGCTCGTTAGAAACGGCTTGAACACGTGCGCCACGCATACCAACACATGCACCGATAGGATCGATACGACGGTCGTTAGACTTAACGGCAATCTTAGCGCGAGAACCTGGATCACGAGCAGCGCCCATGATTTCGATCATCTCGTCTTGGATTTCTGGTACTTCAACACGGAATAGCTCGATAAGCATATCTGGCTTAGTACGAGTTAAGAATAACTGCGCACCACGTGCTTCTGGACGTACAGAGTAAAGCAATGCACGCACACGGTCACCTGGACGGAAAGATTCACGTGAAATTAAATCTTCTTTGTACAGCACACCATCAGCGTTGTTACCTAGATCAACAACCACGCTTTCACGGTTGCTCTTCTTAACAACACCAACAATCAACTCACCTTCGCGATCACGGAACTGATCAACAATTTGAGCACGTTCAGCTTCACGTACTTTTTGTACGATAACTTGCTTAGCTGTTTGAGTCGTAATGCGGTCAAACGCTACTGATTCGATTTCATCTTCGATGTAACCGCCCAGCTCAACTTCAGGATCGTCAAACTTTGCAGCTTCAAGGGTGATTTCACGGAAAGGGTTTTCCAATGGTACACCTTGATCTTCAACAACCATCCAACGACGGAAAGTTTCGTAAGCACCCGTTTTGCGGTCGATAGCAACGCGAACTTCGATATCACCTTCGTACTTTTTCTTGGTTGCTGTAGCTAGTGCAATTTCCAGCGCTTCAAAAATCTTTTCGCGCGGTACACCTTTCTCGTTTGAAACCGCCTCAGCGACTAGCAGAATCTCTTTATTCATTGTCTTGCCTCGTTCACCTTGAATTCATCAAAACTTAGCGATTAAGTTGCCTTTACGGATATTATCCAAAGCAACGGTAAGTTCGTTACCATCTACCGACAGATTAAGCATTTGCCCATCAACGCCAGTAACGGTGCCTTTTAAATTACGACTGCCTGCAACAGGCATCGTTAGTTGTACTTTCACTGTTTCACCGATGTAGGCCTGATACTGCTCTGCAGTAAATAGTGGTCTATCTACACCTGGTGAAGAAACTTCTAGCGTGTATTCAGTTGAAATTGGATCTTCAACATCCATCACGGCACTGACTTGGCGGCTCGTTTCGGCACAGTCTTCAATGAAGATGCCCTTTTCGTTGTCTATATATAGACGCAAGATAGAATGTTTGCCCGCCTGGATATATTCCAAGCCCCAAAGCTGATGGCCTAATGCTTCAACTGGCGCTTTTAGCAGCTCTACCAGTTTGCGTTCTAATGTAGCCAAGGTAACCCCCAGAAAAACAAAAAAGGGCCTAATAGCCCCAGTACACGTCACCCTAGGTGACAGTTTTATAAGTTCCAGATAACAAAAAACCCCGTAATGACGAGGTTGATATATCCAGAACCTGTAACAGCATAGAAATAAATTTCTTTACTGGGAAGCTGGTTGCGGGGGCCGGATTTGAACCGACGACCTTCGGGTTATGAGCCCGACGAGCTACCAAACTGCTCCACCCCGCGACAACTTGTGCAAGTATATTGAGAAACCTCTTCACTTGCAATAATAAAGGCTATTAAAAGCGCTTTATTATCTTCAATTCCGTCGTTAACGAAACCAAAGATTTGGTGCGGATGGGGGGACTTGAACCCCCACGAGCTTTCGCTCACCAGCCCCTCAAGCTGGCGTGTCTACCAATTCCACCACATCCGCTTAAATCATTACATCTGACTGCTTTATTCGTTTGCTACAAGAGAGGGAAGTAGCAAGCTTACAGTCGGTGCCAATCTATTCAAATTGACACCTTAATTCATAAGTTTCTTATGAATTAGTCAGGGATCTTGTCTTCTGACTTTTCAGCTTCTTGCTGAACTTGTTCAACAACTTGTGCTGCATCACTTCCTAAATCGTCCCAAGCACCTTCAGCTTTAGAGTGATTTGCGCTTAAGTTACCGATAGTAAGACTTAATGCAAAAAACGCTACTGCTAAAATCGCAGTTGAACGAGTCAAAAAGTTACCAGAACCTGATGAACCGAAAAGAGTACCTGATGCACCGGCGCCGAAAGAAGCACCCATGTCAGCACCTTTACCTTGCTGGAGAAGGATTAAGCCTACTAGACCAATCGCTACCACCAAGTAAACAACCATTAGAACTTCATACATATTATGCGCTCATCGCTATCGTACATAAACTGAGAAATTCGGTAGCATTGAGGCTTACACCGCCAATTAAACCACCGTCTACATCAGGCTGAGCAAACAAGTCTGCTGCATTACTCGGTGTTACGCTACCACCGTACAAAATCCTGATATTTTCTCCGATAAATGGAGATACTTCAGAGAGGCGTTTGCGAATAAACGCATGAACTTCTTGTGCCTGCTCTGGCGTAGCGCTCTTACCTGTCCCTACTGCCCAAAGTGGCTCGTAAGCGATAATAGCGTTGTCAAAAGCCATGGTGCCATTTTTTTCAATGACCACATCTAACTCTTCAGCAATCACTTCGAAAGTGCGTCTTGCTTCACGAGCTGGACCTGACTCGCCAACACATAGTATTGGTGTCAATCCATGTTTCTGAGCTGCAGCAAATTTCTCTGCTACGATATCACTCGTCTCTCCGTACATACGGCGACGTTCTGAATGGCCGATAATAACATACCGACATCCTGAATCTTTTAACATCTGACCAGATATTTCGCCAGTATAAGCACCAAAGTCATGTTGACTTATATTTTGGGTACCCATTCTAACTAAGCAACCGTTTAAGGCTTCTTTATTTTCATCTAGTAGCTGTCGAACACTTTCTAAGTAAATAGAAGGTGGACACAATACCACTTCCGCTGAATCATCTTGGAGCTTGGTAGCGAATTTTTTGAAAAGCTCTTGCGCTAGTTGCGCACTGCCATTCATTTTCCAATTACCAGCAACCATGGGACGTCTAAGTGCCATCACTGTCTCCTTTGAAAGCGGCGTGAATAATAGCGAACCACTTGTTAAGTTACAATACCTAAAGGCGTTATTTTTTACATTCTCGGCGAGAACGCGTGTTTTTTACGCTACCGAGAAGCTAGCCGTACAATTTATGATTAGCAACGCTGCAATTTCAACCGTAACGGCTAGTTACGCCCTATTTATTCCATTAATTGCTAAACTAAATTACGAACAGCATCGGCAATATAGTTTGCATATTCGGTAACAGCTTCTTGGTCATCACCTTCTACCATTACACGCAATAAAGGCTCTGTGCCAGATTTACGCAGCAATACTCGACCGCGCTCTCCAAGCTTTTGCTCTACTTCAGCTTGCGCTGCTAAAACACTCGCCGAAGCCAATGGGTCATTATCGCCTTCAAAGCGAACATTAACAAGAACTTGTGGCAACATCTTAATGTCTGCCGTTAATTGTTCAAGGCTAGCATTTTGACGCTGCATAGCCGCCAACACCAAAATTCCCGCAACAATACCATCGCCGGTAGTACCGTGATCTAGATTTAAAATATGACCGGAGTTTTCCCCTCCAATACGCCAATCATGCTCTTTAAGCAGCTCCATCACATAACGGTCGCCAACTTTAGAGCGCACAAAAGGAATATTAAGCGCTTGTAGTGCGAGGTCTAAACCTAGATTTGACATCAAGGTACCTACAACACCGCCACGAAGGACGCCGCTCTTTTGTGCATCACAAGCTAAGATATAAAGAATCTCGTCACCATCGATTACACGACCATGACGGTTCACCATCATAATACGGTCGCCATCACCATCTAGTGCGATACCTAAATCAGCGTTTTCAGCTAATACCGTTTCACAGATTTTAGCCATTGAAGTAGCACCAACTTTATCGTTGATGTTTAAACCATTTGGCTTATCGCCAATAGCTATCACCTCGGCGCCTAACTCTCTAAATACACTAGGGGCAATGTGATAAGTTGCACCATGGGCACAGTCGACCACAATTTTTAAACCCGTTAATGTTTGCTCTGCTGGAAAATGGCTTTTGCAATATTCAATATAACGCCCAGCAGCGTCATCGATGCGGGCAACTTTACCGAGTAAGTGAGATTCAACACAGGTCAATGGCTTTTCTAGTTCTGCTTCGATTTCAAGCTCTACATCGTCATCGAGTTTGCTGCCGTCGTTGGCAAAAAACTTAATACCGTTATCATAATAAGGGTTGTGTGAGGCACTAATCACAATCCCCGCTTCTGCGCGGAATGTACGGGTTAAGTATGCAACTGCAGGGGTTGGCATAGGACCTATAAGCATCACATCTAAGCCTGCGGCAGAAAGCCCTGCTTCTAACGCGGATTCAAACAGGTAGCCAGAGATACGAGTATCTTTACCGATAATCACTTTATGGGTACCTGCGCGAGATAAAACTCGCCCAGCAGCCCAACCAAGCTTAAGCGCCAATTCTGGGGTCATTTTACCCGCGCCTACTTTACCGCGAATGCCGTCGGTACCAAAAAATTGTCTTTGTTTCACTTAAACTCCAAACTCAAAATATCGGTAGAAAATAATTCATTAAGCACTCTACCTAAACAATACTGACCTTAGCTGAACAGTGGCATAAAAAGCCAAGTGCTAAGCTAAAGTTTTATAATTCTGTGTGGCTGCTAATACTGCAATCATATCGCAAGTTTCCTGCACATCATGTACCCGCACAACTTTGGCGCCAGCCTGTATTGCCAGCATATTACCAGCAAGTGTTGCGCTTAATCTTTGTGACACTTCACGTCCGAGTAATTGACCAAACATACTCTTACGTGAAAGCCCAGCCAGAATAGGCAAGTTAAATACAGAAAACTCGCTCATGCGATTCAGTAGCTCATAATTATGAGCCAATGATTTGCCGAACCCAAAACCAGGATCAAGCACAATATTTTCGCGCTTGATGCCTGCGGCAACACAAGCTGAAACTCGTTGCTCAAAAAACTGACTAATATCAGCTATGACGTCATCATAATGAGGCGCATCTTGCATGGTTCGTGGCTGCCCTTGCATATGCATTAAGCAAACAGGCACATTAAGCTTTGCAGCAATATCAAGTGCCCCTGGCTCTTGTAGCGCCCTGACATCATTAATCAAATGCGCGCCAGCATTCACCGCGGCTTCCATTACGGTAGCTTTACTGGTATCGATAGAAATCCAAACATCATGCTTAGCGCTTATGTACTCAATTAACGGCAATACTCGCGCTAGCTCATCTTCAGCTGACACGTCTTGTGCGCCAGGGCGAGTAGACTCACCGCCAATATCAATAATCTTGGCGCCTTGCGCCACCATCAAGTCTGCTTGCTGACAAGCTGTCGTAAATGATGCGAATTCACCACCATCTGAAAAAGAGTCTGGGGTGACATTGAGGATCCCCATAACCAAGGGGTAGCTCAAGTCCAAGGTTTTATCAGTGCAGGTTAATTTAGACAAAATAAAGTTCCGTAAACAAGAAAACCCCTAGAAGGGGTTTTCTTTATTCCACTAAAGTTTACTTAGCTGGTGACTCATCAGCTTCGCTGACGTCAGGCTTGTCTTCTTTAGTTTCCTTGATCTCTTCTTTCTTTTCAGAAGAAGTATCATTGTTGTCTTTGTCGTTTGACTGCTGATCTTTTTCCCACTCAGCAGGCATACGTACTTCACGACGTTCCATTAGGTCATCAATTTGATTGGCGTCAATGGTTTCGTACTTCATCAATGCATCTTTCATCGCATGTAGAATATCCATATTTTCAGTTAAGAAAGTATGAGCACGTTGATAGTTAGCATCAATTAATTGCTTCACTTCAGCGTCGATAATACGAGCGGTGTCATCAGACATATGCTGAGATTTACCCATGCTGCGTCCAAGGAACACTTCATTTTCATCTTCAGCGTAAAGTACTGGACCTAACTTGTCAGAGAAGCCCCACTGGGTAACCATGTTACGCGCAATAGATGTTGCATACTTAATGTCTTGCGATGCACCTGTCGATACTTTTTCACTGCCGTAGATAATATCTTCAGCAATACGTCCGCCATATGCAACCGAAATTTGACTCTCAAGTTTACGACGGCTTTGGCTGATTGCATCAGCTTCCGGCAAGAAGAACGTCACACCAAGCGCACGACCACGAGGAATAATAGTCACCTTGTGCACAGGGTCGTGCTCAGGGACTAAACAACCTACGATTGCATGACCCGCTTCATGATAAGCCGTCATCTCTTTTTCGTCTTCAGACATCACCATAGTCCGGCGCTCAGCACCCATCATGATTTTGTCTTTTGCACTTTCAAACTCTTCCATACCTACAACACGGCGGCTGTTACGAGCAGCAAATAATGCCGCTTCGTTTACAAGGTTCGCAAGGTCTGCACCAGAGAAACCTGGTGTACCACGAGCAATAACACTTGCTTTTACGCCGTCAGCCAAAGGCACTTTGCGCATATGCACTTTAAGAATTTGCTCACGACCACGTACGTCTGGTAAACCAACAACTACCTGACGGTCAAAACGGCCTGGACGAAGTAGTGCAGCATCAAGTACGTCTGGACGGTTAGTCGCGGCGATAACAATAATACCTTCGTTACCTTCGAAACCATCCATCTCAACTAGCATTTGGTTAAGTGTTTGCTCACGCTCATCGTGACCACCACCAACACCAGCGCCACGTTGACGACCTACAGCATCGATTTCATCGATAAAGATAATACAAGGTGCAGATTTCTTCGCTTGCTCGAACATGTCACGTACACGAGATGCACCAACACCCACAAACATTTCTACGAAGTCAGAACCTGAAATAGTAAAGAATGGTACTTTCGCTTCACCAGCAATCGCCTTAGCAAGCAAAGTTTTACCTGTACCAGGTGGGCCTACTAACAACACACCTGTTGGAATACGGCCACCTAGCTTCTGGAACTTAGTCGGCTCTTTTAGGTAATCAACCAATTCTTTAACGTCTTCTTTTGCTTCGTCACAACCTGCAACGTCACCAAAAGTCGTTTTAATTTGGTCTTCGCTCATCAATTTGGCTTTACTCTTACCAAATGACATCGCGCCTTTACCGCCACCGCCTTGCATCTGACGCATGAAGAATATCCACACACCGATTAGCAATAGCATTGGGAACCAAGAAATAAAGATTTGGGTTAAGAAACCCGACTCTTCAGCCTCTTGGCCTTTCATCATGATGCCTTTACGGTCAAGATCATTGATTAAATCAAGATCTGGCATTGGCATGATGGTGACAAACTTTTCACCGGTTGTGGTTGTTCCTTCAATGGTACGTTGATCGCTCTTTACTTCGACAGTATTAATCTGCCCAGAACGAACATCGTCTAAAAAGGTTGAATAATCCATCTTCGTCTTAGTTGAAGAAGAGGGGGAATAGCCCTGAAAAACTGACATCAACACTACAGCGATGACAACCCAGAGAATTAAATTTTTTGCCATGTCACTCAAATTACTCGACCTCTTTTAAAGTCTTTCGAAAACAAATGTTAGAGTACTTACGATAGATTACTATAACTTGTAGCCTGTCGCCACAAGATAGACTTCACGAGAACGCGGTCTCGAAGAGTCAGGCTTACGTGTTTTAACCGTTTTAAACGCCTCTTTAACCGCTTTCATGTATTCATCAAAGCCCTCCCCCTGAAAGACTTTAACTGCAAAACAACCGTTTGGTGCCAATACTTGATGGCACATATCTAACGCAAGCTCTACTAAATACATGGCTCGAGGTTGGTCAACGCCACCAGAACCACTCATATTAGGTGCCATATCAGACAGCACCACATCAACTTTAGCATCACCAACACGGGTTAATAATGCATCCAGTACTTTTTCTTCGCGAAAATCGCCCTGTAGGAAATCAACACCAACGATAGGGTCCATAGGTAAAATATCGCATGCGATAACTTTGCCTTTGTCTCCGGCTAATTTAACCGCTATTTGCGACCAACCACCCGGTGCAGCACCTAAATCGACAACTGTCATTCCCTGCCGAATGAGTTTATCTTTTTCTTGGATCTCTTCAAGCTTAAAGGCCGCACGTGACCTTAAACCGCGCTTTTGCGACAGTTTGACATAGTGATCGTCGAAATGTTCCTGCATCCAGCGAGAGGAGCTAGCCGTTCGTTTTTTTCCTGACATTTAAAATCCGCAACAAAATTGAGAGTTACACAAAGCATATATAAGGGTAGAATAGCGGGTTTTCAACAGTAACTCAGCATAAAGTTGGTATAAATGAACTTAACAACCAAACAAAAACAGCACTTAAAAGGCTTAGCGCACAGTCTCAAGCCTGTAGTGATGCTTGGTGGCAACGGCTTGACTGAAGGTGTACTGGCTGAAATTGATAATGCACTTTCTTATCATGAATTGATTAAAGTGAAAGTAGCCTCTGGTGACAGAGAACTTAAAAACGCTATCGTAGATGCCATTGTACGTGAAACTAAAGCTGAAAAAGTACAGCTTATCGGTCACGTTCTAGTACTGTTCCGTCAGTCTGAAGAAATGAAAATTGCTGTGCCAAAGGCAAAGTAATTAGCAAAGACAGCTTTAATCTTTATCGCTGTCAATGCAAGATAAATAAAAAGAGCCGCTGATTAATCAGCGGCTCTTTTTTTATCCTATGTTTATACGAATAAAATTCTACGGCGTGTCACTAATCGGCGTTACCTCATAGTGTTCTGCTTTAACTTTCAATAATTCAGGCAGACACGTTCCTACCGAAATTGACGACAAGGTGCCAATCATAATCCCGAGAAACATGGCAATAGAGAAGCCTTGTAAAGGTGCTCCACCCATAATCCACAGCGCGCCAACGGTAAACAAGGTTGTACCGCTGGTCACCATAGTCCTTGAGAAAGTTGCTTTAACTGCGCTACTACAAATCTCATCAGTGGCCATTTTCGGCTTAGCAATTAATACCTCACGCACTCTGTCCGCAATCACAATCGAATCGTTAAGTGAATAACCTAAAATAGCCAACACCGCCGCTAAAATGGTTAAGTTAAACTCCATCTGAGTTAATGAGAAAAACGCCAGTACAAATATGACATCGTGAAATAGCGCGAGCAAGGCTCCACTTGCCAGACGCCATTCAAAGCGAAAGCTCAAATAAGCTAAGATACATAACATCGCCGCCAATAACGCTAATCCGCCCTGCTCTGCTAGCTCCTGCCCAATTTGTGGTCCAACAATGCTGGAATTAAGCACTTCAACATCATTAGTTAAGGGTGCCAATACCGTTTTGATATCCCCCGTTGCGGCATTATCCACTTTTGCGTAACGCAGTACCCAACGCCCTGGCTCTCCAGCCGAGATAACACTGACTTCTTGTGCAGACCCTTGTCCTAATAACTGACTAATTTGTTCAGACTTTATTTTTGGATCAATTTTTACCTCGGTGACAACACCACCAGTAAAATCCAGTCCCCAGTTAAAGCCATTAACCAAAATAATTGCGATTGACGACAGCATAATCAGTAAAGATGCCAGGCTCGAAAGGTAACGTGCTTTAGTTAATGTGCTTAAGCTTTTTAAATTTTGGCGATTAATAATATTCATTTTGATTACACCTTCACGTTACGACTAAAGTCACGACCATAAACCCAGTTAACCAATGCGCGAGATGCAAATATCCCAGTAAACATACTAGTCAAAAGCCCCAAGCCCAGTGTTAACGCGAAGCCTTGAATAGGCCCATTACCAATGGCATAAAGCACAACAGCAGTGATCATGGTGGTGAAGTTAGCATCGACAATGGTTGAAAAGGCACTATCAAATCCTCTATCTATCGCGTGTGCAAAACTGCGCCCCTCTTTTAGCTTGTCTTTTATTCGCTCAAAAATAAGTACGTTGGTATCAACAGCCATACCAACAGTAAGTACTAACCCCGCAATGCCAGGTAAAGTCAGTACAGCGCCGGGGATTAATGCCATCAAGCCAAAAATGAGAATCATATTTGCCATCAAAGCGACATTGGCGATCCAACCTAAACGGCGATACCACAGCCCCATAAACAACAAAGTTACCCCCATCCCCAGAGCGAGAGCCGAAAAGCCATTGGTAATATTTTCTTCACCTAGGCTCGGGCCAATAGTACGCTCCTCTACAATGGTCACAGGTGCTGTCATTGAACCCGCTCGAAGCAACAGCGCCAGTTGTTGCGCCTCATCATAATCCCCCGCCCCAGTAATACTAAAGCGGTCCCCAAGTTGTGCCTGAATGGTCGCGACGCTAATCACCTCAGTGGTTTGTCTGATTTGGCCATTATCATCACGACTATATTCACTATATGACGTCGCCATTGGTTTACCGATATTATCCCGAGAAAAGTCAGACATCATTCTGCCGCCGTCGCGATCAAGATGGATGACCACCTCAGGCAACCCCATTTCTCCGAGCGACGCACGGGCATCGACAATATGCTCGCCGCCTAATACGGGACGCCTTGCTACATATACTGGCTCGCCTTGCTCATCTTTTAAGGTTTTAGCATTAACAGAACCCGCTTGTTTCACCTGATAAAAAGCTAAACTCGCGGTCGCACCAATCACAGATTTAGCTGCTGCAGGATCTTGTACACCTGGCAGTTCAATGCGGATCCTGTGTTCACCTTGACGCTGAACAACCGCTTCAGTAATGCCAAGCTGCTCAATGCGACTGCGCATAATTTGCAGGTTTTGGGTAACCGTAAGATTGCGAATATTAATTTTTTCAGCATCAGAGATATCAAGGCTTAAACCACGCTCTCCAGAATTAGACATTTGCCAGTTAGGGTATTGTTGACTGACGAAGTCTCTTATCGCTGCTCGCTGCTGCAGATCTTTAGTCGTAATATTTACACTACCATCCACTTGATACTGCACAGCCACGCCATACAGGTCACTGGTGCGCACAAACTGACGTACAGAGTCGACAAAGGTACTGTAGTGCAGCTTGTACACTGGCTCTATTTCAACATCGAGTAAAAACTGCACGCCGCCGCGCAGATCAAGGCCAAGCTTAATAGGGGAGAAACCAAGGTATAACAACCAATTAGGGGCTGCAGGCGCTAACGTTAATGTCAGTTTAGAAGGGTCGTTAACTTGACTCGTTAACAAGGTTTTTAGTTGGCTTTGCTGACTATTGTCGCCAAGCACAACCAAGGTATCACCTTGAGACTGGTCGATACGTTTAACGCTGATACCATTTGAGATAAGTAATTGGTGTAGCTCGAGTGGGTTAACTTTTAACTGTGCTTCAGGACTAATTTGCACTGCAGCATCTTCACCGAAAAATGTCGGTAATGCACTAAACAGCATCACCATAACAGTGACGATAAGCAGCACATATTTCCAAGCTGAATAATGGTTTAATAAGGTCGGACTATTTTGTTGTCGCATATTTCTCTCTTCACTTTAACGTAAGTGAGGATCACCAAAGAGAGACTGGTTAATCAATGCCAGTAACTCATTAGTAATCGAGTAGCTATCGAGAAATATGTCATAGCCAAAAACCTAGCCAGAACAAACCGTCATATTTAGCTGCCAAATTTATCCCCTTAGAATCAAAATATTAAGGGCATTAACACGAGGACTCACCATACTATGACTTGCTAGCATCAAGCTTCATTGTCTCCTAGTGACAGCAACACATAGAATTTCAGTGTTTACAATCGACTAAGCAAGCAATGCAAGCATCATCTAGGCTAGTAGTCACAACGACGAATCACAGCTAATAATGCAGACGGTATTTCTCGATAACGAATTAAAAGGTTAAATAAGGTTTAATTCGATAACCAAGCGGTATATCTCTGCTTAGCTAGCAAGACGAGATTGAGAGAAACGATAGAGGGTATTGGTCTCTTTCCATGCGGAAAGACGATTGGAAGGGCTAGCAATATGCAGTGCCCATTCAACGGCTGGCGCCATATCCACCCGGTACCCCACAGTAAAGCAAGGCACTGGAGGCACTGAAAACTCAAAGGCGAGTTGATAGTCTGGTCGGCTCTGTAACGGATCGTGTTGCGAGAAACTAATAAAACGCTGCGAAACTAACGGCGCATATTCAGAGTCTCTATTATCGGTATTTTTTGCCGGTGTGTCTTTAAGAGTGAGTGGTATACCTAGGCGACTTTGTGCTTCGCTATCCACATAAAGCATCTCCAAGACATTAGTAGGCTGATTGGAAATATCAGAAGTCGAATGGAAATCAACGGCTAATATCTGAGACTGTGGCAGGTTGTTTTGGTTTAATTCAGACGCACTTGTTGTAACAGGAGTAAATAATCCCCCCGCTATCAATAACAAGATAAGCCCAAACCGCCAAAATAACTGCACTCACTACCTTTAAAATATCTTTAGATTACCACGCATACTAAACCCTACTAGAGCGCTATACAAATGATTATTCGGTGTTTATACCAATTTCATCCATAAAAAAACCGCTAAAAAGCGGTTTTTTTAATATTATGAAGTCTGGACTCTAGTCGCCTTTTAAGCCTAGTTAGCTTAAATAAGCAAACTTAGATATAGTCGACTTTAATGATTTCAAAATCGTTAGTGCCGCCTGGCGTTACGATTGAGATCTCATCATCTAAGTTCTTACCAATTAGACCACGTGCAATTGGTGAACTAACAGATAGCAGGTTTTCTCTAATGTTAGCTTCATCTTCACCGACAATGCGATAAGTCACTTCTTCGTCTGTATCAACATTTAAAATGGTGACAGTTGAACCGAAGATTACGCGGCCATTGTTAGCCATAGTAGTCACATCGATGATCTGCGCGTGCGACAACTTACCTTCAATATCTCTTACACGTGCTTCACATAAACCCTGTTCTTCACGGGCAGCGTGATATTCAGCATTTTCTTTTAAGTCGCCTAATTCGCGCGCTTCGCCAATTGCTTCGGCAATCTTTGGACGACGCTCAAATTTAAGGTGATCTAATTCTTTGCGCAGCTGTGCAGCACCGACAATGGTCATTGGAACCGTACTCATAAGCTTCTTTCGTCTCCTTTAAAACAAAAGCAGGCCCCACTGAATTAAGTATCAGCGAGGAAAAATCTGGTGGAATTACGTTATTGTAAACGCAGAGGGCAACCGATGCACCCTAATCTGTACTTGCTCACGAGATCAATAACGGTTGAACTAAATTTATCGCCGTAAAATCTCATTCGCCTTGCTTGATAAAAAAATGCATGCCGCAATGAAATAGCAAACAGTACAAGAAAGTAGAGCTTACTCAACCTTCAACGCAGTTGCTAGCAAAGCCGCATAAATTTTTATTTAATATCTGTTCTATCGCAGCGATTAGCATCAAATAATAAAAAAGGCCGCTATTCGCGGCCTTTTATTTCAAGCTTCGCTTAACTTACTTAGTAATACGCTTATGCAGCTCTTGTACTGATGTCACATTCGAGCGGTCATCCGCAGAGTGTGCCATACAAGTTGCAAAGGCAGCATTCAAAGTCGTTGTATAGTTAACTTTGTAACGCAGTGCACCACGACGTAGCTGACGTGAGTCTTCAATCGCCTTACGACCTTCAGTCGTGTTAACAATATAGGTGTACTCACCATTCTTGATACGGTCAAGAATGTGTGGACGACCTTCATGTACCTTGTTAACTAAGCGTGGGTTAATGCCCGCTTCGCCTAAGATAACTGCAGTACCGTGAGTGGCGTCAATTTGGTAACCAAGCTCAATTAATTGAGCAGCCAAATCAGCTACACGTGCTTTGTCGCTATTACGAACTGACAATAATGCACGGCCAGACTTAGGTACCTCAGAAGTCGCACCCAGCTGTGCTTTAGCATAGGCTTCTGCAAACGTGTCACCCACACCCATAACTTCACCGGTTGAGCGCATTTCAGGGCCAAGCAGTGGGTCAACACCAGGGAACTTGTTAAACGGCAATACCACTTCTTTTACAGAGTAGAATGGCGGAATAACTTCTTCGGTGAAGTTCTGTGACTTAAGGCTTTGACCTGCCATCACACGTGCTGCAATCTTAGCTAATGGTACACCAGTCGCTTTCGATACAAATGGCACGGTACGCGCTGCACGAGGGTTAACTTCAATCATGTAGATCTCGTTATCCTTCACCGCAAACTGCACATTCATTAGACCTACTACGCCTAACTCCATTGCCAGTTTACCCACTTGCTCACGCATGCGGTCTTGAATGTCTTGGCTTAGGCTATATGGCGGAAGTGAACAACCAGAGTCACCAGAGTGAACACCCGCTTGTTCGATATGCTCCATGATTGAACCAATCACAACAGTTTCGCCATCACACACTGCATCGATGTCGATTTCGATTGCGTTGTCTAGGAAACGGTCAAGTAGCACTGGAGACGCGTTAGATACACTTACCGCTTCGTTAAAGTAACGACGCAAGTCCTGCTCGTCATAGACGATTTCCATTGCGCGGCCACCAAGTACATAAGATGGACGAACAACAAGTGGGTAACCGATACGCTCAGCAGAAATAACTGCGCCTTCAACTGTGGTTACAGTATCGTTTTCAGGCTGCTTCATGCCTAAACGTTCAATCGCCTGCTGGAAACGCTCACGGTCTTCAGCGCGGTCGATTGCATCTGGGCTGGTACCAATAATCGGTACACCAGCAGCTTCTAGGTCACGTGCTAATTTAAGTGGTGTTTGACCACCGTACTGCACGATAACGCCTTTTGGCTTCTCGATACGCACGATTTCAAGCACATCTTCAAATGTCACTGACTCGAAGTACAAGCGATCTGATGTGTCGTAGTCGGTAGAAACCGTTTCAGGGTTACAGTTAACCATGATGGTTTCATAGCCGTCTTCACGTAGCGCTAACGCCGCGTGCACACAACAGTAATCAAACTCAATACCTTGACCAATACGGTTTGGACCGCCACCTAGTACCATGATTTTGTCACGGTTAGACGGGTTGGCTTCACACTCTTCTTCATAAGTAGAGTACATGTAAGCCGTATCAGTTGAGAATTCAGCCGCACAGGTATCAACACGCTTGTAAACTGGGTGGATTTCGAAACGAGTACGTAGCTTACGTACTTCAGTTTCGCTTACACCAGCAAGTGCTGCTAGACGCGAATCTGCAAAACCTTTGCGCTTAAGCTTACGTAAGAAATCTTCATTCAAACCAGCAAGACCGGCTTCAGCAACGTCTGCTTCAGATTTAAGTAAGTCTTCAAGTTGCACAAGGAACCATGGGTCGATGTTAGTTAGACCAAAGATATCTTCAACAGAAAGACCGGCACGGAATGCGTCAGCAATATACCAAATACGCTCTGCGCCTGGCTCTTTAAGCTCATGACGAATGCGAGATAATGCTTCTGGATCTGCCAAGTCGATTTGTGGACACAAACCATTCTTGCCAACTTCAAGGCCGCGAAGCGCTTTTTGCAGTGACTCTTGGAATGTACGACCAATCGCCATCACTTCACCCACAGACTTCATCTGTGTGGTTAGACGGTCGTTTGCACCGGCAAATTTCTCGAAGTTAAAGCGAGGAATTTTAGTCACAACATAATCGATTGCAGGTTCAAATGATGCAGGAGTCGCGCCGCCAGTAATGTCGTTGCTTAACTCATCAAGTGTAAAGCCTACTGCTAGCTTGGCTGCAATCTTAGCAATTGGGAAACCCGTTGCTTTAGATGCCAATGCAGATGAGCGCGATACACGTGGGTTCATCTCGATGATAACCATGCGGCCATCTTTCGGGTTGATACCAAACTGTACGTTTGAACCACCAGTTTCAACACCAATCTCACGTAGAACCGCTAGCGATGCATTACGCATCAACTGGTATTCTTTATCCGTTAGTGTTTGTGCTGGCGCAACAGTGATTGAGTCACCAGTGTGCACACCCATTGGGTCAAAGTTTTCGATTGCACAAACAATAATACAGTTATCGTTGCGGTCGCGAACCACTTCCATCTCGTACTCTTTCCAACCAATCAAAGATTCGTCGATAAGCAGTTCGTTAGTTGGCGATAACTCAAGACCTTGAGAACAGATATCCTCAAACTCTTCTTTGTTATAGGCGATACCGCCGCCGCTGCCACCCATGGTGAAAGACGGACGAATAATACATGGGAAGCCAACTTGGTCTAATACACCGTAAGCCTCTTCCATATTATGTGCGATACCCGCACGCGGACACTCAAGACCAATCGACTTCATTGCTTTGTCGAAACGGCTACGGTCTTCCGCTTTGTCGATTGCATCGGCAGTTGCGCCAATCATATCAACGTTAAACTCTTTTAGTACGCCGCGGCTTTCAAGCTCAAGTGCACAGTTAAGTGCAGTCTGGCCGCCCATTGTTGGCAAAATCGCGTCAGGACGCTCTTTAGCAATAATGTTACGTACAACTTCCCAGTGGATCGGTTCGATGTATGTCGCATCGGCCATCTCTGGATCAGTCATAATCGTTGCAGGGTTAGAGTTAACTAGAATAACTCGGTAGCCTTCTTCGCGTAGGGCTTTACAGGCTTGGGCGCCTGAGTAGTCAAACTCACAGGCTTGACCAATTACGATTGGTCCAGCACCTAGGATAAGAATACTCTTTATATCTGTACGTTTTGGCATTGCTTAAATCTTCTCCCGGATGAAGTTACTACTTGGCGTTTTTACGGTACAACTCAATCAAATCAATGAAGTGATTGAATAACGGCGCAGCATCGTGTGGTCCAGGGCTCGCCTCAGGGTGGCCTTGGAAACTAAATGCTGGCTTATCAGTTAGGTGAATACCTTGCAAAGAGCCATCGAACAGTGACTTGTGGGTCACTTTAATGTTGGCTGGCAGTGTGGTTTCATCAGCAGCAAAACCGTGGTTTTGGCTGGTGATCATTACATTGCCTTGCTCGATATTACTCACTGGGTGGTTAGCACCATGGTGACCAAACTTCATTTTCAGTGTTTTAGCACCTGAAGCTAACGCTAATAACTGGTGACCCAAACAGATACCGAAAACAGGAATGTCTGTTTTTAAGATCTCTTGGATTGCAGCAATAGCATAATCACATGGCTCTGGGTCGCCAGGACCGTTCGATAGGAAAACCCCATCTGGGTTCATCGCTAGCACTTCGCTAGCAGGAGTTTGTGCAGGTACTACAGTCACATCACAACCGCGATCAACCAACATACGTAAGATGTTGCGCTTAACACCATAGTCGTAGGCTACCACTTTATACTTAAGTTCAGCTTCAGCTGTGTCAGATGGCAAACCGCCAACTAAACGCCAGCTACCGCTGCGCCATGAGTACGTTTCGTTTGTGGTGACTTCTTTAGCTAAATCCATGCCTTTAAGACCAGGGAAGGCTTTAGCTGCAGCTAGCGCTTTAGCTTCATCTAAATCACCAACCATGATGCAACCGGCTTGAGCACCTTTTTCGCGTAGGATACGAGTTAATTTACGAGTATCGATATCAGCAATACCAACAACGTTGTTAGCGATCAAATAATCGCTTAAAGATTGCTGATTTCGAAAGTTACTTGCCACTAATGGCAAGTCTCGAATGATAAGGCCACAAGCATGAACAGAATCAGATTCTGTATCTTCTTCATTGGTACCAGTATTACCAATATGTGGATAAGTGAGGGTGACCATTTGACGTGAATATGATGGATCAGTCAAAATTTCTTGGTAACCAGTCATTGAAGTGTTAAATACTACTTCACCAACAGACATCCCTTCAGCACCAATTGCAGTGCCAGAAAAAATTGTTCCATCTTCAAGTA
Organism: Shewanella sairae; assembly: GCF_023283535.1. Lineage (GTDB taxonomy): Bacteria > Pseudomonadota > Gammaproteobacteria > Enterobacterales > Shewanellaceae > Shewanella > Shewanella sairae. Next base: position 8,227 of record NZ_JAKILT010000025.1, on the reverse strand, counting down.
CGAGTAAGGCAGACTTTGTCAACGCGACCTCCGGAAAGAGCCAAATCATTGAAATTAATTGTTTTTTATATGTTTTTAAAATACCAACTTTCGCTAAAATGCAAAATTTTGACAAATTCCGCCGATTATATATGTAAAACCCAAACCTGTCCATAGTACAGATAATAAATTTGTCAAAAAAATTTTTAGCAAAAAAAAACCGCTAATAGCGGTTTTAAATAATTATGCTTTCAAGCCTAAGACTTGCTGCATATCATAAAGCCCGGCATTTTGCTCCACGAGCCAAGCTGCAGCGCGCATTGCGCCATTAGCAAAGGTCATGCGGCTTGAGGCTTTATGAGTAATTTCTAAACGTTCGCCGATATCAGCAAACAGAGCAGTGTGCTCACCAACGATGTCACCAGCGCGTACGGTTGCAAACCCTATGGTTCCTCTGTCGCGCTCACCGGTAATACCTTCGCGGCCATAAACGGCACATTTTTCTAAATCACGGCCCAATGTTTCGGCAATCACTTCGCCCATTTTAAGCGCGGTGCCTGACGGCGCATCTTTCTTATATCTGTGGTGGCCTTCGATGATCTCGATATCACTGTAATGGCCCATTACCTCTGCAGCTACTTCAAGTAGTTTCCACATCAGGTTAACGCCAACAGCCATATTCGGCGCCATCACAATTGGCACCTGATCCGCATAAGCTAAAATTTGCTCTTTTTGAGCATGATTGAACCCGGTGGTGCCGATTACGATTGCTTTGCCATGTTTCGCACACCAATCGGTATGAACCACACTGGCTTCTGGCGAGGTGAAATCAATTAGCACGTCAAAATCATTAACGGCTTTATCAAGTGAATCGGTAATCGCAACATTCATTGCTCCAACACCAGCAAGCTCACCCGCATCAACACCCATAAGGGTCGATCCCGCTCGTTCAATCGCAGCACCTAACAAAATAAATTCATTTTGCTTTGCCGCCTCAATAAGAGTACGTCCCATACGGCCGCTGCCGCCGGTGATTGCCACTCTTACGCGTTCAGTCATCTCAGTGTCTCCCTGCAAATGTCAAAAAAAAGCCTAAGTATTAACTTAGGCTTATTATCTTTATTAGAGAATATCTAATAATTCAACTTCAAATACTAAAGTTGAGTAAGGTGGGATCGCAGCGCCAGCGCCACGTTCACCGTATGCTAGGTGCTGTGGTACAAACAGTCTCCACTTCGAACCAGTAGGCATAAGTTGTAGTGCTTCAGTCCAACCAGCGATAACGCCAGATACTGGGAATTCAGCAGGCTCACCACGAGCAACAGAGCTATCGAATACGTCACCAGAGATGAAAGTACCGTGGTAGTGAGTACGTACAGTTGAATCATAACCAGGCTTGTCGCCGTTACCTTCAGTGATGATTTCGTACTGTAGACCAGACTCTAAAGTGACAACGCCTTCACGAGCACCGTTGTCAGCAAGGTACTTATCGCCTTCTTCTGACGCAGCAGCTGCAGCAGCTTCTTGAACTTTCTGGATACGTTGGCTGATTTCAGTGAATGCAATTTGCATATCTTGCATAGATACAACGCTTTCTTTACCTTCGAATGCGTCAGATAGACCCAATTGAACAGCAGAAATATCGATACCTTCAAACGAGTTAGCGGCTAGTTGCTCACCTAGTTGACGACCAACACCGTAGCTTGCTTGACCTTCAATTGTACTGAACTTATCAGACATAATGATTGTACTCTCAATGATTCAATGAATTTTCGCGCCGAACTTTATCATAATCTCTGTGATATTGCCCTAAAAACTGTCGCTATTTTGCCCTTTGACAAGTATTTTTCACACTCGATTTGCTCATCAGATATAAAGGCTGCGCTTTTGCCTGCAATTGTGCAATACGCTGACCATGGGATGGGTGAGTTGAAAGTAACTCGGGGCCCTGCTCTCCGCCGGCTTTTGACATGTTTTTCCAAAGCTCGACACTTTGCGCAGGATCAAAGCCTGCTTTTGCCATCAGCTCAACCCCGATAATATCGGCTTCTGACTCTTGGTTACGACCATAAGGTAATATGTAGCCCACTTGCACGCCTAAACCTAACGCTGCCATGTATAGATCTTTATCGGCAATCCCCCCAGCTCCAAGGGCAATATCGGCAAGCTGCATCCCCGCACCGGTTAATTTGGCACGTGATACCTGCTCATTACTATGGTTAGCCAAAACGTGTGCCACTTCATGCCCAATAACGGTAGCAAGCTGATCTTGGTTTACCGCTACATTAAGCAAGCCGGTATATACACCAATATGCCCACCTGGCAGCGCAAAGGCATTGACCTGTTCAGATTCAAATATAACCACTTCCCAAGGTAAGCCTTGGTCAGGCAAGGCAGCGGTAATTCTGTTAGCCACACAATTAACATAGGCATTGACTGCTTTATCTTGGCTGACTTTTTCTTGTTGCTTAATTTGTGAAAATGACGCGTCACCAAGCTGCGACATCTCTTGAGACGAAAACAGTAAGGTTTGCCCACGCCCTGTTGGTGATTGAGTGGTTGCGCAGCCCGAGGTGATTAATACAGAAAGAAGTAATAGTGGAAAGACTTTCATCAATGGTAGTCCTTTGTATTGCTAGACCAATATTTAGGTTCTAAAAAGATTCTATAAAACTTTCATTATTTTTTGACTCTAGAGTCAATATCACAATTAATACCAATCAGAATAAACATTTAGTCACTCAGCGAGAATTTAGCGGTTTTGAGGCAAGGTCATTAAGTGCTCCTGCTTTAATGACATTCACCACATCCATGTGGTTTGCAACGAGCGAAGGGCATAGTTAAACTAGGTTCAAGTTCCCTCTTTGTTTATTATGAGTCACAGCATCAGAATCGCTAAAACTCGCCAGTCTGGAACGTTTTTGGCTGCCTACTTCTGCGTTGAATAGATTTATAAGGGAATAACCATTATTGCAGCTATTCGCCTTGAATTAGTTTGCCAAAAATCGTTCTGAGCTGATCAAATTCTTATACTGATTGGTATAAGTTATACCGATTTGTATTAATTAAAGAGCGATTTTTGTTGTTCCATAAAAAAACCTCGCAAAGCGAGGTTTTATAAATTTAATTTCAGCGATAGCGCTTTGAAATAAAATTAGCTATTCAGATCTTGAAAAAACTTCTTCACACCATCGAAGAAACCTTCAGCCTTAGGGCTGTGCTTCTTAGACTGGCCTGTTAATGTTTCTTCAAATTCGCGTAGTAGCTCTTTTTGACGTTCATTAAGGTTGACTGGTGTTTCCATCACAACCTTACATAGCAAGTCACCTACAGCATGGCTGCGCACTGACTTAACGCCTTTACCGCGCATACGGAACATGCGGCCAGTTTGCGTTTCAGCAGGGATCTTAAGGTTAACTTTGCCATCAAGTGTTGGCACTTCAATCTCACCGCCTAAAGCTGCTTTGCTGAACGAGATTGGCACTTCGCAGTAAAGGTTGTTGCCATCACGCTGGAAGATTGCATGTTCACGCACGCTAACTTGCACGTATAGATCACCTGGAGGTGCGCCATACTCGCCCGCTTCACCTTCGCCAGAAAGACGAATGCGATCGCCAGTATCAACACCAGCTGGGATTTTAACTGAAAGAGTCTTGCTCTTTTCAACGCGACCTTCACCATGACACTTGTTGCAAGGATCTTTAATGATCTTGCCACGGCCATGACAGGTAGGACAGGCTTGCTGCACCGCGAAGAAACCTTGACGCATCTGTACTTGGCCTTGACCATGACAGGTACCACAAGTGGTTGGTGAAGAGCCTTTCTTAGCGCCACTGCCGTCACAAACATCACAAGCTGCAAGCGTAGGAATGCGTAGTTCTTTGGTTAAACCACGAACCGCTTCTTCAAGCGATAATTCAAGGTTGTAACGCAAATCGCTACCGCGCGCAGCTTGACGTTGACCACCGCGGCGTCCGCCACCGAAGATATCGCCAAATACATCGCCAAACACATCACCGAAATCTGCGCCGCCGCCATAGCCACCGCCGCCACGATTAGGATCAACGCCTGCATGACCAAACTGATCATAAGCCGCTTTCTTGTCGCTATCGGTTAGAATTTCGTAAGCTTCTTTAACTTCTTTAAAGTTAGCTTCAGCCTCTTTATCACCCGGATTACGGTCTGGGTGAAATTTCATTGCTAAACGCTTATAAGCTTTCTTAATTTCGCGTTCGCTAGTGTCACGTCCGACACCTAATACTTCGTAATAATCGCGCTTTGACATAATTTTAATTTCTTTAGCTAAAGTTGCACAAACGGGCGTTAGAGTTTCCTCATAACGCCCGCTACAATAATTTAGGAGTTACCCGTCATTATTTTTTGTCGTCTTTAACTTCTTCAAACTCAGCGTCAACTACGTCGTCATCTTGCTTAGCAGCTTGTGCTTCGCCTTCTGGTTGACCTTGTTGTGCTTGCGCTTTAGCTTGAGCGATTTCCATTAGCTTAGCAGACGCTTCCATTAGCTCTTGAGTAGACTTTTCAATCGCTTCTTTGTCATTGCCTTTAACAGCAGTTTCAACGTTAGCCATTGCCGCTTCAATCTTCTCTTTTTCGTCAGCTGGTAGTGCTTCACCCGCTTCTTCGATTTGCTTCTTAGTGCCGTGAACCATGCCATCAGCTTGGTTACGCGCTTGAACTAGCTCTTCGAACTTAGCATCTTCGTCAGCGTGTGCTTCAGCGTCACGAACCATAGCTTCAACTTCTTCATCACTTAGACCTGAAGAGGCTTTAATAGTGATGTTTTGTGCTTTACCCGTCTTCTTGTCTGTAGCAGATACATGCAAGATACCGTCAGCATCGATGTCGAAAGCAACTTCAATTTGTGGCATGCCACGTGGAGCAGCTTCGATACCTTCTAGGTTGAATTGACCTAGAGACTTGTTACCGCTTGATTGCTTACGCTCACCTTGAAGTACGTGAATTGTCACAGCACTTTGGTTGTCGTCAGCAGTCGAGAAAGTTTGTGAAGCTTTAGTCGGGATAGTGGTGTTCTTCTCGATAAGCTTAGTCATTACGCTACCCATAGTCTCAATACCTAGAGATAGTGGAGTAACGTCTAGTAGCAATACGTCTTTAACGTCGCCAGATAGCACGCCCGCTTGAACCGCAGCACCGATAGCAACCGCTTCGTCTGGGTTAACGTCTTGACGTAGTTCTTTACCGAAGAAAGCAGAAACCTCTTCACGAACTTTAGGCATACGTGTCTGACCACCAACAAGGATAACCTCGTTGATATCTGAAACAGATAGGTCAGCATCGGCTAGAGCAACTTTTAGCGGCTCTAAAGAACGTTTGATTAAGTCTTCAACTAGTGACTCAAGTTTTGCACGAGTGATTTTAACCACTAAGTGCTTAGGACCTGTTGCATCAGCAGTGATGTATGGCAGGTTAACTTCAGTTTGTGTTGTGCTTGATAGCTCGATCTTGGCTTTTTCTGCTGCTTCTTTTAGACGCTGCATTGCTAGTGGATCGTTACGTAGGTCAAGACCTTGCTCTTTTTTGAACTCGTCAGCAAGATACTTAATCATACGGTTATCAAAGTCTTCACCACCTAAGTGAGTGTCACCGTTTGTTGCAAGTACTTCGAACGTTTGCTCGCCATCAACGCTGTCGATTTCGATGATAGAGATATCGAATGTACCACCACCTAAGTCGTATACTGCAACGATGTTGTCGCCTTGCTTCTTATCGATACCGTAAGCTAGTGCAGCAGCTGTTGGCTCGTTGATGATACGCTTAACTTCAAGACCTGCGATGCGACCTGCATCTTTAGTAGCTTGACGTTGTGAATCGTTAAAGTAAGCAGGAACAGTAATAACCGCTTCTGTTACTTCTTCACCTAGGAAATCTTCTGCAGTCTTTTTCATCTTCTTTAAGATTTCAGCAGAGATTTGTGGTGGAGCCATTTTCTTGCCTTGAGCTTCAACCCATGCGTCGCCGTTGTCAGCGCCGATGATTTTGAATGGCATAATATCAACGTCACGTTGAACTTCGTCATCTTTAAAACGACGGCCAATAAGACGCTTAATAGCAAATACTGTGTTTGTTGGGTTTGTTACAGCCTGACGCTTTGCAGACTGACCAACTAAAGTTTCATCAGCAGTGTATGCGATGATTGAGGGTGTAGTACGATCGCCTTCAGCATTCTCCAATACGCGCGCTTTGTCGCCATCTAATACTGCAACACAAGAGTTAGTTGTGCCTAAATCGATACCAATAATTCTACCCATGGAGTCCTCCGAAAAACTTTTAAAAACTAAATTTGTTATCTGGTTTATGAAGTGGGGACAGACCGAATGCTTTTCAAGTCTTTTTATCACCCTAAATCTTCTCTTAACCCCTATATTGGGACGTTTAAGATGATTACAAGGGAGAAAATTAAAATTTATCTTAAGAGTGTATTAATTTGATCTAGGCAGTAGCCACAAAACCACCAAAAAACGTATAATGCATACAATCTAAGAGGTAGCGCATCCACCTGTATTTTTGTAGGCAGTGCGCTTAGTCGTCATCTCGTTGTAAGAGAAGTAAACATTGAAGCCATCAAACCAAGCCTACTTATACGGTATCGGCGCCATTTTTTTATGGTCTACCGTTGCAACCGCGTTTAAATTAGCCCTCGCTCACTACACACTACTACAATTAGTGTTCGTTGCTGTCACAACTTCTATTGTCGCTCTAGGTGCCATTTTAGTTGCCCAAAGAAAACTAGCGCTAATTAAGCAGCAGTTTGTCGCTCGCCCCTGGTTTTACCTGCAAACCGGCTTACTTAACCCCTTCTTATATTATTTGGTGTTATTTAAAGCCTACGATTTATTGCCAGCCCAACAAGCATTGTCACTTAACTATACTTGGGCAATTTTATTACCGCTTCTATCTGTGCCATTACTCGGACAAAAGTTACGTAAAAGCGATATTACTGCGGCATTAGTGGCGTATTGCGGTGTATTCTTTATCGCAACCAAGGGCAACATTACCGGAGTGCAATTTGAAAGCATGACTGGAGTGATATTGGCACTGACGAGTACCCTGCTATGGTCACTTTATTGGATAGTGAACACCAAAGATAAGGGCGATCCCGTGGTTAGCTTACTATTAAGCTTTTTAGTGGGGCTACCATTTATCATTGTTGCGCTATTACTGACGCAAACTTTACCAAGTTTAGATATGAAAGCCCTCATTGCGGGGGTTTACGTAGGTTTATTTGAAATGGGGGTCACTTTTGTATTGTGGTTAGTTGCACTTAAAAAAGCAGAACGCACCGCTAGTATCAGTACTTTAGTGTTTATTACACCGGTGATGTCGATTGGTTTTATTGCTTGGGTACTACAAGAAAGCATTGAAAAATCGACTTATATCGGCCTAGGACTGATTATCTTCGCCTTAGCCTTGCAACAAATTTTGCCAAAGATTGGTCAGTGGCGAACTAAAAGGCGCATTTCAGCTTAATCACTTGGATTATTGTGTGTCCAGACAATAAGAGCCGGCTAATAGCCGGCTTTTTTTATCTAAAAATTAGCGTAATAAATACGCTTTTTATAACGACCAAGCTAGGCTTAGTATTCTAAGACTTAAATTACACGGCCTTAGAGAACAAATCTTATTGGATAACGGACCTATTTAATAAGGCGCCAGAAAAAATACGTTAATTGACTGCAACTTAGGTAGGGTTTATCGATTTTTATTTGTAAAGTCAAATTGACCAAGGTATAAATAAACAACTGCGTAACAAAATGGATATTCGTTATGTATTACAAATATATGGATGCAACAAAAATATTTAAACAGCAAAAGTTTATTCGATTTATTCGGTTAAGCTCTATGTTGTTTGCCGTAGCAATGCTGGTATATGAAGTACAGCAAGAACGCACTTACTCTTGGTACTTTGCATTTCTTTATGGCTTCTTTTTAATCCCTTCACTCTATTTCACTGATGGAACCCATTATCGGCGACTTTTCCATATGCGTGACGTTATCAATCCATTACGCATATTTACTACGGTCATGGCCATCATCTATTTGATGCTCTATATACATCAAGCAGTAGTATATTGATGTCAATTTTACGTTTTCAACAACAAAAAAGCCGCATAATGCGGCTTAATTAGATGGTCCGCCTCACCCCTAAGCTAACCTTAGGGTTAGGCAATCAAAGAGGCGAACCATCATGTCTACTATTAAAGTAATT
>NZ_JAKILT010000024.1 GCF_023283535.1 Shewanella sairae | reverse complement strand
GCATCGCAGGTTGAAGACCTCACACCACGAGCGTGGAAGGCTAAGTTTGCGGACAACCCGCTTACCTCAGATCTAATGCAGACTTATTAGAATCTGACAAGACCGTCCTATATTGATCGCTTACGGCATAGCCAACTTTTTAGATGATGACTCAGATGGCGATGGCTTGCCTGATAGGGTTGAATCCTTTCACGATGTTGATAACGATAGCCTAAGTAATTTTGTTGATATTGATAGTGATGGCAATAATATTTCTGATACGGTTGAGTCTGTCAGTATCAACACACCATTAGATACAGATGTTGATGGCACGCCAGATTATATTGATTTAGATGATGATGCTGATGATGTCTTTGATATCTACGATGGCTATCGCCTCATTGCTGTTAATACACCAAATTCTCATTCAAGCAATTTAAAAATATATGGCGTAAATACTATTTTAAGCGAGCAAACGCAGCTTTCACAGCAATCAATACAAGGCAAATCCATTTCAGTGTCTGGCACATTTGACGCCAATACTGAGTACACTCTTGTATTACGTATTGGTGATGAGCTATTTAATGCAAAAGCAATTAGCGATAGTCGCGGTAAACTACAACTAAAAATTCCGCAGCTAAGTAGCCCCCAAGTGGCAAAGCTAAGCAGTAGTGTTTTTGTCTATTCCTCGCTAGATACTCGCACAAATACAAGTACCTTTGAGTTGCTTAGTCCCCATGCACCTTTCATTACAGAGTTTGATAACCGCACTTACACAAAAGGCGAAATCATTACGGTAAAAGGCTGGAACTTTAATAACAACACCAGTGCTTGGTTTGGTGAGCAAAACGTTCCAGCAAGTCACTTTACAAGTAGCCGAAGAATCGAATTTAAAATACTAGAAGATGCAACACAGTTTTCAATTCAACTACAAAATGGTTGGGGAAAGGGCAACAGCCAACAACTGAAAATAAAGAATGAGTATTCAGTGCAACTGTCAGTACCAAGCGCCATCGCCAGTCAGTATCAACACTTGTATTACGATGATGCGAATAGCGATAAGCAGGTATTTAATACATCTGGTATTACCACCGTTGACCTACCAGCGCTAAACGATCCAATTTTGACTTTATATATAAAGAACAACAACGACTACATAAGGTTGTACGCTCTGCCTATTCAAGGTAAGGGAGTTCAAACTGTTTCTTTAGATTCAACTTTGTTTGCATGGCTAACATTTGGTTCGCCATAATTAACCATAGACTCAATGAAAGCTAACGCAAACTACTCTTTATTGTATGATTATATTCATAAAAAACTGGTAGACGACATTTACTTTTTCAGTTTTGAAGCTGAAAACTCGCAAAATGAATTTTTTGGGGAATTACGAAAGTTTACAAAAACGATATAGATGCTAAAGCCTGTAAGCGTCAACCTAAACGGATAGAGTAATCTGTTTTGGTTACAGCTTACAAATTGCAGCAGGTATATGCCAGCGTTATTAAATAGCCTATTAAATTGTATTCGCAGGCAATCAACTCAAGGAAAGAGAGAAATGAAATTTACCACTTTATTCATATTGTTAGGCATAGTTCCAACAACGGCTATGGCAAATTGCCAAATAGAATTTGAAGTACAAGAGCAGCTTTCGCCAAATACAGAGTATAAGCTTAACTACAGTTACAAAATGACGTTTGAAACCCACGATGTTGGCGCACTAACGCCTTTTCAATCCGTTAAGCTTAATGTTGCCCAATGCCCTGAAGATAGAAATGCCGACTTAAGTTTGCTCTATATGGACAATGGCACAGAGCAGCTAAGCTTTGAAACTCGATTATTCCCTAAACAATCTAAAGCGATATTTAGCCATAACCATACACTCGCCTATCGCTTTTGTGCCGGGTGTGATTTGACGCAATACAGCAATGTCGCAGCCAAGGTCAAAAACAAACAAATGGGTGAAGAGCTCGCCCTGCTTATCGAACAACAACCTAATTACCTAAGCTATAATCATTACGCAGCTCTGCGCACGGTGTTTGGCAATAAAGTACGCAACATCAGCATCGCAAATGCAGAAGCCGCTTACCTTACCCCGCCTATTATAGGCCAAGTACAAAGCAAGCCACCCGCGACCCGAGATATTAGCAAGCAGTGGTTAAATGTTTTAGTGCCAAATAAAGCCTTTATGCGTGCTTTAACAGACAATACAGCGCATTACAGTCAGCAACAGCGAACCACGCTACTATCCAAAGTTAACCGGATATCAAAGCACACTTTTTCTGAGCTAAATAAAACAGCCAAAGGCTTCCAAACGACTTACGAGCTAAACCAGCATATCAGTGCTTTAGTTAAGCCGTTAAAAGCCTCAACGGATCCAAGCATAATACAGTTTGTCACCGAGATAGAGTCGGCACACGAAACCACAAACCAACTGAGCCATAAGTTAGATAATATTAAGATATCAAAAGGCGCTCTCAACGACCCATCTCCAAAAAATATTGCCGCCCTTCCGGTCAATTGGTTTCGTTTACTACACACTATCCCAAGTGCTACCCCAGAGCAGTTAGCTATGTTTTCAGCAGGTTTTCGCGCTGATTTTACGCAAAAAATACAACAAAAAGACGATAGTTTAGCGTCATATATCGCCGCCTCAATTAAAAAATACAGTAAAGCTATGCGATATGTTTCGATGAATAGCAGCGATAAAGACAAGGCTGCTTACAATGCCCTGCTCGCGGAAGTGAGTGCTAATAACGTCAGTCTAACTGGCAAGCAATTAAGCTTAATTGCCCTAGACGAAAATCTAGAAATTCAGTGGCTTTTTGAGAATAACAGTTGGAAGCTCGACCGCTTTATCACCCGCTAAACAGCAATATATAACGCAATAACGACGGCTTTCAGCTTGATTAAAATAATACCTCAAGGTAAAGCGTAAATAATATAAGGATATGCAACAAAAATGGAGTTCAATAAAATGGAGCTTATTCCTAAATTAATCGCCGCCACTAGCATAATGCTAATCAGTCTTTCAGCTTCCGCCCTAGAGCGTTACGCTGGGCTTAATGACGGCTCTGATGAAAACCTAAAAGCTGTCTGCAAAGACTATATGGTCAATAGTTATCTGAAAAATGATCCTGAGTTATTTTTTCACTTATTGCCAAAATCAATGAAAAAAATGGAGTCAATGCTTGAACTAGATTGGACTGAGGGACATTTGAAACGCTTTGGGGCTGAGCCATTAACTGAGTATGATTTTTTCGAGATGAAAGATAATATTAAGCACTCAGAGTATAAAGGGCTTAAAACAAAAAGTATTGAAATCTGGTACCAAGCAGGTGTTATGTTACATAAAAGAGGGTCCTCCTGTTACTTCAAACGCCATGAGGATGGCCGTTGGTATTTTGGTAAAAAGCCTTAACTGATGTAATTAAAAGCCTTATTCATTATTAATAGGGCTTTATTGTTAAATGACAAAAAGAGCCTAAAGGGATGTAATGAGCTATAAAATTTTAAAGCAGAATGACAACCGTATTGTGCTACAAGATACTGGTGGCATCATCGATTTCATTTTTGGAATTGTATTAGTGGTGTTAGGGGCTGGGCTAACCTATTTTGCTTGGTTTGGCTATCAAGATACGGGTGAACTATTTCTGCCAGTTATTATTGCGCTAGTCGGCAGCTGCTTTTTCTTCCCCGCTTTTAAGTCTAATCGGCTGGTTATTGACGCAATAAATAAAGAGATCGTTAAATCTAAATCTTGGTTTGGGCTCACCACCAACAAAGAGGTCATCACAAATCATAATTTGTCTTTAGTTGAAATGACAGGCGATACAAGCAATGAGCTTGACGCATTTTTCGACCCTAAAGAGCCGGTGCGGCACCACTATAATCTTAAATTTTATAGCTATCCTGAATGGAATTTATCAATTAGTAACTTCTCAACCATGCTTAATATTGTACTGTTTATTGAGCAGCACTTTGATGCTGATATCGCATTATTGGTGCAACATAAAAGGCAAACGTTTAGCTCGCAGGGACTGCTCAACAACCACCAGAAAACACCATTGCCGAATGATAGTAAGGTGCGCGAAACAGCTTTTCAAACGCTAACCATTGGCGGCAGTCCGTTAGACATTGCCAAATATTGGATCATGTCACTTGGCTATATTGGCTGGTCTGTCGCCACTGTGACTTTTATCTTATTTTTTAGTGATGGCCTATTTACCCCATATATTCCAATGCCAGTGCAGTACGCGCTCTCTGCCTTACTCGTAGGTTTTACCCTCTGGCTGCCTACACATAATAAAAGTGCAACCCGGCTAATCATCAATAATGAGACTTTAACAGTAAAGCACCTCCCCTTTGGTGAAAAACGCTACCCGCTAGCTGATGTGATTGGCGTAGCCAATATTGCCAAAATGACCTTTATTATGACCAAGCAAGGCTCTGAAACCTTAGCCTGTAGAATCCCCACTAAATACAGTTATGCCATACACAGCTGGCTACTGCCATTTTTAAACAAATAATACTTAATACAGCCTTAAGGATAATACTCGATAGCTAAATGCTTAGGTAAAATTGATACACCAACACAACAACACAACACATTGATAAGAAAAAACGCCCAAATGTTGCTTATTTAAGGTGTTAATCTCCGACGATATTAATCTGCCTAAGCATATTAAATCATTGCCTAAAGTATCATTCAGATACGTTAAAATAAGGAATAACTACAATGGTAATGGAATTACTAACGCTCAAACCTAAACGAACTTGGGCTGCTTTACTGGTACTAAGTGTTATCAATACTGGTTGCAGCCCAGAGCAAAGCTCATCAGTGTCTAATTCTCCAATATCTAATCCTTCAGTACCCATTCCTTTAGTACCTAGTTCTTCAGGATCTAGTAGTCTGACAATGGCAAAGCCTGCTGCCTCTAAAGTCACTAACAATAATCAACCATTACACAATGAATTTGCCAATACCGAGCATTCTTCAACATCAAAGTCCGCAGCAAAAAGTAAAGCATTAGCGAATGGCAATTTACCCCTAGGGACTTGGGAAAATAAGGATGAAGATGACGATGGCATCCCTGATGAGCTGGATGACTACCCATTTGATGCCAACAGAAACAAATATAAAACATTTATAGAGGTTGAACCGAATGATAACCCTTCAATAGCAACTCCCATTACTGTAGATGTAGGCGTTAAAGTTCAGGGGGTCATTGATTCTGAATTTGATAAAGGGGATTTATTTAAATTTGTTGTCGATAAACGTCAATCCATGACTGCATATTTTAAATCCTCTTCACCACGTTTTCAGCCTCAGGTATATGTTTCAAACGAAGATGGTCTCGTAATTAATGCCATATTTTTATATAAATACAGCGAACCAAATGTTTATGTTGTCAATTTCCCTATTTATGATCCTGGCACTTATCAACTAAGTGTTATTGATGAAAACTTTGCTGGCGGCTCAGACCTTTCTTATGAAATGGTTTTTTTCTCTGATGAAGATGTAGATTCATTTGACGATATGCAAGAGCGAGCACTCGGATCTGATTTAATTGAAAATGATATGGATAATGATGACATTCTCGATGGTCTCGAGTATATCTTTGCTACTGAAAATGGCAGCATTGATTTAGATAATGATACGCTTCCGAATTGGTTGGATGAAGACTCTGATGGCGATAACTTTAGCGACAAATTAGAAGGTAGTAAGAACCTAGATAATGACTCCTTACTCAACTTTTTAGATCTCGATGCTGATGGCAACGGGATTAAAGATGATATAGAAAGCGGCTCACCTGCACAGCCAAATGACTTTGATAAGGACGGCATCATCGACCACCTTGATCTCGATGATGATAACGACAATATCTTCGATATCAATGATAAAGAACGATTGAAACCCGCCAATACCTTGTTTTCGTCACAACTCGGTGAGTTAAACATCAGCCAACTATCCACTGTATATGATGATAGTAAAATCCAATTCTTTTTACGGTCTGGAGACAGATTCGAATTAACCCTGGAAGGATTTCCCGCTCAAGCTGAAACCCCGTTATTAATTATAGCGCTACAAGGTAAAGTCTATAACGTCTTCCCTAAATCTACAGTTCGTGATGATGACAAATCCTATTTACAATTTGACATGCCAATAGTCACCGGTCAGGGCGAAGTCACCATGGTAATTGGTCACTCGAAGTCTGAACCTTATTTTATTGAAGTTGGCGCAGCCGGGTTACCTTTGCTCAAAAAATCAAACCCAAATGCTATGGCTGCAGGTGACGAGATTCGTTTACTTGGAGACAACTTTGATAAAAACACCGTGGTCTATATCAATAAGGAGCCCATTACAACGCAGTTGATCAATCCACAACAAGTGGCTATTACGGTTCCAGACAATACTAACAGTGGCAGTTACTCTGTCGGCAACACCTATGGTAGAAGTAATTATATTAACTTTGCTGTGCAGCAACGTCTTAAAATTGATGTTACCCAACTAAATCCATTATCCATTGACGCTATCGGCAGTGTTTACTACGCAAAAATGGCTAAACCTGTCTCTGGTGATACATTCCAAACCAACAAACTCGATGACAAGGCCGAACCCATTTTTACTTATACGCTTAACCAACAAGGCGAGCTGGTACCCTATTTTAGCGCAATCAGATATATCAATGACAAGGTTATTGAGTTTAACGATAACACCACCGCTCTAACAGGTTTGGTATTACATCTTGGTTGGCGCTATAGGCAAGATGGCTATGACACAGCTGGTATCGTTGAGTTAATCACCGCCACTGACGCTTACGAGCAATTTCTTCGTGAAGCGGAGCTGCTTGTGTCTGAAAATTTTGCTTTTTATGACTTCAGAAATAAGTCGCAAAATCGAGATCGATTATTTGATAAATATCAAACTCTCATTCATGACGAATTACTCAAAACAGAGAAGTTAACTCGTTAAGCTAAAAACGTCAGCCCTGTCTGCTTTACACTAAAAAGGAATTTAATCATGTCACGCAATATAAAATCACCATGGCAAACCAGCATATTGGTGCTGACAACATTATTGAGCACGAGCATTTATACAACTGAGAGCTACGCAGCCGAAACCAAGTTAAAGCCTTGGGATTTCGACAGCAATATTTATCGAGAACAATTGGAGTCCAATAGGGATAAATTGATTTACAACAAGAAAGTCCAGTGGGATGAATGCTCTAGAATGGCACCCGCTACCGATAGAGCGGCATTAGGCGTTCAACTCAACACTGCTGACTTTGCTCGTGAAATGATCCGTCATTTTCACCCGGTGGATTTCGGTGACTTTAGCGATGTGATTAACCAAAAAATCATGGACTTGGCCTTTGAGATGGCCGATATGGCGGATGGTAACAAAACCAGTGATGAGTCACCGGTGACGCAAGCCGCTTGGGACTGGTGCATTGCCCAAGACCCGGCACACTTTAGCGATTTTTAGTGCTCTCCAGCGAAAGATAAATATGTGATTATTACGCTGCTTTAGAGTAAGCAACCGCTTAATGCTCACATCACAAGGACGTAAATATGTATTACAAGATTTTAAAAGTCGTGGTGTTTTTTGCCGTATCGATTGCAGTGATTAACGGACAAGTGTCCTATGCGGCAACCGCTGCCGATCATCCCGCGGTTTCACGTTATCAAGGGGCAACTTTAAAAAATAGCGCTGTTATTCATTACCAAAAAGTTGCTGTGCCTATTAGTGTTGTCAAAAAAACAAAAGACACACAATTAATTGAAGTTATAGGCAAAGTAAGCACCTACGGGTATGAGATCGATAACAACCGCTCTACCCTTGAAGTTGGTCTTAACTATAAACAGGTTGCCAATAAACTAGGCGCAGAAGTGCTTATCGATTGCATTGACACCTTATGCGGATACGAACCCTTATCCTTCTACTGGCGTAGCTGGGCAAATATAAACAGTCTAGTCGCAGATGATAATGACGATGATACCCGCTTCTTAGTAGCCAAGCGTGTTACAGACAAAGGCGATGCTTATTATCAATGGATTATTACTAATGGCTGGGATGGTATTATTAACGTTGAACAAACCATTATTGAACCAGAGGCGTTACTTTTGGACCAAGTCTCGGTGAATATTAGCGCTCCCATTGGGCATATCCAAACAAGTCTCACCACGAGTCAAGATGATTTAGAAGGCAGTAAAGACCACCCCCTGCTTAGCCGCTATCAAGGGGCTTACATTACCAATTACCAACAACGAGAATTTGAAAAGGTCGTTATCGCGACTGGAATGGTTAATAACGATAATCAACCAACCATTGAGGTTGAAGGCAAAGGCACGACCATTGGCTATGAACTCACTAATTCGCAATCGACACTGCAGATCTACCAAAATTATTTAACGGCCTTAAAGGCTGCTAACTTTGAAGTGCTATTTAGCTGCAGCATGGCAGCTTGTGGTAGTCGTTTACTCGACAACCTATACGACTCCAAAGCCAATCAGTCTCGATTTAGGCCAATAAGAGCGGCAAATTACCCTGACTCAGACTTTAGGTTTATTAGTGCTAAACTCAGCCACTCAAATCAAGTTATCTATTTAATGGTAGTGATAGATGGTGCCAAATCGTCTAACGACAGCAACAAAATCGTTGTCGATATCGTTGAGAAAAGTGAAATAGATACGACAAAGGTGAGTATTGATCCTGAATACCTAAACAATGAAATCACTCAAAACGGTAAAGTGGTACTGCATGGTCTGAATTTCGCGTTTAATAAAGCGCAACTATTGCCCTCGTCGACAGCATCATTAACCGCGATTAAAACCTACTTAGCTTTGCACTCTAAACAAGATTTTTATGTTGTAGGCCATACTGATAGTGTGGGTAGCTATGAGGTTAACAGCCAATTATCTAAGGCTCGAGCGCAAAGTGTGATTGAAGAGTTAGTTGCTTTAAATGTAGATAAAAAGCGCCTAATTGCAGTAGGTATAGGCCCTGTTTCACCTCGTTCAGCTAATAGTAATGACGCAAATAAAGCTGAAAATAGACGGGTTGAACTTGTTTTGCGTTAATCACTTGTATTAGTCACCCATCACTCTGCTTGCTTTAAACTGATTGGTATAATAAGCCCGTTCACAATCAACGGGCTTATCTATTAGAGTTGAAACTTAATTATTCCTCAGGCTAAGCGACCTTAAATTGACGAATAATCTCTTGAAGATTGACAGCTAATTGACTTAGTTCCATGCAAGCTTGAGCAGTTTGATTCGAGCCCGCAGCAACCTCAATAGAAGATTGATGTATATTATCAACATTGCGCTGCAGCTCTTCAGTAACTGAACTTTGTTCACTACATGCACTGGCTATTTGAATATTCATATTGGCGATATTATCAATTGAAACACCAATTTCATCGATAGTTTGACCTGTTGAAGAGGCTTGTTCACTGCAAGTGGTTATCATCTCGCAGCTTTGATTTGTTGCCTCAACCGCTCTTTTTGCCCGTTCCTGCAGTTGCGCAATAATCGTTACAATTTCTTCGGTTGAGCTTTGTGTTCGTCCTGCAAGCGTTCTAACTTCGTCCGCAACTACCGCAAAGCCACGTCCCTGCTCGCCGGCTCTTGCCGCTTCAATTGCAGCATTTAACGCTAATAAATTAGTTTGCTCAGCAATGCTCTTAATCACATCAACGACCATACTAATATCACTCGTATCTTTTTCTAATTGCGCCACCATGCTTCCTGCATCTTCGATCACTGTTTGAGCGACTGAAATTTGGCTTGCGGCTTGAGTCACATTTGCAGTGCCTTGCCTAGCATTCGCACTAACGCTATTTGCTGCACATGACGCATCTTCGGTATTGCACGCCACCTCGTTAACCGTTGCCTGTAGCTGACTCATGGCTGTAGCGACCATAGTCAATTGGCTTTCTTGATCTTGCATGCCTCTGGAGGTTTGCTCTGAGACGGTACTGACTTCTTCTATTGAAGCGGCTAACTGAGTTGCAGCACTCGCAATTTGCTCCACCATCAATTGCAACCTCTGTTGCATTCTCTGGCATGTATCGGCAAGTTGACCGAATTCATCATTACCCATTTTACTGCGATCCAGTTGCTGTATTAGATCGCCATCGGCAATATGTTCGGCAAGCGCCATAACACGACGGAGAGGGTCACATAACTGCTTACTTAAGATAAACCACACGAAGATCATAAACCCGATAACGCCAGCCAAACCCGCAAAGCTAACAAACATTGCAAAGCTTACTCGTTCATGAGCAAATTGCTTATCCTCATTAATGTAGGTTTGGTTTAACGTTGCAAGTGCCGACATCGCTTTAAAGGTATTTTGGTAATCTGCGTAGCCCTCAACAACAATATGATTGGCATCAGATACTCGCCCCTCATTCATCGCTTGGCGAAAAAGCTGCACCTGCTGACGGTAAGCAGTCCACTGCTTTTCAAGCTCAGCGAATGCAATGCGATCTCTATCATCCCAAAGCCCTTGTCGATACTCGCCTAAGTAAGTATTAATCTCTTTTTCAAAGCTGGCGATATTCTGATGCCAAATAGGTACAAGCTCATGGGTTGAATTCGCTGCAAGCGCATACTGATCGCGACGGATCTCTTCTATATTTATTTGCATCTCTTTTACCAATAACACACTCGGTACTGTCGTATCAGTAAAAGTAAACAGCGCTGTTTTAACGTGATCGGTTTGCTTTATCATGAAAGCAATTTGTAAGGAAACGGCTAGTGCAATAGCGATAAAAACAATCGCTATTTTTTTACGAATCGAAAAATCTTTAAAGTTCACTTTAATAACCTTTTATGACATAAAAATACTTATGCGCAGCTGAACTAACTAGCTAATTGCGATTAAGTGGTGTTATATATCATGAAGTGAAAGGTACTGCATGAAGTTATACTAAATAATAGTCACGCTTCACATTTTGCAAATAAACAACAAGTACTCATGGTCATTAATAAAGCTCACAAATTAGCTTGCTATTAATTAGTATTAACAGTTACTAAGAGGCAAGACTAAAAAACAGTCAACCCATTGATAATTGCTTATAATTTTAAAATGACATTTATTAAATAAAGCTATTTATTGCAAAGAATAACTGCTTTTTAAAATATTAAATGTTCATTCTTATTATTCTTACAATAAAAATAAATGAGCGTGTAAATATCATATTGAAAGGAATGTCTTCTCTAAAAGCCATTTATTTACAAAGTAAAATAAATATTGGAATAGAATAAGCATTAACAATCAGAAGATTAACTTTCAGTAAATGGATTCTAGTTAATTAAAGCAAACTTTCGCGGGGACCATTAAACAAAGCAAAGTAGGGGCGTCTTAATTAGCATTCCACCCTCTAAAGAACCCCACCCTAAAGGGTGCATCCAAGTTAAAAAACACATCCCTAAAGATAATACCCTCAAACTCAAGATTACGTTAAAGTTTCGCTCTAAATCTACAACCCTTTCACATCAGGAAGATTGAATTTTACTTAATGGAGTATATCAATGAAACTTAACACTCTTTTAGCACTGACACTTGTGGCTGTCGTTGCTGGCTGTGCAGCTAAACCACCACGCGTCGCGCAAGAAAAAGTTGTCGACGTTGACGGTGTAACGCTGAAATTTAATGGCAGTTTTGACGATGAGAAAAACATCTTAATTCTGAGTGTTAATAACGACCCTATTATGCAAGGCAAGTTTCCGCCGTATACACCAACACAAAACCTGAAAGCAAAATATAAAGAGATTGACGTAAGAAGTCATTGCTATTTTGGTTCGGTTTTAGGCAATCAAGGTGGTGCATTTGGTGCGATAGCGGGCTTAGTACAATCATCTACTAGTTCGACTGCAGACAAGTGCGAACTTTATGTAAATAATGAACTTGTGGAACACCTTTACTTCTAGATTTCTAGTGTTCTATGACAAAACAGAGGTATTACAGTACCTCTGTTTTGCCAACTTGATACTCTAGCGTCTTCAACAAGTACTTAGCTTTAGCACAGGCTTAGCAAAGCCTATATTTAAAAACAGCATAAATAGTACCGCCAACCTCTGCTGGAAACATGGCGTGAATGAGAAAGGACCCTCTCCTTGAATAAGCAATCGATAAGTCCCTTTAAAATATTATTTATATTGCTGTGGATACCTTTCGTAAGCACCGTCATTACATCAAAAGCCAATGCGAGTGATAAAGTCATTTCGGCAGACTTACAAGATACGCAAAACGCGATTAGTACCTTTCAAAAAAATACCAAGCCGATACTCAATGAATCTCATAAATTAAATCAGCAACATATAGAACAAATTCAAGAGCTAGGTGACAAATTAGAGCAAACAGAAAGCGCTCTATCTGCCATAAAAAGTACTAACATCGCTGATTTAGAAGAAAATGCGTCGCGAATGCTAGTTTTAGCCTCGCGATATCTTAGTTACTACAAAAGCTTTATCAACTCTATTAGTCATCAATCAAGCTGTTATCAGCCTCAACAAATTCAGCAATTTCAACGCACTATTGACGAACTGAAAGAGTACGTTGATAGCATTTCAACGCTCACATCCACTCAAAGTGAAGCTGAGGCATTTGAAGCGCTGATGAACATTGTGATCAATCAGGCTCGCGTCTCAATGGTCGTCAATCAGTTTGAGTTATTCCAGCTTTGTTTTATCAATGATGCAATAGGCCCGCTTGCTCAAGACCTGCAACGGCTTCATGATTTACTGGGACAACATGCCCTGGTGGGCAAAGGTGATGTTCTCGAGCCGAATATGACTCAGAAAAGTATAGAAAGTAGCGAGAATTCACCTGAAAAATATCGGGATAATATTGTAAAAACAGTTGAGTTAAAAGCCGATCTAACAACAAGCATCAACGATCTTACTTACCTGTACCTTGATAATATTGCACAACTTAATGATCTAAGCTTATCTAATGGATTATCAATAAACCAAGACTTAACACTGCGCTTACCAGCCTTTGCTTTAATAGACCAAAGCCTGCCCTATGAAGCAAATATAAAAGGCAGGATTGAAACTGATACAGATATCGTCGATATAGATATCACAGTGACTCGCCTAGGAACTCAATCAATTCACAACATTGTTTTTAGAGATGAAACCCTAGCTAAATGTGTCAAAGACATGGCAGCTATGTTCCAGATAAACTATAGCAATCAACTCTCACAGCTCAATTGTACTTTTAGTACTAGAGACATGATTAAACTTGATGATTTAGCGCCTTTCAATAACCTTGAACTATTAAGCTTTAAAGGCGGCACAATATCCACGCTAGCCCCTTTAGCCAGTTTATCTTCCTTAAACATGTTGGTTTTAGATACTGTCAATGTGAAGTCTCTTAATGGCTTAAACCAATATACCGGTTCGCTCACCACCAGCAAGGTCATTAGTGATGACTGGCTAGCACTCGCTAACACACGCTCTAGTGCAATTAGTATAAATGACTTAGCTGAATGTAGCAGACTCGCCAAATTAACTGAGCATAATAATGTTGCCGTTATATACAAGGGTCAAGAGCCGAGTGAACTCGTAAAAACGATGGCACAAGTTGATAGTGGCGCTAAGTCAGTCATGGTTATGACTGACTGCACAAGTGAACAGGTTGGCGTTAACTAAAGATTTCAACACTCTTAGTCATTTTATTAAGCTCAACCATCCTTTAGGATAATTGTATAAAAATACTCAATTTGGATAATTAATAACTCAACACTACAGAGCTTTCTATTTGTAAGGAAACAAATATGTTTGTCAAAAAATTAGGACTCGTTTTACTTTCTTCCAGTTTATTAATCGCTTGTGGCGGTTCAGACTCAGAAGACGTTACACCTCCAGTTGAACCTCAACCTGAAGTCACACCGCCAGTAACAGGTACACCTGATCCAACTGAATATAACCATCAAGTACAAGGTGTTCTTGCTTTTGAGGGCGCAATTGCTGGCGCAGATATTTGTGTCGACCTCAATACAAATACCCTTTGCGATACAGATGAACCCACCTCAACAACCGATAATGATGGCCGCTACCAAATTGACTGGAACAGCGAAGTAGAGACACCTAATTACTACCTTGTTGCAAACTGGATTGATACCACACGTAGCAATGTCTCGCAGCCAAAGATGCTATCTCGTTCATTTAAAACAAATAAACTAAACCTAGCCAAGGTTGATGGCAAACATTCAAATCGTACTGACATTTTTAATGATGGCAATGCCAAACTCGTTGCATTAAGCGACCACCAGGGTGCAATTAACGCATTAACTCATATCGATTTTAAGCGATATGAACAAATGCTCGCGCAAGACTTAAGCGAAATTGAAATAGCAGATTTGCGCTTGCAACTCAGCTGGTTAATTGATGGGTTATACGCTCCAGATTCAAACATTGCATACCAAGTGACGCCAACTCTATCTAGCTCTGAACAGTTTAACACTACCTATCAGACACATATGCACGTTGCAGCGCTGATAGGCGACCAACTCAATGCCACTTTAGCGATTGAAAAAGTACTGACTTTCAGCGGACCTACCATCACAGCACTGGCTGATGAAAACCAAGTTTCTATGAGTGAGTTCTTAGCAGATGACCCAATTGAAGTGAGGTATATAGTTAGCGATAGTCTTATTGCACAGGGGTATATTGAAACGCCTTTCGATGAGAAAATCATGAATGACAACGACTGGCAAGTTCTCCGTGACAACCTATTTAATGATGGAGTAAACCACGACTTCAGTTTAAATCCACCGAGTAGTTTAAGTACATTTACACTCGAATATGGCGAGGCAACAAAATTCATCGTCGGCTATGTGCATGAAGGTGGCTTAATCGGCAAAGAACATGAACTCACAATGAGTTCACGTGAGGAGCTATGCTGGGATAATCAATCTAACTCTTGGAAAGATTCAGATACTAGTTACCCTAGCAATGGGGAAACGACCAACAACACTATCAGCTTCTCCACTTCTGGTACCAGTGTTCAAACCAAATTAAAGTTTGAAAAATATAATACAAACAGCGATACCTGGCTTTCCATTATTAACGCTCAGCCCGCTGCATTTAAATTCAATCAAGTGGATTGGCCAGAATATGTTTATCGCTACTATATAAAACAAGATGACGATGTAATGTGCAAAGCTGCAAATGCATCAATCTTTGTCATGCCTGCTGCATCTGTAGATGCATTAACCTCTGATGATATCGCGAGAACCGTCTGGAGTGTGTTTTATCCTCATAACGTGATTACCGATGAAGATAAACGGGAAATCAAAGTGAGTTACACCGCTGGTGAATATAGCACTTTCATTTGGGAACACGATACCAGCCCTAATGGCTCGCCATTAATCCGCATTTCCGAACTCATAGACCCAACCAATGGTCAATCCCTGTCCACTTTTCAGGAATATATAGTCCAAGATGGATTTTTAATTGAGGTAGATGTTAATAAGTCATCTAGTTTTGACGACTTTAGCGACCACTTGCTAATCAGTTACGACGGTGAAACTAATGGTTTTAGTCAGCACTTTTTAGCACACATAAAAGCGCTGCTTTCACCAACACAACCTTAACGCCTAGAGAGTTTAATTTTAGGGGAGCAATGCTCCCCTTCTTCATGGAGAGAAACAATGGCTATTGCCAAACCGATGACAATCTTTATTGCCACAATGCTTATGCTGACTAACCAAGCAATTGCAGAGCAATCGTTATTTAATCCGATTAACGAAGCAAAAATTAATAAACAATCCAAGCGTCATTTCACCGAGTATGGACTTGTTTCAAGCATAAAAAAGTCAAAAACCAGTACGCTTAATGTCAAAGGAAAGTTAAGCCGCATTAGCTATAGAATCCCTATCAGTTATGAACCAAGCCATATTATTAATAGCTATAAACAACAATTTCACGATATTGGCGGCGAGTTAATATTTGAGTGCCTTCATGCTAGCTGTGGTAATGTAAAAACGCTTTATCGGACTCTAAAGCCACTAAACACGATACCGAGTCAAGCAGCAGCAATGTTTACCGGAAAAGTGCAACTAGATAAAAAACTGGTTTATGTCTCTGCTTTTTCAGCAAACTGGCATAAAGAAGCGGCATTACAACTAGATATCATCGAAGTGATTCCTGAACCGCTCGATTTAGTCAGTGTCAATCCAAACTATTTAAGTAGCGAAGTTAAACAGAAAGACTTTAAAGATCTGCAGCATAAAGATTTTCAAAACGCTAGCGACCACCCTATGCTGGCTCGTTTACCCGGCGCTTATATTCATGATTATGAGCAATATAACTTTGGTCAAACAACAGTGTTTACTGCGGTAAATAAGGGGCAGCACATCATAAAGCAACTAGAAGGTAAAATTACCGATATTAATTACAGATTGCCACGTGTTTACTCTGAGTATGAAGTTAATGCTAATTATCATTCGGCGTTAATAAAGCTTGGCTTTACGCAAACGTTTTCCTGTAAAGGTAATGCTTGTGGTAAATCACGCCACATTCATAATCGCATAAAATCTTTAGCTCATAATGGCTTTGATGAAAATCAATTCTACGGTCTTTATCAGTTAACCCGCCCTGAGGGTAATGTTTACGCAATGACTTACATCATAGGTTTCCCAGGCGCACTGTGGGGTGAAATTAAAATCGTCGAAGAAACCCAACTGATTAATGACAGAGTCAGTATCGATCTTGAGGGACTTACCGATAAAATCGCCCAAACAGGTCATGTCGCGTTAGATGGACTGCTATTTAAGTTTGATAGCGATGAAATGCTTGCTGAGGCGAACAGCGTTATTGACGTTGTTGCAACCTACTTAAAAGCGCAGCCTAAACAGCGCTTTTATGTCATTGGGCATACAGATGATCAAGGCAAGCAAAGCTATAACCAAGGCTTATCAGACAGACGAGCAAAGGCTGTAGTTAAGAAGCTGACCACTGTGCACAACATCCCTAAGAGTCAATTAATGGCTAAGGGCGTTGGTGAGTATGCTCCTGTTGCAAACAATAATAATGAAGCAGGTCAAAAGCTTAATCGTAGAGTTGAGCTAGTGCTACGCTCAGACAGTAAATAAATTAACAGTAAAGAAACTGGAAAAAGCTCAAGTTAATGACCTGAGCTTTTGTTACTGCCTCTCTCACGAGGCAGAATTAATCATTTAAGATACATAGCAGTCAGCTTAATGAATCCCAATATAGAACGCATCTCGATTACTTAAGCTCTATCGCTTTTATATTAAAGGCAATAGCTGAAGACTCACCTTGAGCAGTAGCGTGCATACCGGGGCTAATGACCTTCCAATAAGCTCTATCTTCAAGGCAAATTGCGCCAGAAAAATGCGCTATATTAACGCCGCCCTTGCAATTCTTGCCCCAATAATCTCGTCGTTTATCAGTAAAAGTAATATCCATATTCAGTGGCTTTGCGGTGATCTCATGCAGTAAGTGACAACCGCCTAAAATGATCGCGCAACTCAAAATAACATTACCGACTAATATCGCTAGGACTTGTCGACTAATGCTTTGCCCCACCATTGCAGCCTGCTCTCTTCCTTCTTGAGACAAAGCCTTAAATAACAATATCGGTAAAGTCATGGCGTAAGTCATGCCGGCAGCGATAAATGCGCTTTGAAAAAAATCATCTCGCCAAATCAAATCAGCAAAAAAGACTAATGACACAAGACCCAAACAAGCCCCGCAAATATAAGCAATGCCAGCATATTTAATCGCTTGGTTAACTTTAGTTTGTTTAGGGAAATAATATTCAACAAAATTAATCTCACTCTCGCTCAAGAGTCTCTGCAAATGTTGTTCTAGCTCGGCAAAACTCACAAAGCCAAATTCCTTTTGCCGCTGTTTACCTTTTTTAGCATTGCTGTAATACAACGCCAATAAACCTTCCTCTTTACTGAGCAAGTCGTAAGTAAAAGTTATTTCAACCTGTTTAATCTTTGCCTGCACAATCAGCATAGGCATCGTAAGTGCATCACCACTGGCATCAACTGCAAGCTCTTCAAAGACAACACTATCAAAGATCTCATTAAGTCGTTGCTTCAATCCCGTCTTATTGCTAACCCCACCAAACTGTTGAGTTTGACCAGACGCTAACTCTAATGACAGTAAGCTTATCTTCATGATTAAAATACCTGTTCTAACAGTTCGCTGATTTGCTCATCGTCCCAGCGATGCTTATCTTTAGTGTTTCTGTAAGTTTGGTCAGCATTGGCTTTTTCAGCTAACGGTAAGTGTTCGCCAGCTTGTTTAACAAGACTTCTTGACTGCGAAAAGTCATTCCCTCTCGCATACATTGCCCAAAGGTAGGACTCTCGATAATCGCCTAGATTAAAATAGTAAACAGCCAAATTATGTTGAGCGGCAGGGAAAGACTGGGCTGCTGATTTTTCAAGCCAAAAGAGCGACTTTAATGGGCTTTGTGGGACGTAATGACCAAAGTGGTATAACAGACTTAAATAATATTGCGCAAAAGCATTATCACTGTTTTGGCTAAACCAGCGATACGCTTGCTGATAATTGTCTTGAGTCGTCAGATCGTAGAAATACAGTGTTGCCAGCGCTAGTTGACTACCAATATCGCCTTGCTTTGCTGAAGGTTCGAAAAATACTCGCGCTTGGGGATACTGTTTATTGTTAAAGAGAATAAAACCTAACTCTCGAGCTTCTTCAATCGATACTTTATCACTGTATTTTTCAATGCCACTCAGTGCGATAGGCGGGGTACCAAACAGAGAGTCAAAAAGAACAATGCCGATGAATATAGCGATGGATAATCCTAACCCTTTAAGCTTTTGCTTCACACTTTCAATCCATTTAGGTTAATACTGATTAAGGTCAACTAAAACTACACAGCCAAGTAGGCGTAGCAAAGGTGAGTCATAAAACGGCTGCAGTCTGACACAAGGTCATTAAGCTCGCAAGGCATTGAATGTAATCATGTAAGAGCTTGAGATTTATATTTGTAGCGCTTTTACCAAAATGAATAGAAATCAGAAACAGAAAAGCCCAAGATAAACTTGGGCTTTATTATTTACCGCCAGCTATATCAGCCAACTAGGACTGAAGTAAACCGTTGGGAAATCAGTTAGAACGGCATCTTCATGCCTGGTGGTAGTTGCATACCGCCAGTCACTTCAGCCATTTTCTCTTTTTGGTTCTCTTCAACGCGACGTGCAGCATCATTGCAAGCAGCAGCGATAAGATCTTCTAGCATCTCTTTATCGTCTTCAAGAAGGCTTGAGTCGATATCAACTTTACGTACACTGTGAGAACCAGTCATGGTCACTTTTACTAGGCCTGCACCGGCTTCACCAGTGACTTCCATACGTGCGATTTCTTCTTGCACTTTAGCCATTTTGTCTTGCATCATCTGGGCTTGCTTCATCAAGTTGCCCATACCGCCTTTTCCAAACATACTCTAATTCTCTTCTATTATTTATCACATCAAATAAACTGAGCTAATCTTACTAAAAACACCGTGATTAGCAATGAAAGCTGAAATTCAATTGTAAAATTATGACTCAGTTAACCGCTTAAAGTTCGCAATATCGATTAACTCAATCAATTTTCCTTTCTGTACGAGTAACTCTGGCGTATAGGTTAATGAGTCAGGCGTCATTTGAGCGCCCATATTCTGCGTTAACCAACGTACATTATGATCTGTCATTAAGTCATGATGCGCCTGAGTTAAAATTTCTTTATGAAAACGGCGTCTTACCTCTAATGGCGTTTCTCGCTGCGCATCAACACCAACGGTGACACTTACACTACAAGCTTCGCCCAATGTTTCAGTCATCGCCTCTTCTAACTGCTTAATCGCAATATCAGCTGCTAAATGCTTTTGATCTGGCTTTAATAGCAATGACAATGGCTGTTCAAATTGATGGCAAACTGAGTTAACTGCAAGCTGCCTCACACGGCCGCCAACCTCTAGCTCTGACATAAACCGGTACCACTTTAAATCCACGTCGTTACCGGTTAACTCACCGCTTGGTAATGCAGGTAAGTTTAGCTCAATATCCTGAACAGGAGATGAACCGCTAACGCTTTGTGGCTGTTCGCTATCGATATCAGCTTGCTCGGCGGATACATTAGCAGTCGCTTTGCTGTCAACTAATGTTTCACTATCTGATTCACTATCTGATTCACTATCAAAGCGTGCACAGGGATCTTGTTCATGAGGCTCTTCCCATGGCGGTCTATCAATGATCTCTTGCTCTGTCTCAGCATTATCAATCTGTTTAGGAGCTGTAGCTGACGCCTCTGACTTATTCGAAAGCGGTTCACTGCTTTCAATATCATCACTGGTATTAACAGGCTCTTTTCTCACCGGTGGCGTAAAAGGCTTACGAACCTCTAATGACTTTTTTGATGCCCCTTCCTTAGGCTCATCCTCTCCTAGCCCTTCAAGTAAAGTCGCTCTCGCAGCTAAAACTGCGTCGAGAAGATCATCTCCCGCATCGATAGTTGAACTTTGTGAAGTATTGCTTAGCGCTTCAGCTTGCTCTGGTGCACTTACCTGCTGATGAGCTGGAGTTTGATTGGGCTGATAGCTTGTCTCTTGACCAAAGCCATAATCATCTTGATCGGTAGCTGCGAAAGCATCGCCATAAGCACCAGCATAATCGGCATAAGAAGCCAGCTCATTATCGGCATCATTAGCATACGAATGTTGCTGGTAATCGCCGCTATTGCTCGAGTCATCGCTAATCGTGCCGCTATGACTGCCACTGTGGTCATTAAAGTTATCGTCACTATAATTGGAGGCAACAGGCTGCTGTTTAATGCTGGCTTCAATCGCTGGGCTAGATTCAGCCTCTGTGCCCTCGACTGTATTAGCTTCTAACGCTAATTTGTCGCTTGCGACGCCAACTTGGTTCGATGCTGACGCCACCGAGTCTGTATGACTAATATCCAACTCAGGGCTGGAGCTCTCACTAGATTCTTGCTCTTGCTGCTGATTTAGCGCTGTATGTGCTTCTGAACTTAATTCACTGATGAGTTCTGGCAGGGCTTGCTCAAAGCCTTGGCTCTCAGCTTGACTCATTATCACAGCCATTTCGCTATTTAAGCTATCTAATGGCTCATCAACAGCTTGTTCTTTCTCATCCTGTAACGCTTCAGCTTGTTGCTGATTTGCCTCTGCCTCGTTAGCTTGAGAACTTAACCCCGTTAAGGCAGGTTTCGAGCGAGGTGTTACAGATTCAACTGTTTTTTTTTCAGCCGGTGCAGCTGCGTTGGGCACACTATTGGCTTCGGGATTGACTTCGGGATTCACATCGGGGATCTGAATCGTTGCTTGGCTATCAACAGCCCAACGAGTCACAGGCTTTTCTGGAACAAAAGTCACCGCTCTTAGCAGTGCCATTTCAAGACCCGATTTAGGATCCGGTGCATGGGGCAAGTCTTTACGACCCGTTAATAATAACTGGTAATAAAGTTGAACTTGTTCTGCTGATAGTTGTTGGGCAAAAGCACTTATTTGCTCACTATAAAGTGACATCTGAGCGGCAGCGGGTGCAAATTGCGTTAAGGTAATTTGATGCAACAGTTCAAGTAAGCTACGCAGTACTTCTTCTGGCTCCGCGCCAAATGATAGCACTTTAGCAGACACTTGCATCAGGTTCATAATATCAGCTTTGGTTAACGCCTCGAGTAACGCAATAACATGCTTTTCATCAATGCTACCCAGCATCGTTTGCACAAGCTCTAGCTTGACTTGGCCAGCACCAAAAGCAATTGCTTGATCGGTTAAGCTCAATGCATCACGCATACTGCCGTTAGCCGCTTTCGCTAGCAGTGACAACGCCGTGTTTTCATAGCTCAACTGCTCTTGCGTTAAGATATGCTCAAGCTGAGTGGTGATCTCCTCTTGAGTTAAGCTTTTTAAGTTAAACTGCAGACAACGAGATAACACAGTAACCGGTAAGCGCTGTGGATCAGTCGTTGCCAATAGAAACTTCACATGCTCTGGCGGCTCTTCAAGCGTTTTAAGTAAAGCATTAAAACTGCTACGCGATAACATGTGGACTTCATCGATAAGATACACCTTGTATCGACCACGACTCGGACGATACTGCACATTGTCGAGTAGCTCACGGGTATCATCAACTTTGGTTCTTGAGGCGGCGTCGACTTCAATAAGATCGACAAAACGGCCTTCTGCAATTTCAACACAGGCAGAACATTGCCCACATGGCGTTGCAGTGACACCTTGTTCGCAATTTAAGCCCTTAGCAAAAAGACGGGCAAGACTGGTCTTACCGACACCTCGAGTACCGGAAAACAAATAAGCATGATGTAATCTTTGCTGAGTGAGCGCATTGGTTAAGGCATGTAAAACATGCGACTGGCCAACCATTTGCTCAAATGTGGCAGGGCGCCATTTTCTGGCCAACACCTGATATGACATGGAACTCCCCAACGTGTCATTAATACGGTTTCGGGAGCACGCTCCTCGACATCTTTGAACAATAGCATGCAACGCTTTTACATGCTATCTCAAGCGCCTGAGGAGCGATTTGACGGTGATAAATTCACCTTTAAAGATTAAAGAGTAAACAAAATCGCTTATTCTTTAATAAAGGGATTTTACTACACCGCTGAAAGGCTTATTCGCCTTCGAACTCACAAAGGCTTAATAGATTCAAATCCATTGCCTTTAGACGTTCTTCACCACCTAAGTCTGGCAATGAAATAACAAATGCTGCATCGTTAACAGTGCCACCAAGCTTACGGATAAGCTTAACAGTTGCTTCGATAGTGCCGCCCGTTGCCAGCAAATCATCGATAACCAGTACTTTATCATCAGTCGTGATTGCATCAACATGGATCTCTAACACGTCATGGCCGTATTCAAGCTCATAACTTTCAGAGATCGTTTCTCTTGGTAACTTACCTGGCTTGCGCACTGGTACAAAACCAATACCTAATTCAAGTGCAAGTGGCGCACCGAATAAAAAGCCGCGAGCTTCAGTACCGACAACTTTGGTAAAACCTTGGTCTTTATATTGCTCAGCTAAAAGGCCAATGGTGAGTTTATAGGCTTGTGGATCTTCTAATAAACTAGTCACATCTCTAAACAAAATCCCCTCTTTAGGGTAGTTAGGGATGGTTTTAATGCTGTTCTTTATTAGTGCCAAGCTGTCAGTATTCATTACCATAATTCTTTACTTAATCTTATTTAATTTGCTGACCCAAACTCAATGGCTGAGCTTGTGATTGTCATCGAAGTGTAAAAATCGGCATAAAGCTTAAGCCGCTTTATTGTGAGTTGCAACTAAGTAACTGCAGAAGTGTAGGCTCTGTCTCTGCGATTTTTTCATTTTATTGTTCGCTATCGCAAAGTCTGTCTATAAACTGGCTAAATAGTGTCTTGTTTTCAACATTATGACCGATTACAGCAAATCATTAATCTTCCAGTTCAGGAATGCTTTTAAGGTAAAAAAATAATCCTGTGCATATGCAAGCTAACAAGATTTTTACCCATATTAATGGCACAACAACAATACTAACCAAAAAACTAAGCCCACTTACGATATAAGCCTTTTTCTTTAAACTCTTGCGAATAGCCCCTTTTGCTTGCCAATCTCGAAGTGAATCAGCAAACCAAGGATGACTCATTAACCATTGATAAAGTCTGTCGCTAGACCGAGCAAAACAATAGGCCGCAAGTAAAATAAACGGCACTGTAGGCAAGATTGGCAACACAATCCCTAAAAGCCCAAGTCCAAGACTACAAAGGCCGATAACTAGAAAAAAGCCACGTTTTAATGCCATTAACTTACCCTAAAAACAAAAAAGCCACTCATTAAGAGCGGCTAGTATACATAAGCTAGACTTAAAGGCGGATTAAATTAACCCCATCACCTTTAACCAAGACAAACTAGCAGGTAGTGTCGGGATCAGCATAACTAGAATATAACCAATAAAATAAACAATGTTGAATGGGTCTTTAAACGGCTGACTCATAGTATCCTCTAATTATTATTGTTAACTGCATTTATTGATCTAGATCAACTTTTGAAGTCATTATAGAGATACGACACAGCAATAGAAAGACTATTTATCAATAAATTGTCTAATAATCCCTCTATCACTTAAGTCAATAAGCAACTGCAAACATCCCTGCTCGAGTATTGGTGCTTCAATATGGCTATACGTCTGTATTAACCAATCGAGGAGTTCAGGAAACACGATATATTCATACTGTGTGATATAAGCTAATACCTGAGCTGTTAGCGGATTTAAGTGTAAAAAGCTGACTTCTTCATCAAGATCGCGATAAATACAAAAAAATTGCGGTGTCTCCCCTGGGACTTTTGGCACATATTCCGTACTAATATTCTGCACATCATAAGCATATTGGGCTATTTGAGAGGCGGCTGACACACACAGTTTTATTGACTGTAAGTCTACTTGTTCAATATCAATTAAATGTTGCTGACCATCGTCACGAG
This sequence comes from Shewanella sairae, assembly GCF_023283535.1. Classification (GTDB taxonomy): domain Bacteria; phylum Pseudomonadota; class Gammaproteobacteria; order Enterobacterales; family Shewanellaceae; genus Shewanella; species Shewanella sairae. The sequence continues at coordinate 46,632 of NZ_JAKILT010000024.1, read as the reverse complement.
CCACAGCGACTACCAACTCTAACCATTCATAATGAGCAAGTTCGAGCATAAAATCAGGATCTTTTACGCTGCTTTGGTATTCAGTTTGTAGAAACAGTAAAAACTCCTGCGCGATCTCTATAAAGATAGGCGTATGGCAATTGTGAGTGACAAAAAATGTTTGTACCAATTGCTGCCAGTCTTGGGGGGTATAAAGACTTTTTAAAACAGGAAAGGCGTTTGAGACAAAACCATCGATATTATTGAAAAACAATTCTCGATAGACATTCATCCGTCGAGCTTCAATCCCCTCTGGTAGCGGCAAAGAGGGATCTTTAATGTAATCCATAAAGTTTTGCTGGACTTCAACAAAGCTCATTAAGCGCTCCTTTTTAAACTAGCGATGTGACGATTCTGATAATCATGAACCTTGTTGATCTCAAGTAGCAATTCACTGGTTTGTGGAATATTAAAGTCACGCTCTAATAACGTTGGGAATACACCATGAAACTGATGACAAGCATCGAGTAACTTCCATACTGGCTCAACGATATCTGCGCCATGGGTGTCAACGATTAAATCTGCCGCTTCTTCATAATGTCCTGCAATATGCAAATACGCGATTCGCTCAGAAGGCATCGCTTTTAAAAAATCAACTGCATCGTATTTATGGTTAATCGAATTAACATAGATGTTATTAACGTCTAGCAACATCTTACAATCTGCTTCTTGCATCACTGCTGTTACAAATTCTGCTTCCGACATTTCTGCGCCCGGCGCGGCATAAAAAGAAACATTCTCTAGTATTAACGGCCTTTCGATAATGTCTTCGACTTGCTTCACCCTTTTTGCAACGTGCATAACGGCTTCAGAGGTAAATGGGATCGGCATTAAGTCATACATATGACCGCTGCCGGAGCAATAACTGAGATGCTCCGAATAAGTACCAATTTGATGGACATCTAAAAAATCTTTGATGTTTTTTACAAACTGTAAGTCTAAAGGTGCAGGACTGCCGATAGAGAGTGACAAACCGTGACAATAAAACTCATGCTTCTCTGTGAGTTCTCTAAACTGGCGACCAAACTTGCCTCCTAAAGTCATCCAGTTTTCTGGTGCCACTTCAAAAAAGTCGATATCACTAGGCACAGTTTGGCAAAACTCATCGAGCATCTCCCGCCTCAGCCCAAGACCAACTTGCCCATGATTCACCTTGTTATTTGTCATACTACATACCCACTAAATTAGGGATTTATAAACAAATAGGGCCAGCATTTTGCTGACCCCGTTTTAGTGCAGGGAAAGCTTACTTAGCACCACCGCATTTACCTTCACCACACTTACCTTCTTTCTTAGCTTTGTCGCCACCACATTTACCTTCGCCGCACTTGCCTTCTTTGGCTTTAGCTTTGTCGCCGCCACATTTACCTTCACCACACTTACCTTCTTTTGCTTTAGCTTTGTCGCCGCCACATTTACCTTCACCGCACTTACCTTCTTTAGCTTTGGCTTTATCGCCGCCACATTTGCCTTCACCGCACTTACCTTCTTTAGCATCTTTCTTCTCGCCACCGCACTTACCTTCGCCACATTTTCCTTCGCCTACGAATAATTGGTAACCGGCTGACATTTCACTATAACCAAATGGACTTGCTTGCACACTAGCAGTCATTGCACTACCGATAACAACAGCACCAACAGCGACAGTCATTGCAGTTTTATTTACTAATTTCATAATATCTTCCTTTTCTTTAATCAACTTTAATATCGGTTACCAACAGCACATTTTGTTGGCTTGCTTAACTAGACCTTGTTGTTAGCAATTTAATTTCAATTTATATACATCTATCACATTTATGGCTCATTAAACCTGCTAGGTCAAATAATGTCCTAAACATATATCTACGATATCTCGATGTTTAACTGTCATTTTTCCAGCAATAGGGGCAAGCACTTCAATATTAGTCGCAGCCTGTTTAATAAGCTTAAGATTAAATTACGATTTAGAAGATAACTGGAAGCCTGCACTAAGCAGCTCTCTGGCCCTCCAAGACTCGTGTTTATGTTGGCCTAGAAGTTTGCGATGAGGTAGAATGCTGCGCCTTAAAATAGCGATATATTGGATAAGTCTGTGCGAATAATTTTGGCGCCTATGGAAGGCGTAGTTGATGATTTAATGCGAGAGATCCTCTCTGCAATCAACCCTTATGATCTTATGGTCACCGAGTTTGTTCGCGTGGTTGACCAGCTATTACCTGAAAAGGTGTTTTATCGTATTTGCCCTGAACTACAAACCGGTGGACAGACCTTATCGGGCACGCCAGTTCGAGTGCAGCTACTAGGCCAAGAGCCAGGCTGGATGGCAGAAAATGCCATCAGAGCAATTGAACTTGGTTCGAAAGGTGTCGACGTTAACTTTGGTTGTCCAGCAAAAATGGTTAACCGCAGTAATGGCGGCGCAGTTATGTTGCAGTATCCAGAGCAGCTTTATAATGTAGTCAAAGCAATGCGAGATGCAGTGCCAAGTGAGCACCCTGTCACCGCAAAGATTCGCTTAGGCTTTAATGATAAGTCACTGTATATGGAAAACGCGCTTGCAATATATGAAGCTGGCGCAAGCGAACTTGCCGTACATGCCCGCAGCAAAGTCGATGGCTATAAACCACCAGCGTACTGGGAATACATCACGGATATCAACAATAAGCTGCCGATACCTGTGATAGCTAATGGTGAGATCTGGAATAAAGATGATGCCGAGCGCTGCATGCAGGTTACTGGCTGCGATACCGTTATGGTTGGCCGTGGCGCCATCTCTTTACCTAACCTTGCAGCGAGTATCAAAGGGGCCACGCCGTATACATGGCAGCAATCACTCGAACTCATGCTTGATTATACCGACCGAGAACTAGAGGGCAGAAAAAGTACTTACTATCCTGCACGCATAAAACAGTGGTTTGGCTATTTAAATCGCCAATATAGTGAGGCCGATGAGCTGTTTCGTGAGCTTAGAGTCTTTAAAACCGCAGAAGAGATCATCCAGGTACTTAAGACAGCACGGGCCAAACTACCGGACTAGATCAATCTTAAGTGCGATTTACGTCGCTTAAGGTACAAAATATTACCCAGAGTTGATCTTCATCATAACGTGCTTTGCCTACAGCATTAGACTGACAAGCCGTAAAGTCAATAATTGTAGGCAACTGAAGTGAGTACGAACCAAATCCAAGTAACCTTAACCGCTATCGAATCGGATCTAAGAGTAAAGATTGGTGCACTCCCGGATATGCAAGCCAAGCTAATGGACCAGCATAATTATTCGCTTTGTGAACTGATTCAACTCATGACTGAAGTTCATTTATGTGAACATCCATTATTCTTTGAACTGATGCGTTTAGATGCAGCACGCTGTCAGTTAGAAATTGGTTTGTATGGGGTATGTAGTGATTGTGAGAATGAAATTGAAGCTGCGCGCTTAGCAAAAGACCCTCTGGAGCAGCGCTGTATGACTTGCAGTAGCCATTTTAGTCAGCAACATAGGCAAGAATTAAGACTAAATCATTAATCTCCTTGCCTGTTGTATCTTTAGCAAGCACCGATGAGCGAACGCTGACCAATAAGCATAAAAAAACCTCCTAATGGAGGTTTTTTATTATGTACTAAACATTATTTTTTGATTAGAACTTTACACTTGCTCTTACAAAGAAGTAGCGGCCAAGTACGTCATAAGTGTACGGGTCGGTATTTGAATCATTGTTACCAGTGTAATATGGCGGCTGTTCATCAAATAGGTTGTTTACACCACCTGATAGACGAACAGTTTCAGTTAGGTCATATGTTGCTGATAGGTCATGATACATAACGGCATCAACACTTGGCGCATAACAATCTGCAGGGTCATCTTTACAAGCAAATGAATCCATACCGTCGATATAGCGCGCTTCGTATGTTGCGCTCCAGTCACTACCGGTAGCAGTCAAGTTAAAGTTAGTCTTTAGTTTAGCGTAAGCACCTACACCACCTGTGATGTAACCACGGTAATCTACTGCTGTACCATCTTGATCAAATTCTTCATATTCATTTAGAAGTGAAGTATCTAGACCCGCTCTCCAGTCTAAACCTAATCCTTCAAATACATATGCTACGTTAACATCGTAACCAGAAGTGTTAGTTTGACCAACATTTTGAAGTCCGTTATCGAAACGAATACGGCCGGTATTATCGATTGAGATATTTGCAGACTGACAAAGCGCAGTATCGGTATTAATCTTATTACCACCAGCATCTAAACACTGGTTAGCAACATAGTTTGAGTCTACTTTTGTAATCGTATTGCTGATCTCAATATCATAATAATCTACTGTTAGCGATAGGCCATCAACAAAGCTTGGAGAGTAAACCAAACCAAGTGTTGTGATATCCGCTTCTTCAGGTGTTAGGAAAGGGTTACCACCAACAGTTACTTCAGCTTGAGTTTGCTCGGTTGCAGGGTGAACAATTTGGTCAAATGATGGTGACTTACCGCCATATAGCTCACTTACAGTTGGTGCGCGGAATGCGGTAGACATACCACCACGTACCATTAGGTCGTCGGTCATGCGCCATGTTAGGCCAAGCTTCCAGGTATTGTCAGAGCCAAATGTGCTGTAATCAAAGTAACGAATTGCAGCACTTAAATCTACTTGCTGTGCTAGAGGTAAATCGCTCAAAAGTGGAATAGCTAATTCAGCATACGCTTCATTTACATCAAAAGAACCTGCAGTAGGTTCTACTCGAGGATCATTCGCTAATCCCTGAGCCGTTAATGAATCTGGAGTGTAGTAAGCAGACTCTTTTCTGAACTCATAACCTGCGGCAAAGCCCATTGTACCTGCTGGTAAATCAACGATATCACCAGATAATGAAGCAGCCATAATATCTAATTCACTACCACCAGCATTCAGCTCTGTGTAGATGAAAGGAGCAATGCTGTCACCTTCCCATGAAGACTGCAGGAATGGGTCAAACTCTTCCGCTAATACAGCATCATTGATAGAACCAATATTGTGCAAATTAGCTAGTGTATCAACTGAATCGTTCTTACCTTTGTTGTATGAAACATCCCAAGTCCATTCGTTTTCAAACTCACCTTCAAGTCCAACAACAACACGGACAGTGTCAACAACTTGAGAGAAATCACGTGAGCCAGATTCAACCATACGGCGGCCATAACTTACTTCTTCACCATCCGCAACCCATGGAAGAAGATCGTCAGTCATCCAGCCGCCTGCAGATTTCGGTTGATATACCCAAGGAGAGCTATTCCAAATAGGCTGAGGAGCCATCTGCTGATCAGACCAACGCTTCGAGTACATTGCTTCAGAGAAAAACATAACTGAATCAGAAAGCTCGTAAGTACCAGCCATGCTTAGATTGATACGCTCCATCGGGGTAGATAGGAAACTATCTTTAGAGTAGTTATAACGATCTGCATCAGTAAACTCATGATACTCACCGCCACGACCGCTTAAATCTGCACCGTTAGCGCCCCAAATGTGACCGCCTTCAGAGTATGAGCTACCTGCACAGAATAACTCTTTATTACCAGCTTCACCTTTTTCTGCGATTGGGCAATCTGAAAAATCTCTATCTGCTTGGCTAGCATCACCACGCTTAGTGTATTGAGCATTAAGTACAACATTACCTTTATCGAACGTGTTACCTAAAGTAAAGTCAACGCTGGTTTCATCTGCGTCGCCGTGACCAGACATACCAGTTTGTACATTCATTTCAAAGCCTTCAAAGTCACGCTTTAAAATTACGTTTACCACGCCAGCAATTGCATCAGTACCATATACTGCTGACGCACCATCTTTTAGTACTTCAACACGTTGGATCATTGAAACTGGAATAGTGTTCAAATCGACAGAAGATGCTGCACCAGTACCCGATGCAATCATTCGGCGACCGTTAACCAATACCAGAGTACGGTTAGAGCCTAAACCACGCAAGTTTACGCGAGCGTTACCACCAGAGCCATTGTTTACGGCAGCGTTAGTCATTGCACCGCCAGATGCAGTCATTTTCTGTAAAACATCATCAATAGATGTTGCACCTGATGCCATAATAGCTGACGCATCAATTACGCTTACAGGGCTTGAAGTTTCCATGTCTGCACGCTTAATACGTGAACCGGTAACTTGAATACGCTCAACACTCTCTTCTGCTGTATTTCCTGCTGCAGATTCTTCTGCATAAGCGAATCCAGATAAAGCAACGCTTGTTGCAGCCGCAGCAATTAAGCTGCTACGAATAGCTTTTGCTGTTAATGATACAGAGCTCATATTAATTCCCTCAATTCCAAAATATATAATGGAATGGTTAAATTTATTTTAGTTTTATTTAAACGAGCGGTTAACGCTTCTGAGTTAAATACTGTTTAAATTTAACTTTTATGTCAACAGTCGCAACATAAAAATAACCGCAAAGATATTAATTGATACATTTAGAAATAGATAGACAACATTAAAATGTTGATTAAAAGGAACTTTTAATTAACGTAGCATTTGAATCTAACAGTAATAAATATAAATAAATAACAACAACAATGTATCAGAAAAATTAACTTTGTTAATTTTTTGTGAATACAATCTAAAAACGCAATATAGAGGAAACGAAATGCTAACACAATACAAACAGTAAAACCCAAACCACACAACCTTAAAGCGCAAAATACAACCAACCAAATCAACAACAAGCTTCCAATAATTTCAAACAAACATTAAAAGTAATAAAAAATTATAAAATCTAGCTTGTTGCTAGAGCAATATTTGACCTACCTAGTTGTTATGATACAAAGTCATTAATTGGTTTCACTCAAATAGGTAGCAACTTTCAGAATTTTTAAGTGGAATATACGTAAATAATTTATTGTTATTATTAACGTAATTTTAGTGAGATAAATGGAAGCAGTGATGTGGCCTACCATTAGACATCATGAAATAACATAAATTTTTGAGCTTCAACTTCCATATAAACAAAATAGAACTATGTACCCCACTTTTTATCAATTGAAGGTAAAACGATATAAGTAGTTACTCTATAGAAGATACTTTAGATTGAAGGTAAAGGTGAACATAAGCAGAGTGGTAAGCTATTTAAAGCGACTATCATTTATCTAAACATGTACCGCAGAAAGTAAAGAAAGCCTTACAGAAAGAGCAGAAAACAAAAAAGGAGCCATTAGGCTCCTTTTTGTTTAACACGTTCGAATTAACGAGTACGTGCACATAGCTCGTCTGCGCTGAAGAAGTATGCAACTTCACGCTCAGCAGATGCTACAGAATCAGAACCGTGAGCAGCGTTCTCATCGATGCTTTCAGCGAAATCGGCACGGATTGTACCTTCCGCAGCTTCAGCTGGGTTTGTCGCACCTAGGATTTCACGGTGAGCTAAAACAGCGTTCTCACCTTCAAGCGTTTGAACCATGATAGGACCAGAAGTCATGAATGCAACTAGAGCACCAAAGAAAGGACGCTCGCTGTGCTCAGCGTAAAAGCCTTCAGCTTGTTCTTTGCTTAGGTGGATCATTTTAGAAGCGATGATTTTCAGGCCAGCCGTTTCAAAACGGTTATAGATAGCGCCAATGTGGTTTTTTGCAACTGCATCAGGCTTAATGATAGAAAAAGTACGTTCGATAGCCATGAAAAGCTTCCTTCTTAAATATAGGGTTTTTAATTTTCGCGCGGATTATACGAAATAATGACCCTATTGCCTACCCTTTGGCAGCCATCTAATTGAGATAAGTCTGATATCCAAATACAAAAAAGCAGGATGCATCACACTTTCGCGCAGCAGCAAGAAGAAATAGACCGCTAAATTAACCAATGCTAAACGATTGACCAACTAAATTAGCCAACCGTTTATCACTCTGTTACTTACGGTTTTTAACCCATACAAAACCAACCGCAATAACCGCTAATAGCGCTAGAGCCGGCGCTAAGTCCATAAAATGATGAAAAAGCCCAACACCACCGTGGCCTTCATGAGCAAAAACAGCAGTTGGTGACAACAACATTGCTAGTGTTAATAATGACTTACGCATGCCAACATCCTTTTTAGAAAATGATTCTAGCCGATGGTTCAGGGTTAAACACATCAGAATACCCATCCAAATTTAGACCAATTTGCGTAAATATAATTGATGCGGATCAACTCAAAGTGTCATTGCATGCTTAATAATCAATAGACAGGATCGAGATCACACAATTAGCTAATGCGGGGTCAATTTGTCTTATTTTTCTGCAATCCAGTTAGCTTGAATCGCCTCAAGCACCCTTTCATTACAATGATTTGGGTCATCGTCAAAACACTCTAATGCCAATACCCACTCGTTAAGATCGGTAAAACGAATAGTTTCAGGGTTAACGTCGGGGTATAGCTCTAACAGTTCTAACGCGATCTCTAATGAATCGATCCACTTAAGCTTCATTGCACTTCCCCTTTTAACTTGCTTAATTTGAGCCGTTGAATTGAGTAGCATTGAATTGAGTATAAGACACCTAATACCAATTGCATTCTGTAATAATCAATTGCCATTAATAGCAATCGTATATTGACTGGTAAAGCTCAGCATGCCCGTACGGTTTGGGTAGATCAAATTCTTATACTGTTTGGTATAAGACAAAGGAAACAAAAAAGCCAGTCGCGAATGCGACTGGCTTTTCAAAGGTATATAGCAAGCTTATTTATTGCTAGTTGCCTTCACTTACCATGTTAATGGTGTACTTAGGGATATCGACCACTAAGTCAGAGGCTGGCACTCGTGATTGGCAAGATAGACGGCTTTCAGGCTCTAGGCCCCAAGCTTTATCTAGCATATCGTCTTCAAGCTCATCGCTTTCTTCTAGCTCGTCAAAGCCTTCACGAATAATGACGTGGCAGGTTGTACAAGCACAAGACTTTTCACAAGCATGTTCAATATGAATACCGTTACGTAGTGCAACGTCTAAAACCGTCTCGCCTTCTTGCGCTTCAACAACAGCGCCATCTGGACATAACTCTTCATGGGGTAAAAATACAATTTGTGGCATAACCTTACCTATATATTGTCAACCGACTGCCCTTTTAGAGCTAGCCTGATTGAATTATCCATACGCTTAGCAGCAAAGTCCTGCGTCGCTGTATCTAGTGCTTCAATCGCTTTTTCAATCGCATCAGCGTCATCTTCACTTGCGGTTTGAGCAAGTGTAGCCATATCAGCTTTGATGACTGTGCGTTCTTCATCTGACAGTAAATCACCGTCTTTATTTAAGGCAGCGCTTAATGACTCAAGCACGCGTGCTGCTTCAACTTGTTTTTCAGCTAACATGCGGCGAGTAATATCCTCTTTAGCATTTGCCATCGAGTCTTTTAGCATGCTACCGATTTCTTCATCACTTAAACCAAATGATGGTTTAACTTGAATACTTGATTGTACGCCAGTCGACTTTTCCATTGCCGTTACGCTAAGCAAGCCATCAGCGTCAACCTGGAACGTCACGCGAATATGCGCAGCGCCAGCAGCAAGGGGTGGGATCCCCCTTAAGGTAAATCTCGCAAGCGAGCGACAATCAGATACTAATTCACGCTCACCTTGCACAACATGGAACGCCATCGCCGTTTGACCATCTTTAAAAGTGGTAAACTCTTGTGCGCGCGCAACTGGAATAGTGGTATTACGTGACACCACTTTCTCAACTAAGCCGCCCATGGTTTCGATACCTAGCGATAACGGAATAACGTCAAGTAATAATAAATCTGACTCTGGCTTATTGCCCACTAATATATCAGCCTGAATTGCAGCGCCAATGGCAACTACGCGGTCAGGGTCAATAGAGGTCAGTGGTGTTTTGCCCATGAAGTTTTCAACTTCTTGGCGCACCAAAGGTACACGAGTTGAACCGCCAACCATCACAGTTTCTAGCACTTCATCAGTACTCACGCCTGCATCACGCAGTGCACGACGACAACTTGCAACGGTTTTCTTTACAAGCTTGCTAATCAGGCTATCAAACAGCTCTCGGGTAACTGATAGCGATAAGGTAGCGCCGTTATCATCAATCACATTCGCAACCGTTTCAGCTGAATCTGTAAGCGCTTCTTTTACCCGGCGAGCTTCAATTTGCATCGAACGGTTTAAGCTGGCGCTAACATTAGTTAACTGCCATTGTTCAATAAAGTGCGCTTGAAGCTGATGGTCGAAATCATCACCACCTAATGCAGAATCACCACCGGTGGCCAATACTTCAAATACGCCTTTGTTTAAACGTAAAATGGAAATATCAAAAGTACCACCGCCTAAGTCATAAACGGCAATCACACCTTCTTGACCAGAGTCTAAACCGTAAGCAATCGCTGCCGCTGTTGGTTCGTTTAATAAACGTAAGACTTTAACGCCAATCAGCGATGCCGCATCTTTAGTACCTTGACGCTGTGCGTCATCAAAATAGGCTGGAACAGTGATCACGACACCTTCTAGCGTACCGCCAAGTGTTGATTCAGCACGCGCCACCAACGGCTTTAAGATTTCCGCTGAAATTTGTACCGGATTAACTTTACCTTGAGGCGTAACAAAAATAGGTAAACCATTTTCGCTTGCTTCAAACGCATAGGGCAAAGACTGCTCGCCAGACTGGATGTCGTTAAGACTGCGACCCATAAAGCGCTTAACAGATACTATGGTATTTTGTGGGTCTTGGGCAGAAAACGCTTCGGCTGCTAGACCTACTTGTACGCCATCTTGTGTATATCGAACAACAGAAGGTAATGAATGCTGATCATCTTCATTGGGTAAGGTGTTCGCCACACCACTACGCACTGCAGCAACAAGTGAGTTAGTGGTGCCTAAATCGATCCCCACTGCGAGACGATGTTGGTGGGGAGCAGCGCTCTGTCCAGGCTCTGCTATCTGCAAAAGTGCCATAAATATCCACTTAAAAAAATGTTGGCTCAAAAACTTGAGCCAACAATATTAAAAATTAACGCCGCTGGCTAATCTAAGAGTGCGTCTTCCACTCTAGCCAACTCGTCTTGTAATTTTGCCATAAACTTGAGTTTACGAATTTGATCTGCAGCCTGCAAATGTTCCGCTTCGAGATCGCTCACTAACAGCACTTTTAGTTGTGCTGTGATCTGTTTAGCGTATTGCTCAAACGAATCATATAAAGCAGCGATTTCATCATCAGGCTCATCGCAATGGGCAATATCTTCAAGCGACTCACGCCATTCCATCTGCTGCATTAAAAACGCGGTGTCTTTAAGCGTGGTGGTTTCATGGCTAATCTCTATTCCTTTAAGTGCAAGCAAATGCTCGGCGCGCTGAATAGGATTTTTAAGCGTTTGAAAAGCGTCATTGATTTGCGCAGTGCGCTGCACTGAAAGACGTTTATCTTGTTCGCTTGCGTTGGCAAACTTGTCGGGATGAACCGCCCTTTGCAGTTCGCGGTAGCGATCTGCAAGTAAGGCGGTGTCGACATCATAGGAAGGAAGTAAACTAAACAGCTCGAAATAATTCATAGTTTAACTTTAAGTGATTTAAACGGTAAAACTCTCGCCGCAACCACATTCACCTTTCGCATTTGGGTTATTAAATTGGAAACCTTCGTTTAGACCTTCTTTAACAAAGTCCAACTCAATCCCTTGAAGATAGATAAAGCTTTTAGCATCGATAATGATTTTTACACCATCAATGTCATAAAGTTCATCGTCGTCATTAAGGTCATCAACAAACTCAAGTACATAAGCCATGCCAGAACAACCTGATGTCTTAAGTCCTAAGCGTAAGCCTAAACCTTTGCCACGGCTAATTAAGAAACTCTTAACACGTTCAGCCGCAGCGGGAGTGATACTAATTGCCATCTTAACTCCAGGTATTACTTAGATTGCTTTGTCTTGTACTCTTCAAGAGCGGCTTTAATCGCGTCTTCAGCCAAAATTGAGCAATGAATTTTTACTGGTGGTAATGCTAACTCTTCAGCAATGTCAGTGTTTTTAATCGCGCCAGCTTCTTCAATTGTTTTACCTTTAACCCACTCAGTCACAAGCGAGCTAGAAGCAATGGCACTACCACAGCCATATGTCTTGAATTTAGCATCTTCAATAATACCGTTATCGTCGATACGCAGTTGCAGCTTCATTACGTCACCACAAGCTGGCGCACCAACCATACCCGTTACTACTGACGGATCGTTCTTATCAAATGAACCTACGTTACGTGGGTTTTCGTAATGATCGATTACTTTTTCGCTATAAGCCATGATACAACTCCAATTTATCTATTCGTGAATTAAGTTAAGGGTTAGTGATGTGCCCACTGGACTGAATCCAGATCGATACCGTCTTTGAACATTTCCCAAAGCGGAGACATTTCCCTTAAATTACCAATAGATTCTTTAATCGTTTCTATTGCATGGTCGATCTCTTCATCTGTCGTGAAACGACCGATTGAGAATCGAATTGAGCTGTGTGCCATTTCGTCATTCAGACCCAATGCACGTAATACGTAGCTTGGTTCTAGACTTGCTGAAGTACATGCTGAACCTGAAGATACTGCTAAGTCTTTTAATGCCATCATCAACGACTCACCTTCAACGAAGTTGAAGCTCACGTTTAGGCTACCGCAGTGTCTGTTTTCCATATCACCGTTGATATAAGTCTCTTCGATATGGTTAATACCATTCCAAAGCTTGTCGCGCAGGCGACGAATGCGCTCGTTGTCCACATCCATATCCGCTTTTGCAATTGCAGCAGCTTCGCCCATACCCACAATTTGGTGAGTTGCTAGCGTACCACTGCGCATGCCGCGCTCATGTCCGCCACCGTGCATTGCTGCTTCTAGGCGAATACGTGGCTTACGACTTACATACAATGCACCAATACCTTTCGGACCGTACATTTTGTGGCCTGAAATAGACAGCAAGTCGACTTTAGTTGTTTGCACATCAATCGGCATTTTACCTGCACTTTGTGCAGCATCGACATGGAATACGATTTTACGTGAGCGACATAGCTCACCAATCGCATCGATATCTTGAATAACACCAATTTCGTTGTTCACTTGCATGATGCTCACTAAAATAGTGTCTTCACGCATAGCCGCTTCAATCATAGCAACTGGAATGAGACCACTTGGCTCAGGCTGAAGGTAAGTCACTTCATAACCTTCACGCTCAAGTTGACGACAAGTATCTAGAACCGCTTTGTGTTCTGTCTTACTAGTGATGATGTGCTTACCTTTCTTGTGGTAGAAGTGAGCAACACCTTTAATTGCAAGGTTGTCAGACTCAGTTGCACCAGACGTGAAAACAATTTCACGTGGGTCAGCATTGATAAGATCGGCAATTTGGTTACGCGCAATATCAACCGCTTCTTCAGCTTGCCAGCCGTAACGGTGAGAACGAGACGCTGGATTACCAAAAATGCCGTCCATTGTCATGCACTTCATCATTTTCTCTGCAACGCGAGGGTCAACCGGCGTCGTCGCAGCATAATCTAAATAGATAGGTAGCTTCATCACACACTCCGTACTTTGTAGTCTCTAACAGAGACCACTTACAACGTACAAAAAATAATTTTTATATTCATAACAAAAGCTGCTAAATGCTGAGCCTTTGCTCCTGCTGCAATTTATCCTGTTTAACGGAGATAAACTGCACATCTCTTTTATGCATTAATCCTGCTAACGATATGCCATTCAAGAAATCGGAGATTTGATTGCTTAAATCTCCCCAAAGAGAATGGGTTAAACATCGCGTTCCACTCTGGCAGTTTCCCTGACCTTGACAACGAGTTGCATCGACGGACTCATCAACCGCACGTACAACCATACCAACAGAGATTTCACCTGCGTCTGTACCTAGGCGATATCCACCACCGGGCCCACGGACACTTGAAACCAAGCCGTTTTTTCTAAGTTTTGCAAAGAGTTGTTCGAGGTAAGATAGAGAGATCCCTTGACGCTCAGAAATATCGGCTAATGGTACGGGACCATTTGTAGAATGCATAGCAACATCTAGCATTGCTGTGACTGCGTACCGACCTTTCGATGTAAGTTTCATGCTACTACGTCTCCCAAAAAAGCATAGGCTAATTTCAACATACCCGACTGTTTTAGTCAAGTATAAAACCTAGCGATTTGGTCAGGTATTAATAGGATCATGACAGGAAATTAAATACCCCGTCATTTTGCTGGGGTATTTAACCTGTTTATTAGGCAAGATTCAATGGCATTTAAGATTTTAAACGCACATTCTGCTAGATAATGGGATCAAACTCATCTATTGACTTCTGACGCTTCTGCGCTGCCGCAATTTCTGCGTCGCTGAAATCTTCAACATCAAGCTCTGGCAGCTTCTCAGTACAGACACTACCGCCTAAAGTTTGTACCGCTTGGCACACTTCTTGGACTTTAGAATCCATCAAATGCATATGATCGAGCATCTGACCAATGGCATTAGCAACCGGATCAGGATTATCTGGTGATACCGCGTAAGCATCAAAACCATACTTTTTAGCCATTTCGGTGCGGCGCTGTGAGGTTTCTTTAGACTGCGCCGACGGCGTTGCCACCACTCGACCAGGAATACCTACAACAGTGGTATCTGCCGGTACATCTTTTACTACTACAGAATTTGAGCCGACACGGGCACCGTCGTTCATGGTGATCGGACCTAATATCTTAGCGCCAGCACCAATCACCACATTATTACCTAATGTCGGGTGACGTTTGCCCGCTTGCCAAGTGGTACCACCTAAGGTCACACCATGGTAAAGCGTACAGTCGTTACCGATATTGGCGGTTTCACCAATCACCACGCCCATACCATGATCGATGAAGAAGCGATCACCAATGGTTGCACCAGGATGGATTTCAACCCCAGTTAACCAACGTGAAAAGGTTGATAGACATCGCGCTGAAAGTCGCCAATTTCTCACCCACAGTTTATTGCTTACCCTGTGGATCCAAATCGCCTGCATTCCCGGGTAATTGAATAGAATTTCAATGGTTCCGTTAGCGGCGGGATCTCTATGGTAAATAGAGGCTATGTCGTCTTTCAGTCTTGCGATAACACCCATATAGCTACTTCCTTTTTAGTGCTACTTATCTTTAGTCTCATTTTTAGCGACGACTTTATCAATCGAAGTCAAAATACCGCGCAAGATATTCATCTCTTGGCGTTCAATACGGGTACGGCTAAACAAACGACGTAACTTAGTCATTATCTGGCCTGGATGATTTTTAACGATAAAATTAGTCGACAGCAATGTGTTTTCTAAATGCTCGAAGAAATTCTCACGCTCTCTTGAAGATGGAAAAGCTTCGAGGTTTTCATCATTTTCATCAACAGGTACTGGTTCAACACCGCTTTCAACTTGAGCTAAGTGCGCAACTCGCGCTTCATAACAAATGATTTGCACAGCTTGTGCTAAGTTGAGCGAGGTATATTCTGGGTTAGCCGGAATTGCCACGTGGTAATCACAGCGCTGTAGCTCTTCATTAGTCAGACCGTTATTTTCGCGACCGAATACAATCGCCACTGGACCATTAAGCGCAGACCCCACAAGCTTTTCACCCGCTTCGCGCGGCTCAAGCATCGGCCAGTCCAAGGTACGGCTGCGCGCACTGGTTGCGATAACTAAGCTACAATCTGCAATGGCTTCTTCTACAGAGCTAACTGTTTTCGCATGCTTTAAAATATCTGAAGCACCTGCCGCTAGGGCAATAGAGTGCCCATCAGGCTCTACCTTTGGCTCAGCCAGATATAAAGTGGATAACCCCATGGTTTTCATAGCACGGGCTGTTGAACCTATATTCCCTGGGTGGGAAGTACCGACAAGAACGACACGAATATTGCTGAGCATGAAACTACTTATATTTTCTGAGAGAACACGTGAAAGAATGTTACCACAAGCACCTCATTTTGCTTATACAAAAATCAACATTTGATATAACTGTCAAATAGAGTATAATCCGCCTCCGATAATTTATATCCGTTCTTTTACATCCAGGGGATTTGCAATGCTTCCAATGCATACCATTGCTGTGCGCGCTGCTCGCGCTGCCGGCCAAACTATTGTACGCGCCTATGCGGAACTAGACCGTATAGAAGTCACCTCTAAAGGTGTTAACGACTACGTGACTAACGTAGACAAGGAAGCTGAAGCTGCAATCACGTATCAGATCCGTAAAGCTTACCCTGACCACACAATCGTTTGTGAGGAAAGCGGTGAGAATAAAGGAACTAACAAAGATTACGTTTGGATTGTTGACCCTCTGGATGGCACTAATAACTTCGTAAGAGGTATTCCTCACTTTGCTGTATCTATCGCGATGCAGTTTAAAGGCAAGACCGAAGTTGCAGTTGTTTACGATCCTATCCGTGACGAATTGTTCTCTGCTGTACGCGGTAAGTTCGCTAAGCTTAACGATTTCCGTATCCGTGTTAAAAACACAGATTTGAACGAAACTATCATTGCGACTGGTTTCCCATTCAAAGCTAAGCAACACACTGAAACTTACATGAAATTGTTTGCTGCTGCATTCACTCAGTCTGCAGACGTACGTCGCGCAGGTTCTGCAGCACTTGATCTA
Organism: Shewanella sairae; assembly: GCF_023283535.1. Lineage (GTDB taxonomy): Bacteria > Pseudomonadota > Gammaproteobacteria > Enterobacterales > Shewanellaceae > Shewanella > Shewanella sairae. The sequence continues at coordinate 30,047 of NZ_JAKILT010000024.1, read as the reverse complement.
GCTTACCTTGCAGCTGGCCGTGTTGATGGTTTCTTCGAAATCGGTCTTAAGCCATGGGATATCGCTGCTGGCGACCTAATCGTACGTGAAGCTGGTGGTACTGTTACTGACTTTACTGGTAACCACAACTACCTAGTGTCTGGCAACATCGTTGCTGGTACACCAAAGACTACGATTGCACTACTTAAGACTTTCCGCCCATTATTGAGCGAAGCACTTAAGCGTTAATTTGCTCTAGTGATATATTTAAACCGCCTTTATGGCGGTTTTTTTATGCCTGTTTTTAGCTCCCACCAAGCATGCCCAGGTTGTCTCCTGCTCTTCTACAGTGTATATCGAGCACATTAACCACTATCGTCATATCATTGTTGTAAGATTATCGGCGGTAAACACCAACACCGTCACGATACAATTAAAAAAATAACACGGCAAAATCGTACAAGCTGTTACCAGTTCGTGTCGCCACACCTCAAAGCGATTACAGACTATATTTAATTTGAAAAGCCCAAAGAAAAAACAAATGCAATTGTGAATGGCATCACATTGATAATGTCACATTATCTCAATTTGCTGATACCCTTTATCAAACGACTGTAATAGGGAATACCATGGATAAAATGTATCGAAAATATGGCATTAGCAGTATTAAAGCCATTGAGCATCTCGTATTAATCATTATTGCCATTTCGACTGTAGTCGCAATTGGCCAAGAAATTAAACATATTTTCGATGTAGGCGCAGTAACACTGGCCGATCTACTTCTACTGTTTATTTATCTTGAAGTACTGGCGATGGTGTCGCACTACGCCGAATCGGGCAAACTGCCTATTCGTATGCCACTGTATATTGCTATCGTGGCGTTAGCTCGTTATCTCATCCTTGATATGAAAGCTATGGACGACTGGCGTATCATTGCGATATCACTATCGACACTGACTCTTGCAGCAACAGTCATAGTAATCCGCTGGGGACAGATAAAACTGCCATACCCGCGTCCTCAAGACGATATCGATTAAACTCAACTGCTAACAGTTAGTTACAATAAATGCCTGAACATCTGTTTCAGGCATTTTTTTATCTACGTTTTTTATCTAGGAAAATTGTCTTAATCTACGTCGACTTAACAATTTTAGCTTTAATTATCTGAATAAGCGTTTTAAGCTAGTAACTAGGCTCTAGAAGGATAAGTCAGTATGGAAAGCTATCAAAAAGAAAGACGCGCGTTGATATGGAGTCAGAGACTGTCAGCATAGCAATACAAAGTGAGGTCGATGTTATCACTAAACCTAGTGATGCCTTATGTATTGACCTCTCTCGTAAAGGGGCACTATTACAATGCCAGCAAGCCATGCCCTTAGGCACCTTAATCGCTGTCACTTTTAATGCAGGCCGAGACAATCAAAATACCGTAAAGGGCCAAGTATGTCGTTGTATTACGGTTGATAAGCAAAAATTTAATGTCGCATTGCAGCTTATCTGAACACCCTTATATGATGCTAAAAAAGCCTGCAGTGCAGGCTTTTTTAGCATTAATTCAATCACAAAATTAGTGATTACAAATTCTATCAGCCGCGGTTTCAATGCCCGCTTCTGAATGAATAAATTTGCCTTTGTTTTCTAAAAATTCAATCAACTCGTCTGCATTCATCTCTGAAGCTGAACACGTGTGATAATACGCTTGCTCACCGAAAGTGGTCTGCATTAACTGCTTTAACGCTTGTTTTGTTATTGATTGACCCTGTGCGAGCATAAGCTCCATCACTTGATGACCATGAACTGACTCTGACATACTTTATCTATCCTTACTCTGCACATACTAACCCGCATATATTAAGCATGTTATACGCTATCTATTACCACAAAACTTTGATCTGCTTAGCAGTCGCACTATTCTTGCTAAAATTTCGTAGGCAGATTTTGGCTAAACGCATAATATTAGCTAACCGAATTAAACTCACCTGCATGCTATGACTTGCCAGTATCTAAGGCGATAGCACCAGCAAGGCATGACTATGAGCCTCTGATGTCACTAATTTTACTGCTAACTCAACAAATGAGCCTTTATATGGTGATCGTTTATCTAGTGAGTAAAACACCATTATTTAAGCTATTTACCGAAGCAGCGACTCGCCTGCCCCATAAAATCTATATCTACTTTATCTTTTCAAGTTTTTGCATCATGGCGACTTATTTCGGCGAACAAACCAATGACGCCATTGCAAACACCCGAGCGATGGGTGCTGTTTTAGGGGGACTTCTAGGTGGTCCCATCACAGGTTTTTTAGTTGGCTTAACCGGAGGTTTACATCGCTACAGTATGGGCGGTTTTACCGATCTCGCTTGCGCTATTTCGACAACCCTTGAAGGCTTATCGGCCGGGTTATTTAGTTATTATTTACGCCGTATTGGTCAGCAAGAGTTAATCTACTCACCGCTAATGGTTTGCATCATCACTTTTATCGCCGAAATTATGCAAATGCTGGTGATTGTCTCAGTTGCGAAACCCTTTGACGATGCTTGGCTATTAGTCCAGCAAATCGCTCTGCCTATGCTAGTGATTAACTCTATTGGTGCGGCGCTATTTATGAGCATTATTCGCGACCAAAAAGCCATGTATGACAAAATGTCATCGGTATTTTCAACTCAGTCACTGCGTATTGCTGAGCGCAGTGTGGGAATACTGTCGACCGGCTTTAATGAAGAAAGCTGCATGCAGGTGGTAAAAATCGTCAAACAAGAAACTCAAGTGGGCGCGGTGGCGATTACTGATACTGAAAAACTATTGGCATTTTGCGGCATCGGTGACGACCACCATATTGCGGGTACACCGATTTCTTCGCAATTAACCCAAGATGCCATAGAACAAGACAAAGTTATGTTCGCAGACGGCGTTAACATGCCCTACTCATGCTCTATCTCAAATGATTGCCGCTTAGGATCATGTTTAGTGATCCCACTTCGTTCTGATGCAGAGGTTATTGGCACAATTAAACTGTATGAGCCGAAAAAGAAACTGTTTCTGAATATCAATCGCAGCTTAGGTGAAGGTTTAGGTCGCCTGCTGTCGAACCAAATTTTATATGGTCGATTCGCAGCACAGCAAAACTTGCTGACCCAAGCCGAATTAAAGCTGTTGCAGGCGCAGGTGAATCCACACTTTTTATTTAATGCTCTTAACACAATTGCTGCAATTATTCGCCGCGATCCCAATACTGCGCGGCAACTAATCCAAAACTTATCTCAGTTTTTACGGATCAACTTAAAACGCACGACAGGGTTGGTTACACTGGCTGATGAACTAGAGCATATCGATTCTTATCTCACCATTGAAAAAGCGCGCTTTATTGACAAACTCACCGTCATTATCGAAATACCGGATAATTTATTACACTTTAAATTACCTGCTTTTACTCTACAGCCCATTATTGAAAATGCGGTTAAACACGGTACATCCAATATGTTAGAACCTGGGGTAATAACGGTTAGAGGCGAGCAATTAGCTGATGCCTCGATACGATTATCCGTTACTGACAATGCCGGCCTTTACCAACCTAAAGCACAAAGCGAAGGATTAGGGATGAATATTGTCGATAAGCGTATTCAAAATATGTTTGGCAGCCAGTTCGGCGTCGCTATCGACTTTAAGCCCGGCGACTATACTAAGGTCAATATTCATCTCCCCATCTTGGAGGCTAACGTTTGATTACTTGCATTATTATTGACGATGAACCTTACGCCAGAGATGAAATAGCCATGTTACTGGAGCAAGAACCCGATATCGAAATTGTTGCTCAGTGCAGTAATGCCGTTGAAGCCATCCAAGCAATCACTAAATTAAAGCCACAGCTGATATTTTTAGACATACAAATGCCAAAAATATCGGGGCTTGAATTAGCGGCTATGCTGGATCCCGATGACTTACCGCGCATTGTCTTTGTAACAGCGTTTGATGAATATGCGATCACAGCCTTTGAAAAGCAGGCTTTTGACTACCTATTAAAACCCATCGATGACAAGCGTTTTGCCAATACCATTGCCAGACTGCGTAAAGATTTAACGCCTAAGGTGTTAACGCCAATAGCCACAGAAAAACTTGCTCATATCCCTTGTTTTAGTGGCAACAAATTAAAAGTTATCGCAACAGAAGCCGTGCAATATGTCTATAGCGATGTTAGTGGTGTCCATGTGGCAACTAAGAATGAGCAAGTACACACACATATGACATTAAGGGTGTTAGCAGAAAAAACCTCACTTATCTATTGTCACAGGCAGTATTTAATTGCTCCCACCGCGATTGCTGAAATTGAAATTCAAGAGGGTGGCGCAGAGGTAACCACTCGCTCTGGTGCAAAAGTTCCCGTATCTAGGCGTTACTTAAAGCAGCTAAAACAGCTGTTTGGCTTCCTCTAAGGAAAAATGGATAACCGCTAAGGTCAGTATGTTGCCACTGACCTTGGTTATTTGACCGCTTAGCTATTTGCCGCTTTCCCACTAAATAAATATGTTTACACTCCCGACCATTATAAGATTGGAGAGTGTTCATTATGTCGTGGTTTTTCCTTTGCGTCGGTCTATTGATCGGTGGTTACTTTATCTATGGTGCATTTGTTGAAAAAGTTTTCGGCATCAATGCCAAGCGCCAAACCCCTGCTTTTACCAAAACAGATGGTGTTGACTATGTCCCCATGTCAAAAGGTAAAGTGTACTTAATTCAGCTATTAAATATTGCAGGTGTCGGTCCAATCTTTGGTCCAATCTTGGGTGCGCTTTACGGACCAGCAGCAATGCTATGGATTGTGCTAGGTTGTATCTTCGCTGGTGCGGTCCACGACTACTTCTCTGGTATGTTGTCTGTACGCAACAATGGTGAGTCTGTACCAAGTCTTGCGGGAAAATACTTAGGTAAAGGCGCGAAGCACTTTATGAACGTATTTGCCATTATCCTACTGCTACTTGTTGGTGTGGTATTTATCTCTGCTCCAGCGGGCCTACTCGGTAAGCTAACAGGTTGGGATGTGAGTATTTTTGTCGGTATCATTTTCTGCTACTACTTAATTGCGACTATCGTACCTGTAGACAAGATCATTGGCCGTCTATACCCATTCTTTGGCGCACTATTAGTATTCATGTCTGTGGGCTTAACCATCGCTTTAATCGTATCAAGCGAGCACAGCTTACTGCCAGGTGTAGAAATCGGCGACTTCCTGACAAATCTTAATCCAAATGATATGCCTCTTTGGCCAGCCCTATTTATCACCATTGCTTGTGGTGCAATCTCAGGTTTCCACGCAACTCAGTCACCATTGATGGCACGTTGTGTTGAAAACGAATCAAATGGCCGTTTCGTGTTCTTTGGTGCCATGATCGGTGAAGGTATTATCGCACTGATCTGGTGTGCTATCGCATTGTCATTCTTTGGTGGTGTTGAAGGTCTAAACGCGGGTATGGCGGGCAACCCTGCAAACGTAGTTTATGAAGCTTCTACAGGACTTCTAGGCGCTGTAGGTGGTTTCCTCGCAGTTTTAGGTGTAATCGTATTGCCTATCACTTCTGGTGACACCGCGTTCCGTAGTGCGCGCCTGATTCTAGCTGAGTTCTTCAAAATGCCACAAACTGAGCTACCAAAGCGCTTAATGTTTGCAATACCATTGTTTGCAGCTGGCGCAGTATTGACTCAAGTGGACTTTGGTGTGATTTGGCGCTACTTCGGCGTCGCAAACCAAGCGACTGCGGTAATGATGTTATGGACAGCATCAGCTTACTTACTGCGTCTAAACAAGTTCCATTGGATCTGTACGATTCCGGCCATGTTTATGACCACAGTAGTGATTAGCTTCCTATTAAGCTCACCAACGCTTGGTGCAGGTTTGCCAATGACGCTCTCTACAGTGGCGGGTGTAGTATCGACCTTGATTGTGACCGCGCTGATTATGGTTAAGACTAAAGGCAAAGGCGACATAGAGTCAGCTGCTGAAGAAGCCTAATTACCAATCTAGACCCACTAAAAAGCCAGTCATTTGACTGGCTTTTTTAATTTGCATTCAGGTGCACCCAACTAAAATATGCTGAGTTGTTCAATTAGCTAAAGTGCTATTCCTGCACGCCCTTAAGTAACTCAGGCTCTACAAGTACCGAGTTATCATTATCTGAGATCCAGATCTGCCCTTCACAAATGTTAAACTGCAGCGACATATTACGTCCCACCAACTGCCCCATTGCTTTAACTGCTTCTTCAGGGATGTTCCAAATTGTTAGGTTGCTATAACGCTCAAGTAGCGGTTCATTTTGCTTCCACCAAATCGGCACACTACGGCCGCCATAGGTAATAAGCTGCACTTGTTTTGCACGGCCGCAAGCTTTACGCAGCCATTTCTCATCGCTTTGGCCGAACTCAACCCATAGGTTAATTTCATCTGATAATGACTTATCCCAAAGCTCTGGCTCGTCATCGACGCACAGTCCTTTACTAAACGTCAGTGAATCACTGGCGTTCATAGCAAAAGCAAGGAGCCTTACCATCATGCGTTCATCGGTTTCTGATGGATGCTGAGCAACCGTTAATTGATGGTCTTGATAATAGCCACGGTCCATATCGGCGATTTGGATAGCGATTTTAAATACGGTAGCTTTCTTAGCCATGAGTGATGTTCACAATAGAATTTGCGCCAAGTTTACCTCAATTTACTGGCGCAACACATGATCACGCCACTAAAAAGTAAATCAGCTGAATAAGCAGAATTAAAAACTTCCTGCCTGCAGATGTTTTGCTGCGGGAAATAGCTTCATTAAATGCGTGATCTCAGCGGTGTCACCATACACTAGGCATGACTCTCCTTTTGCCAGTAACTCGGCAATTGTTGATTCATCATAGTCGTCACTATAGCTTGCGTCGCGTCTTAAGATCTCATTAAGCGCAAACGGCACTGACGCTCGAGAAAAGGTGACTTCTATTTTTTGTAGATATGGCATAGCACCTATTGGCAGTAATTCAGGTGCAGTACCCGAATCAATCAATAAAAGCTCACCCTGCTGTGCTTGCATAGCAAAACTGGCGTCATAATGGCTTAGCGTATCGGCATCAAAGCGGGAATCATTGCGACTAAAGAACTGTTCCCAAAATACGCGTCTTTGCTTAAATACCGGTAGTCGCTGCTGCACCTCTTCACGGCGCTCAGCAATAAAATCAAATAACGGATTTAACGACTGTGGAAGCCAAGATTCTAAACGAGCACGTAATTCTCTAGCATAAACCGGCGCAGCGCCTGCTGTACTTATAGCGATCTGCAAACGACCGCGATCGACAATTGAAGGCGTTATAAAACGGCAGAACTTAGGATTATCAACAACGTTAGCCCAAATACCTTGCTGTTTTGCGAAAATAGCTAGCTGCTCATTAAGCGCGGTATCGGCGGTGCAAAGATATAATAAATCGACTCCATTAATATCAGCTTCAGTCACAGCGCGCAGTTCAAGCGAAATACGGCCTTGCTCTGCATAATTAAGGGTGTCCTGACACGCTTCCATTGCAATCACGTTAATCTGTGCTTGAGTGCGGCTAAGTAAATCTAATTTACGACTAGCAACATCGCCAGCGCCAATAACCAGAACTTGAAGTGATTGTGTATCGACAAACAGCGGAAAATATTGCATTAAACACTTACACCTTTGCGAATAATAGCGAGGTTAATCGACTAATACAGTAGCTTAGTCGTTTTCAATCGGCAATTGTCGCTCAAGCCAAGCTTTATAACCACCCGCTAAGGAGACCACTTTGGTATATCCCATAACCTGAAGGTTATTTGCCGCTAACGCTGAACGATAACCACCACCACAATATAAAACTAAAGGTGTGTCTTTTTCAGGATAAAGCGTTTCAATGTCTCGCTCTATAATACCGCGGCCAAGATGTTGAGCTTTAGGTAAATGGCCTTTTTGCCACTCAGAGTCTTCTCGAACATCAAGTAATGTCCAGCCTGACATTGATTGGTACTGTTCTACATTGACCTCGGTAACCAGAGGTAAAATACTTTCTACTAACGCTAAAAATGCGGGATTATGTTGCATTAACTGTATTTCTCACTGCGTTCGGCACTGCAATTCCAGCAAAGCTCGAAACTCGATTCATTGACTTCATGACAGCTTACACACTTCCACTGTGGACACTGCACATTTAAAGATGCCATTTGGGTTTTAGCTAAATCATATTGACTCTCAGCAACCCATAACTCCACGTTTTGCAGTCCTGTAGGCAGTTCACCAACACCACCTAGCAAGGCTTCGCCTTTAATCTCTACTTGCACACCGCAAGATTCTAACATACCTTTCCAAGTATGAGCTTCTAGCAAATTTCCTGTTGCCACTAAACGTGTTTGCTCTTCCATTTGACTTCCTACTGCTATTTGCTCTACTGGCTCACCTAAAGTCGGCACCGAACTCTCATTAATAAGATGATGTTAAAATAGAGTTCCATGCTACTGCTAAACTATCTAGCCTGTCGAGCGCTGTTTTTTCGAACAGCACACTCAGCCCAGTTAAGTCTATTTTAATAGTTTTTTAAGCTAACAAAACCATTTGCTCAAGAATATTACAGGCATAAAAAAAGCCACCTTGTGGTGGCTTTTCATTAATGCCCTATCACTAAGGCATCAGCGCATCTTGATCTGCGCCTTCTTTTTCAATTTCTACAGGCATCATGTGTTCACGATTGATACCTAGTTTGATTGCTAAGAAACTCGCAACGTAGATTGAAGAAAAAGTACCGACAAAAATACCCATTAGCAATGCTGTTGCGAAGCCATGAATCATGGTGCCGCCTTTAAGGAACAGCGCAACAACCACAACCAAAGTTGTACCCGTCGTAATAATGGTACGGCTCATGGTTTGGGTAATTGAAATATTCACAACTTCTTCCGGTAAGCTCTTACGCAGCTTGAGGAAGTTTTCACGAATACGGTCAAATACTACGATGGTATCGTTAAGCGAGTAACCGACAACGGTCAATAGGCCCGCGAGTACAGTTAGGTCAAACTCAAGTTGTAATACTGAGAATACACCTAAGGTAACGATGATATCGTGTGCAAGTGCCGCAACTGAACCTAACGCTAAGCGCCATTCGAAACGGAATGACACATAGATTAGAATACAGATTAACGCCACTAAAACCGCTAGACCGCCTTGCTCAGCAAGTTCTTTACCCACTTGTGGTCCAACAAATTCAACACGCTTTTGAATTACGGCAGAATCAAGTTGAGTAACAGCAGCCATGACGTCGTTAACTTGATCTTCACTCTTAAAGTCATCTTTAACAGGAAGACGAATAAGTACGTCACGGCTAGAACCGAAGTTCTGTACAACTGCACCGCCAACCGCTTCAGTCACTAAATCACTACGAATAGCATTTAAGTCTGCAGGCTTAGAGAATTCAAGCTCAACAACCGTACCGCCAGTAAAGTCTAGGCCCCAGTTAATGCCTTTAGTCGCTAAACTTGCAATTGAGCCAAGTACCAACACAGCAGAAAAAATACTGATAGGAAGAGCATGGCGTAGGAAGTTGACTGTACCTTTAACATTTAAAACTTGTAACATTATCAACGTCCCCTTAAATAGACAGTTTCTTCACGCGCTTACCACCCCAAATCGCATTCACGATTGAGCGTGTGCCAACAATGGCTGTAAACATAGAAGTGGCGATACCAATCATTAGCGTCACCGCGAAACCTTTAACCGCACCAGTACCGACAGCAAATAAGATCAGTGCCGTCATAAAGGTAGTAATGTTCGCATCAGCAATGGTTGAGAACGCGTTGCCGTAACCTTCATGAATCGCTTGCTGTACGCTACGACCATTACGCAGTTCTTCACGAATACGTTCGTAAATAAGTACGTTACCGTCAACCGCCATACCAACGGTTAATACCATGCCGGCAATACCTGGTAAGGTTAATACCGCGCCCGGGATCATTGACATCACACCAACAACCATCACCAAGTTAGCCGTAAGGGCCAAGTTAGCAATAAGACCAAAACCACGGTAGTAAACCAACATAAAGATAAGCACTACTGCCATACCCCAGATCATGGCTTGCATACCGTTTTCGATATTTTCCTGACCAAGGCTTGGACCAATAGTACGTTCTTCAACAATATAAACTGGCGCAATTAGCGCACCTGCACGTAGTAACAATGCTAGGTTCTGTGCTTCAGCATGCTCAAGACCGGTAATAACAAAGTTACGGCCTAAACGTGCTTGAATAGTAGCAACTGAGATAACTTCCTCAATCTTCTTCATCTTTACGCTACCATCAGCATTCTTTTCACCGGTATCTTTATACTCGATAAATAGCGTTGCCATTGGGTAACCAATGTTATCTTTGGTTACGTTAGAGAAGATCGAACCACCTTTAGCATCAAGGTTAATTGCCACTTGTGGACGACTGTATTCGTCAAAACTTGGTTGCGCGCCTTGAATATGATCACCGGTCAACATAACCGCTTTCTTCAAGACAACAGCACCACCGCCACGACGTTCGTAAAGCTCTGAACCCGCTGGAACACGTCCGCTCATAGCAGCTTGAACATCGGCTTTTTCGTCAACCATATGGAATTCTATCGATGCTGTCGCACTCAAAATTTCTTTTGCGCGGGCAGTATCTTGAACACCTGGTAACTCAACGATAATACGTTCAGCACCTTGACGTTGCACTACAGGTTCAGCAACACCTAACTCGTTTACACGGTTACGTAGTGTAGTGATGTTCTGTTGTAGTGCTTCTTCTTTAACTTGCTGTAAATACGTTTCGCTTGGATTTGCAACAAGAACATAGTCTTCACCAACAGTCTTGTCTACGAAGACCATGTCATTGCTACGAGACTTTAGGAAGCTTTCAGCTTTTGCCAAAGTCTCGGCATCACGAAATTTGATTTCGATGCCTTTGGCGCCATTGCGAATACCCGCGTAGCGAATTCTCTCAGCTCGTAAATCCGTTCTGAAGTCAGCGACTTTGGCTTCGGTCATCTTACGAATCGCTTCACCCATGTCCACTTCCATTAAGAAGTGCACACCACCGCGTAAGTCTAAACCTAGCTTCATTGGTGAACCACCCATGGCTTCTAACCATGCTGGAACCGCTGGTGCTAAGTTTAATGCTACGGTGAACTTGTCGCCTAACGCCTCACTAATGGCTTCTTTAGCAACAAGTTGTGCTTCACCATTATTGACACGTACTAACAACTGACCATTTTCAAGCTCAGAACGCTTAACAGCGATACCTTTGCTCTTTAATACTTCATTTACTGTCGACATCGTCGACGCTGAGACCTCGGCTCCTCGTGTGGCAACCACTTGAACTGCGTGGTCTTCACCGAAAAGGTTTGGTATCGCATAGAATGCACCGACGGCGATAACGAGTATCACCATCAGGTTTTTCCACATCGGGTATTTATTCAACACGCCTTTGCCCTCTTGGCTTAAAGTGACTTAATAGAGCCTTTTGGCAATACGGCCGCAATATAATCCTTCTTAATCGTGATTTCACTTGTCTCGTTGATAGTCAACAATACGTAATCGTTTTCATCACTGATTTTTGCGATCTTACCTAGAATACCGCCGCTTGTTAGCACTTCATCACCTTTGCTCAAAGAGCTCATAAGGTTCTTGTGCTCTTTTACACGCTTAGACTGTGGACGGAAAATCATAAAGTAAAAAATTAGGCCAAAAATGACCAACATGAAAATCAGTTCCATGGTACCACCAGCGCCACCAACAGGTGCATCAGCTGCATATGCGTTTGAAATAAACATAGTATTCTCTTCTTATTGTCTAAGTAAAAATTAATCGGATAATTCAGGAACTTCAGGTACTTCTCGACCTTGGCTGGTATAGAAATCCTCAACAAAGGCGTCTAATGTACCTGTCTCGATTGCGCCACGCAAACCTTCCATCAATCTTTGGTAGTAGCGAAGGTTGTGAATGGTGTTTAATCGAGCACCCAAAATTTCATTACAACGATCTAAGTGGTAAAGATATGCCCGTGAGTAGTTCTTACAGGTATAACAATCACACTTATCATCGAGTGGTGAAGTGTCATCACGATGACGTGCGTTACGGATCTTAATAACCCCTTCACTGGTAAACAGATGACCATTTCGGGCATTTCGCGTTGGCATAACACAATCGAACATGTCTACACCACGACGTACACCTTCAACTAAGTCTTCTGGCTTACCGACCCCCATCAAATAACGTGGTTTGTCAGCTGGAATTTTTGGACAAACATGCTCAAGAATGCGGTGCATGTCTTCCTTTGGCTCGCCAACTGCTAAACCACCAACAGCGTATCCATCAAAACCAATGTCAACGAGACCATTTAAGCTCTCATCACGTAGGTCTTCATAGACACCGCCTTGAATAATACCGAATAAAGAATTCGGGTTCTCAAGTCTGTCAAACTCATCACGTGAACGCTGCGCCCAACGCAATGACATCTGCATTGATTTGCGCGCTTCGTCTTCAGTTGCTGGGTATGGTGTACATTCGTCAAAAATCATTACCACATCACTGCCTAATGAGTCTTGAATTTGCATCGACTTTTCTGGGTCCAAGAAAATCTTTTCACCGTTAATTGGTGAGCGGAAATGTACGCCTTCTTCAGTGATCTTACGAATATCACCCAAGCTAAATACTTGGAATCCACCCGAATCAGTCAAAATAGGACGTTGCCAGTTCATGAAGTCATGCAAGTCACCATGCTTACGCATGATCTCTTCACCTGGACGTAGCCAAAGGTGGAATGTATTACCCAACAAAATATCTGCGCCAGTTTCACGCACTTCTTCAGGCGTCATACCTTTAACAGTACCGTAAGTACCTACAGGCATAAACGCTGGCGTTTCAACAGTGCCACGTTCAAAAATCAAACGACCACGACGTGCGCGGCCTTGAGTTGTATCTAATTCAAATTTCATTTTTTCACCTCGCCAGATAAACAGTCTGACCTGAGTTAACTCAAGTATTTGAGTCTAAGATTATGACAAACATAAGGGCAAACAATTCAGTATCAACCCTCAATGCCAAAATATGCATTAAATCTGCGGATAAAAAAATACCCACTTCATATCATGAACTGGGTATTTTAAAGCAATTTGGATAATTAGTTCGCTTTTTTGGTCACAAACATGGCGTCACCATAGCTAAAGAAGCGGTATTTTTGAGCGATCGCGTGCTGATAGGCGTTTTTTACCTCATCGAAGCCGGCAAATGCACTCAGTAACATAATCAAGGTCGATTCTGGCAGGTGGAAATTTGTCACCATTGCATCGACAACTTGGAACTGGTATCCAGGGTAAATAAAGATATCGGTATCACCGCTAAATACTTGTAAATCATTCTGTGATGCTTTAGCTGCGCTCTCTAAAGAACGCACTGATGTGGTACCTACTGCAATGACACGATTACCCGCGGCTTTCGTTGCCGCGATTAGGTCGACAACTTCTTGTGGTACTTCTGCCCACTCTGAATGCATTTTGTGGTCGAGAATATTATCGACACGCACTGGTTGGAATGTCCCCGCACCTACGTGCAAAGTCACAAAAGCAGTATTAACGCCCTTGTCTTTTAACTTAGCCAGCATGGCATCATCAAAATGCAAACCTGCTGTAGGTGCAGCTACTGCGCCTGGGTTTTGGTTATAAACCGTTTGGTAGCGTTCTTTATCCGCGTCTTCATCTGGTCTATCGATATAAGGTGGCAGTGGCATGTGCCCCACCTCTTCTAGCACTTCAAGAATGGTTTTATCACCTTGTAGCTCTAGTTCAAACAAGGCGTCATGTCTAGCAAGCATTTTCATCTTGTAGTCAGCATCTAGGCAGATAATGTTATCCACTTTCGGTGACTTAGAGCAACGCACATGTGCAAGCACACGCTTGTCGTCAAGCATACGTTCAACCAAGATTTCTAACTTGCCACCAGACTCTTTGTGGCCAAACATGCGTGCAGGAATAACCCGAGTATTATTAAACACCATCAAATCGCCAGGATTGACTCGTTCTAAAATATCGGTGAACTGGAGATCAGCTAGTGCACCACTATTACCATCAAGTGACAGCAATCGAGAGGCAGTTCGCTCGGCAGTAGGATAACGGGCAATTAACTCATCAGGGAGTTCAAACGAAAAATCAGCAACGCGCATGGAAAGTCTCAACAGTATCTAAATCGGTCGCTAGTCTATGACTAGCGTAATAGAAGATCAACAATCCAGACTTAAAAAACCGTCAATTAACGATTTAAGCTTAACTTGCGCGTGCGTAAAGCACCTAGCTTAGTGATTTAAACGAATCCGATTTATTTTGAACAGGCGCGTTTGAACTTTTATTGTCAAAGTCTTCTTTGCGATAGCTATGCTGTTGGTAGGGAATATCTATATTGACTTTTCTACGAGTGACTTGCTCTTTTTTAGCAAGTTTTCGGGTTAACCAGTTCCACATCATCCATGATCCTCAAACCGTTTATTTGATGGTATTGCCTATTTTTGATGCACATCCTTTAAGAAAATCATTTGTTTCAGCATTATTTAGTCACTTAAACAGAAACAATTTCCTTCGCATCCTCCCGCATGATACCGTGAAGTACGCGTATCACCAAGTATAAAATATGAACTTTCTTGCACACCTGCATTTAGCAGACAATAGCCAAACTTCATTGGCTGCCAATATTGCTGGGGATTTTGCAAAAGGCAGTATTGAGCATTTCCCGAAACACCTGCAACAAGGTATTTGGCTGCATCGCCAAATAGACCAACTTACCGATAGCCATGAATTGACGAAAGAGTTACTTGAGCTCTTTCCTAAGTCACTCACTCGCGCAGCACCGATCATTATCGACTTAAGCTTTGATCATATGCTTGCCAAGTATTGGGATGAGTATCATCACCAAAGCCTTGAAGAGTTTGCAGGCAAAGCTTATGACGCTATAGATAACTGTGCAGAACTTCCTGAAGCACTCACATTAATTGCACCGAAAATTCGCCAAGAGAACTGGTTAGTGGCCTATCAAACACGTGACGGGCTAAATAAAACACTGGCTTCAGTTGCGAAGCGCGTATCAAAGCCAGAGATTTTTAACGGCGCACAAGAGTGCGTTAAAAAGCTCGACACTGAAATTGAAATCGCATTCCGCACATTTTATCCTCAATTGATGGCTTATAGCCGCTTATGGACACGTAACACTCCACCGGAGTATTTATAGCTATTGTGGTGCTTTGTTTCATTACAGCGCACAAGCTGCCAAACAGTTGAATTAAGTGCATGTCTAAAAGCTAAGTATTTGCTAGAATCCCGCCTATAGGAGAACACATGCAAATATTTAGCTATCAGCCCCCTAGTATCCCTTGGTTAGATATCCGTTATATCGACCGGGATATTATCGTTATCAATAAACCCTCTGGCTTACTATCGAACCCAGGCATCGCTGAGTACACTCACGATTGCGCGCTTACACGTTTGCAGCAGCGTTTTAAAAACACTATTTTGGTACATCGATTAGATTGTACAACGTCAGGCATAATGGTATTTGCCCGCAATAAAAAAGCGGAATCGAGTTTGAAAACACAATTTCAAAACAGGCAAACAGCAAAAACCTATATTGCAGAAGTTCAAGGACTGTTATCAGAGCCAAGTGGCGTGATAGATCTTGCTATTGCAGCAGATAAGGAAAACCCACCCAAACAGATGGTGAGCGAAACAGGAAAATCTGCAATCACTCACTATCAAGTCTTGCAGCAAAATGATGGTAATAGTTTAGTGGAGTTAAAACCTGTTACAGGCAGAACCCACCAGTTACGCGTGCATATGCTAGCACTCGGTCACGCTATCTTAGGTGATGACTTCTACGGCGATGAGACGGTGATTCGTGCCGCTAAGCGCTTACAATTACATGCTCAGAGTTTACAGTTTACTCATCCCTATTCGGGTAAAATAATGGAGTTTAGCAGTAAGCATCCATTTTAAAGCCCTGTACTCTCAAATACCTAAAAGGGGCTCTGGCCCCTTTTTAGTATCAAAGAAGCACTGCTTAAGCTGCAGCCTCATCAACTTTTGCCGTATAATAACAGTGAGTTGAATTACAAAACTTCAGTTCATTATCGGGGGTTAACATAAAGAACTCACCAAAGATATTCCCCCCTTTATCTTCCAGCTTGATGCCATCAGTGGTAACTTCACAGGTCATTTCATCCAAACTATGGCAGCCATCGAGATACCAAGTTTCAAGAAAGTATTTACCTTCTTGCTTATAAACGGTCAGGTTGTCGCCTAACAGAGGTCTTTCGTCAATCCAGTGACCGACTACCTCTCGTTCAACCAGCTCCTCTTCACGCCATGATAGACGCTTGCGCTTTTCAACCACTGACATTTCCATCTCCTTGAGTTTTGTTGCTTTCTCAATTTGAATCACTTCATCTGTCTTACTACGCACAAGAGTCATCTGTTCATTTCCCTATTAAAAACATGTGTAAACTTTTTGTCGGTAAATCAGGCGTTAAATAACGAATCTCAACTCACACAACCTTAAATTTTAAAATTAAGTGTATCGCACTAACAATTTTAAAACGCGATATAAATCACTTTAATATACATTACTTTAGCCAATCCGCATTAAAAGACAAGCCAATAACAACTCATACCTGTTTTTGGCCTTTTTTCCACCAAAATCTGTTATAACCCTAGGTTCTTGTTAAATAATTGATAAAAATACTACAGGACTCACAATGAAGTACAATCGACGACATTTCTTAAAAACAGCAGGTGTCACAGCAGCAGGCATCATCACCTCACAAATCCCTTTATCAACAGCTCACGGCGTTTCACCTAAGCCTACTGGCGGGCGTACTGTTATGGGGTTAATCGCTCCCCAAATGGATACCGTCAGAGTCGGGTTCATCGGTGTTGGGCAACGAGGTTCAGGGCATGTAAAACACTTTTGTCATCTTGAGGGAGTCGAGATCAAAGCGATTTGTGATACTGATGAAAGTGTATTAGATAAGTCGATTGAGTTTGTCACAGCCCAAGGTCTAGCAAAACCGGCTCGATACACGGGTAGTCCAAAGGCTTATAAAGGGTTACTCAACCGCGATGACATCGATATTGTGATTATTTCGACGCCTTGGGAATGGCATGCACCAATGGCAATTGACACTATGGAAAGCGGTAAACACGCCTTTGTAGAAGTCCCGCTAGCACTAACCGTTGAAGAATGCTGGCAAATCGTCGATACCGCTGAGCGAACCCAGAAGAACTGTATGATGATGGAAAACGTCAACTACGGCCGCGATGAGTTAATGGTGCTGAATATGGTACGTCAGGGGGTATTTGGCGAACTACTGCATGGCGAAGCAGCTTACATTCATGAACTTCGTTGGCAGATGAAGGAAATTGACAGTAAAACCGGCTCATGGCGCACGGGCTGGCATGCAAAGCGTAATGGCAACTTATACCCGACCCACGGCTTAGGGCCAGTATCGCAATATATGAATATTAACCGCGGTGATAGGTTTGATTACCTGACATCAATGAGCTCACCAGCCCTTGGCCGCGCTTTATATGCCGAGCGTGAGTTCCCTGCAGATCATCAGCGTAACCAGCTCAACTACATCAATGGCGATATGAACACCTCACTGATAAAAACCGTTAAAGGCCGATCCATTATGGTTCAACACGATACCACTACGCCTCGACCTTACAGCCGCCATAACCTAATTCAAGGCTCTAACGGTGTGTTTGCCGGCTTCCCCAATAGAATTGCCATTGAGCAAGGTGGCTCAGGTAACTTTCATCAATGGGATATGGACATGACAAAATGGTATGAAAAGTATGACCATCCATTGTGGTTACAAATGGGTAAAGAAGCTGAACGTAATGGCGGCCACGGTGGCATGGACTTCTTAATGTTGTGGCGTATGGTGTATTGCTTACGTAACGGCGAACCACTGGATCAAGATGTTTATGACGGCGCATCCTGGTCTGTGGTCAATATTTTAAGCGAAGAGTCAGTCAATAACCGCAGTAACTCGGTCAACTTCCCTGACTTTACCCGCGGTGCATGGAGAACCGGTAACCCCCTAGGTATTGTAGGCGCATAATCATTGACTCTTTATATAACAAAAAGCCCACTCGACTGAGTGGGCTTCTATTATGCAGTGGCGTTCAACAATAGTTAACCGCGATTGCATTTCAGCGTTAAGCTTTATTAAGCGTTCTCTTTTCGCTCAGCAGCTTCACAAGCGGCAGCGGTAAAGATAACGTCAGTAGAACTGTTTAAACCTGTCTCGGCCGAATCTTGGATCACACCAATAATGAATCCAACTGCAACAACCTGCATTGCAACATCATTTGAAATACCAAACAAGCTACATGCTAGTGGGATTAATAGTAATGAACCACCTGCAACACCCGATGCACCACAAGCAGAAACACCTGCTACTACACTGAGCAAAATAGCAGTAAGAATATCCACTTGAATGCCCATAGAGTTAGCCGCAGCTAAAGTCAAAATAGTGATGGTAATTGCCGCGCCGCCCATATTAATGGTTGCACCTAATGGAATTGATACTGAATAAGTATCTTCGTGAAGCTTTAACTTTTCACATAATGCCATATTCACGGGGATGTTCGCTGCACTTGAACGAGTGAAGAAGGCTGTAACACCACTTTCACGTAGGCAAGTAAATACCAATGGGTATGGGTTACGACGTATTTTAAAGTACACAATCGCAGGGTTGATAATTAACGCCATAATTGCCATTGCGCCAAGTAGTACTAGCAACAGATGCATGTAACCGGCAATAGCTGAAAAACCTGTAGTTGCGAATGTTGCAGCGACTAGACCGAAAATACCAATTGGCGCTAAACGGATAATAAAGCGTACCATTTGCGAAACACCATGGCTCACATCAGCAAAGACTTGCTTGGTTGAATCCGTTGCATGATGCAGAGCAAGGCCAAGCCCCACACCCCACGCAAGAATACCAATATAATTACCTGTCATTAATGCATTAACTGGATTATCAACAAGTTGGAATAATAAAGTATGGATCACTTCACCAATCCCTTCTGGCGGTGATGCCTGCGCAGCATCCAGTGATAAAGCTAATGTTGTAGGGAAAGCAAAACTCATCAATACCGCGGTGACAGCTGCCGAAAATGTACCAAATAGATAAAGGATCACAATGGGACGCATGTTGGTTTTAGCGTTTTTCTTTTGATTAGCGATTGATGCCGCGACTAAGATGAAAACCAAAATAGGTGCAATCGCTTTTAATGCACCAACAAAAAGCTCACCTAAAAAAGCAACATTTTCAGCACCGGTTTTAGATACCGTAGCTAACACCACACCCGCAATAATACCAATAAGAATTTGCAACACTAAACTGCCGTCTGCCAATCGGGCAAACAAAGATGGTTTTTGATTCATTATTTAACCTGTCGTTTTTATATTATGTAGAATCTCTATTAAATGAGCGAATGCTACAGCACGCATTAATTAGAGTTAATCTCCCTTCTATACAGTTTGTATCGGATGCAGCAACGCTTGTCTACCTTTGCTAGGTAATTAGGCTTGGATATTACTCACAGTTAACATATTGCTAATAAGGTCCTAAAGATTGGCCTTTGCTGTGGCTTTTTCAGCACCTCTTAACATGGCTTCTATTAACTCGTGAGCACAAAATTTAGTTAACGCTTCATTAGCGCCCACTTGGTGAGCCTGGCTAACGCTGATCTCACTCGATAACGAGGTATGCAAAATAATATAAGCTGGCGCAATAGCTGGGTTATTCTTTACTTCGAAAGCCAGTTCATAGCCATCAAGACCAGGCATTTCAATGTCGCTAACCAAAATATTAACTGCTTGCTGATTGCGCTCGGCCTGCTCCATAATTGCAAGCGCCTCTTTACCATCGGCCGTTACCTGGTATGGAATATTAATACTGTCTAACGCATCGCTTAATTGCTTACGAGCCACCTTTGAATCATCAACCAATAAGATGTTCATTGGCTTTAAGTATTCACGCTGCACATCGGTCAATATTGCGCGAGTGGTTTCAGGGCTTAGTGGAAACACTTTTGACAGCAGCAGCTCAACATCTAATAGCTGTACCAATTTATCATCGATCTTTGTAACACCGGTAAGAAACGCGTTTTTCCCTAGGCTACTTGGTGGTTTTTCAATATCTCGCCAATTACATTCGATGATTTTATCTATCGAACGCACCAGGAAACCAATCACCATTCTTTGACAATCAGTAATGATAATGTAGCTGTCTTTTAGCTCTTGTTGACTAATTGGCCTATATCCAATCGCTGCGGCCATATCGACGATAGGAATGGTCGCACCTCGTATAGTTGCAGCACCAAGTATTGTCGGGTGAGAGTGCGGAATGGCACTTAACGGGCTATAAGGCACTAATTCACGGATTTTCAACGTTCCCAGCGCAAACAGCTGAGTTAACGACAGTTTAAACAGCAGCAAACCTTGGGATTGGTTCGCTTTACTTTTGGTTTTATTTTTAGTTATTGCGTCCATACCACTATCGCCGTAAGTATTTTACTTAATAAAAGAAACTCTAACCTAACCACTTAAATCAAACAATTAAAGCTGAGATTCAATCGGCAATAATGCGATGCAATCGACAAGAAACTTGCGCCATAGCCCTGCATCAGGTTCGCTGTATAGTTTGCGTTGGCTAAAATCGTCATACCAAACAATTTCATCATCTTCTAATGCTAATCGATAGGTATTTTTTACCAAATTTGTAGCAACGCCCTCCACAACAGTTTCAGCAAATTGCGGATTATCTATAATTAAGCCCATTTCAGTATTTAACCATGCTGAACGAGGATCAAAATTAAAAGACCCCACAAAAACCGATTCTTTATCAATCACGAACGTTTTTGCATGTAAGCTACTTTTAGAACTGCCACTCCAACTGCTCGTTTGCTTTACATCTGGGTTGGCTTTCACCTCAAAAATCTTCACTCCCGCGGCTAACAAAGCTTGCCGATATGCTCTGTAACCAGCATGCACAGCCAATACATCAGTCGCCGCTAGGCTATTGGTTAATATGGTAACATTGACTCCAGAATGGACAGTTTCAATAATACTCTGAGTACCACTGCGCGTTGGTACAAAATACGGCGAGACAAGCAGTACCTCATGTTTTGCCGCTTGTAAAAACTCACCCAGGTCGGCCAAAATGCTATCAGAATCTAACTGATGATTTTGCTTATCGGGTTGATCATAAACCAGCTTTGATGGCCCCCAAAACCAAGACAATGACTGGCTCTTCATTTTAGCCATAAGGTCACTATTGAGTAATCGCGTAACATAGGGGTTATCGTTATAGGCTTGCTGCTGCGACTTAGCGATTGCAAGCTCTTGTTCCACCTCTTCATTAGTGACAATAATAGAACTGAGCGCTTCAATCTCAACCGTTAACGGCGCATTCCAATATAGGTCAAATTGATCGGACACTTCATCAACCGCTGTACCTATCGCCATCAAGTCAAAATCACCAAACTCCACATCAGTATTATTAGAAAAGTATTCATTACCAATATTACGCCCACCCACCACAGTTATGGTGTTGTCTATCGTTAACGACTTATTGTGCATTCTATGGTTTAAGCGCGAAAAACCTACAACAAAAGCAAGATTACGAAAGCTACGCTCAAAAGAAGGGTTGTATAATCGCACTTGGATATTTTCGTGCTTTGCCAGCATCGTTAGAGCTTTATCAGCATTTTTTATTGCCATGTCATCAAGCAATATACGCACTCTAACCCCACGCTCTGCGGCCTGCATAAGATGCCAAGTCAGCAACCTACCGCTATCATCGGCACGATAGATATAATATTGCAGATCGATACTCGCCGTTGCAGAGCTGACCAAAGCTAAACGTGCAATAAAAGCATCGACACCATCGCTTAACGCAATGACCCCAGTCTGTTGTGGGTGTGCTAACACATCGGGCTGGACAAACTTTGCTAGCGGCCATGTATTTTGTTGCTGAAGCTTAAATGAAGGGTGTTTATCGGGAAAAACAGCAGAAGCTTGGCAGCCGGTTAATATCCAAACTGCCCAAAGTAATATCAATCTAAATGGTGTTAACGTCTGCAATCCATTTGCAATCATTTTATTATTCTATTTGCGAACCTTAGTTAATCTTGTAGCGCATAAAGTACATCAAATGCAAATTGATCCCACCCTTCAGAACTAAACGCGATGTCCCTCACCGCGCGAACCTGACTTACAGCGTGCAATGGTGCTGCACCATTATCCATTAAATAGTACGCCATAATCAGTCCCGTTCTATCTTTACCTGAACGACAATGGATTAATACTGTCTTATCTTGTGCTTCACATTGTCTGATAAAAGCCAGCGCTTTGGGAACCTGTTCTTTACAAAGTGTTAAATCTTCTTCTTTAGGCGGGATGTTGCTAGAAAACGGCACACATAGATAATCTAAACCTAAATCAGCGATTTCTTCAACGTTACACTCTTCACCATGATTAACCGATAAAATTGCATCAATGCCAGACGCCTTAATTTGTGCAAGATCCCAAGGGTCTTTATTTGGGCCGCTGCGTCCTGCAATTTGCCCCTCAACTAACCAAAATAGGTGCTGCATAGTGTTTCCTAGATAAAAAATGTGTTGTAACAGACAATAAATCGACAAGAGCATACCTAATGCCGAAATGTTGCGCTATCGCTTTGTCTCTCTAGATGACCATCGGTAGTTAAAAACTGGTGCTACGCCGCAAAATTGCTGGTACAGATGTTAAAAAGGGCTCAATATGAGCCCTTTAATATTGCGCGACATGCTGAAAAGTGCCGCGCGATGTAATCTTTTCGATTTAAGACTTCTTAGCCCAAACCTCAGCATTGACTTTTTTACGGTGCTTTTTACCGGTACCGGCAGGTTTTGCCATTGGTTTAAGATCCCGTGATGGGCAGTCTTCTGGCGCTTCAAGATCGGCTTCAAAGCCAGGAATTTGCTCACGCTCTAAACGCAGTTTATTTTTCTTCTCTATCAACTTAAAGTGTTGATATTCATCATGAGAGATTAAGCTCATTGCGATCCCCGCCTCACCAGCACGGCCGCTTCGACCAATACGATGCATATAATCTGCAGGACTTCTCGGTAATTCGAAGTTGATTACAATTGGTAGCTTTTCAATATCAATACCGCGCGCCGCGATATCCGTTGCAATCAGTACACTGATCTCGCCGGACTTAAAGCCATCAAGTACACGATTACGCGCGCCCTGACCTTTATCGCTGTGAAATACTTCAGCTGTTATACCGGCATTTTCTAACTTCTGCGCTAAGCGATTACAGCTATATTTTGCACTGGCAAAAATAAGCACTTGTTGCCACTGATTATCTTTAATCAATTGTGCTAACAACGCCGTTTTACGGTTACGGTTAACGGTGATAACACGTTGAACCAAAGTACTTTCTTCGCTACTTTGTAACTGTATTTCTACAGGATTATTTAATAGCGAATCGGTAAGTTCACGTACTTCTTCAGGGAAAGTAGCAGAGAACAATAAGGTTTGCTTAGCTTTAGGTAGCTTAGCTAAAAGCGCGTTCAGCTCTTCAGTAAAACCAAGGCTCAACATGCGATCGGCTTCATCCAATACCAAAGTCGCGGTGTTATCTAGCTTAAGCGCATTGCTTGAAATCAGATCGATTAAACGACCCGGTGTAGCCACAACGATGTCAGCGCCGCCACGAAGGCTTTGCATTTGCACATTCGTCGACACACCACCATAAACAGCAAGGGTTTTAAGATTAGGTTTAATCAACTGCGAGTAACGCATAAAGCTATCGCTAACTTGCTGTGCTAGCTCACGAGTAGGTACTAAAACCAAACAAGAAACAAAGTTGCTTCCCGCTTTACGAGGTGATGCTTTAGCAAGCTTTTGAATAATGGGTAGAGCAAAAGCAGCGGTTTTACCCGAACCTGTTTTAGCGCCGCCTAGCACATCTTTTCCCGCTAAAACTGCTGGAATGATATTAGACTGAATTGCGGTTGGCTTGGTATAACTCAGCAGTTTAAGCGTTTCAAGCAACTCAGGGATTAACCCTAGTTGGCTAAAATCACTGTGGGCAGTTGTGCTCGCTACAGTTTGCGTTGCTACTTGGTCTGTTGAAGATACTGGCTGAGTCATAATTTACAGGTTAATGCCTAATCAAAAATAAGGCACTTATTCTACGCTAATATCAGTTTAAAAGCTTATTTTTCTTCTGCGTTAGCTTACGCTCAATAACGTAAACTATCGCTCCTCAAATAACGATGATTACAGCCCTTCAAGCTTTAACAACTTTTGCTTTAACGCCAAGCCATATGCATAGCCCGTTAAGGTACCATTTTTACCAATAACGCGATGACAAGGAACCAGTATGGCGATTGGATTTGCTCCATTGGCGGTGCCCACCGCCCTCACCGCCTTAGGACGATTAACTTTATTCGCGATATCGCCATAACTACAACTTTGACCAAAATCAATCTCAGTGAGAGCTTGCCACACTTGTTGCTGAAACTCGGTGCCTTTAGGGGCTAGTGCCACATCAAAATACTGACGCTTGCCATCAAAGTACTCTAGCAGCTGTTGCTTTGCCTGCAGTAAATGCGTGTGAGCTTGTTGCTGCTCAGTCGCTGTATTGAGTTTATTTTGTTGAAGAACTTGGCTATCTATTTCCCGTGACAACCATTCATCATCCGTTTGTGGAATAAAATTTAAGTGAGTGATCCCGTCTGCATTTGCGCAGATTGAGATAAACCCATAATCCGATTCAAAATTTAGTTTTGCCATAGGCAAAGAGAATTTATTCATGACAAGTTCCACAAATGAAAAGTTAAATAACTCCCCCAAGGAGCACTCTTTTGCGCAAGCTGTTGGCTAATGGCCAAGTAATCGTAGTCGTTATATTCTGCTTGCTCAGAATATAACGCTAACACTCGTTTTTTCACCACTAGATCGCCGCATAACAAAATATTAGGGTCGCTTAGCCCACGCATTTTGGCATAAGCAATCGTCCACGGACCTATGCCTTTAATGGCGATCCATAAATCAGGCTCGGCATGCGTATTTTTATCAACAAATTGCGCGAGTGCATTAAGCGCTTTCTTTCTAGCTACTGGCATTTTAAGCTCAGTTAATTCAGCTATCGCAATCGCCTCTGGAGTTGGAAATAACTTAACGTATTTATCACCAATTAAGCGCTCTTCACCATAAGCGAGCACTAACTGATTAAGTAACTTCGAGGCTTGTACGATACTAACTTGTTGCCCTAATACCGCTCGGCAGCCCGCTTCAAAAACGGACCAAACGCCAGGTAATCTTAGCCCTTGACTCATTTGCTCAGCTAACGGCGTAATCGTTTCTAACACGTTATCAATCTGGCTAATATTGGCATCGAGATCCAGTACGCGGCGAATACCGTTTATGACCGCACCTAACTGTGTCAACCCAGATTCATTCTCAAGTACAATCTCAACGTTGAATAAGTGCCTGCTCGCATCGAGCCTCGCGCTAAAGTAACCACTTACCTCATTAATCGTAAAGCTACGACCGTAGCTAAGCTCATCATCTAACCATTCCATTTCGGAGACTGCACGTACTTGATAGAAATGATGCTGCTTTGCCCATGAAAAGGGCGGCCTAAAGCTCATCTGTAGCTTCAATGCCACTACACCAATACTATTATTGGCACTATTAACACTGTTGACGGTGACATCATTGTTTGCTTGATGATTCTGCTGCGACTTGGCAGTTCTTTTGCGGAGTTCTGAAGGCGTTAGCTGCAAAGTCTGCTGAAAGGTTTCATTGAAACGTCGAATACTGGTAAAGCCTGCCGCAAAGGCCACTTGAGTAATAGAGAGCTCTGTTTGATGGAGCAGCTGTTTCGCGAGTAAAAGTTGTCGGTACTGATTATACCCTTTTACGGAAATCCCCATTTTATCGTTAAACAGTTTCCGTAAATAGCGGCTACTGATCCCTAACCGCTCAGATAAAGTTTCAACACTCTGCCCTTCTGGACCTGACAATACGCCCGCATCAATCAGTGCTTTTGCCCTGTTTAACGTGGTTTGTGTGCCCTGCCACGCATAGGATCTGGGTGCAGAATCGGGCCTGCAGCGAAGGCAAGGTCTTAAACCAACACAGGCAGCTTGCTGTGCTGAGTCAAAATAACGTACGTTTTGTTCTTTTGGGCTAACTGCGGGGCAGATTGGCCGGCAATAGATTTTGGTTGTCAGCACGCCAATAAAAAACTGACCGTCGAATCGAGGATCTCGAGCGAGCCGAGCTTTACGGCAGACCTCTTTATCTAACTGGCAGTCTTGTTGGAGCATATTCACACCTAAAATCAACGGAGATAAGCTAATCTTACGTAACAAACCTCGGTATCACTAGCGGAAAACGGAACTCAATAGCACTGATATTTCATTGTGACCGTTAACCACAATAAATATTTACTATTAATATCCCCCAATCAATGCGTTATTCCTATATGCTGTGCTTTCATTAGAGTTTTCTAACACGCAAATATTATTGAGTAGAAACATGTTCAAACGATTTGAATCTTGGGTTGATCCGCTTCCTAGCGAAGAGCCACAACAGCCCCCGAAAGGGATCTATGCATTTTGCCGTCATTACACCCGCGGCTTTGAAGTGCCATTAGTTATTATGTCTATTCTTACGGCATTATTGGCAATTCTGGAAGTGTCTCTCTTTGGCTTTATGGGCGATCTCGTCGATTTACTCGTTAAACATGATCCTGAGACCTTATTTGAGCAAGAAGGCCTGCGTTTGCTTGGTATGACTCTGCTAGTACTTGTGGTGATCCCACTGCTGACCTTGTTACATGCGCTTATTGTTTATCAAGGATTATTGGGTAATTACCCCATGTCAATTCGATGGCTTGCTCACAGATACTTGTTAAAACAGAGTGTGTCATTTTATCAAAATGACTTTGCAGGCCGCGTCGCAACTAAAGTGATGCAAACCTCATTAGCAGTCAGAGAAACTGTGACTAAGTTATTAGATGTATTGGTTTATATCTTAGTTTACTTCACCGCAATGGTGGTGATGATTGCCAAAGCCGATCTGAGATTAATGGTGCCAATGCTTATCTGGTTAGCTGTTTACATCGCTTTGCAAATTCGCTTTTTGCCTCAACTCAAGAAGGTATCAACTGAGCAAGCTGATGCTCGCTCAACGATGACTGGTCGCATTGTCGACAGCTACACCAATATTGCGACAGTGAAGTTGTTTTCCCATACCCAAAAAGAAGCTGAATATGCTAAAGGCAGCATGAAAACCTTCCTGCATACAGTTTACAAACAAATGCGTTTAGTCACTTGGATTAATGTCAGCGTACAAGTAATCAATTACATGTTGGCTTTTTCAATCGCGGCCGTATCGATTTGGCTATGGCAAGACGATGCCATTACCGTAGGTGCTATTGCGATTGCCATCAGTCTCGCGCTCAGGCTAAACGGTATGTCACAGTGGATCATGTGGGAGGTAAGCTCACTATTTGAAAACATAGGCACTGTCGCAGACGGCATGAATACCCTATCGAAGCCAACTGACATCAATGATATTGAAAATGCACCAGCACTTAGCGTCACCAAAGGTGAAATCGATTTTAATAATGTTAGTTTTCACTATGGTGAGAACACGGGAGTTATCGATGAACTAAATCTAAATATTAAGCCTGGTGAAAAGGTGGGATTAGTCGGCCGCTCTGGTGCTGGTAAGTCTACTCTTGTGAATCTATTAATGCGCTTTCATGATGTTGAGTCCGGTAATATTGCTATCGATAAGCAAGATATCACAGAGGTCACTCAAGATTCTTTGCGTGCTCATATCGGCATGGTGACCCAAGACACGTCGCTACTACACCGCTCTATTCGGGAAAATATTCTTTATGGTAACCCTGATGCCAGTGATGAAGAACTAGACGCTGCAATAAGAAACTCACAAGCTTATGAGTTTATCCAGACCTTAAGTGATCCAGAAGGCAATATAGGGCTTGATGCTCAAGTAGGTGAAAGAGGCGTTAAACTCTCTGGTGGACAACGTCAACGTATCGCCATTGCCCGAGTACTACTTAAGAATGCCCCTATCCTGCTATTGGATGAAGCCACTTCAGCGCTAGACTCTGAAGTTGAAGCCGCGATTCAAGAGAGTTTGTATCAGCTAATGCAAGGCAAAACCGTTATTGCCATCGCACATCGATTATCGACCATTGCAGCAATGGACAGGTTAATCGTTCTAGATGAAGGTAAAATTGTTGAGCAAGGTACCCATCAAGAGTTAATTAGCTCTGGTGGGATCTATGCGCAGCTTTGGGCTCATCAAACAGGTGGCTTCCTCGGTGTTGATTAGTTTCGAAACCAAAATTCAGGCAACACTTGGTATTTATAATCGATAACTGATGCTAGTTATTGGCTCGTCACTGAGAATTATCAACAAAACAAGAGCATAAAATAAAAGCCGTCAGCAATGATGGCTTTTTTATACTACTTACAACTAGCTTTAATATAGCCAAATACACTTTATAAAAGCCTTTCTAACTATCAACGTCGACACAGCATCAGTTCATGACTAACTAGCCTCTATTTCATTGACGAGTTGTTCCATTCGTTGGAGCTTCAGTCTTTATTAACAGTGCTGACGCTAAAATATAAGTGAGGATCTAGTTGATCCGCCCTGCCCTCGCTTTTAGCTTCTTAAGCTCGCATAACAAAAGCCACTTACACAAGTGCATAATAAGTTATGCTGCCCCCTAATTCCTGAAGCAAATCTAAAACATAACAGCTCTATCGAGACGAGAGCAGAGAAGCTGACAACTCGCTGCTTAACGTACATTAAATATCATTATTGTATTTTGGCCTAGAGTTACAACGTTAGGTTTGTCGCAAATTGACGGCCAAACAAGGAATTTAGATTAATACCAATCAGTACAAGGATTTGATCTACTCAGAGTGTTTTTGGCAAACTAATTCAAGGCGAATAATTGAAAGAATGGTCGCTCCCTTTTGAAGTTATTCAACGCAGAAGTAGGCAGCCAAAAACGCTCCAGAATGGCGAGTTTTAGCGGCTTTGATGCTGTGTTAACGAGCTTGAACGTAGAATAACTATGCTCTTCACTCGTTGCCTTGCCTCAAAGCCGCTAAATTCTCGCTGAGCGACCAAATATTTATACTTATTGGTATAAGGAAGCCAAAGTCATATAAGCCGAATTTTAGATATAAAAAAACCACCCTAAGGTGGTTTTTTTACTTACTACGTAAAGCAGTAAAATGGTGGAGCCTAGCGGGATCGAACCGCTGACCTCAACACTGCCAGTGTTGCGCTCTCCCAGCTGAGCTAAGGCCCCATTTCTGGTGTACATTCAAGTCACTAAAAACATGAATAAAAATAAGTGGTATCCCCAAGGGGATTCGAACCCCTGTTACCGCCGTGAAAGGGCGGTGTCCTAGGCCTCTAGACGATGGGGACCCGGACTGCATTAGACTCTGCAAAGAGTGAATACTCATTAAGTTCTGTAGGCTAAAACTCAACGCTTTAAAATAAGTGGTATCCCCAAGGGGATTCGAACCCCTGTTACCGCCGTGAAAGGGCGGTGTCCTAGGCCTCTAGACGATGGGGACCCGGACATATTGTTTTACTTCCAATATAACGAAGACCTATAAGTGACACTTTAGAAGGCTATAAAAGTGAAACCGCCGTGCTGATCTTAATAAAAAAGTAGCGCGGTGTCCTAGGCACCATCTAGACGATGACTCTTTATAAACAAGAGCTAGGACTGCATTAGACTCTGCAAAGAGTGAATACTCATTAAATCCTGTAGGCTAAGATTTAACGCTTAAACAACCAGACCGAAATCTCATCGTTATAAATAGTGGTATCCCCAAGGGGATTCGAACCCCTGTTACCGCCGTGAAAGGGCGGTGTCCTAGGCCTCTAGACGATGGGGACC
>NZ_JAKILT010000023.1 GCF_023283535.1 Shewanella sairae | reverse complement strand
GTGTAGTCACGTTGTGTACGTTTACTGCGGATTGCACCTGAGGGTTTCATAGATAAGTCTCCAAAGTGTCAACTTATCTCAGGACGGGACATCGATTACAATAAAAAAAGCCGCTAATTAAGCGGCTTTTTAAATGAGTTACTAAACCTAAAATAGGGTTATTTAACCTTCATACCAGGTTGTGCACCTTCGTGCGGCTCCATGATCCAAAGATCTTTACCACCAGGACCAGCAGCCAATACCATACCTTCAGATACACCGAAACGCATTTGACGTGGTGCAAGGTTAGCTACCATAACGGTTAGCTTGCCTTCAAGATCTTCAGGCGCGTAAGCAGACTTAATACCAGCGAATACTTGCTTAGTTTCGCCGCCTAAATCTAGCTCAAGACGTAATAGCTTGTTGGCTTCTTTAACGTGTTCAGCTTTGGCGATACGTGCAATGCGCAGATCAATCTTAGCAAAATCATCAAAGCTGATCTCATCGCTAATAGGATCTTGCTCAAGCGGGCTCTTAACCTCTGCTTTAACTTCTGGCTCAGCGGTAACTTGTAAGTTTTCAGTTGAAGCTTCGATAATGGCTTCTATGCTCTTCATCTCAACACGTTGCATTAGTGCTTTAAACTTAGCAATTTCATGGCCCGCTAGATCAATATCTAAATTGTCCCAAGTCAGTTCCATCTGCAAGAAAGCTTCAACATCTTGGGCAAGTTTAGGTAATACAGGCTTTAGATAAGTCACTAATATACGGAATAGGTTTAGTGCATTACTGCAAACCTGATGCGCTTCTTCTTGCTTGTCATCTTCTTTGATTAACTGCCATGGCGCTGAGTCTGCAACATAAGCGTTAGCAATGTCAGCTAGCGTCATAATTTCACGCATAGCTTTGCCGTATTCACGAGTCTCATAGAAGTTAGCAATGCTTTCTTGTTTCGCTAAGAAGCTCGTTGTTAGGCTAGTGTCGTTAATTTTTGCTAGCTTGCCATCAAAGCGCTTGCTGATAAAGCCTGCGGTGCGTGATGCTAAGTTAACGAGTTTACCGACTAAGTCAGAGTTTACGCGCTGCGCGAAATCTTCAAGGTTTAAGTCTAAGTCGTCAATTCTGCTGCTAAGTTTAGCGGCGTAGTAATAACGAAGATACTCAGGATCTAAGTTATCAAGGTAGGTACGCGCTTTAATAAAGGTGCCTTTAGATTTTGACATCTTAGCGCCATTAACTGTGACATAGCCGTGTGCATAAACACTAGTTGGCTTACGTAGACCTGCGCCTTCTAACATTGCTGGCCAAAACAGGCTGTGGAAGTAAACGATATCTTTACCGATGAAGTGGTAAACTTCTGCTGTAGAGTCTTTGCTCCAAAAATCGTCAAAGTTCAAGTCGTCACGTTTATCACATAGGTTTTTAAAAGAACCCATGTAGCCAATTGGTGCGTCTAGCCATACGTAGAAGAATTTACCTGGCGCATCAGGGATCTCAAAACCGAAGTAAGGCGCATCACGAGAGATATCCCACTGCTGCAAACCTTGCTCAAACCATTCACCTAGCTTGTTAGCCATTTCTTGCTGCAGCGAACCTGAGTTGATCCACTCTTTTAACATACCTTCAAAAGCTGGAAGGTCGAAGAAGAAGTGTTCAGTATCTTTCATTACTGGCGTCGCACCAGATACGGCAGACTTTGGATTGATTAAATCTGTTGTGCTGTATGTCGCGCCGCAGTTATCACAATTATCGCCATACTGATCTTCAGACTTACAGCGTGGGCAAGTACCTTTTACAAAACGATCTGGCAGGAACATAGACTTCTCTGGGTCAAATAACTGAGAAATCGTTTTGGTCTTAATGTAGCCCGCGTCGCGCAACTTGATATAAATCTGACTCGCCAGCTCACGGTTTTCGTCACTATGTGTGCTATGGAAATTATCAAACTGGATATTGAAGTCAGCAAAATCCTTCTCATGTTCTTTTTGAACTTGAGCAATCATCTCTTCAGGTGCGATCCCCATTTGCTGTGCTTTAAGCATGATAGGTGTGCCGTGAGCATCATCTGCACAGATGTAATGACATTCGTGACCACGTAATTTTTGGAAACGTGACCAAATATCAGTCTGGATATACTCAAGCATATGACCCAAATGGATTGGACCGTTAGCATACGGAAGCGCACTGGTGACGAGGATTTTACGTTGTGAATTTGCCATCTTTTCTCAAAATCGCTGGGAAACAAATTAGAATGGCATAGATACTAACCGATCCAATAGAGAGTTTCATCAAAAGCTCGCACAAGTGCATTAAATCTAGACTAATGTTTGCAAGAATATCTGGTACAATTGCGCAAATCATATTTAGGGGGTCTGCATTTTGTCTTCATCTCATCCAAATTATCATCTTGATGATGATCTACTTAGCCAGGTATTAGCGATTCTAGATACGTTTCAAGACACGTATTTGAATAAGAGCTTATTAAGCGCTGGTATGGTCACAAAGCTTGCTTTAGAAGGTAAGCGACTACAACTTGGACTATGTTACTCGTACCCGTGTCAGACACAGTACCGTGACACCGTTATGGCTGTGACTAAAGCGTTAGCTGTATTGGATGCGATTGATGAAGTTGAATGCGAAATCGACTTCCAACCAGAAACCGTATCTGCCATCAGTGCCGTTGAGCCATTGCCAAATATTAAGCAAGTGATTGCAGTGGCATCAGGCAAAGGTGGTGTAGGTAAATCAACAACTGCGGTTAACCTAGCGTTAGCATTGGCTGCAGAGGGCGCAAGTGTTGGTATTTTAGATGCTGATATTTACGGTCCATCAATTCCTATGATGTTAGGTGTTGAAGATTTTAAACCTGTCTCGCCAGACGGCAAGATTATGACTTTTGCTCCGGCACATGGTATCGCAGCGCAATCTATTGGCTTCATGCTAGATGGCGACCAAGCAGCAGTTTGGCGTGGTCCAATGGCAGCTGGGGCGTTAGTGCAGCTATTAACTGAAACTGAGTGGCCTGAGCTAGACTACCTAGTGATTGATATGCCACCTGGAACCGGTGATATCCAGCTGACTTTGTCCCAAAAAGTGCCAGTAAGTGGTGCCGTTATTGTGACGACACCGCAAGATATTGCGCTCGCTGATGCTAAAAAAGGCGTGAACATGTTCCAGAAGGTGAATATTCCTGTTCTGGGTATTGTCGAAAACATGAGCTTCCATCTTTGTCCTGAATGTGGTCATAAAGATCATCCATTCGGCGCTGAAGGCGGCCAAAAAATGGCAACTCGTTACAACGTACCACTGCTGGGGCAGCTGCCTTTGCAATTAAATATCCGTGAAGATGTTGATAAAGGTACACCTACTGTTGTGGCTGACGAATCAAGTCAAGTTGCTGCTATTTATCGTGAAATAGCTAGAAAGGTCGGGGCACAGCTGGCGTTATGTCAAGCACAGCCTAAAGTATCAATTAGCATGTCTGATGACGAATAAGGTCTAGTTTAATGAATTCTAAAGATTGTGTTGTAATTGGTATTGCTGGTGCATCAGCGTCTGGTAAAAGTCTTATCGCGAAAACGATTTATGAAGAGCTTTGCCGCGATTTAGGCACAGACCAAATCGGTGTGATTGCCGAAGATGCGTATTATCGTGACCAAGGTCATTTGTCGATGGATCAGCGCGTCCTAACAAACTATGACCACCCAAAGGCGCTTGACCATGAATTATTGTGTAGTCATTTACGTGAGCTAAAAGCCGGCAACGCGGTTGATGTGCCAGTATATAGCTATAACGAACATACTCGTACTGATGAAAAAGTGACGCTTACCCCTAAGAAAGTCATTATTTTAGAAGGTATCTTACTGCTGACTGATCCGGCTCTGCGTAAAGAGATGGACGCATCAGTATTCATGGATACGCCATTAGATATCTGTTTCATGCGTCGATTATCCCGTGACGTAGCAGAGCGTGGTAGAACGATGGAGTCAGTCATGGTGCAATATACTGAGACTGTGCGCCCTATGTTCCTACAGTTTATTGAGCCATCGAAGCAATATGCCGATATCATTGTGCCACGTGGTGGTAAAAATCGTATTGCAACGGATATCTTAAAAGCGCGTATACAACATTTATTAGCGAAATAGCGCGATTAAATGAGTTATAAGGGACAAACTGCAATAGACGGGGTAGTGGATACAGTTATTGTTGCTAGTTTTTATCGTGGCGTGGTTATTCAGGCGCCAGGGCTAAAACCTAAGCTGGCATATGATAAAGCTGTTGACCTTGGATTGACTCAATTATGTCAGATTTCTGATTTGTTAATTCAAGCTAGTGTCCCTTATATTGATTCGAGTTCATTAATTGATATAAGACAATGTGAGCTAACTATAGCCATTCGCCATACAATTGCAGCTGAACAAAAACAACCGCTTGCGGATGGTGAACCACTCAGACTTGCTATTGTGCGAAATTATGTGACATTACCTGTTGATATCGTGCGTTGGCGAGATAGCCTATTCAGCAAGGAGCATTAATGGCGCAAGTTTGGGTAAATGGTGAATTCGATATAGGCGTCAGCCCTTTAGATCGAGGGTTAGCCTATGGTGACGGTTTATTCGCAACGATGCGTGTAAACCAAGGTCATATTTTGTTTCTTGATGAACATATGGAGCGTCTTACTCAAGGCGCTTTTCGTTTAGGTTTTAGCTGGACACCTTCTGCAGCCCTTTACTCGCATTTAACCACTTTAGCCCAGGCTAATCCGCAGTCGTGCATTAAGTTAATCTTGTCGCGAGGTGCTGGAGGCAGAGGCTATGGTGTCGAGCTCAATCGAGTTAACCAAGCCTTTACTCAGTATGATTTATCTAGTGCAGCAAAATCTGGCTCTCAGCATGAAACTGCAAGCAATAACTCATTGAATGTCACTGAAGTTATTTCATTAAGTGGATTACCTGAACATTATCAAAACTGGCAACAACAAGGCATTTGTCTTGCGCGCTCTGAAGTCCTATTAGGTAAACAGCCAAAACTTGCAGGTATAAAGCACTGTAATCGATTAGAACAAGTATTAATTAAATCGGCTGTACTGCCCCTTGGTTACCAGGATTGGTTGGTAGTTGATTCAAGTAACAATATGATTGAATCGTCGATGGCAAATATCTTTTTTGTTATCGAGGATAAGATTATGACACCAAGAATAAGCCATGCTGGCGTAGCTGGTATGATGCGCGAACAATTGATTTATCAGCTTTTAGGCAGAGGTTTTAAGGTAGAAATAACAGATATTGATTACGATAAGTTAAGCTCGGTGAAGCATGCTTTTATCAGTAACAGTCTTTTTGGATTAGTTGATGTAGTCGCTATCGATAGTTTTACCTTCGAACGTGCGGTTTGGACATCAAGTTTAAGAGAACATCTCAGTCTGACATTATGAAAAAAATTATAATAAGCCTATTCGCAAGTCTATTTACCTTATTAACCATTGGCGCCATTTCGCTTTATTGGGGTTATCAAATGCTGTTGGATTATGGTCAGCAGCCAATAAATGTGACCGAAGCACAAGAGCTAACCGTTAAACGAGGAACGACATTTAACCAGTTTATTGCTGTTTTAGAGTCTACCGATCTTATTAAAGACGGTTGGAAACTAAAGTGGTTGGTTCGTTTAAAGCCTGAACTTGCCCATATCCGTTCTGGTTTATATGAGATTACACCGAGCGATAACATTGACAGCCTTTTAGCTAAAATCGTCAGCGGTAAAGAGAAATCGTTTGGCGTCACACTGCTAGAAGGCCAGACTGTTAAAGAGTGGCGCCAGGTATTAGCGACGCAAGATAAGCTGGTTATGCAAGCTGACGTGTTTCAACAAATCTTGCTAGAAAATGGCGATGACAGTGGCTTGCCAGAAGGTAAGTTTTTCCCTGATACTTATCACTACATTGCAGGAAGTAGTGAAAAGGCGTTGCTGAATAAAAGCTATCTAAAAATGCAACTTGAGTTAGATAAAGCCTGGCAGGGAAGGCAAGAAGGCTTACCGCTTAAATCAGCTTATGAGTTGCTTATCCTAGCGTCCATTATTGAGAAAGAGACCGGCAAAGCGAGCGAACGTCCATGGATTGCAGCTGTCTTTATTAATCGTTTGCGTAAAGGCATGCGTCTGCAAACTGATCCCACGGTAATTTACGGCATGGGTGACAGGTATAACGGCAATATTACTCGTAAAGATCTGCGTGAAACGACCGCATTTAATACTTACAGAATTAATGGTCTACCACCAACACCGATAGCAGCGCCAAGCCTTGCGGCAATAAAAGCTGCCGCGCATCCTGCCGATGTTGATTACTTCTATTTCGTATCGCGAAATGATGGTAGCCATGTATTTTCAAAAACACTGACCGAACATAACCGTGCAGTGAACAAATATCAGAGAAACCGATGAAAACACCAAGCGAACACTCGGCCAAGTTTATTGTCATTGAAGGACTTGAGGGCGCCGGTAAATCTAGTGCTATTGCACTGGTGAGAGATTTTATAGAAAAGCATACTGGTCAAGCACCTATTTGCACTCGTGAGCCTGGCGGTACGCCTTTAGCGGAGCAGATGCGTGATTTAGTCAAAGTGGCAAATGAAACCGATCCATTATGTGATGAAGCCGAATGCTTGCTTTTCTATGCAGCTAGAGCGCAATTGGTTGCCAATGTGATTAAGCCTGCACTGGCAAAAGGTGAATGGGTTTTAGGTGATAGACATAACTTGTCTTCGCTAGCGTACCAAGGTGGCGGCAGGGGGCTTATGCCTCTAGTGTCAGCAATTAGTGATGCAACCTTAAAAGGTTTTAAACCTGATCTGACTTTGTATTTAGATATCGATCCTAAGCAAGGTTTAGAGCGCGCTGCACGTCGCGGCGAGCTAGATAGAATCGAGCAACAAGAGATCGCATTCTTTAATCGAACACGAGCGACTTTCCTATCTTTTGCTGATGCGGATGACTCAATCAAAATAATTGATGCGGGCCAAACAATGGCTGAAGTCCACAAGGATATCATCGCTATTTTACAAGAGCAGAGCTGGTAATATGAGATTGCTACCTTGGTTGCAAGCTCCGCTAAAGACCTTTTCTGAGCAGCTTAAAAGTGGGCGAACAGGCCATGCTTATCTGATTGCTTTAGATAGCGGTTATGGTGGAGAAAGACTCACATTAGATCTTGCTCAAGCAGCATTATGCAGCCATGTCGGCCATAGTGGCAGCTGCGGATTTTGTAAGTCTTGTCAGCTTATTGAGGCAAATAACCATCCGGATTTTTATCGAATTGAGGCTGATGGCGCGCAGATTAAGGTCGACCAAATTCGTAGTCTTTGCCAAAAGTTAACCACTACGCCTCAGCAAGGTGGCAAGCGTGTAGCAGTCATTCTAAATAGTGAGCGATTAAACCAAGCATCGGCAAACGCGCTGTTAAAAACACTAGAGGAACCGGGTAAAGAAACTATTTTGTTTCTACAAGCTAATTCACCGAGTCGCTTATTGGCGACAATTAGTAGCCGTTGTCAAAGGCTACATATAGAGACACCGGCTAAATCATTGGTTAAACAGTGGTTACAGCAAGAGCTAACGACAAACGAAGATATGAGTTGGTGTTTACCTGTGGTGGGCGGTCCTTTAGCTATTATAGAAGCGGTCGAAAGTGGTCGTGAAAAGCAGCTTGTAGAATACCGCACAGGCTGGTTACAAAGTTTGTCGTCCGGACATCTGTGTGATAGTTTAAACAATGTTAATGAAAAGCAAGTTTCTGATGCCCTTAAAGTTTTATACTTAGTCGTGCATAGAATTTTAGTTAAAAAGCAGGATATGGAGCCTTTAACTCGAGCCGCATTAGCTAATTTTGCAGCTAAGATTATGCAAGTTGAGTCACGCTTAGCGGTAATGCCTAATGTTAGTTCGTTAGCATTATTTGAAAGTTTAACGATTGAATATCGCCAGCTAATGAGTTTATAAATTTTTATGATTAATCTTGTCGTCAAATTCGAGTCCTTACAGCAACTTTATCGTGCTTATATGCCTTTTATAAAGCCGTTTGGCTTATTTGTTAGTTGCACTGACTCTTATACGCTAGGCCAGGAGGTCTTCGTGACTTATCAGCTACCTGGCGGGACGCTTGAATATGACTTTAAGGGGACTGTGGTTTGGATTAACCCTCTTGGCGCTTCCGGTGGACGTCCTGCTGGCATTGGCGTCAAGGCCCTATCAGAACCTGACTTCCATAAACATCAAATTGAGCAATTACTCTCTAGTGAACTTGCCTCAGGGGATTTGACCTGCACTATGTAGCTGGGTAGACTTGCTATCCTTTTAGTTGTTTGTTGGATTTACCAGTGCTTATCGATTCACATTGTCATTTAGACCGTCTTAAAACTGCGCCAGATCAGGCGTCACTTCAAGAGATCATTGCAGCTGCTAAAGCGCGTGATATCGCTTATTTCCTTTGTGTGAATGTCAGACAGCAAGGTTTTACTGATATGAAGCAGAAGATGGCCGCGTTTGATGAAGTCTTTTTGTCTGCAGGTGTGCATCCGTTAGATGTTCAAGATGGGTTAAATATCGACGAAGTAGAACAATTTGCTCGTGACGAAAAAGTGATCGCAATTGGTGAAACGGGTCTGGATTACTTTTATGCAAATGAAACAAAAGCGCTGCAACAGCAATGTTTTGAGCAGCAGATTGCCCTTGCTGTAAAAGTGGAAAAGCCACTCATTATCCATACACGTGATGCCCGTGAAGATACGATTAACTTTTTAAAGCAAGGTAATGCCGACCGTGTAGGTGGTGTATTACATTGTTTTACTGAAAGCTGGGAGATGGCAAAGGAAGCACTCGATCTTGGTTTTTATATCTCGGTTTCAGGCATTGTTACCTTTAAGAACGCTGGCGATTTACGCAACGTGATTAGAAAAGTGCCGAAAGACCGTTTATTAGTTGAAACTGACTCACCTTATTTAGCGCCTGTTCCTCATCGTGGCAAAGAAAACCAACCGGCGTTTGTACGTGATGTTGCTGAGTTTGTCGCAGAACTGCGTGGTGAGAAGTATCCCGATCTGGCCCAATACACCACAGAAAACTTTTTTAACTTGTTTAAAGATGCCGCTCGTTTAACGGGTCGTTAGTCTTTGCTAGAGCTAAATTCGAGACAAAAAAAGACCCAAAACTATTCCAATTGTTCTGGGTCTAGGGGAATGGCTCACTAGGAGCCGTGCGCTACTGTTGTTACCACTTAGGGTAAATAAGATTAAGCTGCTTTGTTGATAGCGTTAGTTTGAAAAAGCAGCCTGTTGCGAACTGATGTAATACAGTGTAGACCAGCTTTTTCAATTATGGGTGGTTATTTTTGCTGCTACACCGCCCAAATGTAACGATTTATAACTCGTAAAGCGCAATTTTGTCTTTAACTAATTCTCTTGGAAGATTATTTTTAAGTTTATTACCTAGATGTTTGGCAACGCCTAATGGGTTATTGGCGTAGCTTACGATGACTTCACCTTGCGGTTTCACTTTTTCCGCTAGGCTAATATCTCGTCCCATCAGAAATGCTTTAGCTTGTTCATCTGTCAGCTCTATCTGCGTGGGTGAATGCAGGGCTAGAATAGCCTCATGGCGTACTTTATAGCCTTTCTTTAGGGTATCAGCGAGCTTTATTCCAATTCGTTGAAAGCGCATTTTACCAATCAGTGGTTGTACAGCATTCGGGAAAAGCCAGAACTCTAAATCCCGCTGCATAATTTGTGCATCGCTTGGTAAATCGATATTGAAAGTCGCTTTAAAGTATTCACTTAACTCTGCAACTTGTTTAGCTTTAGCTGGGGTAAAGGGAAAGTTTTTTTGCTTTCTAGGTTCTTCTTGCTGGCGCTCAACACTTGCAAGTTTATGGATTTTAGCAACAAAGAAGCCTTCACTGTCATAGATTTGTGGCCATACGTGAAGAAAACCTTCTTCTGTACAGGCTTTATCTGCATGAGGAAATAATCCAGATAACGGCATAAATTCTACAGCGTCGTTAAAAACAGACTTTAGGTGATGACACACGTCTTGATTTTCTTGACGGCTTAGGGCACAGGTCGAGTAAACTAAACTGCCACCGGGCTTTAACGCAAGAAAAGCCGATTCAATCAAGGCCTTTTGCGTTGCAACAATGCCTTTGTTTTCATTGTTATCCCAATTTTTGAGTGCATCAGGATCTTTACGGATAGTGCCTTCACCGCTGCAAGGTGCATCAAGCAAAATGGCGTCAAAGGTTTCGAAAAGGTATTCACCAAACACTCGAGCATCAAAATGGGTAAGGGCGCAGTTTGAAACTCCCATACGTGCGATGTTGGCATGTAATACTTTGACTCGGCTTGCCGAATACTCATTCGCGACTAACAAACCTTTATTTTCCATTAGGCTTGCTATTTGAGTTGTTTTAGAACCAGGTGCAGAAGCCATATCCAGTACCCGAGTATCGGCATGGATATCGCACTGACTTGCAGTTTCAAACAGCGCCGTTGGCGGTAACATTGAACTGGCTTCTTGGATATAAAACAAACCTTGTAGGTGTTCAATGCTATTACCCAATTGGATTTCAACACTGTTGCTGACCCAAAAACCTTCTGCACACCAAGGTATAGGGTCAAACTGCCAACCTTTTGGTGTCATTAGTTCGATAAAATCAGTGACGCTAATTTTTAAAGTATTCACCCGAATAGAAAGACGCAGTGGCTGATTGCTATAAGCAATAAAGTCTTCCATAGAAAGGTGATCTGGGAGTTCGCGTTCGATACTGTCGAGGAAATTCTGATTAAAATGAGCCATATGTCGAAGATAATGCGGTAAAGTAGCAGGATTATAACAGATTAAAAGAGATTCATTGCGTGCTAAATAAGATCTGGTTTGGCTTTTTTGCTACCGCATTAGTGGCGATACTAGCCCAAGTGTTTACCGGCCATACTCAAGTTCTGTCTGAAAGCGTGACAGCCATTTTTTCAAGTTCGAAACTCGCGGCCGAAATAGCCTTAGGCTTAGTTGGGGTGCTGTCTTTGTGGATGGGGCTAATGCGAGTCGGCGAGAAAGCCGGTGTTGTTGCACTTTTTTCGCGCTTATTTGAGCCGCTATTATCGAAACTCATGCCTGAAGTGCCAAGGGGCCATCCAGCGTACGGAAGTGTCACCATGAATCTAACCGCTAATATGCTTGGGTTAGATAATGCCGCCACACCTTTAGGCTTAAAAGCAATGCAGGATCTGCAGACTTTAAACCCAAATAAACATGTGGCCACGAATGCACAAATCTTATTTTTAGTATTAAATACTTCATCAATCACCTTGGTGCCAGTGACGGTTTTTTTATATCGTGCCCAGCAAGGGGCGGCAGCGCCAGCGGATATCTTTTTACCTATTTTACTGGCGACAACCGCTTCAACCTTAGCTGGCTTAAGTGTTGTGGCACTAGTACAGCGTTTGTCATTGTTTAACGCTGTGGTATTGGGGTACGCAGGGGTTATTTTATCCGCCATTGTTGGTCTGGTTTTTTACTTAAGCACGTTAACCGTAACGGCAATAGGTGAGGTGAGTACTGCACTTGGTAACGGTATTTTGCTGCTACTTATTTTTAGTTTTGTTTTGGTGGCTGGTATACGTAAGATTGCCGTTTATGATGAGTTTATTGAGGGCGCGAAGGAGGGCTTTACACAATCGATAAAGCTTATCCCTTATCTATTAGCCATGTTATTGGCGATTGCTTTACTGCGGGCATCGGGGGCTTTAGATTACTTTTTGCAACTAATAGCCAGCTTAGTTGCCATTGCAGGTGGTGATGTGCGCTTTGTTGATGCGATGCCGACGGCAATAATGAAACCTTTTAGCGGCTCTGGTGCACGTGCAATGATGCTAGAGACGATGCAACATTACGGAGTAGACTCGTTTGCGGGGCGGTTAGCTGCAATTTTGCAAGGTAGCACTGAGACGACCTTTTATGTGTTAGCCGTCTATTTCGGTGCTGTGGGGATCCGCAATGGCCGCCACGCGTTAGCATGCGGGTTATTTGCTGACTTGGCGGGCATTATTGCCGCCATTGTCGTTTGTTATCAATTCTATGGTTAAACTTTGTTGTAGCGTATAAGTATACAGTCAATATTAAATTAAATAAGCACAATAAAAAACGAGGCAGAAGCCTCGTTTTCATTTGTTGTTCAGTTATTTTTAGCGCTAATTCAAGCTGTTGTTAGTCCTGACTTGATTGTACTGGAGACCAGTCTAACCAAGCAGGATCCATTGCTGAATTCAATACAAAGGATTGATTGCCTGTGATCTCATTGGTGTTGCTGGTAGTCTCTTTGGTGGCAACGGCAATGCCGCCAGCTAAGATGGTCTCCAGTGAGCCTGTTTCTATTTGCGCTCCGGAGAATAAACCTACATCCACTTTAACGCCTGATAGATCCCAGAATACACTTGTGTTATTGACTAAATGCTTATATTTACTCTTGATATGAGCTTGCAGTACAACGCCTGTGCCTTGCTCAGAAAGCTCATAAGCATCAACTTGGCCGATATTAACACCTCTGAAAAAGATCCCGGTGCCAGCTTTTACAGAGCCTAAGGTAGTGTCTGTTAAATTAAAGCTAACAGCATCGGCAAGCGTGTGCAGTGGTTTTTCTATTTTTCCAACGAACTTTGTCACGGTTGCCGCGCTTTTTCCTGGGAAAACTTCAATATAAGGACCGGTGATTAAGGTTTCAGGTGCTTTTATACCCGCAAGGGAAATATCCGCTGTGACGATAGAGTAGGCGGCATCTTGCTGCATAAAGTTATCTGCGTACTCACCATAGAGATAAGCATTAACCATTAATTGCTTTAAGTTAGGTGCTAAAGTGACGGACTCAACTTCACCGACTTTATGACCTAAATAACGGATTGGTGCTTTAGAGGTTAACTGTACGCTAGCTGGAAAAGTCAGCTTAATCGGTTTTGCTTGGCTTAACGCTAATAACTTAGACTCATACAGGTTAGTGGAATTAGCAACGCGTCCCTCTTCGAGTAAATCTAGGTTAATGCCACCTTTTAGAGCGCCCATTAGTGGTGCGACTTCAACCTCTACACCACTTAGGCTAGCATTTATTGATAACGCACTATTGCGCCAAAAGACGGTCCGCTCATTGAGCAAGCTATTAAATGCACGCTCAATGGTAATATCGATGGCAAAAGTATTATCAGCTGCTTGCCATTGCACTGATGCTACTTGGCCTATTTGCATCTTTTTATAATAGATAGGCGAGCCTGCTGTTAAGTCGGCAGCATCTTGGTTAATTAATCGTTTTTTGATTAGGTTTTGCTTACTGTAAAATGTTTTCGCTTCGTCTTTATTGGCGAATACATATAGCGAGTCGCCATTGGTCACAAGGGCTCTATTGCTGCCTCTTACTAAACTCAGTGCACCACTAGTTAAGGTATTTAGATCCTGAGTTCGGACGTTAACTCCCTCTAAGCTAGCATCGATGTTGAGTGCTGACTCTGCGATGAAGTGGCTATTTTTGCTGATCAGATTTGCGAAATCTGCCGAAATTTCTACTTGGTATTCGACTTGAGTAAATGTGTCATTAAGCTGACGGCTTAACACTTCCCCTATTTTAATTTGCTTATAACGGATCTCTGCGCCAGCACTCACACCAGGGTTAGTTTCAGAGCGTAAACTAATCATCAATTTATTGATGTTTTTTGGCTCAGGTGCCTGAGTTAATAATTGATATTGTGCTTTAGCAGGCCCGGTACCTGGGATAAAGTTGATTACATTGCCTGTAATTAAACGCTCTGGGTGCTTGATACCTGATAATGAAATATCGGCACCCTC
Organism: Shewanella sairae; assembly: GCF_023283535.1. Lineage (GTDB taxonomy): Bacteria > Pseudomonadota > Gammaproteobacteria > Enterobacterales > Shewanellaceae > Shewanella > Shewanella sairae. The sequence continues at coordinate 58,654 of NZ_JAKILT010000023.1, read as the reverse complement.
TAGCCAAAAATCTGCAGACTCAGTTAGCTGCTCTTGGTACATAGCATCGATTTTTGCCGATAATAATACACCACTATCAGTGAGTGATTTTTGTGTGACTTGACCTATTTTTATGCCTCGATAAACAATATCTGTCTGCTTTGATACTGCTTCTGTGCCTGTCGCGAGAAGCTCAAATTGAACGCCACCAAAGGCATCATCTTCTGACTCATACAATGAAAATTGGTGGTTATTCTCTGCGATTGATGAATTGGCATTTGAACTAAAACTGATCCCGCCAGCTAAGATTGACGCTATGCTCTCGCTGTTAACTTTAATTCCTGATAACGAGGCGTCTACGCTTATTCCTGATACATTCCAAAACTGTGAATCGACTTTGACTAGATCGGCATATTGTTGCTGAACAAAAGCGGTGACTAAAATTTGGTCGGCATTTTCTAAATGGTAACCAACGATTTGTCCTACCGGGATTTGGCGGTAAAAAACCGGAGAGCCGACGTCTAAAGAACCAAGCTTATCAGAGGTGATATTAACAATAAGCCCTTCAACTCCAGGGGTGATCACAGGTGCTTTAGTTTCTGCTTCAAAGTAAGAACGTGATTCACCTTCGCCGGGTAAGATACTGATGTAGTTACCAGAGAAGAGCGTGTCTAGCCCCTCTACACCGGTTATCGACGCTTTAGGCTTTACCAGCCAGAACTTAGTGCCTTGGTTGATAAATGGCTCAGCTCTATAATCCATTAATACACTGACATCAACACCTTGTAACTGCTTATCAATACTCATATCGATGACTTTACCCACGGTGAGCCCTTGGTACTTTACCAAGGTTTTTCCTATATCCATGCCAGCTGCGCTAGGAAAATGTATGGTCACCTCAATACCCGATTCCCGGATACTTTTCACACCTAGCCAAGCGCCTAATGCGAGTGCAATAAGAGGTAATAGCCAAATCGGTGAGAATAACTTTTTCTTTACGACTTTAGGCGTTTGTACTTGAGTCATCTTTTGCTTCCAATCTATCCCAGAGTAAACGGGTATCTATAACTTTTGCAGCAAGCTGCGTGAGTAAAATTACTAAAGCGAATGCGGTCGCTGCAGGGGCGGGTTTTGCATCTAATAACTGCCCCATATTGACCACGGCAACGGTGAGAGAAATAACAAACAGATCGAGCATGGACCAACGCCCAATCCATTCAATAATATGAAACCCACTCATTAGCTTCTTTTTCGAAATAGGCAGTTTAAAGCTAATGGCTGATAGGTATATGGTTAATCCTACAATCTTTAGAATTGGCACTAATATACTTGCAGTAAACAAAATGATCGCAATAGGGATCATGTCCGTTTTTACCAAGTGGGCGATGCCAGAAAAAATGGTATCTTGGGTAACGCGCCCTTGATTGGTGAGCGTTGTTATGGGGTAAATATTGGCAGGGATAAGCAGGATCGCGGCCGTTATCAACAGCGCCCAACTTTTTTGAATACTGGCGTAATCTCGAATTTTTAATGGCGAGTCGCAGCGGCTACAATTACTCGATTTACCGCAAGTTACTTTGTGGCAAGTGGGACAAGACGTCAGTCCAATATCCTTACCTAAAGTCGCGTTATCATTGGTGCTCATCAAGAAAGCTCCACATATGTTCTAAGTCGTACTCACGCATTAAAAATAATGTCATGATAAATAGCATGGTGAAACAAAATGTGCCGAACCCAAACGAGACTGTCGCAAAGTCGGCCAAATTAAAGGCTGCCACTAAAAAGCTAATAACGTATATTTCAAGCATCGTAAGCTGAGTTAACAGACCTTGCATTTTCAATAATTGTTTAAGCGTTTTTTTTAGCTTACGCGAGTGCAAACCAAATTTGATTATTAATATTTGAGCCAATACTGAAACCAGCAGCAGCCCAGGTGCGAGTACCGCCGATACCAGCACGGCGACTCCTACCAACCAATAGCCTTGCTGATAAACCGCTAAAGCGCCTTCTAACACCGTGGTAGTACGTATGCTTCCGAGAAACTCAAGTTCAAGAACGGGATATAAATTTGCTGGAGCAAAAAAGAATACAGCCGTTAAACAAAGGGCTAGCATACCATTTATTGAACAATACGGCGTATCATATAAAGGTGTATGGCATCGAGGACAAAGAGCGCGCACACCTGTCGGCAGCGCACGTTTCCTGATGACTAAGTCGCAGGACTGGCACAAAGTAATACTATTATCTGCTGCTTCCATTTTCACCCAGTTTTAATCTACAAACATTTGCCATATCTTGGATAGCTTAGTTGTTATCGCTTTCCGTCACGTATGCAATTGAAAATATTGAGTCATTAACGTGATAAGTTTATCAGATATCTAAGAAAACTTGCATAAGAAGTTAAATCTATGAGATTCTCCACTGTATATAAAAACAGTGTGGGGTTGAATATGGCCGTTGTAACTCAATTTGTAGTGGTTAGAGAAGGGGTTGAAAAGATGACTTTTACATCTAAAAAGGAGGCTGACGCCTACGATAAGATGCTAGATATCGCTGACAACTTGATTCCTTTTTTAAGTAAGAGTGAATTAGATTTAGAAGAGAGTGATATTGAGAAATTAGGATTTTTCCTCGCTCAACATAAAGATGATTTGCAAGTTTTACTTAAAGGCGGTTCTCTAGAGAAGAAACCCGTTGCCAAAAAGGCCGCCAAAAAAACAGAAATTAAAGAAGCAAAATAAAGCGCTTGAACAAATGTCTCCTTTTGTTGTTAGAATGCTGCAATTATATTTTGGGATTCAACAAAACTGTTAGGGAACATAATAGTGGATGCTTTTTACGATACGCTTAACCGTCAAGTGCAAGCACTGTTTGCGGGTGAAGACGACATTATTGCAGCGCTGGCTAACTTTTCTGCATTGCTTAACGATAACTTAACCGATATTAATTGGGTTGGCTTTTATCTATTGAAAAATGATCAATTGGTACTCGGACCATTCCAAGGTAAAGTAGCGTGCACACGTATTCCTGTAGGAAAGGGGGTATGTGGCACAGCTGTCGCCAATGATGCAACGCAACGTATAGCGGATGTTCATCAGTTTGAGGGGCATATAGCCTGTGACAGCGCAAGTAATTCAGAACTCGTTGTGCCTTTAAAGCATAATGGAACTGTTATTGGTGTACTCGATATTGATAGCCCATCGTTATCAAGATTCAGTGAAATTGATCAACAAGGCATAGAAACTTTGGTTAAAAGTCTCGAAATTTGCCTATTTGGTTAATCTACGACCAATTATCGCTAATTGTAGGTCGCAATCATTTGAAGCCTCTCTATAATAAGCGGTTTGAGTAATCTAAAAACTAAACACGGGCGATTCAATAATTGAATCCTTGGAGTTTGGTGTTTTATATTGCTAAGGTAGGTTTGGTTTTTGGGTGTAAAAATAAATGTTAACGATTTTTCATTTGTACTTTACGGCCTGATCAGACAAATATAAACGACACATAGACTAATATAAGCAATGGCGCTTATTGGTGGTGTCCCTTTTTTAAACTGTGGAAGTAAAGATGGAATCAACAGAAAAGTTGACCGATACCAACGCTATTCTTGCGTATTTGTACGAAACATTTCCTTTATGCTTTATAGCTGAAGGTGAAACTAAGCCATTAAAAATTGGTTTGTTTCAAGATTTAGCGGAAAGGTTAGCTGATGATTCTAAAGTCAGTAAAACTCAGCTCAGAATCGCATTAAGAAGATACACAAGCAGCTGGCGTTACCTAAAGTGCGTTAAAGCTGGCGCACAGCGTATCGATTTAGATGGCAACGAATGTGGTGAGCTTGAACAAGAGCATATTGACCACGCAGCGGCTACACTAAAAGAAAGCCAAGATAAAGCAAAGGCTAAAAGGGTTGCGCAGGCAAAGAATGCTAATCCAGCTAAAGTGGCTAAAAAGCCAGTTAAGAAGCCTGTAGCAAAACGTCCAAAACCAGCAGCAAGCAGCAAACCAGCTAAAGAAGCGGTTGTGGCTGAAAACTTAACGCCAGCGGTTTTAGCAGAATTAAAAGCTAACCAACGTGTTAATGTTAAATTAGGTAAAGCACCTGTTGCAGGTACAATTTTGGACATCAAGAAAGAAGATGTTCAAGTTCAACTAGACTCAGGTCTGACTATTAAAGTTAAAGTTGAGCACATCTTGCTGTAATGGCTTAAAAGCACCTTGAAGGAGTAACTTGTTGATGCGAAAACTTTCCCTGGCTGTTTCTATTGCCGGTATATTTGTCGGATTCTCGGCTTGGGCCGTAAGCCCTACTATTCAATTCAGCGAGTTGCCCGCTCTTAAGCAGGAACCGCAACACAAAGTCGCCAGTAAACGTGTTACTGGACTCTTCACTCGTTCGCATTATCATCGTTTTGATATGGATGATGCGTTCTCTGAACAAGTCTTTAATCGCTTCTTGAAGCAACTTGATTTTCGGAAGAATGTATTGCTGCAATCTGATATTGATAGCTTTAAAGGCTATTCGACTCAGTTTGACGATATGTTGAAAAGTGGCGACTTGAATCAAGCTTATGCCATGTATGAGCTTGTTCAAAAACGTCGTTACGAGCGATTTGTTTATGCCTTATCTTTACTTGATGAAGAGATGGCATTTGACGTTGCTGGTGACGAATATGAGTACGATCGTGAAGAGGCTAGTTGGCCTAAAACTGAAGCCGAATTAAATGAGCTTTGGCGCCAGCGAGTAAAATACGACGCCTTAAACCTTTCTCTTACTGGTAAAAACTGGGATGAGATAGTCGAAGTACTCGAGAAACGTTATAACAATGCAATTAAACGTTTAAGCCAGACACACAGTGAAGATGTTTTCCAAGGCGTAATGAATGCGTTTGCCCGCACCGTTGAGCCCCATACCAGTTATTTGTCACCAAGAAATGCAGAACGTTTCCAAATGGAAATGAACCTTAGCCTGGAAGGCATAGGGGCTGTTTTACAGGTTGATGATGACTATACGGTAATTAAGAGCCTTGTTGCTGGCGGCCCTGCTGCTTCAAGTGAAAAATTATCGCCAGAAGATAGAATTATTGGTGTTGGTCAAGAAGGCAAAGAAATTGTCGACGTGATTGGCTGGCGTCTTGATGACGTTGTTGAACTCATTAAAGGCCCTAAAGGCAGTAAAGTTGTATTACAAATTTTGCCTAAAAAGGGCGGTTCAAGTGCTAAGACATTTGAACTGACAATTGTGCGCGACAAAATTCGTCTAGAAGACCGCGCGGCGACATCTAAAGTGATTGAGCCTACTGAAGGCCCATATGCGAACCGTAAAGTCGGCGTGATTCAAATCCCTGGCTTTTACATGGATTTGTCAAAAGACGTCTCTAAAGAATTAGCTGAATTAAAAGAAGCCAAAGTTGAGGGGATTATTATTGATCTTCGAGGCAATGGCGGTGGCGCGTTAACCGAGGCGACACTACTGACAGGTTTGTTCATTGAGCAAGGTCCTGTGGTTCAAATTCGTGATGCAAATGGCCGTGTAAGCCAAAATCGTGATAACGATGGACGGGTGACTTATGATGGTCCATTAACTGTTATGGTTGATCGTTATAGCGCATCTGCATCTGAAATCTTCGCTGCGGCATTACAAGATTATGATCGCGCGTTAATTGTGGGTGAATCGACCTTTGGTAAAGGTACGGTACAGCAGCATAAGAGCTTAGGCCGTATTTACGATATGTATGAAAAGCCTATTGGTCATGTGCAATATACCATTGCTAAGTTCTACCGTATTAACGGTGGCAGTACTCAGCTTAAAGGTGTGACCCCAGATATTCCTTTCCCAAGTGCATTAGAACCGGGTGAGTATGGCGAAGCCGAAGAAGAAAATGCATTGCCGTGGGATAAAGTACCGGTTGCACAATATGGAACCCTGGGTGAAATTTATCCCCAGTTGATTGCTAACTTAGATGGTAAGCATAAAGAGCGTATTAAGTCTGACGTTGAGTTCGGTTATATTTTCCAAGATATCGCTGAATACAAAGAAAACCATGACGATAAGACGGTCTCATTAGTCAAAACTGAACGCTTAGCAGAGCGTGATGAAAACGATAAGAAGCAACTCGACCGCGCAAACGATAGACTTGTTCGCGAGGGCGAAGATAAAGTGAAGTCATTAGATGACATTCCTGATGATGTTGAAGTTGCAGATGCGTTTTTAGATGAAACTGCATTTATTACTCTGGATTTAGCTGATATCGAGAAGTTAGCTAAAAACCAAAAGCAGTAAGATGAACTCAATAAAAAAACGCGCTTAATGCGCGTTTTTTTTAATTAAAAAAATTAATAACAAGAGGTTTATTCATGTCCCAGCCACAAGCCAAATTCCTCAAAGATTACCAAACACCATCCTTTCAAATTAGCCATATTGATCTTAATTTTTCATTAGCAGAAAAACAAACAGAGCTTATCGCAACAAGTAAAGTGATCCGTCAAGGGGAGCATAATCAAGCGCTAGTCTTAGTGGGTGATGAGATAGAGCTTGTTAGCGTAACTGTCGCGGGTGAAGCGGTGAGTTATGAGCAGCGTGATGGTGAACTTGTTATTGAAACCAGCTTGGATGAATTTGAATTACAAATTACCACCAAGTTAGACCCTGAAGCTAATACTAGTCTTGAAGGGCTCTATATGTCAGACGGCGCTTACTGCACTCAGTGTGAAGCGGAAGGGTTTAGACGTATTACCTATTTTCTCGATCGCCCAGACGTATTAGCAATATACACAGTACGTATTGAAGCTGACAAGCAAGCGTTTCCATATCTACTTAGTAATGGCAATCTCGTCGATAGTGGCGATACAGACAATGGACTGCATTTCGCTAAATGGCATGATCCATTCCCTAAGCCTGCTTATTTGTTTGCGTTAGTTGCAGGCGATTTTGATTTACTGGAAGACAGTTTTACCACTTGTAGCCAACGCAATATTAAATTGCAGGTCTTTGTTGATAAAGGTAATTTGAATAAAGCCCACCATGCAATGGCATCATTGAAAAAGTCAATGAAATGGGATGAAAGTCGCTTTAATTTAGAATACGACTTAGATATTTATATGATCGTAGCGGTTGATTTTTTCAACATGGGCGCGATGGAAAATAAGGGCCTCAACGTATTTAACACCAAATTTGTGTTAGCCGACAAGGACTCTGCAACAGATGACGATTATCATGGTATTGAGTCAGTTGTTGGACATGAATACTTTCATAACTGGACAGGTAATCGAGTGACTTGTCGAGATTGGTTCCAGCTAAGTTTGAAAGAAGGGTTAACTGTATTTAGAGATCAAGAGTTTAGCTCTGATTTAGGCTCTCGTGCTGTAAACCGTATTCATGCGATTAAAGTAATAAAAAATCAACAGTTTGCTGAAGATTCTGGACCGATGGCACACCCAATCAGACCTGAGTCAGTTATTGAAATGAATAACTTTTATACCGTTACTGTATATAACAAAGGTGCTGAAGTTATTCGCATGATGCATACGTTATTGGGAGAGATTGGCTTTCAAAAAGGCATGGCCTTGTATTTTGAGCGTCATGACGGTCAAGCGGTAACCTGTGATGATTTTGTCGCGGCAATGCAAGACGCAAGTGGCGTTGATCTAAGCCAGTTTAAACGTTGGTATAGCCAGGCAGGCACACCACAAGTCAATGTAAAAGAAGAATTTGACGAAGAGAATCAACGTTATACATTAACCTTAGAACAGTCAACGCCAGCAACACCGGATGGTTCAGCAAAATTACCGCTGCATATTCCATTTGATATCGAACTGCTCGATGTAGCTGGCTCACAACTTATTAATAAGGTACTTGATTTTACCGAAGCGAAACAAGAGTTTACTTTTGAAGGGCTACTGCAAAAACCCGTTCCATCATTACTGCAGAACTTTTCGGCTCCAGTAAAATTAGACTTTGATTATTCGGTTGAACAGTTAGTCCACATTATGCGTTTTGCAACTAGCGAAGTGGCTAAATGGGAAGCGTCAGTAGCTTTGTTCAGCCAGTCGGTTTGGCAAAATGTGGCTCGTCTGCAGACTCCACAAGCTATGTTTATCGACCCACGAATTGTAGATGCTTTTAAAGGAGTCATCTTAGCTCAGGATCTTGATAAAGCGCTAATGGCGGAGATCTTAACCTTGGCTAGTGCGGGTTCATTGATAGAACAGAAAGCCTGTGTTGATCTCGATTGCTTGGCATTGGCGAGAGAGTTTGTTGTACTTGAAATTGCAGCAAATTGTGAAGATGAGCTTCTAGTTAAGGTGCGTGAACAGGCTAATATTGATGACGCGTCAGCGCGTGCTTTAAAAAATGTTTGCTTGAGCCTATTACTTAAAGTTGATAGTAACTATGCTGCACTGGCTAAACAGCAATTTGAGTCAGCTGAAAATATGACTGATAGCTTAGGGGCATTAAGCGCGCTAAATGGCGAGCCTTCAACGGTTCGTGATCAGCTAATGACCGAGTTTGAGCAAAAATGGCTAACAACACCATTGGTTATGGATAAATGGTTCGGGCTACACGCCACACTAAATAGCGACAATTGCATAGACAAGTTAACCTCACTGTTTGAACATCAAGCATTTAGCTTTAATAACCCAAACCGTGTGCGTTCGTTAATCGGTATTTTCGCCGCAGCGAATACGTTTGAATTTCATCGAATCGATGGGCTAGGCTACCAATTTTTAACGGATGCTATCATTAAATTGAATACGCTGAATCCACAAGTTGCTGCACGCATAATTACACCACTAATACAGTTCAAGAAGTTTGATAAAGTGCGCCAACAATTGATGGCGAATGAACTAAATCGCATTCTTGCGGTTGATAATTTATCAAAAGATTTATACGAAAAAGTGACTAAAGCGTTAGTGTAAAATAGTCAATTATCCCCCAAGTTTCGAGGTTTCACTTTTGCTGAGGAGACCTCGAAACTCGTTTATTTTAACAATATAACAGTGACGAGATAGCAAGTGTCAGCCCAGTATCACCAGTTTACATTTCCGTTAAATATCACCTACCAAGAATTTCTTCCTTACTATCGAGGTGAGGTGAATAAGGTTGAAGTGGTTGATGTTAGTGGCAGAACCTTATGGATTAATGCCAGACATTTTCGACCATTTTTAACAAGTACAGGGATTCGATGTTATTTCTCGATGACTTTAGATGCTCAAGGTAACCTTATTAAGCTTGCTAAGGTTTAGAGTAATTACTTCAAACGGTCGATTGCTTTAAACGTTGTATATAGTGTAACGATTGAACTTATAACTGATTGTTATTTATCTATATATGGGGTCTATGTTGCATTCTCCTTACTTTATCTAAACCTGATTTAAATACATTCCTCAAAAGTCATATTAAATTTCCTGTTAAGTAGCGAAATCTTTTAAATATTTTCTATGTTTCGTCCTTGCTCACTTTGTGTAAATGCTGTAACAATGGTGTTATCTGGAGGCTGACAGATTGTTGGCTATTAATTCCTATAACAATAGAATCCAGCAGGTTACGGAGAGAAGCTAAATGAAAAAGGTTAAAAACGGCTTTAATAAGTCGACGCTCGCTTTGGGGATCGTTGCAGCGCTCAGTTTTGGCACGAGTAATCATGCTAATGCTGTGTCGTTTAATTGGGGAGAAGTAGAAGGTACGTTCGACTCGACTTGGACTGCAGGTGCGAGCTGGCGAACAGAAGGTCGAGACTGGGATAATCAAATTGGTAAGGTGAATCACCCTCGTTTCGATTGGTCTGGTTATTCTGCTTTTGGTAACACTAAATACAGTTCAGCAGAGATCTGGGCACAACCAGGTTCATACTCAAGTAATGGTGATTTGAGTAATTTACTGTACGCGCAAGGCGATACAACATCTGAAATATTCAAAGGTTTACACGAGTTATCATTGAAATACCAAAACTTCGGTTTATTTGCCCGCGGAATGTATTTCTATGATAGAAAAATGAATGATGGTGACTTTGGTTTCAATGACCCATTAACAGGCAAGGAGTTCGATCCTTGTGAAGATAGCCAAGCATCTGAAGTTCAGTGTAAAGATATCCGCTTACTCGATGCGTTTGTTTATGCTGACTTCGATTTTAATGACGGTGCTAATCCACTTTCTATCCGTGTCGGTAATCAAGTTGTCTCTTGGGGAGAAAGCACACTGATTGCCCACGGTATTGGTGTGATTAACCCAGTCGATTTAAATATTCTCAATGCACCTGGCGCAGAGCTGAAAGAAGCCTTTAGACCTCAAGGCATGGTTTGGGCGTCTTTCGGGGTAACGGATAACCTGTCAGTTGAAGGTTTCTATCAGTATGACTGGGAGCCAGTATGGGTGCCTACGCCGGGTTCATTCTTCTCAACCAATGACTTTGCCGGTTATGGCGGTTATGGCCAAAATGCACAGCTAGGCTTTAACGCTAACCCTGACATGAATTTAGATTTCCTAATGGCTGAATACAACGCACTTGTTGGTATGGTGGGGGCAGGCCAAGTCGATGCTGCAACATTAGCCTCACTCGCATTAGCGTATCCAACAAAAGCCACACTAGTAGAAGACCCTGCTGAAGCAAGTGATGACGGTCAATGGGGTGTCAAGCTAGGTTACTATTCGCCTGAGCTGGGTGAAACGGAGTTTGGTCTTTATTACATGAATTACCACAGTCGTCGTCCGCTGATCAGCGGTACAACGGCTAACTTTACCCAAGAGGCGATTGGTCGCGACCTGCAACGTCTTGGTGGTAAAGCACAATCTGGCGAGGCGATGACGCGTGAAGATTTGCTCGCTCTGGAGACCTTCTCTAAAGCACAAATTGTATACCCTGAAGATATTCAATTAATGGGTGTCAGTTTTAACACCTTATTAGGTGATACATCGGTCGCGGGTGAAATTGCTCACCGTCTAGATGAACCTCTGCAGATTGACGATGTTGAATTGCTATTTGCAGCTATGCCACAACAGCTGGCTAATGCCGGCTTACGACCGGATCTTGATGGTGTTTCACAGGTACAAAATTATGGTCCAGGTGAATATGCTGAAGGGTTTATTCGTTTAGATACCACACAAGCCCAGACAACATTCACTCATCTATTCGGACCAACTTTAGGTACCGATAATCTTGTTATGCTGGCAGAGATTGGTGGTGTATGGATCCATGATATGCCAAGTCATGATGAGTTGCGTTTGAATGGTCCAGGTACTGGGCGTTCAGGTGGTAACCCAGATATGCCTGGGATTATCGAAGCGTTACATAACGGCCCTGAAACTAACCCATTCCCAACTGACTTTGCATGGGGTTACCGCCTCGTGGCTAAAGCGGATTACAACAACGTTTGGGGCGGTGTAAATATTGCGCCTAGAGTTATTTTCTCCCATGACGTAGACGGTATTACCCCGGACCCTATGTTCCTATTTACAGAAGGTAAAAAGTCTGTGGCGGTTGGGGTGAACTTTGATTACCAAAGTCGCTGGGGGGCTGACATCTCTTACAACACCTTCTTTGGTGGTGTAGGGACGACAAACACTATGGCTGATCGAGACTATGTATCGTTCAACATTAAGTATTCAATTTAAATCACAAGGACAATAATAATGAATAAACTTGCGATATTACCGATAGCTGTGATGGTTTCGCTGAGTGCACCGTGTGCAATGGCAAAAGTATCAGAGGCTGATGCGGCTAAGTTAGGTACAGAGTTAACACCGCTTGGCGGTGAAAAGGCAGCAAATGCTGATGGCTCTATTCCAGCATGGGATGGTGGTATTACTAAACCTGTAGCGGGTTACAGTAAAGGCATGCATCACCCAGATCCTTTTCCAGGCGACAAGATTGAATTTACTATTACCAATGCTAATAAAGATAAATACAAAGAGTACTTATCTGACGGCCAGATAAAACTATTTGAACTATACCCTGAAACATTCAAGATGAATGTTTATCAGACTCGTCGTACCGCCTCTGTGCCGCAGTTTGTTTACGATGCGACTAAAGAAAATGCCACGCGTGCTGAGCTTATAGACGGTGGTAATGGCATTAAAGGTGCATCGATTGGTATTCCTTTCCCTATGCCAGACAATGGGCTAGAAGCTATTTGGAACCATGTATTACGTTTCAGAGGGGTTGATTTAAAAACCTCTCGTAGTCAGGCCGCACCGACAGCAGGTGGCAGCTATACCTTGGTTGAAACCGCAGAAGAGCTGCGCTTCCAATATTCTCGCCCTGAGATGACATTAGATAAGTTGTCTAATGACAATACCTTGTTTTACTTTAAACAGGTTGTGACTCAGCCTGCACGCTTGGCTGGTACGGCGTTATTAGTTAAAGAAACCATGGATCAAGAAAAGCTGCCTCGTCAAGCATGGACTTATAACACGGGACAGCGACGTGTACGTAAAGCGCCAAATGTCGCTTTCGATACGCCTGGTACAGTATCTGACGGCTTAAGAACCACTGATGATTTTGACATGTTTAATGGTTCGCCAGTTCGCTATAACTGGGAATTGGTTGGTAAACAAGAGCTGTATATTCCTTATAACGACTATAAGTTACATTCAGACAAGCTTGAATATGAGCAGATCATTACTCCTGGCCACATTAACCCAGACTATGTCCGTTATGAAAAGCATCGCGTTTGGGTGGTAAAAGCCACATTGAAAGAGGGGATGCGTCATATTTATAAAGCACGTACCTTCTATATTGATGAAGACTCTTGGCAGGTATCTGTAGCAGATCTTTATGACAATCGTGACGAGCTTTATCGCGTTGCAATGGCTCATGGTTTGAACTACTACGAAGTGCCTACGCAATGGAGTACTTTGGAAGTGTTCCATGATCTGCAATCACGTCGCTATATCGCGATGGGGTTAGATAACGAAGGTCGTATGTACGACTTTGATGCCAAACTCAGTGAAGCAAACTTCACTCCAGCGGCGCTTCGCCGTGCCGGTATTCGTTAATCCTCCCAATGAGGGGCGCAAGCCCCTCTCTATTTAAAGGAAGTTTGTATGTCGTTTCGCATGCTTCGGTTTATCTCAACATTGAGTTTATTAAGCCTTTTTCAATCTTCTTTCTTATTAGCACAAGAGCATAATTTACAAAAACAAATTCAGCCTCTTGCTGCACACTCTCTTGTTTTAGATATTGCACAAAATCAACAAACTATAGTCGCCGTTGGGGATAGAGGTCATGCCTTTATCTATCAAGATGCTTGGCAACAAGTTAACACGCCGACCCAGGTATTACTTACCAAGGTTTTTTTCATCACACCGAATAAAGGCTGGGCGGTCGGCCATGACGCAACCATTTTACATACCCAAGATGCTGGTCAGTCATGGCAGTTACAAATGCAATCGCCCGAGATTGAAAAGCCTTTGTTAGATATTTTGTTTTTTAATGAGCAAGACGGGGTAGCTATTGGTGCTTACGGCTTATTTTATCGTACTAATGATGGCGGTAAAAATTGGCAAAGTGAATATCATCAAGAATTGCTGTTTGAAGAGGATGTTGCTTATCTCGAAGAACTAAAAGCTGAAGATGAAGCCCTGTATTTATCCGAACGTAGTACCTTGTTACCGCACTTTAATCGTATTCTTGCGGTGAATAAAAACACCTTGATCATGGTCGGAGAGCTAGGTTTAGTTGCCACGTCAACGGATCAAGGTCGCAATTGGCTAAAGCAAGACTTTATCTATGAAGGTTCGCTGTTTAATACAGTGGTCGTTGAAGATACAGCGTTTGTCATGGGTCTTAGAGGCAATGTTTTTAAATCTGATTTAACCCTTAATGATTGGCGTAAAGTGAGTTTGCCAGTGGATTCAACGATTAATGCAGGCATACAGCTTGGCGAAGATACACTTCGCGTAGTAGGTAACGCCGGCGTTATCATCGATATTTCAACCTCAGGCGAAAGCCAATTAGTAGAGCAACGACAGGGTGAAAATCTTGTCGCTATTGCCGAGGACTCACAAGGAAACTTATGGGTTGCGGGTAATAAAGGTCTCATCAAATTAGAACAAAAATAATAGGACCTTACTATGTTAGATAAATTAGTTAATGGATTCGAATCTTATCTATTCCGTCATAGAGCCTTTGTTATATTGTTATTTGCAATCGCCACAATATTTTTAGGTTTGCAAGCTAGCAACCTTAAGATGGATGCTGCATTTGTTAAAAACATTCCGCTAAACCATAGCTATATGCAAACTTACCTTAAACACCAAAAACAGTTTGGTGGTGCAAATAGTATTATGGTGGCAGTAGAAGATACCAGCGGCAATATCTTCAATCCGACATTTTTTGATGCACTTAAAAATGTTCACGATCAGTTATTTTTTATTCCTGGAGTGGATAGAGCGCAAGTTAAGTCGTTATTCTCGCCTTCGACCCGCTTTACCGAAGTGGTAGAGGATGGTTTTGCTGGGGGACCTGTGATCCCCGCTGACTTTTCGACAACAGAATACGGCTTAAAGATTGTTCGGGGCAACATCGAAAAGGCCGGTATTGTTGGTCGCTTAATTGCGGAAGACTATTCTGCTGCGATGGTGAGTGCTCAGTTAATGGATTTTGATCCACAAACAGGAGAGCCGCTCGATACATTGGCGTTTGCTGCGCAGCTTGAAAAAGAGTTACGTGAACAATATGAAACCGATGAAATTAAAATTCACATTATTGGTTTTGCAAAAATGGCGGGCGACGTCGCTGACGGGGCTAAAGGCGTTTTACTGTTTTTTTTAATAGCCATTATAGTCACAGCCGTGATGGTGTACTTCTTTTCTAAATCCGTTGCATTAACAATATTGCCTTTGGTCTGTAGTCTGATTGCGGTTATTTGGCAGTTAGGCTTATTAACTGTAGTTGGCTTTGGGCTCGACCCGATGTCGATACTTATTCCATTTCTGGTGTTCGCAATTGGTGTGAGTCATAGCGTACAGATGATCAATGCGGTGAGACGTCGGGTGACCGATGGCCAAACCACTAAAGCCGCTGCAGCATTAGCCTTTAGAAGCTTGTTGATCCCTGGTGGTGTAGCGTTGTTATCAGACACCATTGGTTTTATGACGTTGCTTGCTATTGATATTGGTATTATCCGTGAGCTAGCAATTTCGGCATCGCTAGGTGTAGCGGTAATTATTTTAACTAATTTGATGCTGTTGCCGTTGTTAATATCATTTACGACGGTAGCGCCAAACAAAGACGTTAAACACAAACCTGCTAATAATATTTGGTTGAAGCTGTCTAAATTTGCCACGCCTAAATATGCAATTTGGGTACTGGCTATTACCGCTGTGTTATATGGTGTTGGCTTACAACAAGCAAATAAAATGAAGATTGGCGATTTGCAAGGCGGCGCGCCAGCACTGCATTTAGACTCGCGTTATAACCAAGATACTTTCTTTATTACTGATAAGTTTTCAATTACCACCGATGTAATGACAGTGATTGTGGAAGCGTTTCCTGAAGCTTGTACTTACCATTCGGTATTGACTCAAATTGATGATTTTGAATGGCAAGTAAGTAACACACCAGGTGTGGAGTCTACGGCCAGTTTAGCCTCAGTTGCTAAGCGTGTGAACGCAGGCTTTAACGAAGGTAACCCTAAATGGAGTGTGCTACCAAGAACTACAGCTAGTCTTGTGCAGGCGGTTGGCCGCGTGCCAACGACATCTGGCTTGCTTAATAGTGATTGTTCGGTGATGCCTATTTATTTGTTCTTAAAAGATCATAAAGCAGAAACCATCGAAGTGGTGATTGATAAAGTTAATCAACTGCAACAGCAAATGAATAATGACCAGTTGCAGTTTAAATTAGCTTCTGGTCCAGTTGGTGTTATGGCTGCTACCAATGAAGCAGTAGCTGAAGCGCAGTTACCTATGATGCTATATGTTTATGGCGCGGTATTTATCCTGTGTTTAATTAGTTTCCGTTCTTTAAGAGCAACGATTGCGGTTATTTTGCCTTTGTACGTGGTATCAACTTTAGCTCAAGCGCTAATGACCCAACTCGATATTGGTCTTGCTGTAAGTACTTTACCTGTCATTGCTTTGGGTGTGGGGATCGGTGTTGATTACGGCATCTATATCTTATCTACGATGGCGGTAAGATTGCGTGATGGCATGCCAGTACAACAGGCTTATTATGAGGCATTGGTTGAACGAGGCAGCGCAGTAATATTTACCGGTCTAACATTAGCTATTGGTGTTAGCACTTGGTTCTTCTCAGCCCTTAAGTTCCAAATGGACATGGGAATATTGTTAACCTTCATGTTTTTAGTAAATATGTTGGGGGCAATAATTATATTGCCTGCAATAGCGGCTATGTTCTGGCGGCAGCCCAAGTAGAATCAGCTAAAGAGGAGCATAAGCTCCTCTTTTTTTATGCATAAAAACACGTATTATGCGATTGATATGTCATTCATGTGAACTAAATCGCTGTTAGGTTAAATTGAATGAGGATGTACCACTAAAATAGTTCTCGAAATATGGTGAGTTTAGTAATAAACTTCGCGCTATGACCTAGGTCACAAAAAAAGGCTCAGGTCGGTTTAAGAAGCATCCATAAAAATTAAAAAGCGCTGCCATAGCCCCTAAGGAAATAGCAACATGGCCTTGAAAGATGCAATGCCTTCAGTACTACTCGAAAATGTAGTCACCCTAATTCACGCTAAAGTACCTAATACACAAGCAAAACAAGTAGAACAGTTCGCTACTTGTCTCTATGCGCACATGTCGAAAGACGACCTCAATGCGCGCAACGACAGCGATTTATACGGCGCTGTTTTGAGCCAATGGAATGCGCTGAATAAGACCTCCGTCGGGGAAGGTCACATCAGAGTGTTCAATCCAAGCCAGTCAAAGCACGGTTGGCAGTCAAGCCATTCAATTATTGAAATCATTCAGCCGGATATGCCTTTTTTAGTCGACTCAGTTGGCATGGCAATTAATCGTCTTGGGATCACTGCACATATGATGCTGCACACACCAATGGCGATTGAACGTAAAGACGGCACTGTGACTAAAGTTAGTTATAGCTCTGATGAACAAAGCAATGTAGATAAAGTCGCAGTATTTCTGATTGAGATTGATCGCCAAAGCAGCGACGCTGACATTAAAGCACTTACCAAAGAGATTGAATCGGTTATCGGTGATGTTGCCGCTGCGGTTAATGATTGGGAAGCGATGTCTGAAAAACTGAGTGATACGATTGCTGAGTTAGAGAATCGTCCTTACCCTGGCACTAAAGAAGAGCTAAGCGAAGCAAAAAACTTCCTTTCTTATCTTAATGATCATCATTTAACACTGCTTGGTTACCGTCGTTATGACCTTCATAAAGTCGAAGGGGATTTAGAGCTTGTTGCTGATAAGTCTACTAGCTTAGGTCTAATGACTAAGTCAGCAAAATCGTCTAAAGAATCCGGACTGTTACTGTCTAACTTCTCAGAAAGTGCGCGTAAAGAAGCACTTGATAGCAGCCTTTTAGTGCTCACTAAGAGTAACGATAAGAGCCGCGTTCATCGTCCTGCTTATGTCGATTATATCGGTGTAAAACGCTTTGATGAGCAGGGGCAGGTGATTGGTGAAGACCGCTTTTTAGGTCTTTATGCTTCAAACTTGTATAACCGTAGTCCTCGTGAAATACCACTGCTTGCACAAAAAGTGCAGCGAGTGTTAGATAATTCTGGTCTAACACCACGCTCTCATGACTACAAAGCATTGATGCACATCCTTGAGACTTTACCTCGCGATGAATTAATCCAAGCCAATGTTGAGCAATTGGCGTCAATTGCCCACGGCGTGCTTGAGATGCAAGATCGCGACAAGCTTAAATTGTTTGTGCGTAAGGATGGCTTTGGTCGTTTCTTCTCTTGCTTAGTGTACGTATCAAAAGATAGATATAACACCAAGTTACGCGAAGACACCCAACGTATTTTAGCTCAACATTTTAACAGCAATGAAGACGTTGAGTTTACTACCTATTTCTCTGAATCAACTTTGGCTAGAACTCATTACATCATTAAAGTTGATAATAATAATATGGACGTCGATGTGGCAGCAATTGAGAATAATTTGACCGAAGCGGCTCGCTCATGGGAAGACAAATTAGCAAGTGCGGTATTTAGTGCGCAAGGTGAAGAGTTAGGTAACAGCTTAATTAAGCGTTATGTAGACGCGTTTCCACGTAGCTATAAAGAAGATGTACTTCCAAGTTCGGCCGTTGTTGATATTCAGCATCTTGAAGAGCTAGATGATGATCATAAGCTGGGCATGCTTTTTTATCAGCCACAAGAAACCGCGCTTAACGACAATAAAGTACGCTTAAAGCTATTCCATAAAGATGAACCCATTCATCTTTCAGACGTATTACCAATGCTGGAAAACTTCGGTCTTAGAGTGATTAACGAAAGACCTTATGAAGTTAAAACAGCCGATGGCGCAACCTATTGGATCTTAGATTTCTTGATGACAACCCAAAATGTTGCATCAGATGATCTTGCTGATAGCCAAGAGCGTTTCCAGACTGCACTTTCTCAAGTGTGGAAAAAAGAATTGGAAGACGATGGATTTAACCGTTTGGTTTTATCGACAGGCCTAACAGGACGTGAGGTTTCTGTATTACGTGCTTATGCTAAGTATATGCGTCAAATCGACTCTACATTTAGTCAAGCCTATATAGAAGAAACCTTCTCAAGCTATCCGCAAATCGCGGACTTACTCGTTAAAATGTATATTCGTAAATTCAACCCTAAGTTGAAAACGCGTACATTAAATAAGTTTATCGAACAAATTGACTTGCGTCTTGACGATGTATCAAGCCTCGATGACGACCGTATTATTCGTCGTTACTTGGATTTAATTAACGCGACTAGTCGTACTAACTTCTATCAAGTGGCGGATTCTGGATTACCTAAGTCATATATCTCGTTCAAGTTTGAACCGGCTATGATCCCAGAGATGCCAAAGCCATTACCAAAGTATGAAATCTTTGTGTATTCACCACGCGTTGAAGGTGTTCATCTACGCGGCGGAAAAGTGGCACGTGGCGGTTTACGTTGGTCTGACAGACGAGAAGATTTCCGTACAGAAGTACTCGGTCTAGTGAAAGCACAGCAAGTTAAAAACACCGTAATTGTACCAGTGGGTGCAAAAGGTGGTTTTGTCTGTAAACAACTGCCGACCGATGGTAACCGTGAATCTTTCTTTGCTGAAGGGCAAGAGTGTTACCGTTTGTTTATCCGCGGTTTACTCGATATCAGCGACAACATCATCAACGGTGAAGTGATTGCACCTGATAATGTTGTGCGCCATGACGAAGATGACCCATATCTGGTTGTTGCTGCCGATAAAGGTACTGCGACTTTCTCTGATATCGCTAACGAAATTGCCATTGAGTATAACTTCTGGTTAGGCGATGCGTTTGCTTCTGGTGGTAGTAATGGTTACGACCATAAGAAAATGGGTATTACTGCTCGCGGTGCGTGGGAATCTGTTAAACGTCATTTCCGTGAAATGGGTGTTAATTGCCAAACGACTGATTTTACCTGTTTAGCGATTGGCGATATGGCGGGTGATGTATTTGGTAACGGTATGTTGTTGTCTAAGCATACGCGCCTTGTTGCTGCATTCAACCATATGCATATTTTCATCGACCCAAATCCAGATGCGGCAACCAGTTATGTTGAACGTGAGCGTCTGTTCGCTATGCCTCGTTCGAGTTGGGAAGATTACAACCAAACGCTTATTTCTAAAGGTGGCGGGATCTTCCTGCGCTCAGCGAAGTCAATTCCATTGTCTGCTGAGATGAAGAAGATGCTAGGTACCCAGAAAGCATCTATGGCGCCATTAGAACTACTGAAAGAATTGCTGAAAATGCAAGTCGATCTGATCTGGAATGGCGGTATCGGTACCTATGTTAAAGCGACAAGCGAAACCCATGCTGAAGTAGGCGACCGTGCTAACGATGCAATTCGTGTAAATGGTAACGAGCTACAAGCTAAAATTATTGGTGAGGGCGGCAACTTAGGTTGTACCCAATTAGGTCGAATTGAATACTGTGCTAATGGCGGCCGTATGAATACCGACTTCGTCGATAACGTTGGTGGTGTGGATTGTTCAGATAACGAAGTCAACATTAAAATTCTGCTTAATGCGTTAGTTGCTGATGGTGAAATGACGCTGAAGCAACGTAATCGTTTACTTGAAGAGATGACTGACGAAGTCAGCCGTATTGTGCTGCAGGACTGTAAAGACCAAACGCGCTCAATTTCTATCACTCAAGTCCGCGGTGCAGAGCAGTTAAAAGAACAAATTCGCTTTATTCATTATCTTGAAAAAGACGGTAAGCTTGATCGTGCATTGGAATTCTTACCAAGTGAAGATGAATTAGCCGATCGTCTGGTTAATGGTAAATCGTTAACTCGTCCAGAACTGTCAGTACTTGTTGCTTACGCTAAGATGGTACTGAAAGAGCAGCTGTTAACATCAGAAATTACTGAAGATAGCTTCTTAAGTCAGCTATTAGTTGAGTATTTCCCTAAGCAGTTGCAAGAGAAGTACATCGCTAATATGGCTTCTCATCCATTACGTGGGGAAATTATTGCCACTTCGTTAGCTAATGAATTAGTGAATGATATGGGACTTAATTTCGTGCAACGTATGCAAGATGAGACAGGTGCCTCAGTAGCAGAAGCTGCTATCTGTTACACTATGGCTCGCGAAGTATTTGGTTTAGCTGATTTAACTAAGTCTATTACTGATTTGAACGGTGTGATCCCAGCCGTTGTTCAATGCGAAATGTTGCACCAACTGCGTCGTAATATTCGCCGAGCAAGTCGTTGGTTTATGCGTCACCGCAACCGCAACTTGAATATTGAACAAACGATAGCGTTCTTTAAACCGGTATTTGATGAATTAAAAGCTAGCGTTCATCAATATATGGTTAACGAGGAAGTTGAAGGTATCCGTGCTGAGTCAAATGCATTGATTAAAGAGGGTGTGCCAGATGACGTTGCTATGCTAGTTGCAAACGTCAGTACCTTATTCTCTGCGCTTGATATTGCTCAAATTTGTGATCTTGAAAGTAAGCCTGTGCCATTAGTTGCCGAAACTTACTTTAAGCTTGGCGCAAGTGTGGATTTACACTGGTTCTTAGAGCAAATTAGTGCCCAACCGGTGAGTAATCACTGGCAAGCGCTAGCAAGAGCAGCCTTTAGAGAAGAGCTTGATTGGCAGCAGCGTTCATTAAGTTCGGTAGTGTTAAGAACTTGCACTGAAAGCTGTGATGCGAATAAGATCATTTCAGAATGGATTGAGTCGAATCAAAGCTTATTGGAACGTTGGTTCCATATGCTAGCAGACTTCAAGACTTCGCAAAGCCATGAGTTTGCAAAGTTCTCTGTAGCCTTACGTGAACTTAATCTTTTGATCCTTCATTGTGAAGGTCAAAAGTAATCTGATAAAAATCAGAAGCCCTGGCAAATGCCGGGGCTTTTTTCGGTCTAGGAGAAAACATGTTTTATAAAATCGCACAAAAGTTCATGTTTCAGATGGATCCAGAACTGGCACATAATTTTGCTATGGGCAGTTTAAAGTCTACTGGTAATTCGCCTTTAAATTGCTTTTATGCGCAAAATATTAAGCCAGCCCCAGTGACTATGATGGGCCTGACATTTCCAAACCCTGTAGGTTTAGCTGCTGGCATGGATAAAGATGGTGAATGTATCGATGCATTTCATGCTATGGGCTTTGGTCATATTGAAGTGGGTACGGTAACACCACGTCCACAACCAGGTAATGAACAGCCGCGCTGTTTTAGACTTAAACCAGCCAAAGCGATTATTAATCGTATGGGTTTTAACAATAAAGGTGTCGATAATTTAGTCGAAAATCTTAAAGCTGTTAAAACGAATGCTATGGTTGGTGTCAATATTGGTAAGAACAAAGATACGCCAGTAGAGCAAGGCAAAGAAGATTATTTAATCTGTATGGATAAAGTTTATCCATATGCAGCATATATTGCAGTTAATATCTCATCACCAAATACACCTGGTTTACGATCGCTTCAATACGGTGATCTGCTAGACGATCTTTTAGGGTCATTAAAAGAAAAGCAAAAAGAGCTAGCCGCTAAGCACGGGAAATATGTGCCAATAGCGCTAAAGATTGCACCAGATTTATCGAGTGAAGAGATCGAGAAAATTGCAGAAGCGTTAATTAAAAGCGAGTTTGATGCGGCTATTGCAACGAATACGACACTGACTCGTGATGGCGTAAGTGGTCTGCTTAATGCGAATGAAGCGGGTGGGTTAAGTGGTAAGTCATTGAATTCATTATCTACTGTAGTTATTAAACAATTGGCAGATTGCTTAAAAGGCAAACTACCAATTATTGGCGTAGGTGGTATTAATGCTGCAGAAGATGCACTTGATAAATTAGATGCTGGCGCTGAAATGGTTCAAATTTATACCGGATTTATTTATCAAGGTCCAAAACTAATTAAAGATATTGTGGAAGCATATCGAATTAAATAGTTTGTTTAGATCGATAAAAATATATTAGATCGCAAAACGATCATTTAGATCTATTTAAAGATCTGGGTGATCGTTTTTTATTAATTTGTTAAATCTCATTTCGGAAAATTTATTTTGATATTGATGAAATAATCATCTATTATCCAATTGTATCTAAATAAAGGTAAACGTTATGTTATTAATGCCAAAAAGGGATTGGCAATGGAGATATAATGAAACGCACCAAGTATTAAGTGTTTCATTAGGGGATGACATGGAGTTTTTGTCACCTTATAAATTGAAGTCTCTAATACCAGATGCCAAACAGCCAATGGAGTTTAGCGTAGAACATGCTAAATTCTATATTGATTTGGTCGATCGTTTATCGAAGACACTTTCTTTAACTGATGCTCAATTAGTTCAAATTGCACTGAACGCTACTGCTGCTCATTTTTTATTAAAACCTCAGATGCCAAAATCTTGGTTCTTCAATGTATCCCATCAATGTGTTTATAGTGATGTGGGCAAGTTGTTTCAGTTGACGTCAACTGAACACAGTGTAGTTGCAATGGTAATCGAATCTGGACTTCAGGCTTCACTTGTCATGATCATGTCTGCAGAATGTCGCTTAACCGAGTCAAAATCGCTTAAACAATTTGAAACTATTAAAGTTATGCATGATAGATTAGCGCCGCTTCCCGTAGTTTCACATCGAGTAAATGCTGCTTAATAGAATATCTACTACTTTTAGTTAGATTAGTTTTGCTGACTATAAATCAGCCTAATTTACAAAATTGATAGAGATTTTAACTTGCGAGATAGATAACCAAAATTAAGCATCTACTTATTTAACTTTATGGTGTTTGCTTATCATCTTAACGAAGCCTTTACTGTCATTTGGCTATTGTTTCGTTATTTTGTGAGGTTAAGCGTAATGAGGTGGCTAAAAAAGTAAGCTAAAGCGCACCTCATTGAGTATCTTTATTAATTAGTAGGGCAAGTTATTTCTGCAACGCTATTGATTAAGATTTCAGATACAGGAACTTCATCATTACTGCCTGTATCAGCAATATTGATCTGATCAACGACTTCGATGCCTTCAACGACTTTTCCAAATACCGCGTAACCATAACTAGAACTTGACGCATCTAATTGTGGATTATCTAGAACATTAATAAAAAATTGAGACGTTGCTGAATTTGGATTGCTAGTGCGTGCCATAGCAATTGTCCCCCTTTCATTACTGATGCCGGCGTCAGCTTCATTAATAATTGGGTCATTGCCAGGTTTAGCCACCATACCGCTTGTAAAACCGCCTCCTTGAACCACAAAGTTATAAGCAACTCGATGGAAAAGTGTTCCGTTATAAAACTCGCTATCAACGTAATCTTTAAAGTTTTTCCCGGTAATAGGCATATTTGTTAGGTCAATTGCTAAGGTGATATCGCCCATCGTTGTTGACATTTTATAGCAGACGTCGGCCTGCAGTTTTGGAGGTTCTACTGGCGGTGTTGGTGGGGTACTATCGCTATCGCCGCCACATGCACTTAATCCAAGGCAAAGTAGAAGAGGGTACACTTTGTTCATTTATCTCTCACTTAAACATCCCACGAAGGTCTGTTGTGTTGGTGTTGTGTTTGTTGTTTTTATGTAAACCAATTCTAAGGGATTTCATCTGTAGATCAATCGCATATGGAAAATAGATACAAACTGTCGCACTTTCAGTCGCTTCTTAGGCTAATGATTTTCATAGAAGGTTTGTTGAGAAAGGTAAGGGGTCGTCAAGGAGATTAAAAGGCCCTTAATTGTAATTAATAATAAACCATCGCAATTAATATAAGCGAAAGTAAAACTTTATTCGCTAAAGGCGATTAGCATTTAGGTTAGCTCTCAATCTGTCTACACAAGCACACATCATCAAGTAGAGTGAGAAGCATTAGCTATCGTATTATATGCGGTTATATCGACTAAAAATGTACGTTAGTGAGTCGGTCGCTAATTCTGGTTATTTTGATTAGTTTATTGTTTTGTTGAGCATTTATTAGCCCTCAAGCTCAGGGACGGTCGCTTAATTCAATGCAAGTTAACTGCCTCGCAAGTTTTATCTTGTTGGTTTTATAAGCGGTAATTAGCTTAAATCTAGCTTTACACAATAACTTTTATCATTTACTAGCACTAACAGGTATAATGTCTGACTAATTTTTACTGTGTGTCGACTAATCAATGTTAAATTTTTTTGCTGCAGCCCCAAGAGGCTATGAATACGCGTTATCACTAGAGCTTGCAGAGCTTGGCGCTTCTGAAATTAAAGAAAGTGTTGCGGGAGTTTATTTTTCTGCTTCGCTAGAGCTTGGATATCGTATTACGCTATGGTCGCGCTTAGCGAGCAGAATCATTTTCGTTATTTACAAAGGTCCTTGTGAGTCTCCAGAGCAGCTATATAACGCAGCTTATGGCATTGACTGGCAGATGCAGTTTTCTAATCGCAGCACATTCAGTATTGATTTCCACGGTCTGGGTGGCTTTATTAAGAACACCCAATTTGGTGCGTTGAAAATTAAGGATGCGATTGTCGATCGTTTCCGTGATGATGATTTCAGCCGACCAAACGTAGAAAGAGTTGATGCTGACTTTAGAATCGATGCACACTTTAGACGCGGCGAAATCACTATTGGTTTTAATTTCTCTGGTCCAGCTTTACATAAGCGCGGATATCGCTCTACAACGGGTGAAGCGCCACTTAAAGAAAACTTAGCTGCAAATATGTTGGTTCGTAGTGGCTGGCAAGCTGAACAGGTTGATTTGCTTGATCCTTTTTGTGGTAGTGGCACGATTTTGATTGAAGCCGCTATGATGGCTTGTGATATTGCGCCAGGCATACACCGTGAACGTTTTGGTTTTGACCATTGGTTACCGCACAACAAGAAAGTTTGGCAAGAGCTATTAAATGAAGCGCAAGCACGTGCTTCTATTGGTAAGACCCGCTGCGAACTTAAGTTCTATGGTTCTGATATTGACTCAAGATTAGTGGCATTAGCTAAACGCAATGCTGAAAATGCCGGTGTACTGGATTTAATCGACTTTAATGTTTGCAATGCACTTAACATCGACGTGCCTTCATCTTCCGGTTTCTTAATCTCAAACCCACCTTATGGTGAACGTTTAGGTAATGTCACCTCTTTGCTGCAGTTGTATTATCAGTTAGGCGACAAGTTTAAAGCTGAGTTTGGTGGTTGGAGTATTGCTATTTTAAATAGCGATATTGAACTTTTATCTGCGTTAAAGCTAAAAGCAGATAAACAGATGAAGATGAATAACGGCGCGTTAGAGTGTGCGTTTAATCTTTACACTGTACATGCAGAAAACACCCGTCGTGTCGACCCTGCTAATATCAAGATCGAAGGCGATGTCAGTGATATTGCGGTGCCATTTGCTAACCGCATTAAAAAGAACTTTAAACAGCTAGAAAAGTGGGCGAAGAAAGAGGGCATCGATAGCTATCGTTTATATGATGCTGATCTTCCTGAATACAATGTTGCTGTCGATAAGTATCTTGATTACGTCGTTATCCAAGAATACTCAGCACCATCTCAAATACCAGAGGCTGTGACTAAGCGTCGTCTTACTGACGTGTTGATCTCTTTACCTAGTGCAATTGGTATCGATCCAAATCATATTATTTTAAAAACCCGTGAGCGTAAAAAGGGGACTAATCAATATGAAAAGTTGGCAGCAAGTAAGCTTGAGTTAATCACAACTGAATACGGCGCGAAATTTAAATTAAACCTTAAAGAGTATTTAGATACAGGTTTATTCTTAGATCATCGTTTAACGCGTAAGCTTGTTGGTGAAAAATCAAAAGGCCGTAGTGTATGTAACCTATTCTCTTATACTGGTTCTGCGTCAGTGCATGCGGCACTGGGTGGCGCGACATCTGTGACTACGGTCGATATGTCAAATACTTATATCGATTGGGCCAAAGAGAACTTTGCATTAAATGGTCTAAATAACGATAAATATCAGTTTGTTCAAGCAAACTGTTTACAGTGGATGAAACGTACTCACGACAGATTTGACCTTATCTTTATCGATCCGCCAACCTTCTCAAACTCTAAGCGTATGGAAGACTCGTTTGATGTATTGCGCGATCATGTTGCCATGTTGAGTGATGTGTTCAAGCTACTTAATCCAGGTGGGGAAATCATTTTCTCTAATAACAAACGTAAGTTTAAGATGGAAATTGAACAACTTGAAGCCCAAGGGATGCAAGTGAAGAACATTGACAGCCAAACCTTACCGCTAGATTACAAGCGCAACCCGCACATTCATAACACTTGGCTAATTACACATGCCAAGTAACTTGACAGTTATTTTGTATCACACAGATGCTTGCCATCTGTGTGAGTTGGCAGCTGACTTGCTCAATCAAGCAAACGTGCCATATAGCATGATAGATATTTGTGATGATCAAACTCTTGCAGAGCAATACGGTATTCGTATTCCTGTTGTCAAATTAGTCGAAACCCAAACTGAACTAAATTGGCCGTTTGATCTCGAAGCATTAAAAGAATTTTTAGGAGCGTAAGTTGAGTCTCGTACGTATTAATAACGGCTCTTTAGCCTATGGCTATACACCTTTGTTGAAAAATGCTGATTTCACCATCGAACCTGGTGAGCGCGTTTGTATTGTTGGTCGCAATGGTGCAGGTAAGTCGAGTTTAATGAAGATTTTAAGTGGCGATGTGCTGCTTGATGAAGGCGAGTTCAATATCGCTACTGACGTTAAAGTAAGTCGCTTACAACAGGATCCGCCTAAAGCGGAAAAAGGCACTGTTTATGCTTATATCGCCGCGGGATTAAAAGAAGTAGGTGAAAAGCTCGAGCGTTACCATCAACTGTCTCATGATGTCGGCACTGCAAATCCAGATGAAATGGAGCGCATGCTAAAGCAGATGGAGCGTTTGCAAGAAGATATTGACCATTTGAATGGATGGCAATTGGATAATCGCATTAACCAAAACTGTGAGTTACTTGGTCTTGATGCCGATGCACCTCTTTCTGAATTATCAGGTGGTTGGCAACGTAAAGTTGCTTTAGCACGCTCATTGGTAAGCGAACCTGATTTACTGTTGTTAGATGAACCAACGAACCACTTAGACATCGATACCATTGAGTGGCTAGAGCAATTCCTACTCAGCTACCGCGGCGCGATTGTGTTTGTCAGTCACGACCGTGGCTTTATTCAACGTATGGCTACGCGTATTGTCGATTTAGATCGCGGCGTTGTGACCTCTTGGCCTGGTAATTACCAAACATACTTAGATGGAAAAGCTGAATGGTTGCGCGTAGAAGCGGAACAAAATGCACATTTTGACAAAAAGTTAGCCGAAGAAGAAGCTTGGATCCGTCAAGGTGTTAAGGCTCGACGTACCCGTAATGAAGGCCGTGTACGTGCCCTTAAAGATTTGCGTGTCGAGCGTATGGCACGTCTTAATCGCCAAGGCGGCGCTAAAATGGCGGTTGCTGATACAGATCGCTCAGGTAAACTGGTTTTTGATATTGAAAACTTAGAATACAACTTACCTGAGAAAAACTTAGTTAAAAACTTCAGTTCTACAGTTATGCGCGGTGACCGAATAGCGTTAATTGGGCCAAACGGCTGTGGTAAATCAACTTTAGTGAAACTGCTTATTGGCCAGCTTGAAGCGCAATCAGGTTCAGTCAAAGTGGGTACCAAGCTCGAAATCGCATACTTTGACCAATATCGTGAAGCCTTAGATCCTGAAAAAACGGTTGAAGATAACGTTGGCGATGGTAAAAAGACCGTCACTATTAATGGTCAAGATAGACATATTTTAAGTTATCTACAAGATTTCTTATTCTCGCCAATGCGTGCCAGAACGCCAGTTAAAGCACTATCTGGAGGCGAGAAAAACAGATTGTTACTTGCGCGTTTATTACTGAGGCCTGCAAATTTAATTATTCTCGATGAACCAACAAACGATCTTGATATTGAGACCTTAGAGTTGTTAGAGTCTTTGCTTGCTGACTATAAAGGTACGTTATTGCTTGTTAGTCACGATAGAGCATTTATCGATAATACGGTAACAAGCAGCTGGTGGTTTACAGGTAATGGTGGTTGGAGCGAGTATGTTGGTGGCTACGAAGATGCAGTCTCACAAGGTGCTAGATTTTATTCTGAGGAACCTCAGTCAATAAACGCTGTCCAAGCTCCAGTGGTAGAGGCCAAGCCTGCTCCACAGCCAAAGGTTGAGAAAAAAGTAGAGAAAAAGCTTTCTTACAAATTACAGCGTGAGTTAGAGTCTTTACCAGCGTTAATGGAACAATTAGAACAAGAACTTGAAGCTCTTCAAGCGATTGTCAGTTCGCCAGAGTTTTACTCTCAAGAACAAAAAATAGTGAATGAAAACTTACAAGCTTTGTCTGACAAGGAAAGCCAGCTTGAAAGTTGCTTTGAGCGATGGGAAGAGCTCGAGTCATTGAAGTAAGCTAAAAATAAGAAATAGGAAGCGAGTTAATGAAGTTTAAGTTGGATAAAACCCTATCGTTAGTTGCTGTTGGCGTTATAAGCGTACTTCAAGGTGTGCAGGCTGCACCTGTTTATGAAATTATTAACATCGATGATAGTTACGATCTGAATGGTACAATTGAAAATACTCGTAACGGTTATGGTATGGCCGTCAATATTCATGATCAAAGTGTTGCTGTCGCAAAGGGTAAGAAGAAGCTGACGGTTTCTGAAGACGATGATGGCGTCATTGATATTGAAGACGGTGTAGCTGATTCAGAGATTATTTCATATTCGGTTAATTTGCCGATTATCGCTAACAACTTTACCTTTAACTCGATTGGTAATGCATGGGAACCGACTTTCGAGAGTGTGAATAACACCACGCCACCATCTCTGCCTACAGATGACGCTACAGTTAATTCTGTGGATGCTTTTTTCTATGGCATTAACGATGATGGCGTTAGAGTCGGTGCTATGTCAGCTCCTGAACAAACTATTGATTATAGCGGTAGCAGTGATACCCAAACTGATTGGTATTATCGTGAGTATGAGCAACGTGGTTTTGTTAAAAAGGGCCAAAGTGAAGCTGAAATCCCACTTCTCCCTCCTTATAGCGTTTACCCATATAAAAATGGTGATGACGAGCAGCAAATAACGGTTGGCGGGATCTCAAGTGCTACCGCTGTAAACAATTCAGGCTTAGTTGCAGGTTATGCGAGTACGGCAATCAGTGAAAACAGTGCCAATATTATTAATTCCTGTGTGACCAATGATAGCGAGACTGCTCCACAAGATATCTGCATCCAGTCAGCTCAGTTTCCAAATCAATATGGCTATAGTGACATTCAATATCAGATCCGTGGTTATGTTTGGCAGTACGATAGCGCTACCAATGCCGTTATTGGTGAAGGTACAGAGCTGCCGCTAGGTCTAGAAGTCACAAATGAGGCTGTATACACTGCGCAGGCGCTGGGCTTAAACGATCAAGGTGTTATTGCCGGTCGCTCTTATGTTTATCGAAATAATGATAAAGATAGACTGTATTATGACGCTGCTTATTGGGTTAAGGATGAGTCTACAGGCGAGTACAAATATAATTGGGTTAATGTGGATGAGGCGAGAGATGTCTATTCATCAATAGCTTACGGCATCAATGACGATGGCATTTTAGTTGGTAGTTATAATAAATACATCGACGGCTATCGTCGTGATAAGTTCTTTTACTTTGATACTAAGAACCCTGAAACACCACTTGTTACGCCAAATGATTTTTATAACGCGACGTCAGATTTAAGTAGTCGTGGACGTGCGATTAATAACAAAGGCCAAGTAGTTGGTTATATTGAAACCACTCACGATAAAGAGAAGCCACGCCCCAAGGCTGGCTTCCTTTATGATATCGCCGCAGATGAGTTTAATAACTTAAACAACTTACTGACCTGTGAGTCAAAAGGCTACAAGAAAGATGCGGAGGGTAACTGGCAGCGCAATAAAGTTACCGTACCAAATCCAGAGGGTGGTTCACCGCTTGAGTATGAAACAGAAATTGTTGTAGTCGAAGCCAATAGCATTAATGAAGACGGTACGATTGTCGGAACGGCATTTATTCGTAAGCCATCTTATCAGATAGATGCGAATGGTAATTTAGTCATTGGAGATAATGGCTTACCACTATTTGTATTAGATGGGAATGGTAACCCTGTAACGGCTTTCTTACCAAGAATGGTGGTTTTAAAGCCTTCTAGCTCTGCAGGCGCAGAAGCTTGTACAGTAGTTGATGACGACGATAGTAATGCTAATTATGAGCGTAAAGGTGCAGCGAGTTTTGCTTGGTTGTTTGCTTTACCGTTACTCTGGTTTAGACGGAAATTTAAGTAACTGCTTATCTCAATAGAAATCGAGGCAAATGCCTCGATTTTTTTTGCAATAATTTTGTAATGATTCTCAATAGCTTAAAAAATAACCATGTGAATGAGCGCTTTTGGGGATTGATCTCTACTTCAAAAAGCTTTATCAATGAAGGTGAAGCGATAGCTTCTTTCGTTATTGAATAGAGGATGCTTGCATGAAAAGACAAAAAAGAGATCGACTAGATAGAGCTTTTTCAAAAGGTTTTCAAGCTGGGATTGGTGGCCGTTCGAAGGAGATCTGTCCGTATTCGACACTTGATTCAAAATCACAATGGCTTGGCGGATGGCGTGAAGGCATTGACGGGCGTGTGAGTGGATTATTTAATAAATAACACTCAGCCATTCTAAGAAAAGTTAGATTTTAGCACTAGATTTTTGCAGCATTTTTGCCCTCTAATTTATTATCTATAGTTAGAGGGCATTTTATTAAGCGCGATACCTTAAAAACTCGTAGTGTCTGTAAAGATGCCTACTTTAAGATCTTTAGCGCTATAGATTTCACGGCCGTCAACTTCCATTGTTGCATCGGCGATGCCCATTACCAATTTACGATATACCTTGCGCTTTATCGTTAATTTATAAGTCACTTTTTTGGCTTCAGGCAATACTTGCCCGGTAAATTTAACTTCGCCGACACCTAATGCTCGTCCTTTGCCTAATGCGCCTTCCCAACCTAAAAAGAAGCCTACTAGTTGCCACATAGCATCTAAGCCTAAGCAGCCAGGCATAACAGGATCACCTGCAAAATGGCAGTCAAAGAACCATAGATCTGGATTGATATCGAGTTCTGCAACAATTTCACCTTTTCCGAATTCACCACCGTCTGCATTTATTTTTAATACTCGGTCGATCATCAACATATTGTCTTTTGGTAGTCTCGGCGAATTCGGTTCGAATAATTTGCCAAGTCCACAGGCAACAAGATCTTCTTTAGTAAAACTGTTTGCGTAACTCATTATTTTTTATACTCCAGCAATTTGAGCTGCCAAGGTTAGCGAACACGTGTACGCTAAACAACTCCGATCAGCTAGAAAATCGCAATTTGTCGATAAGTCTCCCAAAAAAACTACGTTCTTCTTCATCTTGATAACCGGCAAGGCTTTCTAGGCGTGATTGAACCAATCCGTAGAGTGAATCATCTGGGAATTGGTTATTCTCATCAGCGTCACCCGCAGGTGTTTGCATTAAGATCTCTACTGCTTCGTCTATATGCTTTACTTGATAAAGCGTAAATAGACCGTCATTGACCGCGTTAATGACGTCTTGATGAAGATTGAGCTGTTGCATATTAGAACAAGGAATTATGACACCCTGATTACCAGTTAAGCCACGACGCTTACAAAGTTTAAAGAAGCCTTCAATTTTTTCGTTTACACCGCCAATCGCTTGGACATTACCAAATTGGTCAATAGCACCTGTTGCCGCAAGGCTTTGATTAATTGGCTTTTCTGATATAGCTGAAATTAGACAGCAATACTCAGCAAGCGAGGCACTGTCACCATCAATTTCTTGATAGGACTGCTCAAAAACAATATTGGCATTTAAGTGAAGTGGGGCATCTTTACCAAAAATGCGATAAAGGCAGGCTGAAAGAATCATCATACCCTTAGCGTGAATGTTACCGCCTAATTCAGACTTTCGCTCAATATCTGCAACTTCACCATCGCCATAATGAACTGACGCAGTAATGCGAGCAGGCTCGCCATAGCTGAACTCGGCATTTTCAATAACTGTCAATC
The DNA here is from genome assembly GCF_023283535.1 of Shewanella sairae. Taxonomy (GTDB): domain Bacteria; phylum Pseudomonadota; class Gammaproteobacteria; order Enterobacterales; family Shewanellaceae; genus Shewanella; species Shewanella sairae. The sequence goes on along the minus strand of NZ_JAKILT010000023.1, from coordinate 25,955 downwards.
CATTAATCTGACCAACGACTTCATCTTGTGTAGGTAAGTTGATAAACAAATCATCAAAATTTTGCTCAGATAATCGCTCTGAAGCATTATGACGTTGATTGCTCATATCAATGCTTTGCGCTAATGCTTGTTCAGTAATTTGTTCGCTTTTAGCATAAGCTTTTGCTTGCGCTAACAAATGTTCAATATTAGTACTCATTAAGCTTAAACGTTGTTGGTGATCTGCCAACTTAGCGCTAAATTGCAATAATAACGTTAGGGCATCGCTATCTAGTTTGACATTCAGGTCAGTAAAAATACCTGCTAGCCATTGGCAATAATCAATAATCGAATGTTCGGTTAAATCCATTTCATTGATAAGTTCACCAAGTAATGGAAAATGTCTTGAAAAACTTGGCTCACCCAACCAGCAACTGCCATATTGATGGCTTGAACCGATTAAAATGATTTTGCACTGTAACGGTAAAGTAGGCAGCTTCGAATGTGCTAGGTATGATTGCTTATCAAGCGTTTCCAGTAAAAGATCCCATAATGGCTCTCTTTTCCATAAAGAGTCAGCACAGATAAATAAGCAATGGCAACTGGCGAATAACCCTGGCTCATAGTGGTCACTTATCGGATCATAACGGCCAATTAAGTCTGTTTTACGTATAGTGCCAGACAGGTACTGATAGTTATGCTGCTTAACGGCGAGTACTGGACCTTCGCTGGTTTCTGCTTGCCATTTAGCCTGCTTATCACTATTAAGTATCAGACTTACTTTAGGAAACTCGCCATGTTGTTCAACTAATGACTCTATTGTACGCTTGCGGTTGCAGCCAAAATACTCAGCCAAATATAAATGCTGATTTTCGGTAGCGCACAACATGTTAAACGCATCTATAGTGCGTTCTTGGCTAAGCAAATTGGCTGTTGCGCTTGGTGAAAATACCTGTTTAGTTGGCAGAGTAAAACTAGGAATAAGTGCTGACGCAGGAATAACGTTTGAGTTCATATAAGTGCATGGCTATTTTTAGTGGGATGATATTAGCACAATTTTCACTTTGCTTTGCTAGATAACGGTATAACTTCTTTAATGACGAAAATAGGCAAATTATGCAGACAGACCTAATACCTCGAGGTTATTAGGTTGAATATTACGCGAACGAGAAGCCTGCACCTATTTTTTGAAGCAAAGAGGTTTACAACAATAATGGAAACGCATAATATCTACAGCGTTCGGAGAGATGGCAGAGTGGTCGAATGCACCGGTCTTGAAAACCGGCATGGGTTTATAGCCCATCTAGGGTTCAAATCCCTATCTCTCCGCCATATTTAGAAAAGGCAGCCTATAGGGCTGCCTTTTTGCTTTCCAAACCTTAACTAATTGTTTTTATTGGTTAAAATAGTTTGGGTCTTTGGTTGTTTGGGGATATTTTCCTTTCTATATGTCCATATATGCGATAAATTAACCTTTATAACATTTTTAATTCTCATTTCTTATAAACTTAAGAAAAGCAGAATTGGGCATATAAAGGTATAGCAACTTTGATCTCTGTATATTTAGTTGATGACCATGAGTTAGTTAGAACTGGTATTAGACGGATCCTCGAAGACGAGCGTGGCATCAAAGTGGTCGGTGAAGCTGGAGATGGCGAGACTGCCGTGCAGTGGTGTCGTAAGAACGAAGCCGATGTCATTTTAATGGACATGAATATGCCCGGGATCGGTGGTTTAGAAGCCACACGTAAAATTTTACGTTTTCAAGCTCACGCTAAAATCATTGTACTAACCATACATACTGAAGATCCTTTCCCAACTAAAGTTATGCAAGCGGGCGCTTCGGGATACCTGACCAAAGGTGCCACCTCGCCAGAAGTATTGCAGGCCATTCGCCAAGTCGCGCATGGACAACGTTATCTCTCTCCCGAAATTGCACAGCAGATGGCTTTAAGCCAATTTAATCAGTCAGAAGAAAATCCGTTTAAGTCACTATCTGAGCGTGAATTGCAAATCATGTTGATGATCACTAATGGTGAGAAAGTAAGCGAAATCTCCGAGCAGCTAAACTTAAGTCCAAAAACAGTAAATAGTTATCGCTATCGACTATTCGCTAAATTAGGTATTGGCGGCGACGTCGAGCTGACGCGTTTAGCGATTAGATATAAAATGCTCGATACCGGACAATTTTAACTTTATATCGAACGGTTTATGCCTGAACAATTTAATGCGGATCATTTCTTAAAAACAGTGACTTCATCACCTGGTGTATATCGTATGTACGATGCCAAGGATGCGGTCATTTATGTGGGCAAAGCAAAAGATCTAAAAAAGCGTTTATCGTCCTATTTTCGTAAAAACCTCGCTAATGTTAAAACTCGGGCGCTGGTTTCTCATATTGCCAACATCGACGTCACTGTCACCCATAGTGAAACCGACGCACTTATTTTAGAAAATGATTACATCAAGCAATACATGCCTAAGTACAATGTATTGCTTCGAGATGACAAGTCTTACCCTTATATTTTACTGAGTAATCATAAGCATCCACGTCTAGCTTATCATCGAGGTCCAAAGCGTGACAAAGGCCAGTATTTTGGCCCTTATCCAAATGGTGGTGCGGTACGTGAAAGCTTGCATTTGATGCAAAAAATCTTTCCTATCAGGCAGTGTGACGACCTTTATTACAAATCACGTTCTCGTCCTTGTTTACAATACCAAATAGGCCGTTGCTCAGCTCCCTGTGTAGATATGGTGACGATTGAGGATTATCAAGAGCAAGTGAGGCTCGCGACATTATTCTTAAAAGGTAAGAACAATCAGGTCATGTCAGTACTAGTGGCAAAGATGGAACAAGCCGCTGCTGATATGGCCTATGAACAAGCGGCGCTTTACCGGGATCAAATTACGGCCTTACGAAGGGTTTCTGAGCAACAAGAAGTCTCTAATGCGTCTGGTGATATGGATGTGATAGGTGCTTACTACGCTTCGGGCGTGGCTTGCTTTCACCTACTTTTTATTCGTGAAGGTAAAATATTCGGTAGCCGCAGTTATTACCCTAAAGTCCCTGTAGATACTGAAGTTACGGAAGTATTGCGTGCGTTTATGTTGCAGTTTTACTTAAATGCAGATAGCCAGCGTCTAACGCCTAAAGAGATTTTAATTAGCGAAGCGTTTGAAGAACAAGATCAATTAGCGGTTGCGATTCAAGCTGCACAAAATAAAAAAGTCGAGATAAAAACTCAGGTCCGTGGCGAGAGAGCTAGCTTTTTACGCCTAGCGTTAACCAACGCAACCAATGCAGTAAACACCCGTTTATCACACAAAAATACTGTTGAGCAACGCTTCTTATTATTGGAAGAGGCTATCGAAGCCAGTAATAAAATTCAAAGAATGGAATGTTTTGACATTAGTCATACTATGGGCGAAAGCACGGTTGCATCTTGTGTGGTATTTAATAGAGAAGGGCCCAGCAAAGCAGATTATCGTCGATATAACATCACTGGGATCACTGGTGGTGATGACTATGCTGCAATGAAACAAGCTATCAGTCGACGTTTTGATAAGATAACCGATAAGGGCAAGATCCCTGATATCCTGTTTATCGATGGTGGCATAGGCCAACTGCGGATCGCGCAAAAGGTAGTTGATGAAAAATTTGTTGCTATCGATAATGCCCCAACCTTAATAGGCGTTGCAAAAGGCGAGGGGCGTAAGCCTGGCTTAGAAACCTTGATTTACGGTGAGAACGAAGAGTCGTTTACTTTACCTGCAGATTCCGGTGCTTTGCACCTCATTCAACATATTCGTGATGAATCGCATCGATTTGCGATTACTGGTCACAGAAACAAACGTCAGAAAACCCGCAATACTTCAACCTTGGAATCCATTGCTGGTGTCGGCCCTAAAAGACGCAAAGCTTTACTGCAATATTTAGGCGGAATACAAGAAGTCAAAGGGGCAAGTGTGTCTGAATTGGTAAAAGTGCCCGGTATTAGCTTAGAAATGGCACAAACGATACATGATGCATTGCGAGGGTAGCAAAATTAAGGCAAGATTGGCGCTGCTTTTGACTAATAGGTCCTATAATGCCGTTTAACATTCCTATTGCGTTAACACTTTTCAGGTTATTACTGTTACCTGTTTTTGTTGTGCTTTTTTATATACCAGAACCCTGGTCTCCTTTTGCTTCGGCATTTGTCTTTTGGTTAGCCGCGGTTACTGATGCGCTAGACGGTTATGCTGCTCGTAAATTAAAGCAGTCGACTCGATTTGGTGCGTTTCTTGACCCGGTTGCAGATAAGATTATGGTGACGACTGCTTTAGTCTTATTGATCTCCGAATATGGCGATATATGGTTAACATTGCCAGCCTTGATTATGATCGGCCGTGAAATTGTTATTTCGGCATTGCGTGAGTGGATGGCTGAAATAGGTAAAAGAGGTGCGGTAGCCGTATCTTGGATTGGCAAATATAAAACTGCGGCACAGATGGTGGCGATTACAGGATTAATTTGGCAACCGAACGAGTTTTCAACTTATGTTGCTTTTGCACTGTTTTATGTCGCAGCTGTTCTCACACTATGGTCAATGATGAGTTATATTTTGGCCGCTTGGAAAGATTTAACTGCAGAATAGTTTGTAAAAACAGCGAAGAGGGCAATAAGCAAGCAAACAGTCATTTATCGATAATTATAGCGTTGACTCTTGGTAATTAATCGGTAGAATGCCATCTCGTAGTCAAGGGGAAGCGCACTAAGCATCAACTTGAAAACAGATTAAATTGAAAGGCGACATTAGCTCAGTTGGTAGAGCGATACCTTGCCAAGGTATAGGTCATCGGTTCGAACCCGATATGTCGCTCCAATTTACTCAATATGGCGCGATGGCAGAATGGCTATGCTGCGGATTGCAAATCCGTCGATCTCGGTTCGACTCCGGGTCGCGCCTCCATAACTTCTTAAAGTTATGATGGTTATAAAGAATAAGAGTTTGATGAGTTTAACCATATTAAGGTTAGGCAATATTGATACCGACAATATGTATCGTCAGAGTCAAAGAGTTTGCCCGTGTGGTGGAATCGGTAGACACAAGGGATTTAAAATCCCTCGCTGAATAAGCGTGCCAGTTCAAGTCTGGCCACGGGTACCATCTTCTTATGAAGAGTGACTAAACCAGCCTAGAGCTGGTTTTTTTACGTCTGAAATTTGAGGTGATTAAAAAATCCCTCGCGCTCTCCACAAAGTAAGGCGTGCATGCTCATGCCTGGCCACGGGTACCATCATTAAGGCCTCTGCATTAACGTGCGGAGGCTTTTTTGTATGTGTAGCTTATTAAAACAAGGGATTTGTTTTTTATAACAGACGCCTCGCTGATAAAGAGTGCCAGTTCAAGTCTGGCCACGGGTACCATCATTAAAGCCTAAGCATCAAGCGGGGGCTTTTTTGTATCTGGGGTGAAGTGGATTTTAAAAAAACTCGCACTCTTCATTGAAATCAGGCGTCCATGCTCATTCTGGCCACGGATACCATCATTAAGGCCTCTGCATTAACGTGCGGAGGCTTTTTTGTATGTGTAGCTTATTAAAACAAGGGATTTGTTTTTTATAACAGACGCCTCGCTGATAAAGAGTGCCAGTTCAAGTCTGGCCACGGGTACCATCATTAAAGCCTCCGTATCAAGCGGGGGCTTTTTTGTATCTGGGATAAAGTGATTTTAACAATCCCTCGCATTCTTGATTGAAATCAGGCGTGCCAGTTCAAGTCTGGCCACGGGTACCATCTTCTCTAGAACATGTAATTAAACCAGCCATTGAGCTGGTTTTTTTACATCCCAATTTTGCTAGAAAGCAATAAGCTCTAATAATCCCTCGCAGTCTTTATAAAGCTTCAACTTGTTGAAGCTGCTCCTACATTTTTATCCTTCAAAGTTTGTAAAACAAACTTTGCTTTGCAGTTAGTCTTAGCTGCTTTATTTAATACTCGATATGTTCATCTTGCGTAGAGATTTAAGCTGAAATCATGTGCTATTGGCAATCAATTCAATTGAGTTGTTCTCTCTAAGTAGCGTACATAATTAATAATTTGGTGTGTGACTGAAATGTGTCATTTGTAAGAAAAAGTAAAACGTATTGAAGCAAAGTTATGTCTAGGTAAACTAACGACAATTAAAGTAGTTGGTGAAGGCATCCATGAAAAAAATAATAATAATTGTCGCGATACTCCTCCTTGCTGGTGGGTACTACTATTCTCAGCAATCCCCCGTTAAACAAGCAAAAAAGTCACGCCCGACACCTAATGTGGTGGTCACTAAGGCCTCAATGGAACCTATTCGTGATGAAGTCGAAGCGCTTGGGACTAGCAAAGCGAACGAATCGATTACTGTTACGCCGAAAGTCACCGAAGTTGTTACTCAAGTTAACTTCAATGACGGCGACTTAGTTAACAAAGACCGATTGTTAGTGCAATTACAAGACAGTGAGCAACGTGCTCGCGTCACTGTCGCTAAGGTGAAAGTTAAAGATCATCAACGTGAACTTGAGCGAATTAGAACACTCGTTACCAGCCAAACCATTGCTGAACTTGAACGCGACCGTTTACAAACATTGATTGATACCGCCAAAGCCGAACTTGCACAGGCAGAATCGGCATTAAGTGACAGGCGCATTACGGCGCCATTCTCTGGTGCGTTAGGGTTACGACAAGTCAGTGTCGGCGCTTTGGTCTCTCCTGGTAACGCTATTACTACATTAGATGATATCTCGGTTATTAAATTAGATTTCTCTGTACCAGAACGTTTTTTACAATCCTTAGCCTTAGGTAAAAAAGTTGAAGCAACAGCTGTTGCGTTTGACGGTGAAGTATTTGAAGGCAAAGTGGTGTCAATCGATAGTCGTATTAACCCAAAAACTCGCGCAGTTATTGTAAGAGCAGAGATCCCCAATCCTAAACAACGTTTATTGCCAGGGATGTTGATGAAGGTCAAGCTGATTAAAACCAGCCGAGACGCGTTGATTTTACCAGAATCTGCCATCATCCCAATTCAAGATAGGCATTATGTTTATTGGGTTAATGACGAAAGCGTTGTTGAACAGAAGCAAGTGACATTGGGCTTACGAAAACGTGGATGGGTTGAGATAACTGATGGCGTTGATCTTAACGAACAAATTATTATTCGTGGAATTCTTAAAGTACGACCAGGTGACAAGGTTAAAGTGACTTTTAGTGAGCGCTTTAGTTTTCTTAAGCAGGCAAGTGTGGAGCCTGTTGTATGATTTTAACTGATCTTTCGGTAAAGCGACCGGTATTCGCTTCAGTTATCAGTATTTTATTGATTGTTTTTGGTTTAGTGGCATTCGAGAAATTGCCATTAAGGGAATATCCCAATATCGATCCGCCAGTGGTATCGATTCAAACTAATTACCGCGGCGCGAGTGCTGCTGTGGTTGAAAGCCGAATTACGCAATTAGTTGAAGATAGAATTAGTGGTGTAGAAGGTATTAAACACATCAGCTCATCGAGCAGTGATGGCCGCTCGAATGTCACCTTAGAATTTGATGTTGGCCGCGATATTGAAGCGGCAGCTAATGATGTACGTGACCGAGTGTCTGGTTTACTCAATAATTTACCAGAAGAGGCCGATCCACCAGAAGTACAAAAAGCCAATGGTGGCGACGAAGTGATCATGTGGCTCAATCTGGTATCCGATCAAATGACCACACTGCAACTAACCGATTATGCTCGTCGTTATTTGATTGATCGTTTTTCGGTTATCGATGGTGTTGCCAATATGCGCTTAGGTGGAGGTAAGGTTTATGCCATGCGGGTTTGGATTGATAGACAAGCTTTAGCTGCTCGAAACTTAACCGTAGCTGATATTGAGTCTGCACTTCGCTCTGAAAACGTTGAACTGCCCGCTGGTAGTGTTGAATCAAAAGAGCGTCACTTTACCGTGCGTTTAGAGCGTAGCTTTAAGACCTCAGATGACTTTGCCAACTTAGTTTTAGCTGAAGGTGACGACGGTTACCTGATTAAGCTAGGTGATGTCGCCAAAGTAGAAATTGGATCAGAAGAGGAGCGAATTACCTTTAGAGGTAACCGTGAATCTATGATTGGCTTGGGGGTATCTAAGCAGTCAACCGCTAATACACTGGATGTTGCGCGTGCTGCAAATAAGCTCGTTGATCAAATCAATCCAACATTGCCAGCGGGCATGGAGATTAAACGCTCTTACGACAGCTCGGTATTTATTGAAGCGTCAGTTAAAGAAGTGTATCAGACATTGTTTATCGCAATGTTCCTCGTCATCGTGGTGATTTACCTGTTCCTTGGCAGTGTGCGTGCGATGTTGATCCCCGCTCTGACTGTGCCGGTCTCGTTAATGGCAACCTTTATTGTATTATTTGCTTTAGGTTACACCATTAACTTACTTACGCTTTTGGCGATGATCTTAGCCATTGGTATGGTGGTAGATGATGCGATCGTTGTGCTTGAAAACATTCATAGACGCATAGAAGAGGGCGACTCTCCATTAAAGGCTGCGTATTTGGGCTCTCGTGAAGTGGCTTTTGCGGTTGTAGCCACAACGTTAGTGTTGGTGGCTGTGTTTATGCCTATCACTTTCTTAGAGGGCGATTTAGGTAAGCTATTTAAAGAGTTCGCGGTTGCCATGAGCGCCGCGGTTATTTTTTCAAGTATTGTGGCATTAACACTTAGCCCTATGATGTGCTCGAAAGTGTTAAAACCCTCGTCACAAGATCCTTGGTTAGTGAGACAAATCGATGCGGGGATGGACAAGCTTTCCCATGCTTATCGTCAAGTTTTACGCCGGGCGATGGCACACCCTTATCTAGTCTCTTCACTTATCTTGATAGCCCTTGTTAGCAGTGCATTTTTGGCTAAAGAAGTACCACAAGAATTTGCACCACGCGAAGATCGCGGCTCTATGTTCTTAATCGTTAATGGCCCTCAAGGGGCAAGCTTTGAGTATATCGAGTCTTATATGGACGAGATTGAAAACCGCTTAATGCCACTTGTAGAAGCGGGAGAAATTAAACGTTTACTTATTCGCGCGCCAAGAGGCTTTGGTCGCAGCGCTAATTTCTCTAATGGTATGGCGATTATTGTATTAGAGGATTGGGCGGTAAGGCGCAGCGCTTTTGAAATCATTGGCGATATAAGAGGGCGCTTGTCAGATCTTGCTGGGGTTCGGGCTTTTCCTGTCATGCGCCAAGCCTTTGGCCGTGGCGTGGGTAAACCAGTACAGTTTGTACTAGGGGGACCAAGTTATGAAGAACTTGCCAGATGGCGCGATATTATTATAGAAAAAGCCAAAGAAAATCCAAATCTTGTTGGTTTAGATCATGATTATAACGAGACCAAACCACAGCTTAGAGTCGTGATTGATAAAGATAGGGCATCGGATCTCGGGGTATCAATATCGCATATTGGTCGTACGCTAGAGTCTATGTTAGGTTCCCGTTTAGTCACCACCTTTATGCGAGACGGTGAAGAATACGATGTGATTATTGAGGGTAATCGCGAGAATCAAAATACGGCAACGGATTTAGAAAATATCTATGTGCGCTCAGACAGAAGTAAGGAGTTAATTCCGTTATCAAACTTGGTGCATGTGGAAGAATTTGCCGATGCTAGCCAGTTAAATCGTTACAATCGTATGCGTGCAATTACCATTGAGGCAAACCTAGCCAATGGTTATAGCTTAGGTGAGGCACTGGATTACCTAAATGATTTGACCCATGAGTATCTGCCTGCTGAAGCGATAGTCAGCTATAAAGGTCAATCCTTGGATTATCAAGACTCAGGTAACTCAATGTACTTTGTGTTTATCTTAGCCTTGGGGATTGTATTTTTAGTACTTGCGGCGCAGTTTGAAAGCTATATTCATCCTATGGTGATAATGCTCACTGTACCACTAGCTACTTTAGGTGCGCTAATCGGGCTTTGGGCAACAGGGCAGACCCTTAACATTTATAGCCAAATTGGTATTATTATGTTGGTGGGGCTTGCGGCAAAGAACGGTATTTTGATTGTTGAGTTTGCCAATCAACTACGCGATAAAGGCATTGAGTTTCAGCAAGCGATTATTCAAGCCTCGAGCCAGCGATTAAGACCCATTCTGATGACGGGGATCACCACTGCTGCGGGTGCTATTCCATTAGTCCTAGCTGAAGGCGCAGGTGCTGAAACCCGCTTTGTGATCGGTGTTGTTGTCTTATCTGGTATTACGCTTGCGACATTCTTCACCTTGTTTGTTATCCCTGTCGCGTATTCGCTATTGGCTAAAAACTCAGGTTCTCCAGAGATGATAGCTAAACAACTTGAGAAAGAGTTAGCTGAATAACAAAGGCTTTATTGGAGGGCTCAGGGCATAGAAAAAGGCGCATTTAGCGCCTTTTTTATGTGTGACTTAAAATCACAGATTTATGATAATTAGCGTTTTAAAAGGGACAATTACGATTGGTCATCAGCTTTAGAAGATTTTTGTTCATCACTCTTGGCTGCATCCTTTTTAGGTTGCAGCTCTTTAGGATCTTTTTTACCAAACTGGGTCATTTTAAATTTCGCGCTGTATTTTAATACCGCGAGATTGCTAGCGATAATGCCTACAACTAATAAAATAAGTATACCAACTTCAAGATTTGACATCGTTTAGCCCGCCTTATTGCTTATTCAATACCGAGTCGTGCTTCACAGATGCGAATATCTTCAGGGGTATCAACTTCTGGAAAATCGAATGCGCTGATGGCAACTTTGATTTTGTATCCATATTCAAGTGCTCGCAGTTGTTCTAGCTTTTCAAGCTCTTCTAAACGGCCTAATGGTAATTTGGCAAATGTTTGGATGAACTTTCGGCTATAAGCGTAGATCCCAATATGCTTATACACTGGGTACTCGCTGGTATCTCGACCAAACGGGATTCGTGCACGGGAAAAATACAACGCGTTATGATTATTATCAAACACCACTTTTACATGATTCGGATCATTAAGTTGAACTTCATCTTTGATCTCAACCGCAAGTGTCGCCATATCGAATTCATCTGCATGACGCTCACATAACCCCACCAGTTGCTCGATAACGATAGGATCGATTAGTGGCTGATCACCTTGCAGATTAATAACCAAATCATCGTCTGCTAAACCTAAAATTGAAATCGCTTCATCGATACGGTCAGTGCCTGATGCAGCATCGGCGCTTGTCATAACCACTTTGCCACCAAAACCTTCTACAGCGTTTTTAATACGCTGGTCATCGGTCGCGACATAGATATCTTTAAGCCCTTTTGCTAATGCTGCACGCTCGTAGACATGCTGGATCATCGGCTTACCATTAATTGGCGCTAATGGCTTACCTGGAAAACGGCTCGATCCGTAACGAGCAGGGATTAATAAGGTTACATTCATTCAATTTACCTATTTAAAAATATGCTGTGCTTCGTGATTGAAGCACAGTGTGATGCTAATCTAAAATTCATTACGTATAGAGATTGAAAACAGCTACATTGCCAAGAATGCATTTGCAGCTTGATGATAACCCAGTCGAATCAAGTATAAAACCAAAGACAGCATAGATCCTTGATATGCAATTTATCAACTCTACTAAATTTGCCGAATAAGAGCATTATCTGAGTGTAAGCTAACTAGGTTGAACTCGGATTTTTAGGTAAAAAAAAGACTAGCCAAGTTGATACTTGTCTAGTCCCTTTATGCGCTTTTAGAAGCGGTTATTCAGTTTCTTCATTAAAGGTTTCGCTGTTGACGGTAACGTCCAGATCAGACAATAAACCGTTTTCTACACTGTAGATCCAACCGTGAACTGCAACTTCTTGACCACGTGCCCAAGCATCTTGAACTATGGTAGTGCTGGTTACGTTGGCAACTTGTTCCATAACATTAAGTTCGCATAAACGATCAAAGCGTTCATCTTCATCCATGTTATCAAGATCAGACTTGTGTAAACGGTAGATGTCACGAATATGGCCAAGCCAATTGTCGATTAACCCAAGTCTATCAGTACCCATTGATGCTTTAATGCCACCACAGCCATAGTGACCAACTACCATAATATGCTTAACTTTCAAAACCTCGACAGCATATTGCAGCACAGATAAACAGTTAAGATCGGTATGAATAACCATATTGGCAATGTTACGGTGAACAAAAACTTCACCAGGCATCAAATCAATAATTTGATTTGATGGAACACGGCTATCTGAGCAGCCAATCCATAAGTATTCAGGGTTTTGCTGTTTAGCAAGTTGTTCGAAAAATTTAGGATCTTCTTCTAGAATCCTACCTGCCCAGCGGCGATTATTATCAAAAAGCGGTTTTAGTAGTTTCATTCTGCTCTTATTTATTCGTCAGTTAAGATTCACTCGTAGCTAAGCAAGTTTAACACTGTTAACTGGCCTTGCTGGTCTATTCAGTAGTATAGAAAAGTAATCTTAAGTATTTGTTAAATGTGTTGCAGCTTGGGTTCCTATGTTACTTGCCAGTGTGTTTTTGGCTGCAATCCAAGATGTATAATCTGTTTATTTGTAGAAGGGCTTAAATCAGCTAAGAATCGACATAAAGAAGACTCTTAGCTTGCGAGAAAGGTTTACACCTGCGATAAAAATTGCGATAAGCGTGTGTTTATAAACTCAGGCTGCTCTAGAGTTGAGATATGGCCGCACTGTGGAATATGCACATATTGGCTACCATCTATTGCGTCATGCATTAAATAACCTTCTAGTACGCTACGTGCTTTATCTTCAACCCCTGTCATGATCAAGCAAGGTAGCGTTAGCATCTCAACATCGTCCATGGTATCTCGTCGACCAAAAATCATCTTGCCAACTTGGTATAATGACTCGATATTATTTGAGTCAAAACCTCCAAGCTTTTGGGTAAAAGTTGCAACAAGTTCAGCTTGTGGCTTGTCTGCAAAAAACAGTGGCGTAATTGCTTGAGCGATTTTATCAGAGACGGTTTGTTCGGCCTTAATCACATCTAGCATGGCATAGTATTTATCGCGTGTGATTTCCGGTTCATATCCAATAAAACTACCTAACATGACAAGCGCATTAACACGTGAAGGGGCACTTAGCGCAAGTTCTGCACCCCACATCGCGCCGACAGATAGGCCGACAACTGAAAACGACTCTACTTTTAAGCTATCCATTAGGCTTAGCATATGAGCTGCGATATGTTGTAAGTTACGGCAGTTTTTAGGTACCTCGCCAGAAAAGCCATGTCCCCACAGATCAGGCACAATACAGCGATAATGTTGGCTAAGATGAGTGATTTGTGGTGCCCACATTTCACTGTCCCATAAATAACTGTGACCCATTAATAAAACGGGACCTTGACCGATATCAAGATAACTTAAGCGACTGCCTTCAATATCGATATGGTGTCTGTTTTCGGCAAACAATGGGCTAATGTCAGTCATGTTGTATGTATCTCAAATTCGTTTGTTAATTGTGACGTATAAAATCCACGATTAAGTGAAGAAGTATAGGGTTCAATTTTTGCTAAAAAGCACGTTAGCACTTAGGCACAGGGGCTACGCGATAAACGTATTCGGCAACTAGCGTGTCAATTTGTGCCACAATTGCTGACTTTAAGCATACGGAAGATGCGTTAAGTATGTCGCAGACATGACTAACGTCATAGGCATTCATCAAGTGTTCTGCAACTGGAAAGTAGCTTAAATGCCAGGCTTCTGGGCTAACACCGCTTAATCCTTGTTGGAAAGGTCGGTAAAACCCGTGTTTTTCGGCGTTGCAGTTTAACCACTGGCTGAGTTCGAAACAAGGACCATCTTGTTCATATTCTTGGGAAATTAACTGAAGATCTTGTTTATTTATCTTGTTGCCATCAAAAACATCGATATCTGTTCCCCAGTGATGACGAGACATACCGGGAATAGCAGACCATATAAGAATAGTTTCGATCAATTCATCTGATGAAAGGTTATCTATCGTTATCGCTTTAGACTGGCGGTTTAGCACGGCGCGTTCGCCGCTAGCCTTAGCATTCCAAATTCGCATTTGTCTTTCAAAATGACGAAATCCGGAGCAAATTTGTAGATCAATTCCATCAAGTAAAGCGGCTTGTTGCATCGTAAGAAAAGCGGCTGCCGTGTGCTCTTCTAATTGATGGCCTAGACAGTCAACCAAATGTTGATCATCTAGGCCATAAAGTTGCTTCTGGATTACTGACAAAGTAAGTTTTCCAAAATTGCTTCATAACAGTCTGTAAGTAGCTCTAGATCAGATACTTTTACGCACTCATTAACTTTATGAATGGTGGCATTTACCGGCCCAAGCTCAATTACTTGTGCACCAGTTGGTGCGATAAAGCGTCCATCAGATGTGCCACCAGAAGTTTGAGGATCGGTATCAGTCCCGGTTACTCGCTTAATCGCTGCTTTAGTCGCTTCCAATAAAGGACCATCACCGGTTAAGAAGGGTAAGCCGTTAAAGACCCAATCAATATCATAATCTAATCCATGGGCATCGAGAATATTGAGTACACGCTCGATTAATACCTCGGCGGTAACTTCTGTAGAGTAACGGAAGTTGAACATGACCTCGAGTGCACCAGGAATAACATTTGACGCGCCGGTGCCGCCATTAATATTGGCAATTTGGAAGCTGGTGGGCGGAAAAAACTCGTTACCGTTATCCCATTTCATTCTCGCCAATTCATCTAATGCTGGAGCTGCTTTATGAATTGGATTATCAGCTAGGTGAGGGTAGGCAACATGTCCTTGAATACCTTTGACTGTTAAATTGCCAGTAAGGCTGCCTCTACGACCATTTTTAACAATATCGCCCAGTTTATGAGTAGAAGATGGCTCACCAACTAACGACCAAGTAATTTTTTCATTGCGCGCTTCTAGGGTATCAATAACTCGAGTCGTGCCATTAATAAAAGGCCCTTCTTCATCGCTAGTGATAAGAAATGCAATAGAGCCTTGGTGGTTAGGATTTTTTGCCACAAAGCGTTCAGTCGCTACCAGCATTGCTGCTAATGAGCCTTTCATATCCGCCGCGCCTCTACCGTGCAGGTAACCATCGATAACAACTGGGTCAAATGGCGGAGTATGCCAGCGATTTAAATCACCCACCGGTACCACATCAGTGTGACCAGCAAAGCAAAATAGTGGCGATTGAGTGCCTTTTCGAGCCCACATATTGGTGGTGTCTTCAAACACCATAGATTCAATTTCAAAACCCGCGGCAGCAAGACGTGATGCCATTAGTTGTTGGCAGCCTTCATCTAGAGGCGTGACTGATGGGCGTGAAATGAGATCTTGGGCTAGGGTAAGCACGGCTGAATCATTTAAGCCGCTCATAGATTAAACCACTTTTGGTAATCTGCCTCTTTAAAGCCGACCTGAACTTGAGTATCTAATACCAATACAGGGCGTTTAATCAATGTTGGATAAAGGGCCATTAATGCGATGGCTTTTTGTTGGTTAATGTCGCTCTTTTCGGTATCCGTTAGGTTTCTAAAACTGGTACTGCGTTTATTGAATAATGCTTCCCAGCCAACGACACTTACCCATTGCTCGATTTGTTCAGTGGTTAGTCCATCTTCGCGAAAATCATGGAACTTAACATCAAGCTGGTTAGCTTCTAGCCACTTACGTGCTTTACGTACGGTATCGCAATTCTTTATTCCGAAAAGTGTCAAAGGGTACTCCTAGTTATATTTTTTAGCTGCAAGCATTGTGGCATTGCTTTTGTTTGTGCTCAAGAACCAATTGCTGAGATAGTTGCAATCATGAGACTAATTCATTTGTACTATTAGCAAATAATAAAAAGCCTAATAGATATTAGGCTTTTGAAGAAGGTAACGCGTTTAAAGCTTAACTGAGAATATGACGTCTTTTCCGGCTTCGAGGTGACCTTGTTTTTTCTCTAAAGCTTGAATATCTTCCATGTTAGCTATGAGTACGGGGGTAAGAAGGCTATCAGCATGTTCCTTTAAATACGCTAAGTCGAATTCAACGATGGGATCGCCCATTTTGACTTCTTGGCCTTCTTCAGCGATTCGAGTAAAACCATTACCACGCAATTCAACTGTCCCAATACCAAAATGAACAAATATCTCTAAACCTTGGTTAGACTCAATACTAAATGCATGGTTGGTTTCGAAAATTTTACCTATAGTGCCGTCTATCGGCGCTAATATTTGATGCCCTTTAGGTTCAATGGCCAAGCCATCACCCACAATTTTTTCTGAAAAAACGGCATCGGGCACTTTTTCTATAGCAACGATTTTTCCAGAAACGGGGGCGTAAACATTGATGACGCCTGCTATATCTGTTTGTCCGGAAATGAGTCGTCTAATGCGGCTTAAAAATCCCATTTAATTGCCCCTTTTGGCATCTCATGAAAAGTAATAAATACGGCTTGTTTATTATGAATACTGGCCGTTTAAATAATCATCTAATTCGTTTATTCTGGTTAACGTCAGCGCGTGTTTAGATAGTGCTAGACACTTTTGATAACTTATATCACGTAATGCTGATTTCACTTCTAGAATTGACGACAAGTTCACACTCAGTTCATCAATTCCCATACCCACTAATAGTGGTGCAACTTTAGGGCTACTTGCAAGCTCGCCGCAAAGGGAAACCGTTATTTTGTGACTTTTAGCCAATTCAATTGTATTTTTAACGAGTTGCAGCACAGCTGGACTTAACGAAGGGTATTGCATCGTTAATGACGGATTACTGCGGTCTGCTGCCATTGTATACTGCGACAAATCGTTTGTGCCTATGCTGATAAAATCCAAATAGGGTAGCATTGACGCCAAATTCAATACGGCAGCAGGGGTTTCAACCACAATGCCGTAACTGAGCTCACCAAATCCTTTTTCCTCTTCTATAAGCTTGGCTTTACATTGCTCAATATAACTAAAGAGTTGCTCAAGCTCCTCGACTTGGTTGATCATCGGGAACATCAGCCTCACAGGTCCGTGATTGGCGGCGCGAAGAATCGCCTTAACCTGGGTCATAAATAGCTCGGGATTAGCTAAGCTATAGCGAACTCCCCGCAGCCCAAGTGCTGGGTTGTCTTCAATAATGGAGGGCAGACAAGGCAGCTCTTTATCTGCGCCAACATCTAAGGTTCTAATGGTAAACACTTTACCTGACATTAAATGCAATGAGTCACTATAAAACTGGTATTGAGTTTTCTCATCTGGCAAGGTCTGGGTGTTCATCAGCATAAATTCGGTTCTGAATAAACCAATGCCTTCAGCCCCGACGTCAGCTAAATGGCTGATTTCATTTAAACTGCCCACATTTGCTAACAAGGCTACTTTGTGACCATCTTTGGTTTGAACGGGGAGATCCCTTAGGGTCAGCAATTGTTTTTTTCGTTGCTCGTCTTGCTGTTTTAATTCTTCGAGCTGGGAATTGACCTCTTGTGTTGGCGCAATGATCACCTCTCCCTGCAATGCATTTAGCACCACAGGTGTGCCATTGGCTATTTGCTTGGCATCATATTTACAGCTTAATACTGCGGGGATCCCTGCGCTGCGGGCTAAAATAGCGGTATGACTGGTTATGCCGCCGGTTTCAAGTACCAAACCAGAAATATGCTCAAGTGGTAGCATCGCAAATTCAGCAGGCGTTAGATCATGGGCAAAAATAACGGTATCGACTTTAAGTTGGCTTAAATCAAGATGCTGCGCGCCATTTAACCGTGCAATCAGTCGGCTCGCTAAACACAATATATCTTGCGCACGGTTAGCTAAGTAGGGGTCATCGAGCTGGGCAAGCTCCGAACTTTGATGAGAGAATATGCGCTCTATTGCCACTGCAGCGCTAATTTGCAATTGACGAATAGCTTGAGCAATCTCTTCAATCAAATCATCATCTTCCAATATCATCAGATCGGCTTCAATCAGCTCGAAGTGTTCAGAGCCTGTTTCTAAAAGCTGTAAACATTGATGTAGATATTGGGTTTGTTGCTTAAACGCCTTATTAAGCGTACTGATTTCAGCCGCAACCTTAGTTTGAGGTATGAGTCGATAATCGATTTTTTGATGATGTAAATTAAGGTGCAGCGCTTGTCCAAATGCGATGCCAGATGACACAACAATCCCGGTAACTGACATAATGCTCCCCTAACTTAACGTAATGAGTAATTCTGACACTTCTTCAACAGCTTGCTCGGCTTGTGCACCTTGGGCAATGACTTTTACAGTAACCCCTTGATATAGACCAAGTGTTTGCAGCTTAAATAAACTCTTAGCACTGGCTTGCTTACCATCACATTCCACGACAATATCACAGTCAAAAGACTTGGCTTTTTTTACCAAGAGGGCAGCAGGGCGAGTATGTATGCCGTGTTTCGCTGTGATGGTGACAATTTTTTCATGCATAATGATGTGGCTCTTTATCGATAGTCACGATTGTTGACATGCGTTAGGCTAATCTAAGAGCAATTATGCTAATAATCAATAATTTGATAGTTTTTCTTTTTTAATGCTTTGGTTGCGGCAACTAAAGTGTCTTTCTTGACAAGAATATAATCTGTATCGAATGTTGAGATGGCAAAGATACTGATTTTTTCATCTGCGAGCGTGCCAGATACGCTAGATAAGATCCCCGTCATCGAAAACCCAAGAGGCCCAAGGACTTCTAAACAGCGCCAGCCCTCTTCATGTTCCAAGCTATTTAAGGTTAAATCTGCTGGAACGACCACCGATAGCTCGTCGTGGGTTTTGCCGATAAAAAACATTGATTGGCTAAAAACAGCAGGATCAATCGCGCTATCTGGCGCGAAACTGTGTATGGAATAAAGGTCGGGGTGAACTGCTAAAGTCATTCTTGCCATAACGTCTTTTACTCTCATCAAAATCCTTTGAGTAAAATTAGCTTACCACAGATTTTGTTAAGCGCGAGAAGCAACAACTTATCGCGCTTTACTAGCAATTAGCAGAAAAGAGATAAAGTGGCTTAATCAACCTTAAATTGACTTAAAGTATGTGCACAGTCTTGACTGATTTTTTGTAAGGATACTGCAGCGTTATGGTTACTTTCATTTGCCTTAACTGAAACTTCAGTTAACTCTGTAATTGAACATACGTTACGGTTTATTTCTTCAGTAACCAGAGATTGCTCTTCTGTTGCACTTGCTAATTGGGTATTCATATCACTGATATGGGCAATGAGTTCAAGGATATCAGTTAACGAGTCGTTGACCTCAGCGGCTTGAGTTTGAACCTCCTGAGATTGCTGCTGGTTTTGCTCATTACTTGTCACAACTTGACTGACACCAGACTGAATATCTTTAATGATATTTTGGATCTCATTTGTTGATTCTTGAGTTCGCGTGGCAAGTGCACGGACTTCATCAGCAACCACGGCAAAACCGCGCCCATGGGCACCGGCTCGCGCAGCTTCAATAGCCGCATTCAGCGCCAGAAGGTTAGTCTGCTCTGCAATACCACGAATAACATCTAAAATGCCGCCAATTTGCGATGATGACTGACCTAACGCATGGGTGACTTGTTGTGAGTTTTTTAACTCATCAGCAAGGTGCTGAGTATTGTCTAGGGTGGCATTCATCATTGTCATGCTTTGTTCGGCTTGGCTTCTTACACTGTTTGCAGCTTCAGCCGCTTGATTCGTGTTATTGGCCATTTCATGGGTTGTTGATAGCATTTGATTTATTGCGGTAGCAACACTGGCTGTTTCACGGTGTAAATGTTCTACACTGTTATTTGATTCTTCAGCGGCATTGAGAAGTCGGGCGGCGTCATGATCTAAGCTGGTACCTATTGGCTGAAGCTTAGCCACCATATCTCTAATTTTTATCACGAATAAGTTAAATGCTTTGGCAAGATCTGCGACTTCGTCTTTACCTGTAGTAGGCAACTTTTGCGTTAGGTCGCCTTCACCCTGAGCGATATCTTCCATCGCGGCAATGGCTTCTTTTAGTGGCGCAGTAATAGAGATATTTAACACCACAAAAAATAAGAAAATAGGGATTGAAATCATCAGCATAATAATTAAGTAGTCAACCGCCATCGAGTACATAACACTACTTACATCGCTCATGTAGCTGCCGGTAATGATAGTCCAGCCCCATGGTTGATACTGATGAACTTCTACAAGTTTAGCTTCCATTTTTCCAGTGGTTGGATTAGGAAAGTTTATTTTCCCCTTAGCAACTTGTTTATTCTGAGACTCGGCGATTAAGGTACCTAAATTAACGGCTTCGTTTGAACGAATCAGTGTACTGACATTTTTTGACAGGCTACTTTGGTGAGCGCCATGGGCGATAATGGTTTGATTTTTATCTAAAATGATAAAGTATCCATCGTTTCCATAATGGATTTGGTTAAATAAATAACTCGTAGCATCTTGTGCGTTTGACAATGTCATTTGCTGATTTTCTACACGTTTTTTATGTGCATCAATCAGACTAAGAGAAGTATTTATTTGCGCATCATTTTGTATCCATTTTTGAGCGACAAGATTATTGTACTGTTCATTAATAGAAAAGCTGGCAAAACACACGGTTCCTATTGCGGCTAGCATAAGCATCAGTATTAACCGTTGTAAGATCGTAAATTTTCTTAGTAGTGCTATCATGTCGTTATCATTTTGTTTACGAGTACATGGGCTAAAACTACCGTTTTTACAGGGCGATATAAACAGTAACCTCATGTTTATTTTTAAAATGTTAACTAGCACCATCTACCATTAAACTGCGTTTTTAATGAATGTTAGTTGATTGCTCTGTATCGATTTGATTTATAGGTTTTTCAAACTAACTGTTGAGTCTTGGTAACTACTCGTAGAGTATAAAGTACCAAATTGTCCGAATAATTTAGCTGATCACAGCTTTTGCTATGTTTTATTAACATACTGGTGCAATATAGCGATGATTTTTTTGAAAAGGTTTTATTTATGCAAAGCATAGTGTCTGTTACCACTGATGATATCTTATTGAAGTTATGCCATTCGGTTTCTCATGTTCTTTCAAGCACGACTCATAGCCAAGTTTCTCATGCCGGCATGGTGCAATCGATAAGCAAAACCTGTTTAAAGCCGGATTTAGGCTGCTTTTCTATTTTTGATGGTGGGTTCTCAGGGTTGGTGGTGATCAACTTTTCAGCTGAATCTGCGTTAGAGATATATCGTGAGTATATGCTCAATATGGGAATGCCTGCAGAAGAACTGGCTATCTCACACACATCAGATGAAGTCGGTAATGTGATGGGTGAATTGATGAACCAAATATTGGGTGACTTCATCAATAAAATCAGTAAAGAGCTGCAGACGAGTATCAGCCAAAGTCAGCCTAAAATGCTCACCATTAATAAAGAGCTCACCATCTCTATTGATACCAATTTAGATGATGGCGTTGCCAGAAGGGTGTCGTTTAAAACTCAAAGCAATCACGTTTTTTATCTTGAGTTTGCTATGGATAAAACCGAGTTTATTAAATTGAGTGAGTTTGATGCAGACGACGAGTTTGATCTAGATGAACTACTTGCGGAGCACGGGCAGCTGCTAGCGACTAATAGTACTGCGAGAAAACAAGATAAATTGGCGACTAAGCAACAAGACAGTTTAGACTCCGATGATTTACTAAACGAACTTGGTCTCTAAGCTGGTTTTAATTACGCAGGTTTTAATTACGCAGGTTTGATTAAGTCTGGTTTGATTAAATCAGGCTTGATTAATAGAGCTGAAGTCGGCTAACGCAAGCCGACTCATTTCCCGCAGTTTGAAACTGCTTATCTCTGTTTCTGCAAATATTGGTTTATGTTAGCTTTGCTTTGTTTCGCAATGGCTTGCAATAAACTAAAGTCAGGATTAACCAATTGAAAATCTTGCTGCAGATCTTCAAGCATAGCCAACCAAAGGTCAGCGGTCATTTCACTATCGGCTAAAGCGCGGTGAAACACACCATCATGCTGGATATTTTTATACTCAATTAAGCTGCCAAGCTTATGGTTTGGTGCATCTTGATACAGCCGACGTGCAATCAACATAGAACAGGCAAATTGACCTGAATAATGACGGTTAATTTGGCGTAATTCGGCATCCAAAAAACGTTGGTCAAATGATGCGTTATGGGCAACCAGATTGTAATCACCGATAAAGTCTGCAAACTCACTCATTACTGTTTCGCATGACTGAGCATCTAGCAACATCTCATTACTTATCCCTGTGTAGTTTTCAATAAAGCTACTAACCCGGAATCCCGGATTCATAAGCTGTTGAAACCTATCAATCACTTTGCCATCCTTTAGCATGACGGCACCAATTTCAATGGCTCTATCACCTTGGGTTGGTGATAAACCTGTGGTTTCAAAGTCGAGTACAATTACCGTGTCGGCAGGGCGTGATTGTGTTGAGTGAGTAGTTTGAGTCAATTTTTTGGGTCAATAGTTTATTTGTCCGATATTGTATTGATCCACCTATAACAGTCAATCAAATTACCTTACCTATAGGGTTTCCTCTTAATTGCTGCACACAATAAGCATGTTTCATGATCCCACCGAGATTTTTTTTGTCATTTATTTGCTAGGATCGCGCCAAATTTTAGTGAGTTAATAACATGCAATTAGATATCAATGGCTTAACGCCTGAGCAGTTTCTTAATGAATACTGGCAAAAAAACCATTAGTGATCCGTCAAGGATTTAAAAACTTTCAAGACTTGCTAACACCCGATGAAATGGCTGGTCTTGCTTGTGAGGAGATGGTTGAGTCACGCCGAGTGTACCGTGATAAAGGTGACTGGCAGGCAGAATTTGGTCCATTTGAATCTTACGATCACCTTGGTGAAAACGACTGGACCTTAATTGTTCAAGCGTTAAACAATTGGGTTCCAGAAGCGGAAGAGCTACTTAAGTGTTTTGACTTTATTCCACGCTGGCGTTTAGATGACGTAATGGTGAGCTACGCGGTACCAGGTGGTGGAGTAGGGCCGCACATTGACCTTTATGATGTGTTTATTTGCCAAGGTTCTGGTCGTCGTCGCTGGCGCGTTGGGGATTTAGGTCCGCATAAAGAGTTTGCCGCGCACCCAGCGCTATTGCATACCGAAGCTTTCGAGCCGATTATTGATGTTGAATTACTGCCAGGTGATATTTTATATCTACCGCCAGGGTTCCCACATGATGGTGTCACGCTTGAGCCGTCAATGAGTTTTTCAGTGGGCTATCGTACTGCATCGACTAAAGATATGGTCAGTGAACTTGCCGATCACCTGATTGATAAAGACTTAGGTGCAAGTCAAATCAACGATCCTGATCGCCCACTTAGCCACAATTCTGGTTTAGTCAGCGAACAAGATTTAGCTCGATTAAAGCAGCAGTTAGTTGATACGCTTGATGACGAACTTGTTAGCGAATTTAGTGGTCGCTATCTAACCCAATCTAAATGCGAATTGGATTTGCCTGAGGTTGCTCTAGACTTCTAAGCTGAAGATATTGCAGACATTATTAGCGAGCAGCCTTTAGTGCGTTTAGGCGGCCTGCGTTGTTTATACTTTGCGAATAGCCTTGATTCTGGCGTGATGTATATCAATGGTGAACAAGCCAAATTTAGCCAAGGTAAAACGACCTTGATCCAAGCCTTATGTGATCAGCAAACATTATCGCAAGCTGATTTAGCCGATTGGTTTAACGACCAAGAGGTTATGGATACTATCACTGCGTGGGTTAATGCGGGTTATTGGTATTTTGAAGAGGTAGAATAATACGGTTTTATCGAATAGATAAAGCGAGTGTGGCTAAAGCTCAGCTACTTACGTAGGCTGAGCTTTTTTATTGTCTAAAATCGATATTGCCAGAGTGCACCAAAGGTACTGAAATCGTTTCCGAACTCGGTTATCACGCCGGTACTGGCATTTAGCTTAATGCTATTTTTTTGATTTATGGGAAAAGAGTAGGTTAAGCCAAGCCGAGAGTTTTGCTGTTCATCAAGAGAGTTAATGGTATTTTTACTGGTTCCACCGCCAAAAAATAAATTGGCATTCAATGAAAGCCAATGTCCTCGATTAAGGTTATAAATAAGGTGACCTTGCACTGTATATAGCGGGTCTTGTTGTAAGTGGGTATCAACCAGATATTGCTTATTGTCGGTGTAAAACCTAACCGAAGCCATTACGTCGTAATACCAATTACCTAACCGATGAGATAAGCCAATACCCGGCCTAAACACCCATCTGTTACTGCCTGAATTTAACAGCTTGTGTTTATCGTAGCTGCCTAAAGGTAGGGTTATCTGTAAACTGGTGCCTACCACTAGCCCTTGCTTCCAGCTAGCAAAATCTTTTGCTTGTAAGGCGGGCGCACCAAAAAAATTCCAAGTCAGCCGCATTGTCGGGTCACCATAGCCGCAGCGATCGGCACTGACTTTTTCGCCGTTAAGCTGGGCATCTCCTTGATAACAGACTCGACTTGCAGCGATATCAAATTTAGATGAGTCGCCCATTAAATCAAAAGTATGGGCATAGCCTATAACGCCCGCATCAATATTGAGGTTCGCATTACTGATCGGCGCGCTTGGAGCAGGTGATAAATCCCCTTCAGAATGAACTATTCCGGCAGCAAGAAAGTGCATACCAATAGGAATGTTAGTGTAGCTGCGCGGTTCTAGTTCTTGTGCCATACAATAATGGCTGAGTAATAAACTGGCAGTGGTTGCGATGATTCTATTTAGGTGTTTTATCGTTGTCGACGGCGCTTTGTGGCCGTTGTTGAATCGTGATTTTTTAGCGCAGCAATGAATGTTAGCTTTATGGTAGGGAGGAGCACTATTTAAAATGTGTAACGCCATCTAAAACCCTCCAATAATGACTATCAAGATTTTTACGCTTATGTGTTTACTTAAAGTTAACAATATTTTGTTTAAACTCAAGAATTAAGTATCTATTTAAGTAGAATAACCTAAGGCTTAGAGAGTTTATTTTGTTAAGCTGTCAGCTATAGGTAACAGCAGGCTTAGGTTTAGTGGTAGCAATAACAGAAATTAGATTGTTAATTATGCAAGCGTTGAACAATACGCATCAAAATGCGATTGCAGCAGCTAAAAGAGCGCATGAAACAGCAACGAGTAAAGAGAGTGTCGCCAGAAGTAAGTACGAAACATTTGGTTTAGAAGCGTCATATCTAGCACACGGGCAGTCTGTGAGAGTCGCTCAATGTAAAGCTGACATTGATGCTTTTGAGGCGATGTTTACAACAATGGCTTCGTTACCCACAAAAGCAGACAAAGTGGCTTTAGGGCGTTTGATCGAGTTGATAGATAACAATGATAAAAGTCACTTTTATTTTATTGGTCCTAGCGCTGGTGGACTGAAAGTTGAATGCAATCAATATTGTTTTATGGTTGTCACTCCAGCATCTCCGCTTGGAAAAGCAATGATGAACAGGCGATTAGGTGAAGAGTTCGTGCTTAATGTCATGCAGCAACAAACAGAATTTGAAATCGTGGCAATAAGTTAGTGTGGCTATAAATTAGCGCTGGTATGTGGGTATATCAGCAATATCACTAATATCAGTAACTATGACTTTCAAGAGGCAAGTATGACAAAAACTGCCGCAGTGGCTAAAGCTAGCATGTTGATAATCGGTACGGCTTTATTGGCAGGGTGTAATATCGCCAATCATGGTTCTTTTGTTAGCCAAACCTACCAAGATAAAAGTGTCACTGACGAATTGGTAAGGTTAGGCCCCGTATTAGGCCAAAGCTGTCAGGTGCAGTTTTTATATGTCTTACCCGTTGGCGACAGTGTGTCTTCTCCTAAAGCCATTGCCGCAGCAAAAAGCGTCATTGCAGGCACTAAGATTTTGACTGATGTGACCATAGATGACGGATTGTCATTTGGTATCTGTAGTGGTCAAGTAAAACTGGACACGGACTTGTACGTATTCCAAAATCTTCGTTCAGATTCATTTGGGGTCAAGCCGCCATTATAACTA
>NZ_JAKILT010000022.1 GCF_023283535.1 Shewanella sairae | reverse complement strand
CACTTGCAGAAAAGTGGTGGGCTGTGAAGGATTCGAACCTTCGACCAATTGGTTAAAAGCCAACTGCTCTACCGACTGAGCTAACAGCCCCCTTGGGTAATACTTTCTACTTCTTTAGCCACTTGTAGAAAAGTGGTGGGCTGTGAAGGATTCGAACCTTCGACCAATTGGTTAAAAGCCAACTGCTCTACCGACTGAGCTAACAGCCCCTTTGGGTATTGCTTTCTACTTCTTTAGCCACTTGCAGAAAAGTGGTGGGTCGTGAAGGATTCGAACCTTCGACCAATTGGTTAAAAGCCAACTGCTCTACCGACTGAGCTAACGACCCATCTGGTATTACTTACATCTTAAACAACAAGCTAGATAACTAACTTAACGAGTTAAGATGCCCTCAAACGACTGTGTCGCTCTGAGGGCGCCTATAATACCTTTTTCAGATTCGCATGCAAGCGCAATTGTCCCATTTTTCTTTGTTTGCCGGAAAAACAATCTAAGAGTATGTTTTCTGAATAAATCAGCATCAAAGTGATGAAAGTTGCTGCAGTGCAATTCTTGCTGCGGCGCTATTAGCATATTCCTTAGTTACTTTTTGATAAAAAGCCTTCGCCTTTGCTTTATCACCTGTTTTTTCAGCGATCATCCCCAATTTGACTAAACTTTCACCACGCTTGCCTGAATCGGTGTATTTTTCAACAACGGTTGTAAATGCTTTTGCTGCGCCGACAAACTCACTCTTATTATATAAAAGCTGTCCTAGCCAATAATTTGCATTTGGTGCATAGGTTGAGTTCGGATAGTTTTGAATAAACTGAGCAAAAGCAGGAATCGCTTCTTCATACTTTTTTTCTTTTAAAACTAAGTTTACTGCTTGCTCATAACTTGCCGTTTCACCAAGGCTTGAAGAAACCGTTGTTGCTGAAGCAGCTGCATTTACCACAACTGGCGCAGCAGGTTTAGCTGAAAGGTTAGCAATATCCTCATATAACTGACGCTGTCTTTGTAGCATCTGTTCAATCTGATAAGACTGTTGCTCACTTAAGCCACGAAGATCTAGTACTTCTTGCTGTAATGTTTCCAAACGCTGTTGCATTTGAAATTCGTTTTGTTGCTTAGCTTTAATAACTCGTTCTAGACGAGAGACTCTATCATCAGTAGAGCCACCAGCAATATCTGAAACAGGAGCAGGTGCTGCATAAGCAGAACCTGCAACTAAGATGATTGCCGCTGATAAAACAGCGTGTTTCATGAGGTAAACCTTTTACCAGTAAAAATTAGTAAACAAGTACAGCACGACGGTTCTTAGCAAAACCTTCGTCGTTACGAGAAAAATCCATTGGTTTTTCTTCGCCGTAGCTCACGATGCTCATTTGACTTGGCTGAACACCCATACCTTGCAAATATTTAGCAACCGCTTTCGCACGGCGCTCACCTAGTGCAATGTTATATTCAGGTGTACCGCGCTCATCAGCGTGACCTTCAATCATTACGCGAACATTTGGATGTTCAACTAAGTAGTCACCATGAGCATCTAATACTTCAGCAAACTGTTGTGATACTGAGCTGCGGTCAAAATCAAAATAGATAATGTGCTCTTTTCTCAACTCTTGGTACTTAAGGCGTTGTTGCTCTTCCGGGGTCAATACAGGCGCTACGCCACCAGTTTCTACACCATTATTCGCATATTCGCTTGATGAAGATGACTCAGTTGAACTCGTTGCATCTGTTTCAGACTCAGAAGTCGAGCTACATGCGCTGATAGCCATAATTGGAAGTACGACTAACATCGCTTTAAATAGCTTATTCAGATCCATTTTAAAATCCTTAATCTTTATAGTTAGAGAAATGGTGACCAAGACGGTGATTTAACTTCACCCTGCCCGACTGGCAGTCTTGCTTTGAAACGTCCATCCATAGAAACCGCAGCTAACACTTGCTTGCCTTGGTAGGTAGTTCCGTAAATAACCATGGTGCCATTAGGTGCCACACTTGGTGATTCATCTAATCGCGTACTCGTTAGCACTTGCATAAAGCGAGTTTCTAAATCCATACGGGCAATATTAAATTTACCGTTGGTGCGATTAACAAAAATAATGCTTCGTCCATCAGGTGAAATAGAGCCACCAAGATTCCATTCACCTCCGAAGGTTAAGCGTGAAATCTTACCTGAATCTAAGAAAACACGATATAGCTGCGGACGTCCGCCTCTTTCAGAGGTAATCAGTAATGACTTGCCATCAGGAAACCAAGACGGCTCTGTATCAATAGCATAGTGATTAGTGATACGTTTTATCGCTTTTGTCGCAATATCGACAACGTATACTTCAGGTTGACCATCTTTAGACAAAGTGACAGCTAACTTTTTACCGTCCGGTGAAAAGACCGGGGCACCATTGATACCGTCAAAACTGGTTACTTTGGTACGTTGCTGAGTATAAATGTTTTGCACATAAACTTCTGCTTTGCGGTTTTCAAAGCTTACATAGGCAAGGCGCTGCCCATCTGGAGACCAAGAAGGTGACATTAGTGGCTCTGGTGAGCGAAGTAACATCTGCTCGTTATAACCGTCATAATCTGCAATCATCAACTTATAAGGTGACTTCTCGCCATGGTTAACCACAACATAAGCAATTCGAGTTAAGAACGCACCGCGAATACCTGTTAGCTTTTCATACACCACATCACTAATACGATGTCCATACTGACGGAACTGCGCAGCGGTAATTATGGTTTCACGACTATCAATGACAAGATCTTGCTTCGAGGCCGAATCCGGCTGTAATTGCGCTTTAACTAAGTCAATCAACTCAAAGCTAACAAGATATTTGTCGCCTTGATAAGGCTTGATAGATCCCATTACAACCGCTTCAGCTGGCTGTGCCATCCAAGCTTTAGCATCAAACTGCGCTAAAGTACTGATATTACGCTGCGGTAAACTTAATTCATCAGCAGGGCTAAAAGTACCACTTCGCGCTAAATCTGACATTACCACGTCAGAAATCTGCGATGGCATAGGTCCAGTTCCTTGCCATACAAACGGAATAACAGCAATTGGTCTTGCTGCATCAACCCCTTCTGTAATCACGATGTCTAGCGCTGCTTTCACTGGCATGCTGCAAATTAGCAGGCTTGCTAGCAACCACTTACCTATAATCTTCATACGGTTCCTTTAATCAAACTCAGGTTGAACTGTTAAATTAATTTCTTTTAGCTTGTTATATACGTCTGGCTCATTTGAGACTGGCAACCTACCGGCCTTATTAATTGCTGCTTTGGTTGCACGACAAACGACACTGTCACCATCAAGAGTCTGACTTGCCGTTACAAAGCCATCGTTAGCAAGCCGAATAAATACACGACAACTCTTACCTCGCATGGATTCATCCACAACTAAGTTTCGTTGAATAGTGGCTCGAATCATTGAGGTATAGCGTTGAACTTCGGTCATCACTTGCTTATTACGCGTTTGAGACAATGCAGCTTGTTCTGCCGCTAATGCATCTTGCATCATCTGCTCTTGTTCGCGCCTAGCTTGCTCTTCCGCTTTGCGTTTACGTTCAGCCTCGGCTTTACGTTTACGCTCATCTTCCGCTTTTTTCGCGGCAGCTTCTTCAGCTTTACGCTTGTCAGCCGCTTTACGTGCCGCTTCTTCAGACGCTTTTCGTTCAGCTTCTTTTTGCTTACGCTCAGCCTCTGCTTTGGCCGCTTTTTCTTTTTCCTGTTTTTGCTTCAACTGCGCCGCTTTTGCCGCTTCAGCTGCATTTTTTGTTTCTATCTCTTTTTGTTTACGCTCTTGCTCAAGCCGCTTGATCTGCGCTTGCTCACGCTCACGTTCTTTTCTTGCTTCACGTACTCGTCTATCGGCTTCATCTTGACGCGCTTTTTCCTTACGCTCGGCTTCGCGCTTTTCAGCTTTCAACTTTTCAACATGCTGCGCAACTTTTTGCTGATCAACCACGACAGCTTGAACAGCTGGAGCACTTGCTTGCGGCTGTGGTTTGGGCTTATCTGAAAAATCCACGCCTAAGGCAAGAATAACTATCACGCCAATATGAATACCAGCTGAAATAGTAACGGGAAATGTTAAATCTGATTTAGCCGCCACTTACTTATCCTCCGGCGAATCAGTCATTAATCCAACTGATGGAACACCTGCGCCTTGCAAGCTCACCATTAATTGAATTACTTTCTCGTAAGGGATTGAACGGTCTGCCTTTACGACCACTGGGCGCTCTGGTTCAAGTTGAATAATCGCGCCAACTCTAACGGCAACCTCATCGAGATCTAACACCTCTTGGCTACTCGAACTTCCCACATCTAAATAGTAATCGCCCATAGCATCAATTGAAGCTACTACTGGCGGTTTACTATCAGCTGGTAAAGATTCAGCCTGCCCTTGAGGTAAATCAACTTTAACCCCTTGGGCTACAATTGGTGCCGTTACCATAAAAATAATCAATAGTACCAACATCACATCGATATAGGGCACCACATTAATTTCGGCAACCGGACGACGGCGCTTCCTTTGGTAGCCTTGATGCATTATGCCTGTTCCTTCTCGCTATATGCTTGACGATGCAGGATGCTAGAAAACTCTTCCATAAAGTTAGCGTAAGACATTTCTATCTTTTCCACTTGAGTAGAAAAACGGTTATAGGCAATAACTGCAGGAATAGCAGCAAATAGACCCATTGCCGTTGCAATCAAAGCTTCTGCAATACCTGGCGCAACCATCGCTAACGTTGCGTTTTCAACCGCACCCAAAGCAATAAACGAATTCATGATCCCCCAAACCGTACCGAATAGGCCGATATAAGGGCTAGTTGAACCAATCGTAGCCAGAAGTGGAAGATGCGTTTCCAATTTTTCCAGTTCACGTGAAAGTGATACACGCATTGCACGGTAGCTACCGTCCATTATCGCTTCAGGTACACGACCATTGAGTTTGTTTAATCTGGCATACTCTTTAAAACCGCTCACAAACAAAGCTTCAAGACCTTTATTACTGTCTTGTCTTGCTGACAGCTCTTGGTAAAGTTTATTTAAATCAACACCTGACCAAAACTTATCTTCAAACTTTAGCGCATCTGTTTTCGCAGCAGTGAGTAGCTTACGACGTTGTAAAATCACCGCCCATGAAGCGATAGATAAAACAAGCAAGGTTAGCATTACAAATTTAACTAAAAGACTTGCCTGTAAAAACAATCCAATAAAAGAAATATCAGCTTCCACCTTTAAACTCCTGGGCAATATTTTGGGGAATGGCTTTGGCCTCATGCGGGATAAAGCGATACAAGCAACTAAAACGTCAGCCTCGCAATACACCACACCGTTCTCGTCGATAAGGCGTTGCTGGAACACCATTGACGCTTTCTTAAGTTGTATGACCTTGGTTTCTACAATAAGGTTCTGTTCAAAGCGAGCGGCTTTACAAAAATCGAGTTCTGCACGCTTAACAACAAATGCAGTATCTTCTGCTAGCAGGGCTGTTTGGCTCACACCTAAAGCTCGCAGCCATTCAGTACGTGCCCGCTCAAAAAAATTTAAATAATTTGAGTGATAAACAACACCACCAGCATCTGTATCTTCATAATAAACCGAAATAGGCCAACGAAACATAAACGATAATCGCTAATCGATGAGATAAATAGAGGCCTACTATACCTAGCCAGTATGCAATTGTGAATCGCGATATGTGATATGCAATGCGCTTCTTCATAAAATATTGTTAATCATCTTAAATGATTGTTGCATAAGCACCCAATCTTCTCTCTAGACTTGTGCCCCTTATCATCGCTAGCGTTGCTTTAATCATAAAAAAAGGAAGCCGAAGCTTCCTCTTTAAACTGCTTAAATTAAGTCTACTGACCAATTTTAGCTGGGACTTGTAGACCGAAGTTATGCCATAAGAAACTGTAGATATCGGCAAACTCATCGATCTTCATTGATGTAGGCTTACCTGCACCGTGACCCGCTTTTGATTCGATACGCATAATAACAGGTGCATCACCTTGCTGCTTATCTTGCATCAACGCACCAAACTTAAAACTGTGCAAGGGAACGACGCGGTCATCGTGATCAGCGGTCATTACCATCGTCGCAGGGTACGCCTGCGCTTTTAGGTTATGATACGGCGAATAAGCGTAAAGTGCCGGGAATTGCTCTGCATTATCGGCACTACCATATTCACTGGTCCATGCCCAACCAATTGTGAACTTTTGAAAACGTAGCATATCAAGCACGCCAACCGCCGGTAACACTGCAGCAAAAAGCTCTGGACGCTGGGTAATTGCCGCTCCCATTAATAGACCGCCATTACTGCGGCCATACGCACCTAACTTTGAAGAGTTTGTGTAGTTCTCATCAATTAAGTACTCGGCAGCAGCATAGTAGTCATCAAATACGTTCTGCTTTTTATCGAACATACCCGCTTTATGCCAACTATCACCGTACTCTGCACCGCCACGAAGGTTAGGTACTGCGTAAACGCCGCCCATATCCATCCAAGCAATATTTGCAGGGCTAAAGCGCGGCGTCATAGAAATAGCAAAACCACCATAGGCATAAAGTAAAGTTGGATTTTTTCCATCTTTTTTCAGACCTTTTTTATAAGAGATCATCATAGGCACCTTAGTGCCATCTTTACTGGTATAAAAAACTTGCTCTGATGCGTAGTCATCTGGGTTAAATGAAACCTTTGGCTCCGAATAAATTTTTGATTCACCCGTTTTAAAATCAAACTTATAGGTTGTTTGTGGCTGAGTGTAACTATTAAATACATAGTAAAAATAATCTTTACTACGCTTGCCATAAGGCCCTGCTACCTTACCTTTTCCTGGTAACGTCACATCTTGGCGTTTATCGCCATTCATGCTGTAAATCGTAAGTTTTCCTAAGACGTCATGTAAATAACTCACAACTAAATGATCGTTAACAATTGCAATGTTACTAATTGGGTCTTTTAGCTCCGGGATAATCGTTGTCCAATTATCTTTGCTGCTGTTATTGATATCAATTGCTATCACTTTACCGTTAGGCGCGTTGTAATCGGTTTTAAAGTAGAATACTGAATCGTCATTACCAATAAAGCTATATTCCGCCTCAAGCTCAGGAATTAACTCAACCATGTCGGCCTGAGGATCTTTTAATGACTTATAGAAAAAACGATTTCGGCTATCTGTGCCCTGTGAAATATATAGCAGCAAATAGTCACCGTTCTCAGACACTTCAATACCAAAGCCCCAATCTTTATTTTGCGGTCTTTCGTAAACTAAAGTATCGGCACTTTGCGGCGTACCAATTTTATGAAAATAGACTTTTTGGTTAAAGTTGACATCAGCTAATGCATTTCCGCCTTCAGGTGCATCATACCTCGCGTAGTACACGCCAGAATTATCACTGTTCCACACAGCCTTAGAAAACTTAATCCAATCTAACTCATCTGTTAGTTTTTTGCCTGTCGCAACATCCACAAAATGCCATGCTTGCCAATCAGAACCCGATTTAGAAACACCATAAGCTAAGGTTTTACCATCATCGCTAACAGAAACACCCGATAATGCGATTGTGCCGTCATCAGAAAAACAGTTTGGGTCAAGTGCGACTTTCTCATTGCCTTGTGCATCTTTAACATACAGTACCGATTGGGCCTGCAGCCCGTCATTACGGTAAAAAAAGGTATTAGAGTCCTTTTCAAATGGTGCTGAGATTTTTTCAAAATTCCAAAGTTCAGTAATACGGTCAACAATAGCTTGCTTATTACCGATATTAGCGAGATAGGCATGACCCGCTTTTTGCTGCTCACTAACCCATTTGTGAGTGCGTTCAGACTCCACCTCTAAATAACGGTAAGGATCATTAACTTGCACACCATGGATAGTTTCAACAACGCCACCGTCGCTAATAACTTGCGACTTTGCAGCTGTATCCTGTGTCAGTTGTGACTGGCAACCGACTATCGCAAGACCGAGTCCTATGGCTAACAGATGTTTTTTAGTCAGTATCGAATTTATTCGCATATTTTATCCCTGATAACTTGGTTCTTTTAATGAAGAACTCTGTTGTTGTCGTTAGCACTACCTAATTAGATAATCTTATTGTTACTTTTGTAAGCTTAACGAATGACTTCAAGCGCACTATACAAACTAAAAATAGTCATCGCAAAGTTTGTTTAATGATTATTTATAATGACTAACCCAGTTAACTGTTAATATTTTAGTAACATAGATAAATAAAAAATTATGGTAAACCCTATTAAAAACGTGATAACCACCACATTTATTAGGGGGTTAGTAGTTTTAAGCAGCAAAACCAAACCACTAAGCCATTAGCAAATCTAATGCTAAACTCTAATAATTCTAGTTTGTCAGACCAGTAGGCTGACACTATAATTCACCTCGTTTTCAGGAAGTGTCTGCCTAGCAGATTCGGAAACAAGAACTCTTAAACTTTGGTGGTTTTCCACGGAAGTTATATCCCTGGTTCTTATGCTTGACTTCCTTCCTTCAATTTGTTGATTGCAATGATTTATTTTTGCGGCCCGCTCACCATGTGAGCGGGCTTTTTTTTATCTCTCTCTTTTTACAACTTCGCTATTTTAACTTATAAGACTAATGCGCTTTCCAATCTAAAGCCCTTAACCTCAATTTCCTAGAATACCTAAAACTAATCTTGGCAAAGTAATCGGCATTAAGAATGCCTTAGTATTATGCCGTTCAGTATCAGAAGTTGCCCTACTCAGAACGTTTTAGAAAAACTAATTAAAGCCGAGTAACTACAACAAAATTACACCTAGTTTCCCTTATAAAGTAAAACGGCCTCCCTTGAGAAGCCGTTATCATCAGTCAAACCTATTAATTAAACTAATTTCACACTTTAAACTGACTAACTAGGCAGTCCAGTTGCTCACATTGCTCAGACAAAGCAGAAAGAGCCTCCTCAGCCTCACTAACAACAGATACCATCGTACAGCTATTATCAGCAATTCTTTGTACGTTGCGGTTAACTTCTTCACTCACACTACTTTGCTGATTCGCAGCAGTTACGATATGAGTATTCATATCGTTCATTGTGCCAATCGCATTGAAGACCTCTTGTAGAGACTGACTAGCATCACCAGCTGACAAAATCGTATTCTCACTGCTGTGTTGGCTACCTTGGATAACCGAAACAGCTTGCTTAGCACCTAACTGGAGCTTTTCGATCATGCTTTGTATTTCGCCTGTACTTTGTTGTGTGCGGCTGGCTAAAGAGCGCACCTCGTCAGCAACTACCGCAAAACCTCTTCCCTGTTCGCCAGCGCGAGCAGCTTCAATCGCTGCATTTAACGCAAGTAGATTAGTTTGCTCAGCAATCCCCCTAATAACATCTAAGATTGAGGCTATATTAACAACGTCACTATCTAGGGTATTGATCACCTTTCCTGCACTTTCAATATCGGCAGCTAGGAGTCGTATTGATTCCACGGTCTGATCTAATACCGCACTTGTTGACGACAGACCTTGAGTGGCCTCCATACTCGCTGACGCTGCATCACTGGCATTATCATGGACACTTTGACTGGTTACCTGCATCTCGTGTACCGCCGCGGCAACCGCCTCACTATCTTGCTGCTGCTCATTTGTGGCTGATGCAATTTTGCTATTCACCTGCAATAAGTTCGACATCTCTAATCTGACAGCGTTTGAGCTGTTAATCACTTGCTCGACCGTGGTCTGAATTTTTGTGACAAACAGATTAAACGCCTCAGCTAGCCGGCCTATCTCATCATCAGATTGACTATTAATCCGTTGCGCTAAATTGCCATCACCAGAAGCAATCTCTGACATAGCAGTTTGGATACTTATAATTGGCGCAACAACAGTTTTAAGCAAAAGTATCACAGTCAAAATCGCGCAACCTATAACAACTAGCGTCCCCAGTTCCAATATCATTTCGGCTCGAGAAGAAGTAGCTGCAATAGCTAAACTTAACTGTTTCTTACTTGCCTCAATATCATCTTTAACGACGTTCAATTGCACTCGAGCTGCGATAAACTTCTGGTCTATGCTCGCCTTATTTTGATGATAATAATTAACCCACAGTCCTTGAGGCTGAGCAATTAGATTTTCATTACTCTGTAACCACACTTCAGCCAACTCAATAAGCTCGTTAATATCAGCAGTACTAGACTGCGGTAAAACGCCACTTTCGACTAATGCGTAGGCTTTTTTTAGCCTAGGAATAGCTTTATAAGCATTATCTTTGTACTCAAATAAATGATGTTCTATTTCAGAGGTATTTTTAGATAATACAATACCTTGTATAGCCGATGTAGTTTGGTAAAAATCCCGATAAGCATCGTCTAAATCCGTTAATGTCGGAAATACCTGTTCATTAAGCGTATTTACTAATTTAGACTGTTGTTGCGATGTATAAACATTTAGCCCTGAGCTAATTGCAAATAATAAAATGATAATAGAAAGAGGTAGCACTATCTTTTGTTTGACAGTGAAATTAGTGAGCATTCCGTGGTTCCTTAGTGGAATAATGGTAACCACGGAATTATACCTTGCAAAACAATCAGATAACCTTTTACCTATATCATTTTGTGATGTGAGACACTATATTGAAACTGCGATTGAACAAAAAAATAACACTCAATTTAGGTTTAGCGATATTCACTTAAAGAGGCTTGGAAATTCTGATCACAACACGGCGGTTACGTGAACGTTCATCAATCGTTTGATTAGACGCAACATGCCTTTTTTCACCATGTCCCATAGTATGAATACGGCTTTGACCAATGCCACTTGCAACAAAGAAGTCTTTCACGGAATCGGCACGTTGCTCCGACACACGCATATTGGCACTGCGACCACCATAGCTATCGGTATAAGCGTCAATCAAAACTAAATCCACGTTCTTGTCATATGCCAAGTATTCTTGAACTCGCGCAATTTGCGACTTTGAATAACGAGTTAACTCGGTTCCACCTGACTCATAAGTCAGTACTGTAAGTGCTATATCTTCAAAAGAGTACGGCAATAACGATGATAAACAGGCTTTAAATTCTGAATATTGGCGTCTGAAGTTAACAGCTGACAGCCCTACGGCAATTTTATTTGCTTCGTTATACCAGTCTGCGTAATAAAAAGTCGGTTGCATACCGCTTTCTAATTCGGCCAACATGGACCAAGCAGCATTACGTGGCACTTCACCACTAAAATACTTTTGATAAGTCAGTTCAGTAATATCTTTTGAAACCACGCCTGGACGCCATGCTGGTGCCATACTCACTAACTTAGCTTGAGTCACTTGATCAGGTTTGACCCACATATCCAAGGTAAAGTCTAAGTTATGGTCTTTACCCGCTCGGCTTGTAAACACGGCTTTGCCGTAAGACGGAATATCATGTTCTAAACGACACATCACCGGGTTATTACCACTTAGACGCCATTGTGACTCTTCTAATGAAGCCACATATTGCCTCAAGTCAGCATAAGCAGATAAAGGCAGAACTAATAACGATGCAAAAATTATCCAAAGCCGCATAAATTAACTCTCTAAATTTGTATCACTACTCTCTATCGGCAAAGAATTATCTTTCTTTAGCTTATAAATTCAGCAAACGCACATGACAGTGAATATCAGTTGCCGCATAATAGTCACTTGCACTCTTTTGGGAAATTTTAATGACTGACACTTTAGACCCTAATTTACTGAAAAACCGCTTTAGAGGGTATTTCCCAGTGGTCATCGACGTTGAAACCGCTGGTTTTAACTCAAAAACAGACGCACTTTTAGAGATTGCCGTCACCATGCTAAAAATGGATGAAGAAGGCGTTTTAGCGCTAGATAAAACCCTGCATTTCCATATAGAGCCTTTCGAAGGTGCAAATCTTGAGCCTGAAGCGTTAGCCTTTACCGGCATCGATCCAACCAACCCGCTACGCGGCGCTGTTAGCGAAAAAGAAGCATTCTTAGAAATATTTAAAGAAGTCAAAAAAGCCCAAAAAGCCGTTGGGTGTCATCGCAGTATAATCGTTGCCCACAATGCCGCATTTGATCATGGCTTTGTGACTCAAGCAATTGAGCGCAACAACCTTAAACGTACGCCATTCCACCCATTTGCTACATTCGATACCGCAGCACTTGCAGGTTTAGCTATTGGGCAAACGGTTTTAGCCAAAGCTTGTGCTATGGCAGGGATCCCATTTGATAACCGTGAAGCACACTCAGCTCTTTATGATACTGAACGCACAGCAGAACTGTTTTGCTTAATTGTAAATCGCTGGAAGGCGCTTGGTGGTTGGCCATTTATTAACGAAGACGACACCGAAGAAGATACCGAAGTTTCAACTGACAAGACCTAAAAAGGATTGGCAGTTTCCCCTCATATATATAAGACGAAGCTAGTTATCTTCGTCTTATATTAAGCCTAACCAATGTTCACGCAATAAACGCTTATTCAGCTACAGGCCAGTTTGCTCATCTAATTTAAGAGCGTCAATTAAAGCAAAAACCTCATTTAGCTCTCTAAATAACAGCTCAATATCAGCGCTAACATCCAAAGGCTTACCAATATCGAGTCTAGATTCGAAATAATTGTGTGTCGTTGCTAGTTTAATAAGCAACTTGCCATCTTTAAAGCTCGCCTCTAATTGAGATAGATA
Source organism: Shewanella sairae (assembly GCF_023283535.1). Taxonomy (GTDB): domain Bacteria; phylum Pseudomonadota; class Gammaproteobacteria; order Enterobacterales; family Shewanellaceae; genus Shewanella; species Shewanella sairae. The sequence goes on along the minus strand of NZ_JAKILT010000022.1, from coordinate 60,336 downwards.
GAACGTTGATAAAGATAGTAAGCGAGTCATCATTGTCGGAGTCAGTAGGTATCTAGCCTCGATTTGATCACTACTATACACTTCAAACTGCTGTTCAAATTCGACATCTTCAAGATTTACTCGCGGTAATTTTGTTTGAAAAGCGGCAAGTTTATTTCCTATAGTCCCCTTATCTAATCTAACTTGGGTTTCACCTTTAAAGCTTTTAAACGAGTCAAACTCAATAATAATCCCGTCAAACAAGGTTTTATATTTAGCTTGGTTATCCTTGGTAGTCTCGCGCTCTGACAAGGACAACTCTCGCATAAGAAAAGTCACTCCTTTGTATTCTCCGCTTACGCTATCCTCAAAAGCTCCGATATCATAACTCGGGAAAATACCATAAGGTTCATATTCCTTCAGCGTTTTTAGTCCCTCAGGATTAAGCAGAAAATTATCGCCAAAATAGCGTAAAACAATTGGGTGAATAACTTTTACTATTTGATCGCGAAATTTAGAAGATTCACCATTCGCCCAAAAGATAACGCCAACAGTAATGCAAAGAGAAATGATGAATAGCGATATACCAATGAAAAATTGAGTAAAATTTCCCTGACTGGTTGCCATGCCATAGAAAACATATGCAAAGCCCATTAAGCCTATTACCGTTGCTATGAACGAAACGGGCTTACTAATCTTTTGCCGTTCAGTTTGTTTAGCCACAATTGGCAGGCGTTGTTGCTCATATTGTTGGCATTTAGGTTCTATGTGTTGCTTATAGTATTGCGAAAACGGAAGCCTATCCTCTTCCGGAATATTGAACTCCATAGGATTCATACATGGTCCTTAATGTACATATAAAACAGAAATCCAGTTCTGCTATTTTCCTTAAAACGAAAAAGCTGCGATAAACGCAGCTTTTATTATGCTAACAGTGACTACAATTTAATAAATTATAGTGCGTCAGCATTGTCAGTTAGGTAAGAAGCAACACCTTCTGGGCTTGCATCCATACCTTTGTCGCCTTTTTCCCAGCCTGCTGGGCAAACGTCACCGTGATCTTCGTGGAATTGAAGTGCATCAACCATACGGATCATTTCGTCAACGTTACGACCTAGTGGTAGATCGTTAACCACTTGGTGGCGAACTTGACCTTCTTTGTCGATAAGAAATGAACCACGGAATGCAACACCCGCTTCAGGATGCTCAACATCGTATGCTTTACAGATCTCATGTTTAACGTCAGCAACTAGCGTGTATTGAACTTGGCCAATACCACCCTTGTCTACTGGCGTGTTACGCCATGCATTGTGAGTAAACTGAGAATCGATTGAAACACCGATTACTTCAACGCCACGCTTCTTGAACTCATCCATGCGGTGATCAAAAGCAATCAGCTCTGATGGGCACACGAAAGTGAAATCAAGTGGGTAGAAGAATACTACGGCAGTCTTTCCTTTAATTGCTTCAGATAGGTTAAAGGTATCAACAATTTCACCATTACCTAGTACTGCAGCAGCAGTAAAATCAGGGGCCGGACGGCCGACTAATACGCTCATTTTATTTCTCCATCTATGGATTGCTAAAAACGCTGTTTCGTTTAAATCTAAAAGGCATTATAGGCAGTGTTAAACTCTATACAAGCTATTTGCGAGCAATATCACTTTTTTAAATGATTATTCTGTTAACTGGCCACAATCCCGACAGCTTAACCCTATTTTTATTGTAACTATTCACACTTTGTTTGCATATTAAGGTACAGCTAATTCACAACTCTGTTTGAATTCAAGATATCCAGCATAGTTACTGGACATCATGCGTATTAACAGGCAAAAATGGTCGCAACTTCAAATATAAGAAATAGATTAATCATATTATGAATGCTGTTGTCATCGCTGTGTGCCTCATGTTGGGCCTCAGTTTAGCTAGAGTTAATATCGTCATTGCGCTCACAGTATCCGCCTTAGTTGCGGGGCTTGTTGGTGGTATGGATCTGCATCAAACGGTCGCTGCTTTTAATACTGGCCTTGGTGGTGGTGCACAAATCGCATTGAGCTATGCTCTATTGGGCGCTTTTGCTGTTGCCTTGTCGCATTCAGGTTTAACAACGCTAATTTCAAGCAAGGTCATTAGTTTGCTTGGTAAAGAGCAAAATAGTACCAACAATAACTTCGTGCGCTGGGTGTTACTATTAACCATTCTTGCAATGGCTATTTCTTCACAGAATATTCTTCCTATCCATATCGCCTTTATTCCTATTTTAATTCCACCATTACTACACGTAATGTCAAAATTAAAAATGGATCGTCGTTTAGTTGCTTGTGTGCTGACTTTTGGCTTAGTGACGACTTATATGGTATTGCCTGTTGGCTTTGGCGGGATCTTTTTATATGACATTTTACTTACCAACCTAAACAGTAATGATTTGCAGGCTGTTCAAGCGCAAGTAGCCCCAGCGATGCTTATTCCTGCTCTCGGTATGGTATTTGGTTTATTGGTCGCTATTTTCATTAGCTACCGTAAGCCTCGTGAGTATAAAGAAGAGCAAATTCTAGCTGCAGAGCCAGAAGAAGGCTTGAACCAGCGTAATATCGTGATTGCCGTTTTTGCGGTTATTTCAACCTTGGTTGTGCAGCTCTATACCGGCTCAATGATTTTCGGTGCATTAATTGGCTTTATCGTATTTAGTTTTTCTGGCGCACTTAAACACGTTGCCGACCAAGATATCTTTAACCAAGGCGTGCGCATGATGGCTAATATTGGCTTTATCATGATTTCTGCCGCAGGTTTTGCAGCGGTAATAAAAGGCACTGGTGATGTAGGCAGCTTAGTAGAGATAATGAATACAGCAATTGGCGATAATAAAGCCTTGGCTGCATTTTTGATGTTACTAGTCGGTTTGTTAATTACGATGGGCATTGGTTCATCGTTTTCGACCATTCCAATTATTGCTGCAATCTATGTACCTTTATCTATGAGTTTTGGTTTCTCAGTTGAAGCGACGATTGCGCTAGTGGGCACCGCTGCTGCACTAGGAGATGCAGGTTCACCAGCATCGGAGTCGACCTTGGGCCCAACTGCAGGTCTTAATGCTGACGGTCAACACGACCATATGAAGGACAGCGTTATTCCAACCTTCATCCACTACAACATTCCATTACTAGTGTTTGGTTGGATAGCAGCCATGGTGCTGTAGTGTACAAGCGATATTGCTTAGAAAAATTGCAACAAAAAAGGAGCCATTAGGCTCCTTTTTATTGTTAAATGATTTAGTTAGCTTAGATTCAAACCCACTTCATCTTTACCAAGTTCAATACTTATTTAGTACCAAAAATCTTATCACCCGCATCACCAAGACCTGGGAGAATGTAACCCTGCTCGTTTAAGCAATCATCAATAGACGCAGTGAAAAGCTCAATATCTGGATGTGCTTTCTCAAGCGCAGCAATACCTTCTGGCGCAGCAACTAATACAAGCGCTTTAATCGCTGTACAGCCACGATCTTTTAATAGGTCGATAGTCGCAATCATTGAGCCGCCAGTTGCAAGCATTGGGTCAACCACAAGTGCGATACGTGATGGCATGTCGCTAGCAAGTTTTTCAAAATAAGGTACTGGCTCAAGTGTTTCTTCGTCACGGTAAATACCGACAACAGAGATACGTGCACTTGGTACGTGCTCAAGCACGCCATCCATCATACCTAGACCTGCACGTAAGATAGGCACTACAGTTACCTTCTTACCTTTGATCTGATCGATTTCAACCGGACCATTCCAACCATCAATCGTTACTTTTTCAGTTTCAAAATCAGCCGTTGCTTCGTATGTTAGTAGACTGCCTACTTCTGCCGCTAATTCGCGAAAACGCTTTGTGCTAATATCACCTTCGCGCATTAATCCAATTTTATGACGGACTAAAGGGTGCTTAACTTCAACGACTTTCATCTTGTTCTCCTGATTTTCTAACGTATTTTTCACGGTAAATTTTAACGATTCTAGTAGATTTGTTCGTACAGGAAAACTTAAAGTTTCAAAAAGGCGGTAAATCGTGACCTCTGTCGCTAAGTTAATTGAAAAACTTACCTTTCGACGCTACTCACAAGCTGATAGAATAGCGCCGCGTAAAATCCAATAATAATCGATACCCGTACCCGAGAGGATCTCCGTGAGCACTCCTACTACCCCACTAAGCTATAAAGATGCAGGCGTTGATATTGATGCCGGAAATGCACTAGTTAACAACATCAAGTCAGCAGTAAAACGTACCCGCCGTCCAGAAGTTATGGGCAATCTAGGTGGTTTTGGTGCACTTTGTGAGCTACCAACTAAGTATAAGCATCCAGTACTGGTTTCAGGCACTGATGGTGTTGGCACTAAGTTACGTCTTGCTATCGACTTTAAAAAGCACGACAACGTCGGTATCGACTTAGTCGCCATGTGCTCAAACGATTTAATCGTTGCTGGTGCAGAGCCACTGTTCTTCCTTGACTACTATGCGACAGGCAAACTTGATGTTGAAGTTGCCACCTCTGTAGTAAAAGGCATTGCAGAAGGCTGTGTACAATCAGGCTGTGCACTTATCGGCGGTGAAACTGCTGAAATGCCAGGCATGTACGAAGGCGATGACTACGACCTAGCAGGTTTCTGCGTTGGCGTAGTTGAAAAAGAAGACATCATCGACGGCACTAAAGTGCAAGACGGTGATGCCCTTATCGCATTAGCTTCAAGCGGTCCTCATTCAAATGGTTTCTCACTTATCCGTAAGGTATTAGAAGTGAGCAAGGCAGATCCAGAGCAAGAACTTGCTGGTAAGCCACTAATAGATCATTTATTAGAGCCAACAAAAATTTACGTTAAATCACTGCTTAAATTGCTTGAACAGCACGATGTTCACGCAATGTCACATATCACTGGTGGTGGCTTCTGGGAAAACATCCCACGCGTACTACCTGAAGATTGCAAAGCAGTGGTAAACAGCGACTCATGGCAATGGCCAGTCGTATTTAACTGGTTGATGGAAAACGGTAATATCTCACAATTTGAAATGTACCGCACCTTCAACTGCGGTGTTGGTATGGTTGTCGCCCTACCAGCAGACAAAGTCGATTCAGCCTTAACATTGCTAAATGCAGAGGGCGAGAACGCATGGTTAATTGGTAGCATTGCCAAGCGTAACGGCGAAGAAGAGCAAGTGGAGATCCTGTAATGCCCCAGAGTTGTCGCGTTTTAGTATTAATTTCAGGTAACGGCAGTAATTTACAAGCCATTATCGATGGTTGTGACGATAATCTTCAAGCTGACGTTGTTGGCGTCATAAGCAATAAACCAGACGCTTACGGATTAGTTCGCGCCCACCACAATGAGATTGATACCAGCTGCGTGATAGCTCACACAGGCGAAACTAGGCAAGAGTACGATGCACGTCTGCTTAGCGCGATTGAAAAGTATCAGCCAGACCTTGTGGTTTTAGCTGGCTTTATGCGTATTTTAAGCGACGAATTTGTGCAACGTTTTGAAGGTAAGATGCTCAACATCCACCCTTCTCTTTTGCCTAAATATACAGGTTTACACACGCATCAACGTGCTATCGACGCTAAAGACACTGAACATGGCGCAAGCGTGCACTTTGTCACGCCAGAGCTTGATGCCGGCCCCGTTATCTTACAAGCTAAAGTGCCTGTTTATGAAGATGATACTGCCGAGGTTTTAGCAGAGCGTGTACATGAGCAAGAGCATGCTATTTACCCTCTAGTGGTTAAATGGTTCAGCCAAAACCGTTTAACTATGCTAGAAGGCATTGCCCACCTTGATGGGAAAATACTGCCAGCTGATGGTTACGCTGCTGATTAAAGCAGTTTAAATAGCGCATAAAAGGCACCTTAGGGTGCCTTTTTTATAATGCATAGATAATAAAAAGCACTTTTGATTCCAAACATCTACAACCAAGGCATTACCCATACTATTCTGGCGACTAATACCAATTATTCAACCGTTAAACAAAACTAGGGTGAAAATCAATATGGAAATTCAAATTGAACTCAATGGCAAAATTGAACAGGCTGAAGTCGTCACCTTGTATAGAGCAAATGGATGGTCCTCAGCAGAAAAACCTGAGCAACTATTACTCGCACTACGTCACTCTCACACATTAGTAACTGCTCGAACTAACGGTAAACTCATTGGCATCGGTAATGCGATATCAGATGGACACCTAGTCGTATATTATCCTCATATGCTGGTCCACCCGAACAGCCAAGGCAAAGGCGTTGGCACAAAAATGATGCAAGCAATGTTATCTGTTTACTCTGGATTTCATCAGCAAATGCTTACCGCTGACGAAGAGGCGATTGAATTTTATCAAGCCCAAGGTTTTGAGCGCGCAGGTAACACTGCACCAATGTGGATATATGCGGGCACAGAGCACTAACACTGAGCACCTAGAGCTGTTCTATTGCACTATTAACTCATTCCCTACTCTACATTGGCGACAAAATATGAACCTGAGAAAAGCGGTAAAAGAGGATCTTCCAAAGCTGTTAGAGTTAGAGCAGCGCGTTATCGAAGCGGAAAGACCTTACAATGACTCAATCAAACCCAAATCAGCAATTTATTACGACATAGAAAATTTAATTTCTTCCAATGATTCTCACTTAGTGGTTGGAGAAATTGAAAATGAGATTATAGCTAGCGGATATGTCCAAATACGTTGCTCAAAACGCTCATTAGAGCATGACCTCCATGGTTACCTTGGCTTTATGTACGTATCACCTTCACACCGTGGAAAAGGCATCAACTCAGCAGTTATAGAGCAGTTAATTGAGTGGGGCAAACACAAGGGGGTGCAACATTTCTATCTAGATGTTTATTCTCAAAACAATTCAGCAATGCGTGCATATGAAAAACTTGGATTTACACCTACACTGCTTGAAATGCAGCTTAAGGCAAAATAAATGCTACTTTCCAACTCGACATCAATGCCTGCATAACTTGGTTACCTAAAACATAATTGCGTAAGGAAACGCCTATGATTAAATCAATAAAGTCGAAAATCCCCCTGTTATTCCTTGTTTGTATTTCAATTTAGTGGGGATTCTATTATCAAAGTAACAGCACACTTAACCAATTTGGCGCTGCAAATTTTGAATGGCTGTTTTTGTTAGATGCATTGGTTGCTCTGCCTATAATTTGCTTTATTTGCATCAAGGACAAAAAAGAAGCCTTATTGAAGTCTCTTGCCTTGGGATGCATCGCCATATTCATTGGCAGTTATATCGTACCAGAGCCCAATAAGATAATTTGGACTTATCTTGAAAGCGGTCGCTATTTTATTTTAGCTATTGTTCTGCTGTTTGAGTTGACGGCAATCCTGACTGTTTACTTTGCACTAAAGACTGCGATACGCCAGCAACATGATCCTGATATATCAATAGAAAATTCAATAAATAAATATTTTGGCGAAGGAACTATTGCAACGTTATTAAGCTTCGAAGTTCGTATGTGGAGTTATGCTTTATTAGCAAGTAAAGTACAAACAACTCACTTCATCGGGGAGCATTACTTTAGCTACCATGAAAAAGATGGTGCACAGAGTAACTTGCTTGGCTTTGCTTTATTAATCGCATTTGAAATGCCTTTAATGCATTTATTGATTCATTTCACCTACTCGCCACTAGCAGCTAATATCATCACCTTTCTCACGCTTTTTAGCCTCGTTTTTTTTATTGCTGAATATCGAGCAGTTTCAAGAAGACCTATCTCACTAGCTAAAAACAAGCTTATTATCAGATATGGACTCTTCCAACCATTAACTTTAGATTTATCCAATATAGCAACTGTTGCTTATCATAAAGAATTTGTAAAACGTTCAAGATTAGTAAAACGTTATAATTATGCAGGTAACCCTAATATTGTTATAGCGTTAAAAGAACCGCTTGGAACAGTCAAACATATCTTTATTGGTATCGATAAACCGGAGCAGTTTATTGCGATCATTCAAGCAGCTAAAAACCGCTAAGCTATCGCATATCGTTACTAACAAGGTCATATTTTTGGAATTATCGTTTACCACCTCAAGACTTAGCATCTCTGAATTATCCAACGATACTTGGTTCACTAAGCAACCTAACTGAACAATTGCAGAACATCATATAAAGCCTCAAATTGAAACACCAACTTGAGGCTTTATAACATAAGTGGCTACACAAGAATTAGTAGCTAATACTATATTCCAGCGCTAAGCGTCGACCATAACCTGAGAACTGGCTACGATAGGTTTCCCAAATAACTTCTTTATTCATCTGAGAAACTAATGGCTGATAATCTTCATTCAATAGATTATCAATACCAAAGGTGAATCGACCAAAATCAGTGTCAAAAGTCGATACCAGATCGACTAGCGTATAACCGTCATAAGGTGACTCATAAAAGCTATAACCGGCATCACTTTCACGATCGTGCTTGTCTCTGTCACCCACATAATTTGCCTGTAGGCGCAATGAAGCCATATCATTAAAGCGATAATCGCCATACACGGATGCTTTTACCGGCGTGATCCTGGTGCCATTCATCCAATAATCATCACCCGTTTCACTGTTGGTACGCTTGCCTTCTGACATTGACACGCTAGTCCCCAACTTAACCTCTTGAGTCACTTGGTAATCCAGTGTTGCTTCAACCCCCCAGATCTCTTCATCAGCAACAACGACAGCAGCTACGCGTTTGGCAGCGAGAGCTTCAACGTTATAATCATAAGCATAACCGTCTTTAATATCTGAATAAAAGAAAGATAAGCTGCCTTGTAGACTATCATCACTATAACGCAGGCCTGTCTCATAATAGTTAGTTTGAGTCGCGGGAATATCATCAGCGAACTCAGCAACGCTATCCACAGGCATATCTCTAAGCATACGCATATCGGCATGAGAATAACCTTGGGAGTAACTGGCAAAAATATCGGTACTGTCAGCAATATTATAAACTAGACCTAAGTTCACCAACGGCTTATCGTACTTTAGTGTATCTCCTTGTTTAGCGCTAAGAACACCGCGCTTATAACGCATATAATCTGGCACTTCGATTTCAAAGTTCTCATAGCGTAAACCCGCTTGTAGCGTCAAATCATCAGTCACTTGATTCCAATATTGTGCAAACGGACTTAGCTTAGTTTCTGTTAAATCACATACCGAGCAAATATATTGAGACTGAGTAATAGGATTACCATCCGCATCGATACCTGTAAGCACGTCACGATCTCGTCCTTGTTCGGTATTATCTTTACCGTATTCGAAACCATAAACTAAACGGCTTCTATCATTAATCGTCCATTGCATAGCCGCTTTAAAACCACTGCGGGTAGACACAATCTCAGATGCGGATTCATAACCCACGTTTACTTTACTATAATAGGCAGACAGGCTTAATTGTTGGCTGAAGAAGTCATCTTGATCGTAGGTTAACTGTACGGTGCTTAATTTAGTCGATGGATTGGGACCAACATAGGGCTGAGTCTTATCAATTTCAATAAGGCCATTTTCTTCATTAACGTTACGCTTATAGTGCAACTTGTTTTCGATATAATAATGATGGGCAAGTAAAGCTAGACGACTCGCGTCAAACTCTTGCTCAAGCTTAAACAACACATCATATTCATCGGCATCGCCCATGCCGCCTTGATTATTAGGTGCACCGGGTAATTGCTCGCCATCCGCGTCATACAGGTTACCGCGATCTTTACCTGACAAGTTGAGTAAGTAGCCTAGATCTGAATCTGTTGTGCCGGAAAAACTCTGAGAAATGCTGTAGCCCGCGTCAGAAAGCTCATCAGAAAACGCCTCAACGCCCACTCGAGTTTGCATCTCAAAATTCACGCTCGGCTTTTTGGTGATCACATTAATGATAGCGCCGGCTTCACCATTGCCGTACATGGCGCTAGCACCTTTGATGACTTCGATACTTTCGATCACATCGACAGAGATTGATTGTAGATCGCGTCCACCAGCGCGCAGAGTCGTTGAAATAAGCACACCATCAATCATCACAATCGCTTTACCGCCACGAAAGTTTTGACCAAATGTCGACATTGTTTCAGTACTTGGTGAAAAGCCTGGTACTAAATTAGAAATCATCTCAGACAGATTGCGCGCAACCACACGTTGAAGATCTAGGTCGGCTTCTGAAACAATAAAAACGGAATTAGGGGTATCACTTAACTTTTGTGCAAATGGCGATGCGGTAACAACAATGCGCTCAATATCACTAGATTGATTTGATGCTTGTTTACTTTGGTCTGCAACTGCAACTGTCGTACCCAAAGCGCTCAATACTGCTAATCCTAAGATACTTAACTTCACTTGTTTTTCCATAAATAAATGAGAACGACTATTATTAACATTTAATTATGGATCGCAACGATACCTCAAAACATTTACAAACATTACAATAAGTCAAAGTCGTAGAATGAGGTTAACGCCGACTTCAGAGCACCTAACTATGCAAACGAGTTATTCGAATTCATTATCCGAGTTTAGTTATGAACAGCATTGGGTAATTGACAAAAAACAAAGAGATTTATTGCACATCGAATTTCCCGTATCACTTAGTTCGCTCATCCTATATGGTCAACTAAAACAACGCTGTCCCGTCCTTGCGCTTTTGCACGATAAAGCGCTTTATCAGCCCCCTCAAGAATATCTTGCCAGCAGTCTTTCAATAAAGCCGCATTTAATCGTTTACCCACACCTATCGATACGGTCAAATGAAGCTTCTGCTTACCCACCACGATAGGAGTAGCTGCGATAGCCTGCCGAACCTGTTCAAAACGCCCTTGCAACTCTTCCAAAGAGGTTGACTTACCAGCATAGGGCCAGCTCAGAGAAAGGACAAACTCTTCACCTCCCCAACGTACAAGTAAGTCTTCTTCTCGAATATTCTTTTGAATAATGTGCCCGACCTGGACTAATACCTCATCTCCGATATCGTGCCCGTAGGTATCATTTACCGTCTTAAAATGATCAATATCGATAATGGCCAAGCACATTTGAGTGTTTTGACCAAGCGATTGCTGCTGTTCAAGAAACGTAAGAAAATAACGACGATTGTATAACCCTGTTAAGGCATCAATATTAGACTGTTTATACAGTTCCATATTTGAGGTTTGTAAATTCTTATTATCATTTTCAAGCCCATAACGCTTTTTAGCTAATAATGAAATCGACAGAACTGATACCAATATAAAGAAACACAAAAACTTCTCACGAATATCTTGCTCAGCAAGCCTAGCCTCATGGGCATCGTTTTCGGCAGTTAGTAGAGCCATCTTCTGCAAGCGATACTTTTCTTTGTAAGTTTCACTTAGATTAAGTAACATTTTGCCGCGTTTATCGAAAAGCAGATCTTTTTCAGCCTCATTGGCTTTACGCTGGTAGTTAAGCGCTACCTGATAATCCCCAAGTGCTTCATACGCTAAAGCGTAATTATTAAACATATCAGCATAACCGGATTGCGTTCCAATTTGCTTATAAAGCCTCTTCGCGCTATTTAATGAATTTAACGCATCATCAACACTTCCCATTTTAATTAAAGCTTTCGCTAGCATTCGGCTACAATCTGCTTCAAACACCCGATATGCCAATTTTGCAGAACGAGCAATACACTCATTTGCCTTTAGCGTAGCGCTCTCATATTGTTCTGTTGATAAATAGTAATTAAGCCAAGCGATCAACACATTAAATTGAACCCTCAACTCACCGCTTTTTTCAGCACTTTTTTGTGCTGCAATAAGATAAGGCTTACTCTCGTTAACTCGGCCAAGGCGCTCCAAAATAAAAGCAGCATTATTGTTGAATGCACTAACTTGTTCATAATCGCCGCCAAATTGCTCAACATGAGACAATGCGTTGACATTCGATTCCCACGCTTTGTCCCACTCTTCAATTTCAAGGTAAATAAGCGAAACATTGGACAGAACCTTACTGACATAGGGGTCTTCAGGTTGGTTCATAAAGATATCAAAGGCTTTAAGGTAATACTCTAAAGCAAAGTAGTATTGGTCTTGGAAGAAATACAGCGCAGCTTTGGTGTTATATCCACGCGCAGTTAAATGAACGAAATTAACCTGCTTCGATAATGCTATTGATTCATCAATTAAGGTTAATCCAGCGTGATATTGGCTTTCTCTGACAGAAAATGTCGCCAACCACATTTTAGCCTCAGCGATTAACCAGTCTTGCTTATGTGATTTGCCTGCTTCTAACAGGTCCACTATCGCCTTCTCTGATAAATGAGGCTTGCCATTCGATAGCTCAATATCATGCAGAATAAGATAATAAGCGAATGCATAATAGGGAGAGGCTTCAACCTGATCAGCAGAGATTAGTAAGTTCAACTTATTGCGTTTTAAGTCCACCGCAAGATTTTTGTCTTTGAGTAAGGCAATAATTTCTTCGCCATTGGTCAGATTTTCAATGGTGTTTAAAGGAGAGAACTCAACAGTGTTTACAGCGTAGGAGTTAAATGAAATCCCTAACAAAAAAATAAATGCAATTATCTTTTCCATGACAATATCGCTAAATTGGAGAGTAAGAAGAAATTCGTATCAAGTTGTTAAGCAGTGAAAACATAGCTTAGAGAAAATACAGCCAAAAAAAACAATCTATTAACGTATGTATCTTGTTATAAATAAAGGAGTTAACGACACAATATCTGAAAAAAATATAAGGTCAATAAAAATATTATACCCCTTATATACACCTGTATAATATTCGGACAAATTAGACTCAACTAAACAAGTCTCACCACTATCCAACATGCATCCCCTCATAAGAAACTAAATATCTAAACTTATTGTTGAATACCTTTATCAAGATAATCACTTCTCTTGTGCTCCCACCTCTTGCGCTAGCGATGCGTTAATCACCTCTTTAATTTGATTCATTAGCTAACATTTACCTAAATACACCTTAATAGTCATTGTTTTTACATTCTATTTAGCATTAGATAAAGGCTAATTATTCGGCAAACTAATGTGAAGTAAGAGAGTCAGATGAAAAATATTATTTGCGATATCGATGGAGTGTTACTGCACAACAACCAGCTTATTCCCGGAAGTGATAAGTTTATTAACCGCATAGTAGAGCAAGGTAACCCGCTCGTTATACTGACTAACTACCCGGTACAAACGGGTAAGGATCTACAGAACCGATTAGGCTCCGCAGGCCTCAACATCCCTGAAGAATGTTTTTATACGTCCGCCATGGCAACTGCAGATTTTTTAAAACATCAGCAAGGTACCAAGGCCTATGTGATTGGTGAGGGAGCATTAACCCACGAGCTATACAAAGCCGGTTTTACCATTACCGATATCAACCCTGACTTTGTCATTGTTGGTGAAACACGCTCTTACAACTGGGATATGATCCATAAAGCAGCCAAGTTTGTAAGTGAAGGCGCGCGTTTTATAGCAACGAATCCCGATACCCATGGCCCCGCGTTCAGCCCTGCTTGCGGTGCATTATGTGCTCCTATTGAGCGTATAAGTGGTAAAAAGCCGTTTTATGTGGGTAAACCAAGTTCTTGGATTATCCGCTCAGCGCTTAATCATATTGGCGGCCACTCTGAAAACACTGTGATTATCGGTGACAATATGCGTACCGATATTCTGGCAGGCTTTCAAGCAGGTCTAGAGACGATTTTAGTCACCAGTGGTGTAAGCTCCATTACTGACATTGAAAAAGAACCTTTTAGACCTAATCATATTTTTGATTGCGCAGGCGATATAGACGTAGTCTAACGCATTACAAAGTCATATATGGCGTAGTTATAACAAAGCCCTAAAAGGCTTAAGTTATAACGCGCCATGTTTGATAAAAACTAAAGTTGTCTCTATATCAATGATAAAACAAGCGATCCCTCATAGATTGACAATAGCCTCATCTAGGAAAAGTGGCTACTTTTAAAGATCTCAATGAGCAGTGCAATATTACGTAACATTTTAGCGACCACCTTACCTAGTACTTAGCTTGCTAACGCCCCCTCCTTTCCGCCATTATCCTAACTAGATTCATAAAAAATTAATAAAAGTCTAAAACAATAATAATAGGACCTTTACATGCGTTCAATTGCATCTATTTGCGCACTCACAATGCTGACTGCCTGCAGCCAACACCCTGTCACTGTTTCAACCCCTGTTAATGTAACTTTTGACGAAAGCCGCTTTCGCCAAGACATCAAAACATTATCCTCTGATAAATTTGAGGGGCGAGCGCCCACCACTAAAGGTGAGCAATTAACCTTAGATTACTTAAGTGCCGCCTTTGAAGAAATAGGCCTTAGCAAACCAAATGGTAATGATTACTTACAGGCTGTGCCTATGGTTACCTATACCGCATCGGATGAGCAAACCATACGCTTAGGCGATCTTGCTTTAAAGCACCGTCAAGATGTGGTGTTAGGTAGCCGTCATGATGTGGCAAATATTGATATTAATAATGCACCGCTGGTTTTTGTTGGCTACGGAATTAACGCACCAGAGTATGAATGGAACGATTACCAAGATTTGGATATGAGCGGTAAAATTGCCGTCATTTTAGTCAATGACCCAGGCTATGCTTTACCAAACTCGGGGAAATTTAACGGTAAGGCAATGACTTACTACGGCCGTTGGAGCTACAAATTTGAAGAAGCTAGCCGCCAAGGCGCGATAGGTGCAATCATTATTCATGACACTAAACCTGCATCGTATCCTTGGTCTGTGGTCGAAAATAGCTGGACTGGTGCCCAGCAAGATTTAGTCAAAAGCGAAGAAGAGCAAGCTCAGCGAGTCAAAGTCGAAGGTTGGATCACCCATGATATAGCAAATCAACTCTTTGACAGCGCAGGGTTATCCTTAGCGACTGTGTCTGACCGTGCAGCAGCAAGCCCAATCAACTTACCGTTAAATCAAACGGCTTCAATCGCCTTTGCAAACCAAGCCCAATATACCGACAGCTACAACGTTGTCGCTACGCTACCGGGTAACAGCCGCCCAGATGAACATCTTTTATTCACCGCACATTGGGATCATATTGGCGTCGATAGCAATAAAGAAGGCGATCAGATCTATAACGGCGCACTTGATAATGCTTCAGGCACTGCAGGTATTTTAGAGATTGCTCGTCAATTTGCTAAACAAGCAAAAAACGGTCACACCCTCGCCCGTTCTGTGACTTTTATTGCAACAACAGGAGAAGAACAAGGTTTGCTAGGCTCACGCTATTACGCTTCAAATCCTATCTACCCAATTGATAAAAGCGTGGCAGTATTTAACCTAGATAGCACCAATATTTATGGCCGCACGACAGATTACACCATTATAGGTAAGGGTAAGTCTGAGCTGGAAAACTATCTGATTGATGCACTGAAGAGCCAAAACCGTGTCGCCAAAAGCGAAAAGTACCCTGAGTCTGGCGGCTTTTTCCGCTCAGACCATTTTAGTTTTGCTAAAGAAGGTGTACCAGCAGTGTTTGCCGGCGGTGGCAGTGAACCAGTCGATGAAGCAACCGCACAATATAAAGCCGCCATGAAGCTAAAAATGAAAGGTTGCTACCACAATGTTTGTGACGAATATCGAGAGGACTGGGACTTATCCGGCGCATTAGAAGATTTAGCCATCTATTACCAAGCTGCAAGTACATTAGGTAATAATAATGATTGGCCGGGTTATTTCGCTGACACTGAATTCAATGCACTGCGTCCCGCAGGCGATACATTGGAGCAAGCAAGTCAATAGCATCAAATTTTACAAAATAGACTACATTAAAATAGTTACCCGCTTTTATAGCATCGTTCAGTGTAAAACTTTACCAATTTGAACGTTTTCAACCAGCCGACTTGCCACCCACTTGTCGGCTTTTTTTTAGCCGTTATCCCCCAAACGAAAAAGCTAACGCTTCCTTAGTATCATAATATTGAGTAAATTTTGCTCAACTTAGTTGCTTGAAACTGATAAATATAATCAAGTCGATTTTAATTAAACGTCATTAAGGTATGTCTAATCAGACTTATCAATTACGCCCTATTAAATAAGGATAACCCAACAATTAAAGCCAAAAAATGATGAATATTCATTTCACACACCCAAAAACAAACTTTAAATTAGCAAAAAAGCCACTTTTAACATCGATTATTCAAAATTAGATTTGAAATCTTAAATTTTCAATGGCAGATTAATACTCAATTAAGTTTAAGACGAATTTTTTTGGAGTGACCCATGTGTTCAATTTTTGCAATTTTAGATATTCAGTCTGACGCGACACCACTGCGTCAGGTCGCTCTTGAAATGTCCAAGTTACTGCGTCATCGCGGTCCAGATTGGTCAGGAATTTACAGCAGCGACAAAGCTATTCTAGCCCACGAACGTTTAGCTATCGTTGATATTGAACACGGTGCTCAGCCACTGCTAAGCGAAGATGGTTCAATCGTATTAGCTGTTAACGGCGAAATCTACAACCATAAAGAACTTAAAGCAGAGCTAGGTGAAAAGTACAGCTACCAAACTAACTCAGATTGTGAAGTCATATTGGCGCTATACCAAGAATACGGCACCGAGTTTTTAGATAAGCTAAACGGCATCTTTGCTTTTGTACTTTACGATAAGTCCAAAGATAGCTATTTAGTAGGTCGTGACCATATGGGTATTATCCCGCTATATACTGGTCGTGACGCAGAAGGCAACTTCTATATTGCTTCAGAAATGAAAGCGTTAATGCCTGTGTGTAAAACAGTTGAAACCTTTACACCGGGTCACTATCTGTCAAGCGAGAAAGCAGAGTTAACTCATTACTACCAACGTGACTGGCGCGAATTTGCCGCAGTACAAGACAACCCTGCGAGCGCAGAAGATGTGCGTGATGCATTAGAAGCAGCAGTAAAACGTCAATTGATGTCAGATGTGCCTTACGGCGTACTGCTATCTGGTGGACTGGACTCATCAGTCATTTCTGCTATCACCCAAACATTTGCCAAACGCCGCATTGAAGACGACGGTGAAAGCAACGCATGGTGGCCACAACTGCATTCATTTGCAGTGGGACTTGAAGGCGCACCAGATTTAATTGCGGCGCAAAAAGTGGCTGATGCAATTGGTACTATCCATCACGAAATCACTTTTACCTTCCAAGATGGTATCGATGCAATTAAAGACGTGATCTACCATCTAGAAACCTATGATGTTACTACTATCCGCGCTGCAACACCTATGTACCTAATGGCCAGAAAAATCAAAGCCATGGGCATTAAAATGGTGTTATCAGGCGAAGGCGCCGATGAGCTATTTGGCGGTTACTTATACTTCCATAAAGCGCCAAACGCACAAGCATTCCATGAGGAACTTGTACGTAAGTTAGATAAGCTGCATTTGTTTGACTGCCTACGCGCCAACAAAGCAATGGCAGCATGGGGACTGGAAGCACGCGTACCATTTTTAGACAAAGAGTTTATGGATGTAGCCATGCGCACTAACCCAGAAGCGAAAATGTCGAAGAACGGTAAGATTGAAAAACACATTTTACGTGAAGCCTTTGAGCATAAATTGCCTAAAGAAGTGGCATGGCGTCAAAAAGAGCAGTTCAGCGATGGCGTGGGTTACTCTTGGATTGATGGTCTAAAAGATCATGCAGCGGAAAAAGTAGACGATTTAAAATTAGCCAATGCTAAATTTAGGTTCCCATACAACACACCTGAAACCAAAGAAGCTTACTTTTACCGTACCTTCTTTGAAGAACTATTCCCATTGCCAAGTGCAGCAGAAACAGTGCCTGGTGGTAAGTCGGTTGCTTGCTCAACACCGGAGGCATTAGCATGGGATGAGAGCTTGCAAGGGATCATCGACCCGTCAGGCCGTGCGGTGCAGTCAGTACACGACAGCGCATACTAACGCCTAGAAAGTGCTTTAAGCACAAGTACGACTAAGTAAAAAAGCCACCTTCTGAAGAAGGTGGCTTTGCTAGCCCTTATGAAACGAACTCCCTAAAAGGGAGCTTTAAAATAGTGTTGCTGTTTAATATCTACAATTTCAATAGTGACACTAGAAACCGTGGCGGTAATGAGTGCGATAGCATCATAGACTCGCTCAAGCAATAACGCTTTTTGCTCATCCGTACGCCCGGGCATTATCGCAATATTTAAATGAATAAAGTGATTGTTTGCGTCTTCACCAATTTGGTAATAATCACAAGCGTGTACTCGAGTTTTTATCGCTTTAGGCTCAAACAATTCTGACTCAATTAACCCTCTGTGGCTTGCCGTGACTAACGCTTCAATAGAGAGCTGCTCTGCTAATGGTGCCGAATATTCAATGGTGCAATGTGGCATAACTTGCCCTTGTTTTACGTAACAGTGAAATGACTAAAATCTCGTGCGAGACTCTTATTCTCGCTACGGAGCAAAAAATGATAATTGCAGTCTAAATCCTTTATTCTGACCAAACAGCGTACTCATTACCGTTTGGATCAATAAAGTGAAATCTTCGCCCACCAGGAAAAGAAAAGATCTGTTGGTTTATCTGTCCTCCCCCATCTACCACTAGCTTTTGAGTGTGTTCTAAGTGTTCAGAATAGATAACGACCAGTGGACAACCTTGTTCCGTTGAAAAGCTTTTATCGCTCACAAAAAATCCCCCTGTAATACCTACGTCGATAAAGCAGCTATATTCGGGTCCATAATCAACAAACTCCCAATTAAAAACACTTTGAAAGAATGCTTTGGTTTTACCGATATCTTTAACCGGGATCTCAAGGTAGTTAATGCTGTGATGTTGTCGTTTATCTTGCTGCATCGGTCACTCCTGTGAACACCATTTTGCAAATATATCTTTAGAACATAACCCAACGCAGATTAATCGTACAGCAATTGCAAACAATCCAGCTAGATAACAGCTTTAATGCAATAAAAAAGGGAAGCCTTAGCTTCCCTTTCAATCTAAATCAGTTTTAATCTATCAAGCTTGAATAAGCGCAGCAGCTAAACCGATTAAGCCACCAAATACCCCGCCCCAAACCACAAGCCAACCTAAATGTTCGCGGATCATCTCTTGTACGATCTCTTTAACGAGTTGCGGTGTTAGTTCATTAAGTCGCTGGGTGACAATTTCTTCCACTTTAGCGCGCATATCGGCAATCATATCTGGTTGCTCAAGCTCAGCTTTAACTAACGCATAAAAATCATCACTTTGAGCAATTTCACTTAATGAGCTCTTCATTTTTTCAATAAAAGGCTCACGCAAGGGTGTAATCGCGTCACTGCCACCAAACATGGCTAACATTCCACCAAGTGAAGACTGCTCAACTGTTTTCACTAACGCATCGAAAGCTGGCGACAAATCAATTTTCTCAATCACAGGCTGTAGATTAAGTTGCTTCTCTACTCCGCCCTCACCTGAAAGAAATCGGTCGATATTCTCTTCTGTAAAAAATTGCTTCATCATCAAATTGGCTATTGCCGATTTAAACTCTTCAAAGCGTGAAGGAATGACACCAGAGCCATATAAACCTGGAACCTTTTCAAACAGCATATGAATAGCAAGCCAGTTAGTCACTGCACCAGAAAGCGCAAACAAACCAACAGTTAATACGATTGGCAGAGCAAAAAAGTAACCCACAGCTACCAAGATGGCCGCTAGCAGATTAGTCATAACACTTTTATTCAAGCTAATTCCCCAAAGCAAGATTGAAACCGCGCTATGGTATCAACCAAGAAAGACCCGAGGCAATAGCCGCCATCACGCTTATTTCATTCCGCTAACATCAATTAACGCCAGCCCATGTATTTTTTTAATTAACTATGCAACCTGCTTGATTAAATTGCTCACAATACAACCCCAACTGTAACAACTGTTTTCATTAGTTAATGATTTAAAGATATTTAATGGAAATTATTATGATCCTAGCGTCGTTTACTTGATAATGAAGCTAAAATTAGTAAGGCAAGTATCAAGCTTTAACAAACAGCGTTTTTAAGTCTCTTGTTAGCATGACACGCACTCTGCCAGAAACCAATCGACAAAGGTTAGTATGTCTTTTATCAATAAGTTTCTTAAACCAATCGTTAATGGCTATCGTCAGCGTCCCAAATATCAGCGCATGATCATTATCTTGAGTGCTATTTACTTGAGCTTCACTGCACTTCTTGGTTTGCTGGTGCCCTACATAGCGGTTCAGCAAGTTCCAAAACAACTATCAGCGCTAATACTGCGCCCAGTAACCCTTGAAGACGTCAAGATAAATCCATTTACCCTTGAAGTGGTCATTGATAGATTCAAAATTTATGAAACTGATAATCAAGACTTCGTCGGTTTTAATCAGCTAAGCTTCGAATACCAGTTTTGGCATTCTCTATATAACACTGCCTTTAGTATCGCTGATGTTACGTTGACGGCGCCAAGTGCTAATATCGAGCGTATCGCCGCCAAACAAACATTACGCTTTAATTTTTCCGATATCATAGAGACATTAGCCAATCGGGCTAAAGAACAGGCTGATAATCGAGAAGCGAATCCCGAGCAAAATTCTGCGGCCATTCCGCACTTTATTGTCAGTAACTTAAGTATTGTTAATGCCGATCTTAACTTTATCGATGAAGTGACCAATAGCCAGCTGCACTACCCGCAGCTCAACCTTGACGTTGCTTATTTCGATTCAAAACACGCCATTTCAACCTCGCTTAATAACCTTGGCAATGCTCAGCAGACCAATCACTATGCACTTCAGATTACTGGGCGTAAAGGCGGCGAAATAGCCACTCAAGGTTTAGTACAACTCTCGCCTCTAAACATCGTTGGCGATCTGCAACTGAGTAACATACAGCTACCACAATTTTGGTCTTTTATCTCAGAGCAATTCGCACCAACGCTCACATCTGGTCATTTGAGTTTATCGACTCACTATCAATTACAGCTGCAAGATGACAAATTACAGTTTCTCACCAACCAAGGTTTACTGCAGTTAGCGGATATTAATTTTGAGTATCGAAAGCAATCCATTGTTAACCTTCCAATGATAGCTTTAAAAGGCATTGCATTTGATTTTAATCAGCAATCTGTAAGTGCAGAGTTACTCGACACCAAGGGGCTAGTTGTCAATGCTAAGCTAAATAAAAGCGGAATTGATTTAGCTCAGCTATTTACGCCTATTACATCGCAAGCATCGACAAACAGTGCTAATCAACAATCTAAAGCCACAATAGAAGTTGCTGATACCAAACAGCAACCAGCAGCAGAGTCTCGCCCTTGGCATGCCGTGTTAAGTGCTATTGAGCTTAAAGACTATCAAGTCAATATCAGTGAGCAATTACTGACTAAAAATACCCAATGGCAAATCGATGACATAAATTTTAGTACAGGCGTTATCAATGCCGATCTTGCAACGCCTATTGATTACCAGCTTGCGCTTAACATTAACCAACAAGGAACAGTCAAGTCGAGTGGCAGCGTCGATGCCATCAAGCAAAAACTCAACGCTAAGTTGGCTGTAATCGATTTTTCACTGCCACAACTGCAAGCTTATTTGAGCCCCTATGTGAATATAAACCTTAAAAAAGGTGACTTTAGCACCCAGGGCTCTGTCAGTTTTGATGCCAAGTCAAAGCAAGCCATTTATTCCGGCACTGTCGATATTAATGACTTACTGATAAAAGACACTGTACAGAAAAAAGAGCTGCTAAAGTGGCAAGCATTAACAATCAACCAGCTTACTTTTGACCGTGCAGCTAATAGTCTCAGTATTGACCATATTGCACTAAATAAGCCTTTTGGCCGAATCATTATTGCTAAAGATAAAACCACTAATATCGGTGACTTAATTGTCACAGAGCAAACTACTGGTGAACAAACAACGACGAATCAAGCTAAAGAAACACCTGCTGTAGCAGCTAAGCTATCGAGCAAACAACATGAATCAGCCTCACCTTTAGCGCTAACAATCAATAAAATAAGTGTTAAAGATGGTTCGACTTTCTTTGCTGATAACTCGTTAACGCCAAACTTTGCCGCTAGTATCGAGCATTTAGAGGGTGAGATCAGCAAGCTATCTTCTAGCAGTGAACAAACGGCATCGGTTGATATTAAAGGTAAAATTGACCGCTATGCGCCAGTTAGCTTAAAAGGTGACATCAACCCACTACTTGCGCAGCCTTATCTCGATCTCGCCCTAAGTTTTAAGCATGTTGAGCTAACATCAGTTAATCCATACTCAGGCACTTATGCGGGTTACTACATAGACAAGGGCTTACTGTCGTTAGATCTCAATTATAAACTGGATAAAAACCAACTCGTAGGGGATAACCATCTAGTCGTCGACCAATTAAAGCTAGGTAAACCAAGTGACAGTAGCCTTGCTACCACATTGCCAGTAACACTCGCCATTGCGCTATTACAGGACAGACACGGCGTGATTGATTTAGGTCTGCAAGTATCGGGGGATGTTGATGATCCGAGTTTTAGTATTGGCAGTATTGTGATGACCGCTTTTACGAATGTGATCACCAAAGCCGTAACCGCACCATTTAGCCTATTAGCAGGTTTACTTGGAGACGATGCTGACGAGTTAGATAAAATTAGTTTTGATGCAGGTCAAGCCAGCTTAGATGATCAACAACAAGCCACTTTAGACAAACTTGCTAAAGGCTTAAGCGATAGACCAATGCTGACGTTAAGCGTTGAAGGTGGCGTAAATATGCCCAATGATAGCCAAGCAATGAGCGAGCTGCGGCTACAAACGAAACTCGCACAAATTGCAAAAATCAACATAGACCAATTACCGCAAGATCTGTCAGCCAGTCGTTATCCAACCCAAGGTCCATTGCCTGCTGCGTTAATATCGCTGTATGAAACTGAGATTGGCAGCCCAGCAGAGCTCGTTAAAGATAAGATTGAGGCTGAACATCAAGGCGAACAACAACTCACTGATGAGCAACTTACCGAGCGTTGGCACATTGCGCTATATAACTTTGCCTTAAGTGCACAACGCGTCAGTGAGCAGGCCTTAGGTAAACTTGCTCAAAGCCGTGCTAACGCAGTAAAAACCTATTTAATCGAGCAAAAAGGCATTGCTCCAGAACGGGTATTCCTGCTTGATAGTCGAGTAGAACTCAATACTGGAGCAAGCCAAGCACTGTTAACGCTCGGCGCTAATTAGCGAAACAACTCACTGTGAAAGCACGCTTAATCGCGTGCTTTTTTATCGATATGCCTTGTATTAACGCTATATCCTAGGATGTGTGTACACATTGAGGATTTTCGATTAATGCACCTTAACAATTGTGGTTGTTCAAGATAAGCTGACTATATATCGACGTTTATAAGCTCAAAGGATTGAATATGAAGCTCGCTTTCTTAAGTGACCCCAATAGCGAAAACGCCCACAAGGCTATCGAATCAGTACTCAACGCAATAATAACCAGCAAAACAGCAAACAAGGGCGCCGCCATTAAAATCGGCTATATCGCCTCACAACCAGATCCTGCGCGAGAGTATTACCAACAAACGCAACAGCTGTATAAGCGACTTAACGCAGAACTATCTGTCTACCTTGAATTGGAGTCAGAATTTTCACAAAGCAGCCTAGAGGCTTTGCTCGCATGTGACGCTATTCATCTGTCTGGCGGCGACACGTTTCGCTTTTTAGCTGCACTCAAACAAAGAGCCCTATTACCGGTACTTCGCCAATTTGTGGTTAATGGTGGCGGCCTCATTGGCGTCAGTGCTGGCGCAATGATTATGACACCCAATATCAGCAGCGCAGTACTTTGTGGTGATAACAACCATTGCGACCTAACAGATTTAACGGCGCTAAACCTTGTCGATTTCCTGTTTGCTCCTCATATATCTAACGATTTTTTTGCGCAAGTTGACTTCAAACAACAGCTTTTAACTTTTCGTCAGCCACTTTGCTTATGTGCTGATAACGCGGCGTTATCCATTATAAATAATCAGCTCCTTAAACATGGGCAACCCCATTGGAGTCAAGCGTAAAACAGCTGTAAAGATCTTTAATCAATACTTTCAACCCTGTAACGCTTGGGTTAAAATCGGCGCGAGAATCAATACATCAGAGGTAGTTAATGTTTATCATTCGTTGGGTATTAGGCCGTATCATTTTGTTTTTAAACTTTGTTTTTGCGCCTAAAAAACTAAAGCGTCCGGCAGAAGAACAAAAAAAAATCGACAGCGCCACCAGCAACATGACTATTTACGAATACAAAGCATGTCCATTTTGCGTAAAAGTGCGTCGCTCATTACGTCGCCAAGGTTTGAACATTGTGACCTTGGATGCCAAACAAGAGCCGCATAAGAGCACCTTGCTAAATGGCGGCGGTAAGCTACAAGTGCCATGTATGAAAATTGAAGAAAACGGTCAATCTACTTGGATGTATGAATCATCTGAGATCATCGGTTTTCTGGATAAGAAGTTTGCTTAAATGCAAGTCACTATCTAGCATTCTAAAAGGCAGCTATTACGCTGCCTTTTCTTTTAACACTACGAGTTATCACACCTCAAATTCTCATTATCTTGATTACAGATCTCATCCAAGACTAACTGCCCAGCAGGCACATAATTATTTGCCTGCAAATAGTCAGCAATTTCAAATAATGAATTGATGCCCGCAGGGCTTTGTGCGATAGCAAAGGCAATATGTTTCTTTAATGCCTGCTTAGATTTTGGCGCTTCACTAACAGCATAATGCGCCACAAGTTTTTGTAACGTCGAATTAGGTACATCGACTTGAAATCCAAATTTGTCGGACAAGTCTTTATAGTGCTTTGAAAGCGCGTCAATCCCCGAGACTTTAATCTCATACGAAGGTTGCCAACCAGTGAATGTCGTTTGTAACGCAAACTGCATTGAAGCATGCTTTGTGGTGCGGTGAGATTCGTTAGGAAATATTTTAAACACATAAGACTTATCTGAAATTTCTGATAGTCTTTTCTGCAAAGCAGCAAATGGTGCTTGCATATGCTCACCTTCGCTAGCCATTGTCACTAATAGAGGTCGAGCTTGTTGTAAATCTGCTAATGCCGTTTTCTCAAGCTGCTCCACAATATAACCATCATCGAGTGAGGGGCTAAATGCAAAATATTGTGAGAAGTCTGCATGCTTATTGAGCCAGTTATCCAATACAAAACGTCCAGAGTTTGAATGACCAGATAAGATGCTATAAGACGACGTTCGATAATGTTTCTGGATATAGGGTTTAAGTTCCTCAGATAAAAACTTCGCTAAAGGCGTCACCTGTCCAGCATTAGGACTAAGCTATTTGCCCCGGCTTTCGATACCGACAACGATAAAATTAGGCACTTGTTCAGCCAATAAATCAATCACCGATAACGCTGACAGCATATCCCACTGAGCATGCAACAGATACAACACTGGATAAGTCCCCTCTGAATCATGATAGTGTTCTGGCAGCTTTATCAGCATATTTCTATCTTCAGCCAATACTGCTGACTTCAACTTTGCTTGTTTAGCTAGAACCAAATCATCAGCCAATAAAAGCGGTGAAAAAAGTAATAAACTTAGAATGAACCCTCTCATTTTACACTCTCCTTGTGGTGTGAATTTAATTAGTCAAATGTACTCGTCATAACTTAACTCTGAATCCATCATGCAGAATCTAGATTAGCTTAAGCTAATGCAACTTTACTCGCTGTGAACATACTGTAAATGCAACAATTAAGCTACACATAGACAGCCAACGAGAGTTCATTCAAGCTTACCAATATAGCAATAGTGCTAAAGCTCACAAAGATGGCAATAAAACCCCATAGAGCAAGTACAATTTTCAATCACAACGCTTATATCACGCTTAATTGTTGCTCAGCCTGTAGTCATAGGCAGCTATTTCCAGCAAGGTTCATAATATTTACAAGTTAAATTTTTAGTGAATTCCACTCAAATTTAAGGGGAAAATCAATTTATTAATTGTTTTTGGTCGACCCGTTCATTTATTTGATGAAGATCATTCAAAAACAACAATATTCGATTGACAGATTTGTCTCGTAAATGTTTTTATATACCCACTAAAACAAACAAGTGAATTTCAAATGACACAGTTTACAACTTTCCAAAACATTAATTGGTGGTGTCACTTCCCAACTTAGCGGGTGGTGTGGAACTGTGTACTCAAAATATTGAGACAAGATTCAACAAAAAAGCCCGCACATGTTGCGGGCTTTCTTGTATCTAACTTTTAAATAGCGAGAAACGACAAGCCCAAGGCAGCGGGGAATGACCAATCAAATCTTCTAGTTAAGCCGGTTGGTATAAGATAAAGTGAGATAAAACAATGAATAATGCGTCACCCTACAAGGCAGGAGCATCAAAATGACTACTGAGACTATCGCTAGAGTCGTCACTCAAAAACAGCAGTTGGCTTATCACGATGATCCGCTACGCTTATATCAGCATGTGACTCAAGATGCGCCTCATACTATGCTGCTGGAATCTGCTGAAATAGACAGCAAAGACCACTTAAAAAGCATCGTCTTAACTCATGCGGCGATGAAGATCCGTTGTGATGGCTACCAGCTTACGTTTGACGCCTTAACAGATAACGGTCAAGCCCTGCTTTTACCTATAAAATCTTTCTTCGAAAAAGATTTTCCAGCTACAGAAATAAATCAATCTGATACAGCGAACTTAAGCCTTACGTTACACAAAGATGCTAGCCAGCTTGATGAAGATGCACGTTTAAAATCAACCTCACCACTCGATGGTTTAAGACTGTTAGTGAAGCACATTCGCTGTGATGAAAGCCCTGAGTTTGAAGACCTGTTTTTAGGCGGCGTATTGGCTTATGATCTTATCGATACAGTAGAGCCACTACCAAGCGTACCAGAGGGTGATAACACCTGCCCTGATTACCTGTTTTATCTAGCAGAAACCCTTATTCTTGTTGATCATCAGCAGCAAAGTGCTGAAATTGTTACCCACCAGTTTGTACAACCAGCGCAAAGCCCACTTGATAGCGTTAGCGTGTCACTGGCTCAGCGTATGGCTGAGTTACAACAAGCTTGCCAGTCATTACCGCTGGTAGCAGAACTCATCAGCATTGATGCCGACACCCAAGTTAATATTTCAGACAATGATTTTAAAAGTACCGTCATTGATCTCAAACAGCACATTATTGCTGGCGATATTTTTCAAGTCGTACCATCGCGCAGCTTTAGCCTACCTTGCCCAAACACGTTAGGTGCTTACCGCGCATTAAGACTGACAAATCCTAGTCCTTACATGTTTTACTTTCGCGGTGATGACTTCACCTTATTTGGCGCATCGCCAGAAAGTGCGCTCAAATATGAAGCACAAACCAATCAAGTCGAGATCTACCCAATTGCCGGCACCCGCAAGCGCGGCAAAACTGCCAGCGGTGAAATTGATTTTGATCTTGATAGCCGCAATGAGCTTGAGCTGCGCTTAGATAAGAAAGAGCTATCAGAGCACATCATGCTGGTCGATCTTGCCCGTAACGATATCGCTCGCATTAGCCAAAGTGGTACCCGTAAAGTACCAGAGCTTTTAAAAGTCGATAGATATAGCCATGTGATGCACCTTGTTAGCCGTGTTACCGGTCAGCTTCGCAACGATTTAGATGCTCTGCACGCCTACCAAGCTTGCATGAACATGGGCACCTTAACTGGCGCGCCAAAAGTTAGCGCAGCCCAGCTTATTCGCGGCGCTGAAAAGACTCGTCGCGGCAGTTACGGCGGAGCGGTCGGTTACTTAAATGGCCTAGGCGATATGGATACCTGTATTGTTATCCGATCCGCTTTTGTCAAAGAGGGAACCGCCTTTATTCAAGCGGGTGCAGGCGTGGTGTTCGACTCAGATCCACAAGCAGAAGCAGACGAAACTCGTCAAAAGGCACAAGCGGTTATTTCAGCGATTAAAATGGGAGGTGGACGATGAAAATCTATCTACTGGATAACTTCGACTCATTCACCTACAACCTAGTGGATCAGTTCAGAAGCTTAGGCTATGAAGTGGTGATTTACCGTAACGATGTAGACGCCGACTTTATTGCCAGCAAGCTATTAAACGAAACCGTACCTACAGCATTAGTATTATCTCCAGGACCTGGCGCGCCCCATGAAGCAGGTTCATTAATGGCCTTAATTGAATGTGTCGCTGGTAAAGTACCTATGCTAGGTATATGCCTTGGGCACCAAGCTTTAGTTGAGCATTATGGCGGTAAAGTTGAGCGTGCAGACCAAGTGGTGCACGGTAAGGCTAGCCCGACTTACCACAACGGTGAGGATATCTTTAGCGGCTTACCCTCACCGCTGCCTGTAGCCCGTTATCACAGCTTAGTGGCGACCAAAGTACCTGATTGTTTAGAAGTGATTGCCACCACAGAAGAGATGCCAATGGCGATTATTCACCGCCAAGATAAAGCGGTTGGCTTTCAGTTTCATCCCGAGTCAATTTTAACGACTTTAGGTAGCCAACTATTAGTACAAAGCTTAGATTATTTAGCGCACGCATTGAAGCAAAGCGGCCAGCATAACGATAAAGGATAAGATAATGACTCAAACAGAAATCAAACCGACTGCAGCCCTTATCGAAACACTTTATCAGGGCGATAGCTTAACGCGAGCACAAGCGAAAGCGCTATTTAGCCAAATTATTCAAGGCGAGATGAATGAAGTCACCATGGCGGGTATGCTCGTTGCGATGAAGATGCGCGGTGAAACCATTGATGAAATTTCAGGTGCAGCAGATGCACTACGCGCAGCTGCTAAAGCCTTCCCGACGCCGAGTGAAGCAACCGTCAAACAAGGTATTGTCGATATAGTTGGTACAGGTGGCGATGGTCACAACACCATTAATATCTCAACCACTGCTGCGTTTGTCGCAGCGGCTGCAGGCGCAAAGGTTGCTAAACACGGCAACCGCAGCGTATCGAGTAAATCTGGATCATCTGACTTATTAGCGCAATTTGGTATCGATTTAACTATGGCACCAGAAACGGCGCGTGACTGCTTAGATGAGCTAGGTCTGTGCTTCTTGTTTGCGCCGCACTATCACGGCGGCGTGGCTCATGCAGTACCTGTTCGCCAAGCACTAAAAACTCGCACTCTATTTAATGTATTAGGGCCACTGATTAACCCGTCTCGCCCTGACTTTATGTTACTTGGTGTATATAGCCCAGAACTCGTTGCCCCTATTGCTGAGGTCGTAAAAGCCCTTGGTATTAAGCGCGCCATGGTGGTGCACGGTAGCGGCCTTGATGAAGTCGCGCTGCATGGCGACACTTTAGTCAATGAGCTAAAAGATGGCGCTATCATCGAATATACGATTACCCCTGCCATGCTTGGCGTAACAGAAGCAAAACTAACAGATTTAGAAGGCGGCGCACCGGATGAAAATGCCGCGTACACTCGCGCTATTTTACAAGGTACAGGTCAAAGCGCTCACATGAACGCCGTTGCCATCAATGCTGGCTGTGCGCTTTATGTAGCAGGCGTTTGCGATGATATTAAATCAGGCACAGCGTTAGCACTCGAGACCATAAACAGCGGTAAAGCCTACCAATTATTGACCCTGCTTAGCGACGCTAGCCAAGCCGGTAAAGGAGCTTAATGTGAGCACGGATTTAAGAGATGCACCCGCGGTAAAAGAAAGTAACGTATTAACAAAAATTGTTGATACCAAGGCTGCACATATTGATTCATTAAAACAGCGCTTTCCTGAAGCCACATTAACACCTAAGGTCTCAGACAGAAGCTTATTTGATGCCCTTAAAGCGCCCAATGCAGGCTTTATTTTAGAGTGTAAAAAAGCCAGTCCATCAAAAGGGCTTATCCGTGATGTGTTTGATGTCGATGCCATTGCCGATGTTTATAACCACTACGCGGCGGGTATTTCGGTATTAACTGATGAACAGTTCTTCCAAGGTGATATGGATTATATCCCGCGTGTACGTGCTCGCGTCACTCAGCCTATTTTGTGTAAAGACTTTTTCGTTGATGAATACCAAGTTAAGTTAGCTGCTCATCAAGGCGCCGATGCAATATTGTTAATGCTTTCTGTACTCGATGATAATCGCTACCAAGCACTAGCCACCGAAGCGGCTAAGTATCAACTCGATATCTTAACTGAGGTCAGTAATGAAGCTGAGCTGACTCGCGCCATTGCACTTAACGCAAAAATCATCGGCATTAATAATCGTAATCTTCGCGATCTATCGACAGACCTTGCTACCACAGAGGAACTTGCACCGCATATTCCGGCAGACAGAGTGGTGATTAGCGAATCAGGCATTTATAACCAAGCCCAAGTTCGCCGTTTAGCGCCATTAGTCGATGGCTTCTTAGTTGGCAGCTCGTTAATGGCAGAAGATGATTTAGACCTTGCTTGCCGTACATTAACCTTTGGCCACAACAAGATCTGCGGCCTAACTCGCCTTGAAGATATGCAAGCCGCAGCCAAAGCTGGCGCAGTCTACGGCGGCCTTATCTTTGCGAAGAAATCTCCGCGTGCGGTAACGCCAGAGCAAGCACTAGAGTTAGTCACAGAGCTTAACAACAGCGGCACTAAACTCAATTTGGTTGGCGTATTTGTGAATGAGACCACCGATGTGATTGCCCAACTCGCAGTGGAGTTAAACCTTTATGCGGTGCAATTGCACGGTAATGAAACCGCACTAGAAATCGATGCGTTAAGAGCCATTTTTGCAGAGCTTAAGTGCCAAACTCAAATCTGGAAAGCCGTTGCTGTCAGCCTTGATAATAATGACTCAGTGATAATCCCAGAGGGGATAGACCGCGTAGTATTTGATAGCAAGTCTGCTGGCCAATTTGGTGGTACAGGCCAAGCTTTTGACTGGCAAACTGTACTCCCCAATAAAGAGACGGCATTACTTGCTGGAGGGTTAAGCCCAGACAATGCCCTCGATGCTGCCGCCCAAGGATTTTATGGCTTAGATTTTAACTCAGGCCTTGAGCAAAGCCCTGGCATTAAAGATCCAAGTAAAATTAGCGCAGCGTTTAAGCTTTTGCGTCAGCACTAAGCTAATCAGAACTGAAGCAAACAGAACTTAAGCAAGCAGAACTGAAGTGAACGCAAACAGAATTATCACCACAGGCAAAGCCCCTGTGGCCACAAATTGAAAAGAAATAGGACAAGAACATGAGCAAGTTAAACCCATACTTTGGGGAATACGGTGGTATGTACGTACCACAAATCTTAATGCCTGCACTTAAGCAGCTTGAAAGCGCTTTTATTGAAGCCCAACAAGATGAAAGCTTTCAACAGGAGTTTACCGAGCTATTAAAGAACTATGCTGGCCGTCCAACGGCGTTGACTTTAACCCGTAATTTAAGCCCTAACCCACTGGCTAAAATTTACCTAAAGCGTGAAGACTTACTGCACGGCGGCGCTCACAAGACTAACCAGGTACTAGGTCAGGCATTACTCGCCAAGCGTATGGGTAAAAAAGAAATCATTGCAGAAACTGGTGCCGGTCAACATGGCGTAGCAACTGCCCTTGCCTGCGCATTACTTGGTCTTAAATGTAAAGTGTACATGGGCGCAAAAGATGTTGAGCGTCAATCACCAAACGTATTTAGAATGAAACTCATGGGTGCTGAGGTTATTCCGGTCACTTCAGGCTCATCCACCCTAAAAGATGCCTGTAACGAAGCCATGCGCGACTGGTCTGGTAGCTATGATAAAGCCCACTACCTACTTGGTACGGCTGCGGGTCCACACCCGTTCCCAACGATTGTGCGTGAGTTCCAACGTATGATTGGTGAAGAAACCAAAGCGCAAATTCTTGAGCGTGAAGGTCGTCTTCCTGACGCGGTTATCGCTTGCGTGGGCGGTGGATCTAACGCCATTGGTATGTTTGCCGACTTTATCGATGATGAAGAAGTGGCATTGATTGGTGTAGAACCTGCGGGTAAAGGTATTGATACCCCAATGCACGGCGCGCCACTAAAG
The DNA here is from genome assembly GCF_023283535.1 of Shewanella sairae. Taxonomy (GTDB): domain Bacteria; phylum Pseudomonadota; class Gammaproteobacteria; order Enterobacterales; family Shewanellaceae; genus Shewanella; species Shewanella sairae. The sequence continues at coordinate 28,391 of NZ_JAKILT010000022.1, read as the reverse complement.
CATGGTAAAACCGGTATTTTCTTTGGTATGAAAGCGCCGCTAATGCAAGATGTTGAAGGGCAAATCGAGGAATCTTACTCAGTGTCTGCTGGTCTTGATTTCCCATCGGTTGGGCCGCAGCACGCGCACCTTGCCGCCACTGGCCGCGCGACTTACGAGTCAGCCACTGATGATGAAGCATTAGAAGCATTCCAGCTGCTGGCACGCTGTGAGGGGATTATTCCAGCGCTTGAGTCTGCTCACGCCTTAGCTTACGCAGTAAAACTTGCCAAAGAGGCAACCAAAGAAACTCTATTAGTGGTTAATCTGTCGGGCCGCGGCGACAAAGATATCTTCACGGTTGCGGACATTCTTGAGCAACAAGAAGTTGAGCAACAAACTAACAAGCAAAACAACTAGGAGAGTGGCAATGAGTCAACGTTACCAGGCAGCCTTTGCCGCCCTAAATGAAAAAAACCAAGGCGCATTTGTGCCATTCGTGACCTTAGGTGATCCGTCACCAGAATTATCACTAAAAATCATCGACACCTTAGTTGCAAACGGCGCCGATGCCCTAGAGCTAGGCTTTCCATTTTCAGACCCTCTAGCCGATGGTCCTGTTATTCAAGGCGCTAATTTACGCTCTTTGGCCGCCGGTACCACACCAAGTCAGTGCTTTGAGATGCTAGCGAGCATTCGTGCTAAATACCCTGAGCTACCGATTGGCCTATTACTGTACGCTAATCTCGTGTTCGCGAATGGTGTTGATGCATTTTACGCAAAATGCCAAACCGCCGGTGTCGACTCGGTATTGATTGCCGATGTGCCAGTGGAAGAAGCTGCGCCGTTTATCGAGTCAGCTAAAGCGCATGGTGTGTGCCCTATCTTTATCGCGCCACCAAATGCCGACAGCGATACCTTAAAGTTAGTTAGCGAAAAAGGCGAAGGTTACACCTACTTGTTATCGCGCGCAGGTGTAACAGGCACAGAGTCAAAAGCGGGTATGCCAATCACCGATATTCTTAATCGTCTGAAAGAGTTTAATGGCGCGCCGCCACTATTAGGTTTTGGTATTGCCGAACCCGCTCAAGTCAAAGAGGCAATTGATGCTGGCGCTGCTGGCGCAATTTCAGGTTCTGCTGTGGTTAAAATTATTGAAGCCAATAAAAACAACGAAGCCGCGCTATTAAGCGCCCTTGCGGAATTTACCCGTAATATGAAAGCGGCAACCGCACGTTAGTTAATAGCCGAGCTACAGATACAAAAATAGCGCCTTAATGGCGCTATTTTTATTGGTGGGTTCGATTCTGCAACCGATTACTTCAGCACTGAATCACTTTAGCATCTCACTGTTATTTCAACATATCACTGTTATTTCAACATATCACTGTTATTTCAACATCTCATTGACGCGAATAACCTGAGCGCGGTAACCCGTCGCAAACATATCATGGCTGTCGATATTGATGCGAACAGCAGGCTTAGTTTCGCCGTATCTGTGCTCAACTAAGATAGATTGTACCTTACCCGTAGTGTCATCCATCTTTAAGTTACCGTAACCACCACCTAAACCAAACAGACCGGCAGAAGCGAAGTAGCTCATCATACTGTCTTTATCCGCTTGGTATTTAACGATAGATGTCACTGGCGAATAGCCTTCATAGCCCAGTTCATCCTTACCGTATTCCCAAACTTGCTGCACAGTCATATTTTGCTCATCGATTTTATACTCAACTGAGCGAGAGTACTTTTCGTTGGCAAACATCGGCTGACCTAAATCACGACCATCACCGTTATCAAACACAGTCAAGGTCCCCTTTTCTGGCACCAAATACGCTGTGTGTGATGTCCAGCTAAAGTCAAAACCTTTATCCTGACATGCGCCTTTCTCGTTACACCAAATTGGTTCACCGTCAGCCGTGATAGGCTTAAGTAGCTTGTCTTGGAACTTGTCGCTCCAGCCCTTACTGGCACTTAAAATCCACTTCACTTGCTTGTCGCGGCCAATTTTAAACACAGCAGACTGATGACGCGAACTCAAAATGATGCTGTCATCTGTTGGATCATATTCAATCGAGTTAACATGCGCCCAGTTACGACCCGTAGCAACGCCATGAATATCGCCATATGGTGCTTTCGCTAAATCTTCTTCTGTGGTTTGATGACCCGCATCGTCAAGGTTAATGTTTAAACACACTGCGCCCGCATCAAGGGATAACAGCGCTGCATCGCGCATAGGATCTAAGATGGTGTTTAAGTCCCAGTAATCAACTAACTTACCAGTGTTATCCACTTCAATAATCTGATCGCGCACGGTATTCACCAAGCGGCCATCAGCGGTGCGGTAATCTTTAGCCGCTGCGCGAATAAATACGTTACCGTTAGCGCCTTCAATGCCCTCATGGGAGGCATCAATAAAGTTACCCGGTAAGTTGTGCTCAGAGATCATTCGCCCCATGATCGACATCTTTTTCCAGCCTTGGCCCTGCACCCACACCATGTTGCCGTCTTTAGTGACGTTCATCCCCATAGCGTAACCTGCATTGTCGTAGGTTTTGGCGTCATGAGTGGTATAAGGATTCATATACCAGCGAATATCACCCGCGGTATCGATAATGAAAAATCCTGGCTTACCATCCCAAGAAAAAGCGCCTGGAGCATCGGAGTTGTTGTGCATCAGTGGCGCAGCTTTACCGTCGGCATTGGTCCAGTTAACAAAGTACAGTCTGTCTTTAAAGTCAGCATCGACGTGCTCAACTTCAACAATTGGTGCTTTCGCCCACTGACTTTCAGAAAAGCCCATGTCGATATCTGGCGTCAGCATTTGATAATCGTGAGATTTACGCTCTCCGTTCTCGATCCACTTCACGGTAAACTTATTCATAAATGCTGGATACAGACCAAAAATCGGTACGCCGCCTTCATCCATCACCCGCATATCATCAACCTGATAAGTCAGGCTTACACCATCGGCATCATTAGCATGCACAGTGACTTCTACGCCCGAAATAGTATGACCCGCTAAAGTGACTAGAGCAGTAAGTGGTGCATTTTCATATGGGTTATGAATGATATAACCTAATGGAGCCCCTGCTACAGGTTTAGGTTTCATGCCATCGATAGAAGCAAAGGTTTGTGCTGAGCACAAACTTAAAGACAAGGCTAACGCCGAAAGAAGCAAAGCTGGTTTAGACATTGAAAATTAACTCAACAGTACGGAAACTGAGGCGGATTATAATCAGCTAATACAAAAAAAACTGTCAGAGAATTAACACTATAGTGACTATATTTTGAGTTTGATTAGCCGATCACGGTTTAACGCTTTTGTTTGCACTGGCTGCAACTTTTACAGTAACTGATGGTCTTTAACGGCGCTGCTTTAGCTGCAAGTCTACCTTTTTTATCTTGTGACGCTGCAATGATAAGCAGCAAACCATAAAAGTCTCATCGTGAGTAAACAGATAGAGTTGAGAATTCAAAGCCTGCAGGTCGCAAACAAGGAGAAAATAACTCAACTTCAATAACATTAAATGTAACGGCTCGGTTATTATTTATCTTTTCCGTTGTCGTTAACCGCAACGCCATACTTTTTGAAGTACCAAATCGCTAACGGGATTTCAATTAGCGCATAGATAACCAAAGTAAACCAAAACCAGTTCGTACTAAACAGCAGCAAACTGAATTCATAGTCAGAGCCCCAGTATTGAGTCCCCACTAGCGTAAATACAAATACTGAACATACGAGATCACACACTGACAACTTATTAAAATTACCCGCAGCAACTTTAGGGTAAATCGACAAATAACCCAATGCTAATGCCCCACCGACTAAAACGATGATTAACAACTCAGCCATCCCCATATTTTTCTATCTCCAGCTGGCTCACATCGATTTTAGATAGAACAAGCAATTTATTTAATCCTGCGCAATTTAAACATAAATAAGCAAGTTGAATAAAGACAATGATAATAAAGCATAAAAAAACGCAGCCATTAGGCTGCGCTCATCATATTGAATCAGTAGATAAGGACTTAGAATCGACCAGTCAAACCTAAACCTAAACCAACACCGTCGTAATCAGAATCAAGCATTTTCGCAACGTGGAAGTTTGCCGACAAATTGTCCGAAATACGCAGCCAATAAGCAGTACGAATGTCGAAACCATCATCAAAATCGCTATTTGTATAACCAGCCCCTACAGACCAAGCGTTATTGATATACCAGTCTGCACCAACATTTAGCACATCATCAAACTCGTTGTGCGTCCAACTTGCATTGAAATCGATACCAGCTGTAGATTGTAAAGCATAATAACTACGTACTTTTAAGCCATAGTTTTCTGTAAAGTTATCATCACCATCTTGATAAAATGCTGATACTGCAGAGCTATCGTTGAAGTAATAACCCACTTCAGCTCCATAAGTATTGAAGTCATAGTTTGCTACATCAAACTTTTGATAATTAGCACCAACGAACCAATTAGAATCAAAAACCAATGTACCATCAACACCATAACTATCAGTATCAGTAGGATCGAAGTTTTGATAGTTTGCACCGACATTTGATTCTTGAGCTAAGAATCCGTTCAACGCATAAGGTGTTTTACCTTGCTCAACACTTTTGAAGTAGTAACGATAGTTCGCGTTCCACAGACCATCACCAACTTCTTCTGAGTTAGTTGTATAACTCAGACCTGCTTCATGTTGATAGTTGTTATCTTGAACTGCAACAGCACTTGCACTTGAAAGACCTAATAGAATAGCTAAAGCAGTTGTTGATTTTCTCATCAATTTATTCCCTTATATTGTTGTTTAATGCTAAGAGAAGAAGATGTGCAGATAAAATATATGATAGGCATAAGTTGTCATTATGCGTCCTTGATATTACTCAGTATTTAATAACCTTAAACACTGCTGCTCTCCTAGCGCCGCAAACAATAATCCAAATAATTACAAAATGAAACACTAAAACACCAAAAAAATCACACAAGTACAGATTTTTACGCTATCGATACATTTTAAGATCATGTCCGTAACAACTCGTTTATTATTATCAAGTAATAGCAAAAAGCCTAAATATTAAATATATTCGAATATAAAAAACGCAGCGATTAAGCTGCGTAATTGTCTCAGAGTCTCGGTTCAATAAGTAGATCTAGCATCGCAATAACAGATGAATTCATGCTTGTGGGTGTAGGGTCACAGATTACTTTGACCCTACTCTAGTTCATTCTAGATTGAAAACTATCTATTAAGCGCTAGTCACCAAAGTCATCTAACAGAATATTTTCAGGCTCAACACCTAAGCTTTCTAGCATCACAATAGCTGATGAGTTCATGCTTGTGGGTGTAGGGCCACAGATTACTTTGACCCTACTCTAGTTCATTCTAGATTGAAAACCATCTAATAAGCGCTAGTCACCAAAGTCATCTAACAGAATATTCTCTGGCTCAACACCAAGGCTTTCTAGCATCGCGATGACTGATGAGTTCATGCTCGTGGGTGTAGGGCCACACATAACTTTGACCCTAGTTTAGCCCACTCACGGGTGATAGGTGTTAGTCACCAAAGTCATCTAACAGAATATTCTCTGGCTCAACACCTAAGCTTTCAAGCATGGCGATGACTGATGAATTCATAATAGGAGGTCCACACATATAGAACTCACAATCTTCTGGCGCTTTATGATTTTTAAGATAATTCTCATAAAGTACATTATGAATAAAGCCTGTGTAACCATCCCAGTTATCTTCTGGTAATGGATCAGACAATGCCACATGCCAAACAAAGTTATCGTTTTCTGCCGCTAACGTATCAAAGTCTTCTTGATAAAATACTTCGCGAGTTGAACGCGCGCCGTACCAGAAGCTCATCTTACGTTTGGTGTTAACACCTTTAAGCTGATTAAAGATGTGTGAACGCATTGGTGCCATACCGGCACCGCCACCAATAAACACCATTTCAGCGTCCGTTTCTTTAACAAAGAACTCACCAAATGGACCAGAGATAGTGACTTTATCACCCGCTTTTAGGTTGAAGATGTACGATGACATCTTACCTGGGGCAATATTGTCGCTTGGCGGCGTAGCAATACGCACGTTCAGCATGATACGGCCTTTCTCGTCTGGATAGTTCGCCATTGAGTATGCACGCAATACATCTTCGTCAACTTTTGACACTAACTTGAATAGGTCGTACTTTTCCCAATCGTCACGGTACTCAGCAGGAATATCAAAATCTGCATATTTGACTTCATGAGCAGGCGCTTCAATCTGAATATAACCACCAGCTTTAAACAGTACGTCTTCGCCTTCAGGTAATTTAAGCAATAACTCTTTAATAAAGGTCGCTTGGTTATTGTTAGAAATAACTTCACATTGCCACTTCTTAACGCCGAAGATCTCTTCTTCAACTTCAAGTTCCATATCGGTTTTTACCGATACCTGACACGCTAAGCGACAACCTTCTTTAGCTTCTTTCTTATTAATATGGTCACGCTCTGTGGCTAAGATCTCACCGCCGCCAGATTTGACCTTAACGCGACATTGACCACATGTACCACCGCCACCACAGGCTGATGGAATAAAGATATTTTTACCTGCTAACGCGCCTAAAAGCTTGTCACCCGCTTGGGTTGAAATACTTTTTTCAGGGTCGTCGTTAATACGGATATTCACATCACCCGTAGACACCAGTTTGCTCTTGGCGAATAAAATCACCATTACCAATATACTCACCACAAACGTGAACATACCGATACCAATTGCCATTTCCATCGAATCTACCTTTTGTTTAATTCGTTTTCATTAAGGTTTAAAAACTCAAACAGCCTTAAATAGAAATACCGGAGAAAGCCATAAAGCCTAACGCCATCAAGCCCGTGGTAATAAACACAATACCAATGCCTTGTAAGCCTTCAGGAATAGCATGGAACTTCATGCGCTCACGTAGACCCGCTAGCATCACAATCGCCATCGCCCAACCAAAGCCTGAACCCATTGCAAATACCGTTGACTCAGCAAGGTTATAGTCGCGGTTTGCCATAAAGATAACGCCCGCGAAAATCGCGCAGTTAACGGTTAGCAAAGGTAAGAAAATACCTAACGAGTCATACAGTGCAGGAATGTATTTATCTAAAAACATTTCCAAGATCTGCACTAAGGCTGCGATCACACCAATAAAGGTAATGAGCTGCAGGTAGCTTAAATCCAATGCAGGGTAACCCGCCCAAGCGAGTGCTCCTGGCGCCAGGATATTGGCGTAAATCAATTGGTTAAGTGGTACAGCTAAGGTCATCACCACAATAACGGCGATACCCAGACCAAAAGAGGTTGATACCTTTTTTGATACCGCTAAGAAGGTACACATGCCCATAAAGAACGACAGCGCCATGTTGTCGATAAACGCGGCTTGTACAAACAGATTAATATAATGTTCCATATCAGCCCTTAGCCTCGCTTACGTTGAATGACGTTAATTGACCAAATCATTAAGCCAATTAAGAAGAAGGCACTTGGAGGTAGTTTGAACATTTCGTTCGCAAGGTACCAACCGCCATTCTCAACCGTCTTTAGGATTTCATGACCAAATAGTGTGCCACTGCCCAGTAATTCACGAACAAACGCCACACCTAATAAAATTACGCCATAACCTAACGCGTTACCGACGGCATCTACCACGGCTAAATGCGGCGGATTTTTCATGGCAAATGCTTCTGCACGGCCCATGATGATACAGTTGGTAATAATCAAACCAACGAATACCGATAACTGACGTGATAGTTCATAGGCTACGTCTTGTAGCACCATATCAACCACAATCACCAGTGATGCAATCACCGTCATTTGCGCGATAATACGCACGCTATTTGGGATAAGTGAACGTATGCTTGAAATAATCAAGTTTGAGAACACCAGTACAAAGGTCACCGCTAGGGTCATCACCAATGCGGTTTGCATTGAGTTACTTACCGCCAACGCCGAACAAACACCCAACACCTGCATTGCTACTGGGTTATTAGCAAAAATTGGCCCTGTTAGCATTTCACGAGTCGAAATAGATTGAGTACTCATCCGTTATACCTCCGACGCTTTTAATTTTTTGAAGAAAGCTTCGAAACCTTCACTGCCAAACCAGAACTGAATCGAACGTTGTACGCCGCGTCCAGTCATGGTTGCGCCGCTCACAGCGTCAATACCGTGAATATCGTCTTCTTTAGCTCCACCTTTAACCACTTTAAAAGCAACTTTGCCTTTGTCGTCAAAGATCTGCTTGTTATGCCATTGGTTGGTCCACTCAGTATCGTTAAGGAAATCACCAATACCAGGGGTCTCACCGTGCTCATAAAACACAACGTTTTCGATGGTGTTCAAATCAGGTTTAAGCGCAACATAGCCGTAAACCATCGACCATAAGCCTTTACCGTAAATCGGTAACACTACGCTGGTTAACTTGCCGCTATCGTCAAAAACTTTAAACACACGCACTTGATTAGCACGGGTTTTGATTTTGGCTTTATCTTGCTTTTTCTCAAGCTTGATTGATGTTTCAGGGTTAATTGACGCCATGCGCGGGTCAAAATCCATCACAGTCGCATCACTAACGGCTTCACCCGTGTCGATTGAAACTAAAAGCGGCTTAACGTCTTTTTTGAACAAAGCTCTAAAGTCTTGACCGCTTAGATCAACATCAGCAGCAATCAGCACGTTACGCATCAACTCATCACGCTTCTTAACTAACTTGCGCTCTTTCAATACTTCGGCAGTACCTGTGATCATAAATGAGCACAATAGACATAAGGTCACCGTGAAAATCATGGTGCCCACAAAAGAATCTTTCTTAATTGCCATGGCGTTTTAGTCTCCGCTTGATGTTTGCTTTCGCCACCAGGTAATCGAAAATTGGTGCCCATAGGTTGGCAAATAAAATCGCCAGCATAATGCCTTCTGGCATTTTCGGGTTAACCACACGAATAAGCACTGTCATAAAACCAATCAGCAAACCGTAAGCCACTTTGCCTTTGCGAGTGTATGAAGTGGTTACCGGATCGGTTGCCATAAACATCATACCCAGAGCAAAACCACCGGTGACCAAGTGCCATGTCCAAGGCATTGCGAACATATCGTTTTTGCTTGAACCAATCACATTGAACATTGTGGCGGTTAAGATCATGCCAAACAGCACGCCAGCAACAATGCGCCAGTCAGCTAAACGGGTAAGAATAAGCAAGCCACCACCAATCAATAATGCCAGCGTACTGGTTTCACCAATCGCACCCACGGTAAAACCAAAGAACGCATTCCACCAGTTAGGGTCACTAAAGGCATTAAACCAAGCGTAATCAGCAAAGCTGACCTTGCCTGCCGCCGTTTGCATTAAGGTGGTTGCGCCAGAAAATCCATCAACCGCAACTAACTGACTTACCGCTGTCACCTGTGACGGGTAAGCAAAGTAGATAAAGGCTAAACCGGCTAACGCAGGGTTTAAGAAGTTGTAGCCCATGCCACCAAATACTTCTTTTGCCATGATCACGCCAAAGGTTATACCCATAGCCACCAGCCACAGCGGCGTTGATACAGGTAAAATCAGGGTGAACAATAATGCGGTAACAAAGAAACCTTCATGCAACTCTTGGCCACGCACCTTGGCAAATACCATTTCCCAAAACAGGCTAACCGCCAACGCAGTTAGGTAGATAGGTGCATAAAAGCTCAGACCATAAGCAAATAAACCCACAATACCGGTTTGTTCACTCAAGCCACCAAAGACAAAGTTAAAAATCGCTAGCTGCCAAACATCAGCGGTAGCTAAACCTGAAGCCACGGCAATTTGTGCTTGCAGGCCGATGTTGTACATACCAAACAAAATGGCTGGCAATAAACATAAGCCGACAATAGTCATGGTACGTTTAACATCAATGGCGTCACGAATATGGACTTTGCCTTGAGTGCTGCGGCCACGAGCAATCAGTAATGAACTTAAATAGCCCTTAACTGAACTGCCCGGCGCATAATAATCTTCTTGGATATCAGGCTTTTTATCTTGCTGACTCATTACCCTTCCCTCTCAATAATCTCTAAACAAGCACGTAACTCTTTACCGAAGTCGTACTTGCCAGGGCAAACAAACGTACACAGTGCTAAATCTTCTTCATCTAGCTCTAGTGCACCAAGTTGCTGCGCCTCATCCGTATCACGAACCACTAAGTCTCTAACGAGTAAGGTCGGTAAGATATCAAGTGGCATCACCCGATCAAGCTGACCAAATGCCATCATGGCGCGAGCTGAACCACCTGTGTGAGTGGTAAAATCAAATAGTTGCTTAGCGCCTTTTAAACGTGACGTTACCGCACGCGTAATAGAGAACTTTTGCGAACCACCACGTACCCAAGGAAGCACTTGATGTTTAGCATCTTCTTGCAACACACTAATTTGGTTATTAAAGCGACCTAAGAAATCATGAGGCCCTTTTGCAGTGTGACCCGATAATACTGAACCAGACACCACACGTGAATTGCCCTCTTTTAACTCGCCAGCAACCACTTCTGATAGCTTTGCCCCCGCTTGAACGCGGATAAGACGTGGATTAATCACATCAGGACCAGCTAACGCCACAACACGGTCGGTATAAAGCTCACCAGTTAAAAATAGTTTGCCGTAGGCAATAACGTCTTGATATCCAAGGTGCCACACAGGGCGCTCTAGACTTGCAGGTAAGACGAAATGAATATGGGTACCCACAATGCCCGCAGGATGCACACCCGCAAAGAAATGGTTGCTCACTTTGGCAAGATCGTGGCCAGGTAAAGACTCACCTGCCTCCTGACATAAATGTACTTTACCGTCGGTCAGTAGGCTTAGAATTTGTAAACCAGCGGCAAATGCTTCAGTTTGCTCAGCAATAACCAATCTAGGCTCAGCCGCCAATGGATTGGTATCCATTGCGCTTACAAAGATGCCAGCAGGCGATGTATTTAATTGAGGCACTTTAGAGAAAGGACGCGTACGTAATGCTGTCCAAAGGCCACTTTCTACTAACTTGGCTTGAACATCTTCTCGGCTTAACTCGTTAAACGCTTTGCAAGGTGCAAAGGTTTTAGGCGCATCATCATTGCATTCAATAACGATTGATTGGAATAGTCTGCGTTCGCCGCGGTTAATAGCAACGATCTTGCCACTCGCGGGAGCGGTATAAATGACACCGGGGGTTTTCTTGTCTTCAAAAAGCGCTTGGCCCTTTTGGACAATGTCACCCTCTTCAACCAGCATAGTTGGCTTTAAGCCAATATATTCTTCACCCAATAAGGCAACATGTGTCGATGACTTAGTGTCATTAATCACTTGTTTAGGTGCGCCGGCTATGGGCACATTTAAGCCCTTTTTGATTGTTATAACTTGGTTTGAGAAACCTGCCATCACTAAAATCAACCGTTAAAAGTTTGGATGCCCAATAGTAAATCTTTGTTAACTAATATTCCGAGTTAGACTTCACACTTTCCGGCCAAAATTGTAAGTTACCGACATAAAGTTACGCTATCGGCACCTTTTATGTGACATAGACATAGAACTGATTGAATAAATACCGCTTTATGTAGTTTTAATACGTAAATAGCGATATCCAGCAACCCAAGATTGCAGCAACAACTCACCAACAGAAATATATTAATTTAATTCTTTATTCAACAAACACTTAGCCATGTATCAGTCTCCTCCTAAACAAGGGTAGAGTCAGAGTTCACATTAGCATGACACAGGTCAAATAACGGATTTATCAGAACTATTGCTATAAAACGCCAATAACTTGAATTCTGTTCGATCAAACTCGGATTTTTTTGATGTAAAACAACAAATAATAATTACTCAAGCAAGACTGTAGCATCCTTGAACAATACGCTTTATTTGTGAGCGCGGCGACTCAAAATCATGCGTGACAGCCGCCCCACATCCCCCCGGACAAAACAACGCAGTGCACCATTCATACAAAACGGTGCGAAACATCACAAAACAAAGCAGTTTAACAGTCGATAGCCGACGTGCGACAACGAGAACAGGTTAAGCAGAAATAGCACTATTAGCATGGGTAACAAAGTGCTAAAGAGCGACAAGTAGAACATCTACTTAGGCTAATAAAATGACGACTTTACGCTAGTAAATGGTAGATGAGTAAAAAAAGAATACCAAATTATAGCCACACTCGGTTCAAAAACGGCGCTCTGCTATCACTCTGATATTGTTAATTAGGCAGGGAGGCTTTCGAAACTGTTATACAGTGACACAGTTTCCATAACCGAGTTGTTATGCTGAGTTCTTGTAGCAAGCTCTTATAGCAAGTCAGAGTAGCAAACGCTATTAGCGACTCAAGGAAAAGTCGCTAAAAAAAATCCCCCATTCAAATGACTTGAACGGAGGATTTAATGTTTCTCAGCGTAACGAGTTAACGTTTAATGCTGAAATTTTAGTGCTTAACTTTTAATGCTCACTGCAGCTGGCTCAACAGGGATCTCTGTCTCTGGATTGAATTTATCAATCACCACAGCACAAACTGCATCACCCGTAATGTTTAGCGTTGTTCTGATCATGTCAAACACACGGTCTAGAGCAAACAACAGTGGTAGGCCTTCAATTGGAATACCTGCCGCCACTAATACCGCAATAACAAGGAATGATGGACCTGGTACACCAGCTTGACCAATTGCGCCTAATGTCGAGGTGAAGATGATCGCCACATAAGCCGCAAGACCTAGCTCAACATTGAACATTTGCGCAAAAAATACCGCTACTAGACCGTAATAAATCGCGTTACCACTCATGTTAATCGTAGCGCCTAATGGCAATACGAATGCAGCAGTCGACTTAGAAACGCCTAGCTCTTTCTCACACACTTCGATGTTAACTGGCAGCGCAGCCATAGATGAAGCAGTAGACATAGCCAATGCTTGTGGCTTCTTCATTGCCGACAGGAATTTACCAACTGGCACATTAGAGAAGAACTTCACCATCAGTGGGAAGAAGATAAAGCCATAAATCAAGATTGCAGCAACATAAACCACGAATAGGTTTAGCACCACTGTCAGTGACTGGAAGCCGAAAGTACCAACAGAATCAGCCATCAAACCAAATACACCAATAGGGGCAATTAGCATTACGATGTTGATCATCCAAATGAAGGCTTCAACGATTGTATTCAGTGCAGAAGTAATTGGCTTAGCCGCTTCTTGATTCACTTTAGTCAGTGCGATACCAAAGAAGATACAGAATACTAAGATCTGTAAAATATTGCCGCCTGTCAGTGCTTCAAATACGTTAGTTGGGATCATACCAATAATGGTGTCAGCCACACCTGGCAGTGCGCCCTGCTCAGCCGTTACCGCAGCGAGACCAGCAGTATGTTGTGAAAAGTCCATGCCGACGCCTGGCTGGAAAAATTCGCCCATCACTAGCGCTAAGGTCACTGCCAATGCTGATGTCGCCATGAAGAAAGCGATAGTACCAATACCGACTTTACCTGCTGACGGGCCCGCACCTAAGCTTGCAGCACCAGCAATAATTGAAACGGCAACTAACGGGATCACTAACATTTTAATTAAGTGAATGAAAAACGTCCCTAGCGGAGCAAATATAGAGGCATCATGTCCCATCACCATACCAACGATTGCGCCTAAAACCATGGCAACAACCACTTGGAATCCGATATTTTTATAAAACTTTTTCTTTATGTTCAACACCCTAGCTCCATCCCAGACTTTTTATATTAAGTGGAATAACGACCACTTTGATTCTTTGCAGCACAATAACACCCAGTTGAGTCAATTAATGTGATTAACGAAGGACTTATCACCACCTCAGAGAAATAGTGACAATTATCACTCATTAACTGAATAATCATCAAAAAATAGACCAATAAAAAATACAATCCTTAATTTAAAAAAATAAATGTTAGAAAAGGGTAACACCCAAGAAGACAAGAAGTAACCCAAACCCAACTAACTAACATTAAACCATCTATTTATTAATAAATTCAGAGTTTAACGCTACTCTAAAATATTAAAACAGCTGATAATTTAAGCTTTGTTAGAAAACACACGAATTTGAGTTAGGTTTTTATTTGATTTAGTAGTTTAGTTCAGATCTATATTTAGCTTTGCAGTGTTAGCTTTGTTCAAGGCTATTAGCCTCACCCACGGCTACCACTAAAGCGAGGCCGTTTTCAAGGCTGTTAACTAAACTCCAAGCTATGAAATAAACGCTTGAGCCTGTTTAAAGCTCACACCACTTTGGTACCGCTACAAGCGAACAACCTTTAACTTTTTCCCTGACGTCTACGCGCTAAGCACTTCTTTTGCGACAAAGGTCTTTTTATAAAAAAAAGTACCTTTATCTTCTAATAAATAATCCAATGCTCTTTCAACAATTGCCAGTTGGCTGCGGGTACTGCGAATTACGTTATACACTGCAATACAATCGCTTGGTCCAAGCGTGAACTCAAAGCCTAGCTGTTATGAATAAATAGCAGTAATGAATAGCTGTTTTGAATAAATATTATGCCCAGTCCAAATTAACGGTCGTTGGCTAAAAATTACTCGGGCATGATAGATTTATATCAATGACTTATCGCAAAAAAAATGCGTTTCAATTTAACCTAAAACAGGAGTCAACATGCCATCTCTCCCCTTACTCAACGGCAGCTGTCTTTGCGGTGCAATTCAATATCAAGTTAATGCGGTGCCGTTTGACGCAGACTTGTGTCATTGTCGCCAATGTCAAAAAAGCACGGGGTCAGTGGTGGGCGCTTGGATGGACTTTAAACGTGAACAAGTTAACTGGCTTAATCAGCAGCCAAAAGAATATGCCTCATCTGAACATGTAAGGCGGGGGTTTTGCCAGCACTGCGGCACTCAAATCAGCTTTCGTGATTTACGCTACCCAGACTACCTCACATTAAGCATTAGTAGCCTTGATGATCCAAGCTCAATTAGCCCGAACTATCATATCTATACTAATAGTCAGTTAAAGTGGTTAACCATTGTCGATGAATACCCTAAATACAAGGCTGGACGCAGCTGAATGGAGTGTCACTTCTTCCAAAGGTAGGTTCTATCAGAATAGTCATATAACCAGTCGGGGCGATAAACCACTAACAAGGTTATCGCCATGCCGTTAAGCAACGCTTCGGGAAACCCCAGCAAAGGGATAAGCACTAAGTAATTATGGCTTAGGAACTCCCAACTATAGTCAGTTGTGGCTGTTAGCCAAATCGACCATGCAAGAATATGAAACATTATCGATAAAAAACCATTGAGAAAAGCGCCACAAAAGATATAGATAAACAAGTGGTGTGGCAGATACTTAAACATTTGACTGTAGATTAAAAAGCAACAAAAAATCGGTAAACAAACCCCAAGTAACGCATAGATAGCAAACTCACTCGGTTGTTTAAATACAAATACGGCAAAAAAGAGTGTCGGCAATAAGGCAATCAAACTTGCCATACGCCAACCGAACATTAGCAGTAGTACAACGATCCCTAGAAAATGCACATGGATCCCTGGGGTCATACTGGCATTCAGCAACCAAAGCCCTGTTAAGCTCACAGTAACAATTAATATGTGCGTCTGTTGAGCAGAATTCTTTATAAGCTTAGCCAGCTCCGCTTTAGGCCATAGAGCCCAAAGCCATAAAACCATAAAACCAACACGATACTTGCCACGTAATCACCCACTGAAAACGCCCAATCAATGCCACTCAATAGACTATGAATAAAACCAATAACACTTTCGCCCATTAACTGTAAAATCCTGTAATCACACTGCTAACTTACTTCAATATACGTTATGCTGACGCTAAAGATCGAAACCTGATATTAAAATTAGAATAAAAATGATGATAGTTAATAGACAAACTTTTAGCACTCGCTTTGTAGAATCCAATAAGCTCTATCGCCAAATTAATGCATTTCGCCGACAAAGCGCC
Source organism: Shewanella sairae (assembly GCF_023283535.1). Taxonomy (GTDB): domain Bacteria; phylum Pseudomonadota; class Gammaproteobacteria; order Enterobacterales; family Shewanellaceae; genus Shewanella; species Shewanella sairae. Next base: position 12,443 of record NZ_JAKILT010000022.1, on the reverse strand, counting down.
TGTTTTTGTGCTTTTAGCCTACTCTTATTAAGTGGATGCACGACTAGCCCTGACGATATCGATCCGCAAGAGTTTGCAGGACAAGTGAGTGACTCTTTTAGAACGGACATAAAAAGTAATGGCCTTAAGCTATTTACTTATCGAGCAGCACTAACTACTAACCAATCACAAACAAAAGCACTCCCTCACGAAGTCCGTTCGAGCCAAATAAAACGTTCGCGCTCAAAACGAGGATATCAAGGCCCGGATCTCAGTGGCTGGACAGCCCAAATTGAGCTTGGGTTGCAGCAAACAATAAAAATGAATGGCTATTGTCGCGATGGTTATATCGAACTTTATCGCAGTATTCAGATCGATCGCGGCACAATACGCGGTGAATGTAATGACGGCGCCAATGATGCGGATCGAGCTAAATTTGATTCTTGAATAGCTTAAATCCATTGATTAGTCTGTGGGTTCAATTTCTAGTTTTGGCTCCTATTAATTCAAACCCATGGAGCTAACATAGCGACTTATTGGATGATTTTTTAAGCCATAGCTAAGCCATAAACGATGGCCCAGCAGGCATTAACCTGCCATAAATGCCGCTATTACCAGCCTCTGCTGCCAAAGTAAGGCTAAGCAAAACCCAAATAGTTAATGATTTACTCTATATCTTGATGTGATTATGATGCGCGCATCTAAACTCTCTGGAATGCCACTAAGATGCGCACAGCTGCTGTCATTATCACGTTACTTTCATCACTTATGACTATTAATACTCAAGCAAAACCTGCAGATACCGCTGTTAGCTCACAACCTATCGCCATTTTAGGCGCTATGGATGCTGAAATAGAAAAGCTACTACCTGAAATTAATCAGCGCCAAACTCATACTGTAGCCAAAAATACTTATTACACTGGCTTTATCCAAGGTAAACCTGTGGTTGTAGCCCGCTCTGGTGTGGGTAAAGTCAATGCCGCGATAACCACTTATGTGTTGATTCACCAGTTTAATGTAAACAGTATTATCTTCACCGGTATTGCCGGCGCAGCGGGAGCTGAGCTCAACGTTGCTGATGTGGTAATTTCAACGGCACTGGTGCAGCACGACGTCGACTTAACCGCCTTTGGCGCGCCAAAAGGTCAACTTGATGGCTATGATGACCGCTTATTCTATGCCGATAAAAAGTTACAAACATTAGCACTTAACGCTGCAGAGGAATCTGTGGGTAAAGCGCGTGTTCACTCAGGCATTATCGCAACAGGTGATCAGTTTATTGCCGACAAAGCCGCAGTGAGCATGCTACTTAAGGAATTCAATGCTATCGCCGTTGAGATGGAAGGCGCTGCGGTTGCGCAAGTGACCGATATGTTTAAAATTCCGCTAGTTGTTATTCGCACCATCTCTGACAAAGCCGATGGCTCAGCCCATTTGACCTATGAAGATGCTAAACAAACTACCGCGGATAACTCTGTCGCCATTACACTCAATATGCTCAGCAAAATGTAATAAAGCACTAAAATATAATAAAGCAACAGCGGTTACGTAGCTAAAACCCGCTGATTGCAGATTAACTATAAAAAAGGCGCTAACTTTTGCAGTTAGCGCCTTTGTTCTATCTATCGGCTTACTCAGGGGAATACTCAGTGAGTACTCAAAATTAAGCTTTTATTGCTTCGTCTTTTTTACTAAAACTCACCTTGCCAAAGTCTTCTAAAATTGCGTAGCAGGCTGGCACCATAAACAGTACCAGTGCGGTTGATGCAAAAATACCGAACACCATAGACACCACAAGAGGTTGCAGTACCTGCGCTTGAATACTGGTCTCAAGTAACAGCGGTAACATACCTGCAGCTGTGGTGAGCGAGGTAATAAACACCGCTCTAAAACGCTCTTTGCTAGCACTCACTACCGCCTCATGCACCGATTGGCCCTCTTCTACGTGGTAACGAATATATTGCACCAACAAAATAGAGTCATTTACCACAACCCCTGCCAGCGCCACAAAGCCGAGTATTGATGGCATACTCATAGAGTAACCAAGCAACAAATGCCCCCAGAGTACGCCAATCAGACCAAGCGGAATAACCGCCATCACCACTAATGGTTCAATGTAGCTTTTAAACTGCAAACTTAAGATGGCAAATACCGCTAATAAGCCAACAATAAAGCCACTCGCCATTGAGTTTTGAGTGGTAGCACTCTCTTTAACTTCGCCCTCGTAGCTTACTCTAATCCCTGGGTAACGCTGTTTAAGCTCAGGTAATAACTCGTCTCTAAAGGCCTTATTAATCTCGCTGGCATTAGCTAAGTGAGTATCCACTTCGCCGGTAATAGTAACGAACCGCATACCGTCTAGACGGGAAATTTTGACGTAATTTCGCTGCCATTTAAAATCAGCTACCGCCGATAACGGCACCTGCTCACCAGCACTGCCAATGGTAATAGGGAAGTTAGCCAGGTTTTCAAGCTTGGCGGCATCGACTTTATCCAGCTGCACATCAATTTGAATGCTCTCAGGCCCCACTTGAATGTTATCAGCAGTTTGATGGAAATACGCACCGCGAAGCTGACTGGCGAGCATCATACCGTTAACCCCAAAAGCTTCCGCTCCCGGTTTTAAGGTCATCAAGATTTCGGCTTTACCCGGACGCATGCTGTCCATCACACCCGACACGCCATTAAAGCCCTGCAAATATTGCTGCACTTCAATTGACGCAGATTTTAGCTCGTCTAAATCGTCACCGCGTACCCGAATTTCAATCGCGCGGCCAGCTGGCCCCATTGCGCCTTGCTTGTAAACAATCGCAATTGGATCAACCAGCTCTCCCACGCCTTGCTGCCATTCGCGGATAAAAGTATTGATTAGCGTCTGGCGGATCTCTGCGCTCAATAAATCAATCTTAACCGTTGCCACGTGAGCGCCGCTTTCTCCGGCATCAGCGTTAAAGTTAAACCGCTCGGTAATGTGTTGAATAAGTCTTTGGTTGTCTTCTTTTTGGCTGTATTTATCATCCAGCTCGCGCGCGACACTCACCACCCGATTAACCACAAACTCAGTTTGTTCAAGCGTTGATCCCGGCGGCAATATAATTCGCGCTTCAGCAACATCGCCATCAAGCTCTGGGAAACCGATAAATTTCACCGCGCCCCCCGCAGCTAACGAAATTGAGATAAGTAGCAGGCTTATCACTGAGCCCATAAACACATAACGCCAATTAATCACCCATTCAACTGCTGCTACCAATTGCACCGTTCTAAAGTGTTCAAAATTTTGATTAAACTTTTGTTTAAAGCGGCTGGTTTTACGCGCTTTGCCTTTAGCAGCATGGGCTAAGTGATTTGGTAAAATCAAAAAGGCTTCCACTAAACTCACGGTTAAAATAAGCAGCAAGGTTTGCGGGATCACTCTAAGTACTTTACCCATATCGCCTTCCATAAAAGCGATACTGGAAAAGATAAATACTGTGGTTAAAAACGATGACACTACGCCCGGTAGCACTCGCTTTACCCCTTGAATAACGGCATCAGCCTTGTTCATACCCCGCTCAATATGCGCCGCAATCGATTCGGCAATCACAATGGCGTCATCCATCATGATGCCGATAGCCATTAAAAATGCCACCAGCGTCATAATGTTAATGGTTAATCCAACTTGTGCCATAAAGAACAAGCTACCCATAAAGGCAACAGGTAAACCCATTGCCACCCAGAATGAGTAACGCAAACTAAAAAATAACCACATGCACAAAAAGACTAACACTACACCTTGCCAGCCATTTTTAATCAGCATGGTTAAGCGATCCCACAATAGTGAGCTCAAATCATTAGAGGTACTGATGGTGATACCGTTTGGCGTACGCAGTTTTTCTGCATCTAAAAAGCCGATCACCTCCTCTTTAAGGCGCAGTGAATCTTGCGATTTATTCTTAAACACTGTCAAAATGGCGGCTTGTTCGCCATCAAAGCGAATACTTTCTTCGTCTAACTCAAACCTATCTGTGATGGTGGCAATATCTCGCAGCCGCACTAAGCCACCTTGGGCATTTGAGCGGATCACAATATTACCCAGACGCTCAGGCTCAACTTCACGTTGATCGAACCGAATTAATATATTCTTACTGGCCGTTTCCACCGTTCCGCTCGGCAGCTGCACGTTTTGTTGCTCAATTTGATTAGCTACATCAGCAACGCTCATACCTAAGCGCTTGATTGCACCGAGTGAGACTTCTACCAATAATTGATGTTGAGAAAAGCCAGCAATCTCAACTTGGCTAATACTGGTATCTAACTTTAAGCGACGTTTTAAGTCCTCGGCATAAGCTTTAAGCTCTGGTTTGCTGGTAGAGGCTGATACTGCGATGTCGATAATGCGTTCGTTAAAGTCTAGCTCCTCAACAATTGGCGGCTCAATTTCAGCCGGGAAATCTTTAATCGCCGAAATTTTAGTTTGCACGTCAACCAAGCTACGCCCAAGGTCGGCATTATCTTCAAGCTTTAATGTCATGCGTGCCACGCCTTCTAGCGCATCACATTTGGTTTCAGTAATGCTGCCGAGACTGTCTACCGCATCTTCCATTCTCAGGCAGAGGTTTTCTTCTACATCTTGCGGCGACGCACCTGGAAGTACAACTTGAGCACTAATGTAGTTTTTTGAAAACTCGGGAAATGTTTCACGTTTAAGCTCGGGTAACGCTTTAATACCTAGCACAATAAACGCTAACATCAACAGCGTTGTTGCGGTTGGATGGCGAACAAAAAAACCGATCACGGCTGCATCTCCCCATTTGCAGGCTCTGAATCGCTAACATCATTACTTTTAGTGCGCAGCGCCATGCCATTAACTGCTGGAATAAGATCGGTCAGTACTAACTGCATGCCTTCAACTAACGCACCTTGTACAGCAGCTTGGCCTTCTTGACGGAATAGCACTTGTACATCAATAACTTGCAATCGGTTATCTTGATTCATGATATACAGTTTATCGCCATGTAATGCACGCTCTGCCACCATCCAGTAGTTACGCTCGCCGCCTTTGATCCGAGCGCTAACAAACATGCCATTAACCAGCGGTGGTGACTGACCAATTTTAAGCTCGCGATACTCTTGCTCTACCTGCAAAACCACACTTACCGTCGCAAGCGTTGGATCAACGGTTTCGCCAATACGATTAATTGCTGCCGGCCAGTTAAATGAATATGTCGCGCCTTTAAGAGTGATTTCAGCTGTTAGCCCTAACGCTTCAGCGCGAGGCAGTTGCCCCTTTTCTGCTTGCGGTTGATTAACGGTTTTCATTAATGTCATCACATCGCCTAGCGAGACCTGCGCTTCAACTTCCATGGTCTCAATGCCATTAATACGCGCAAGAATTTGCTGTGGCGACACCACTTGGCTGGCTTCAACATTCACTTCGGCCACACGGCCTTCAAAAGGTAATCTAATTTCTGTCTTAGTTAGCTGACTCAGGGCTTCTTGTTCTCGGGCAATAGCTTGCTGTAACTGCGCCTTCAGAATGTCAGTTTCATTCGGCATTAGATTTAAGCTGTTATCTAATTCTTGCAGTTTTTGCTGCTGCGCTAATAGATTTTGCCTTTCACCATCAAGTTCTGATTGCGAAATCAAATTTTGCTTACGTAATGTCTCTTTACGCTTTAAATCTGATTTAACTAAGTCGTAGCGATTATTTTCAATCTCAAGCGATAACTGTAGATTTTTAAGTTGCAACGCTTTACCGGCAAGCTGACCTTCAAGGGCTTTACGATCTGCTTGTGCTTGAGACAGGCGAATTTGGTAATCAAGTGGGTCAATAGATAATAATAAAGTGTCTTTAGCGAGGATTTTTCCCACTGCTAGATCAGGGTGCTTATACACCACTCGTCCGCCCACTTCGGGTAACAACTGCCACTGAGTTTTAGGACTCACTCGACCAAACGCATCAACTTGAGCAATAACCGGGACCTGCTTAAGTGTAGTCACTTCAACCAGCTTGCTCGGCTCTGACTGTAACTCTAGCGGCGGATGACTGCGTAACTTAACCACTAAAATCAGCACCACAAAGCCAACTGCCAATGCAGGGAAAAAATACCAGCGCTTACCTTTAAAACTAGACATTAGCGCTTTCCTCCACAGATCCCGTTTTCGAGCAGCGCAATATTGTGCTTGGCCAATTGTTGATAAAATTCTTCATTAAGTTGATAACCATGTAGTTTTGCCATTGGAATTGGCATGACAAAGGGGAAAATCATTAAGCTCAGTAACGACATTTTCAGCATTTGTGGATCAAGCTCTCCCCATCCTTCTAATAATTTATGTGGCATGGGAGTCAGTTCAGCGATTGGCTCAAACAATCTAAAAATGACCCCTTTAGCCTCGACAGAGTGCTCCGTTGTCATCAGCGACATAGACCGTATTATTCAGTTGAATAACACAAGTCTACTGTCTGCTTTGAGGTTTTGCATGAACTATCGTTATTCAAAAACCAGAGTTTTGAATAACCGCACACTAAAATAACTTAGTGAAAAAATAACGACTAAGAAGTTGAACTAAATGAGTTTACAAAGAATTAAACCCATTTAAATTGCATTAAACTAACTTAAAGTGAATTAGACTAACTTAAAGTGAATTAAGTACAGCGCTTCAATACCAGGATAAATTTGCCTAATTAAGGTCTTAAGCTCAGCTAAACTCATATTTTCTTGCTCTGCGTGGGTGTCATTTAAGTCATCAAAAGCCACGCGGCTAATAGAGAGGATATCAAGCTCACCATAACAGCGACCATCTTCTAAATTAGACACGCTCACACGCTGGCCCGCTTGATAGAAAGACTCAGACTCATCACGCAGGGTAATGGTTTTTTTACCGGCTAAAATATCGGCTTCAAATCGGCTGAAAAAAGTAATACTGTTTGGTGGATTCATACTGCAATAACTCATGGCTGCACCACTATTGATGCTTTGAAGCCATTTTAATCTGTTAGTAATCTGCGGTACATCATTTTTACGCTAACCTCACTCCTTAAAAAGTAATCAAGTTGTAATAAACACGACGGTAGCGATAGCGGCGCGTTTAGGGTAAAATCCGCATCCGATTTCTAGCTTGGCGCCTAATGTGCCACAATTGTCATACTATAGACGACATATCGTAGAGAACTCATGAACAGAAAACAGAAGATGATCAAAAAGACCGCTAAACGTGCCAAGGCTCGCCTTAATAAGCACACTGCGCCTACGATCAAAAAATATGTGTCTAAAGCAGAGCGTGCTGAACAGCAAGCGAAACTAGAGGCTGAAGCCGCTGAGCAAGCATTACTTGCAACAGAAGGCACCGCAGAAGCTGACCTTTCAGCGGCTGATCCTGCAGAAACAAACGAAGAAAAAGCAACACCTGCAAGCTAGCCCATTTTACGGTTAGCGAGTTGACCTCAAGCCAACTCACTCTTTTGCATCACTATGCGCTTCGTTAGATTGAGCTTACTTGGTTGACGCTTTCTCGTCTGTACCAATAAGCTCAGCCACTTTATTACTCGCAACGCAATCTTGCTCTTCATTCACCATTGCCATGTTAGCGCATGATGATGACATGGGATTTTGACTACTTAAGCTTAATTCCTCATCAAACTCTGTCTTATCTTCCGCTTGTGTGACGCTCTCGCGCAACTCACTTGCAGACACACTACCTGTCGCCATATTTTGCACTTTATCGACTAGTCGATAAGCCACCACGACACCCAATACACCAAAGATAATCGAGCCTATTGCTTGGCCAACAAGCACTCCATATACTCCACCCCATTGGGCGCCAAAATACACAAAAGGGATAGTGCCCAAAGTGGCTTTACCCACGTTAAATAAGGTTGAATATTTGGCCTTGCCTAAATTGTTAAAGGAAGCATTAGCGACAAATAAAATCCCTGAAAAAACAAAAAACACTGCGATATACGAACAGAAGAATAAGATTAACTCTGCCGCATCACCTTTCATATCAAACACACTGACAATTTGATGGCGAGTAAGAAACAGCAGTAAAGACACTGCGATGACGTATACGGCACAAAATTGAATGGCTCGGGTGAGCGACTCTTTCACTCGCTCAAATTCCAACGCGCCAAAGTTTTGCCCAACAATAGGACCCACTGCGCCAGATAAGGCGAAAATCATCCCAAATGACACCGGAATTAATCGGCCAAGTACCGCCCAACCAGCCACGTAACTGTCACCAAAATCGGCAATAGCGCGGGTAACCACCGCATTACCAATTGGTGTTGCCACGTTAGTTAGCATTGCAGGACCTGCAATAGCAAAAATAGGTTTTAAATCTTCAACAAAATGATCAAAGTTAAAACGGCCAAGTAAATTGTGCTTAACCACCCCCCCTTTTGCAGCGACAGCAAATACCGCAAAACGTGCCATCACCGACGCAACCGCAGCCCCTTCAATGCCCATAGCGAACATAAAGATAAATATCGGGTCAAATACGGCGTTAACACCGCCACCAATTAAGGTCGATACCATAGACAACTTGGCATCGCCCACTGCCCTTAGTGCGCTGCCTAACGCCATTGCTAAGCAAATAAGCGGTAGTGATGGCACCAAGATATTAAGATAGCTTTCAGCCAGCTCAGCGGTTTTACCGGTGGCGCCGACTAACTTTAATAAATCAGGGATAAACAGATAAACGGTAATCGCAACTAAAATGCTCATCAGTAAGGTCACCACCAAACTGTTAAGCAGTAATCGTTTCGCTTTTTTCGTTTCTTTAGCGCCAATAGAGCGAGACACTAAAGCCCCTAGCGCAATAGATAACCCGATACCAATTGAGGTGGTGAAAAATGAAATCGTGCCCGCATAACCGACCGCAGCCGCGAGCTCTAACTCACCTAATAAACTAAGGAAGAAAATATCTAATAAGTCGACCACGAACAGCGCTGAGATCCCCACTGCAGCGGTAGAGCTCATCACTAATATATGTCGTAAAATCGATCCCTGTACAAACTTGGCTACCGCCATAACACCTCTTAGCCTTTGGCTAGTCCTTTAACTAAATACATTCAACACATGTAAGTGATTTACAATTCACTCTCTAATTCGCTGCCGCAATGATCGCAATACAATGCGTTGTTTTCATGACCAACTTTTAAACAGTTACTGCAACGTCTTAAATCTCTTGTACGGCCAATTTCTTGCGATATTTCTGCGGTCAAAATACCGGTTGGTATCGCAATAATTGAATAACCTAACAACATGGTAAATGCTGCTATCGCCTGACCTAATGGCGTACCCGGTGTGATATCGCCATACCCTACAGTGGTAATGGTGACGATTGTCCAATAAATAGACTTGGGGATTGAAGTAAAACCATTATTCGGCCCTTCAACCACATACATTACGGCGCTCAGAACAACCACGATCAGGCTAACAGAGAAAAAGAAGATAAACACCTTACGCCCTGATTGCAGCATGGCTCGCAATAACAGATTACCTTCACTTAAATAACGCAGCAGCTTTAATACTCTAAAGATCCTGAATAAGCGCAAGACCCTAATAACCATAGTGAAGTTAGCACCCGGGAACAGCAGTGCCAAATACGTTGGTAATACCGATAAAAGGTCAACTACGCCATAAAAACTTCTCGCGTAACTGAGCGGCTTAGCCGAACAATAGAGCCTAAGAATGTACTCTATCGTAAAAATAAAGGTAAAGCCCCACTCCAGCATCACGATAATATCGCCATATTTCGCGTGAACACGCGCCACTGTATCAAGAAAAACTAACGCCACACTTAATACAATGCACACCATCAAACTGAGGTCAAAGTAGCGCCCTGCGGGAGTATCAGTGCCAAAAATCACCCGACGTAACTTAAGTTTAAATTGGCTTTCTAAATCTTTCTCTGTTGCCATTGTTGCAGCAACTCCTTACAAAAAAGTGATGTTTGCTCTCGCCGACTTCAGTCGACGGATCAATGTTTTAAAATCAATAATGCTAATAGTGTGACACGCAAAAGATCAGAGCTCAAAAATAATCTTACCCTTTGCCGTCAACAGCAGCGGTTTTTTAAGGTAATATGCCATTATTCATTTATCGCTAGTTCGTCTGTCAGCAAGGTTTTTTCATGCGCTTTTTAGCTCTATCACTTAGCTTAATTCTATTGACCGTCAGCGGTTTATTCTCCAATTGTGCTTGGGCAAGCCCAAAGATAGATTTAGTCGTTGTCACAAAGTCAGAATCCAGCATGAAAGTGTTGCGTCAAGGTAAAGTGCTTAAAACCTACCGCATTGCTATGGGCGATAGCCCTGTAGGCCATAAGCTCACCGAAGGTGACCAACGAACTCCAGAAGGTCGCTACATATTAGATTATAAAAAATCTGATAGCGCATATTACCGGGCGATCCATATCTCTTACCCTAACGATGAAGACAGATTACGTGCCAATGCGTTAGGCATTAGCCCAGGTGGACAGATTATGATCCACGGCGAGAATCCCAATTCCAGCCTGTCACCAGAAGAAGCACAAATGTATAACTGGACCGACGGTTGTATCGCTGTGACTAACGCCGAAATGGATGAACTTTGGCAAATGATTGATGCAGGCACACCTATTGAAATCTGGCCATAATTGGCCTCTTTGCAAGTCATATTTATCGGATTTTTTAATATTTTACCATCATTCTCCACGCCCTTTTAGCATTAAGGCTCACCCATGACATACCAAGAATTAATCAATAGCTGGCCGGTATTTAGCCAGCGTATACAAGCGTTTACTCAAGAGTTAGGCTTAGATAAGCTAACACTAGAATGTGATCATAGCGCCTTAAGAGTGAATACGAATGCAAGCGCTGACCAGCTTAGACAAGACTTCGCTAACGTCGGCACGATTATTTCAGACAACATGATTAATGGCCGCCCAATTTTAATTATTGAGCTAAACACGCCACTTTTGATGGGTACCAATACTATTGAATGTGTTGAACTGCCTTACCCTGGCGAAAAAGCTTATCCAAAGGAGGGCTGGGAGCATATAGAGCTTGTGCTCGATTGCGGCGCTAATAATTGCGACATGCTAACCCAATCCCTGCTTGAACAAGCACCACAGCTAGCACCTGTATTAGCGGGACAAACTGATATCAAAGTGAAGCTAAGCTCACCACAAGGGGATAAAGAGCGCTTACTCAACCCTACAATCGCCTTTAAGAAAGATGGCCTTTGCGTAAAGGTTCACTCTCACGGTATTAAAGCTGTTATCGCCTCAGAAGCTGAGTAACCAGATAATCAATAAAAGCGCTCCACCAGCGCCTAAAGTTAACAGTCACGCTAATACATCATGGAGACTGAGTTGATCCCTCAGCCTCCAATCTCCGTATTTCTTTAAAGTCACGACATCAGTAACTTTGTAAGGACAACAAACGTGAATGTATTGGTAGTAGGCGGCTCTGGTGGCATAGGCTTGGCACTGGTAGAACATTATTTAGCGACAAATACGGCAAACGTATTTGCCACCTATCGCACAAATAAGCCTGCACTTAATCACCCTAAACTGGTTTGGTACAAGGTGAATGTCACGGTAGAAAGTGACATTGAAGAGCTTGCTAAGCTTTTACCAAAGCTGAGCTTATTAGTTAATGCAGTAGGTATGCTGCATGATGGCGAACATAACCCAGAGAAAAGCGTTAAAGAGTTTGATAGCAACTTTTTCAATAAAAATATTGTTATCAATGTCACTCCGAGTTTATTACTCGCAAGCTACTTTGCCGAACACCTGAAATCGAAAACCACCAGCCACTTTGTGACTGTTTCCGCCAAAATTGGCAGTATAGAAGATAATCGTCTTGGGGGCTGGGTGAGCTATAGAAGCTCAAAAGCTGCGCTCAATATGGCAATGAAAACCATCAGTATCGAATGGCGCTTCAAGCTGGCCAATACCTGCGTATTGGTGTTTCACCCTGGTACCACTGACACAGAGTTATCCAAGCGTTTTCAGCGTAATGTGCCAGAGGGAAAACTATTTACTGCTGAATATGTAGCCGATTGTTTAAGCCGTATCATCCGTGATACCAGTGCGAGTGATACTGGTAAATTTTATAGTTATGACGGCTCGATTTTACCTTGGTAAGTAAACAATGAATATAAAATTTATTGAACAGAAAGTTTGAAATAACTTGCTAATCAAGACGTAAACAAGCGCTACCTGCACACTTTGATTTGGCATGTCGGATAGAACGTAAAAATTCAGAAATGGCACAAATAGCTAAACTCAGTGTTATCACCAGCTCAATACCTACATGGCTAGTTAAACTTTGAGTAAATGGTTGCTCACTATATAGAAATAATCCCAATATACGACCAGCGTTAAATACGCTCACGAAAATAATAACGGGGCGTGCGACATGAGGTCGTATGAAGCGCTGTCCACCGCTTAATAGAGTGGACCATCTGTATCACCAGATGAACCTAGGAGCCTGAATA
>NZ_JAKILT010000021.1 GCF_023283535.1 Shewanella sairae | reverse complement strand
AAAAAAGTTTTGGAGCGGTAGTTCAGTTGGTTAGAATACCGGCCTGTCACGCCGGGGGTCGCGGGTTCGAGTCCCGTCCGCTCCGCCAATTAAGTAAAGCTAACTTTTTTAGTTAGTTGTAAGTCATGTTAGTGACATAACAATGACTTTAGAAATCGACATAATGGTTTCTTAAAAGTTTAGGAGCGGTAGTTCAGTTGGTTAGAATACCGGCCTGTCACGCCGGGGGTCGCGGGTTCGAGTCCCGTCCGCTCCGCCAACACAAAGATGAAAGCCCTTACATTTCTTATTAATACAGAGTGTAAGGGCTTTTTTCGTTATACGCCTTTTAAATCTATATCTTGCCTGCCTCGCACCTCGCACTATTATTGTACATTCAGATAATTTAACGATAATTTTGATTTACTTTTCTTAGTGTTATCGTATTTTACTCAGGTTTTACTATAGTTTTTACACTCAACGGCATGTTTTAACAAACATCGTTTCACTTGAAACGTTCAGATAAGGAAATAGGCTATGCTAGAGCAGATCACTGCGATGCTTGCTTTGCTAGGTGTTTTATCGTTGTTTTGTCAGTGGATAGGCTGGAAACTGAGACTACCTGCTATCTTACCGCTGCTACTTTGTGGGTTATTGCTAGGACCTGGGCTTGGGTTCTTACAGCCTGACGCCATTTTTGGCGATCTATTATTCCCGATTATCTCACTCGGTGTTGCCGTTATTCTATTTGAAGGCGCACTGACACTTAACTTTAAAGAAATTAAAGAACATGGTGTGATGGTAACGCGTTTAGTCACATTAGGTACCGTGATAACGTGGGCTTGTATCGCGGTCGGTACGTTTTATCTGCTAGATTTTGAGTGGTCAATGGCCTTGCTATTTGGGGCATTAGTCGTGGTTACAGGGCCAACGGTTATTGTGCCAATGCTCAGAAGTGTAAGGCCAAAAACGGAACTAGCGAGTATATTGCGCTGGGAAGGAATTGTTATTGACCCTATAGGTGCTTTACTTGCAGTACTGGTATTTGAATATATTGCCGTTGCGGCCGATCCAACAACTCATGTATTACATGCATTAAGTGCCATGTTAGCCGTAGGGCTGGGTTTCGGGGTGATAAGTGGTTACTTAGTTGGTCTAGTGCTTCGCAATAACCTTTTACCGCATTATTTACGCAATACCGCGGTACTGACTTTAATGCTTGCTGTATTTGTTGGTTCGAACCTACTGCAAGAGGAGGCTGGCTTGCTCTCTGTGACTGTCATGGGGATCTGGCTCGCTAATATGAAAGGTGTTGATATTGCAGATATTTTAGAGTTTAAGGAAACGCTTACTGTCTTGCTTATATCTGCATTGTTTATTCTTTTAGCTGCGCGACTTAATGCTGATGCTTTATTAAGCTTAGGCTGGGAAGGTCTAGCATTATTAGCGGTCGTCATGCTGATAGCGCGTCCTTTGAGTATCTGGTGCTGCGGCATTGGCACCTCCTTGTCTAAAGGAGACAAGTGGTTTTTGAGTTGGGTAGCCCCTCGGGGTATTGTGGCGGCAGCCGTCTCGTCCCTGTTTGCGATTAAGCTTGAGGCCATTGGTATTGAAGGTGCAGAGCTAATTGTACCTCTGGTATTTTTAATCATTATTGGCACGGTTGTTATTCAAAGCCTAACAGCAGGGAAATGGGCTAAAGTGCTTGGCGTTACAGCTGATTCTTCTCAAGGCTTACTGATGTTCGGTGCATCGAGTTTTTCACGTGCTTTGGCTAAAACACTGCAATCTAAAGGCATAACGGTATTACTTGCTGATAATAACTGGGACAATATTCGTCAGGCTCGTATGGACAATATTCCGGTATATTTTGGTAATCCGGCGTCAGAACATGCAGAAAACCATATGAACATGGCTGGGATTGGCCGAGTATTAGTTGTGTCTCCTTACCGGCAGTTAAACCCATTAGTGAGTTTCTATTTTCAAGATGTATTTGGTGAAGAAAAAGTGTACGGGCTGAATAATAGTGATACCTCCAGTGCGCGTCATCAGCTGTCAGAGTCTTACTTAAAGCGACTATGTTTATTTGGCGAAGCGGTTTCTTACTCAAAGCTTGCTAGCTTAATGGCAAAAGGCGCCAGCATAAAAAGTACTCGCCTAACAGAAAATTTTAATTACGCTAAGTTTATGGCGCAATATTCACAAGGCGCGATCCCTCTTATTTATCTGCAAGAGGGGAAGGTGAGGGTGATCAACGCTGAAATGGACACCGAGCTACCCGTTGGTGTTGAGTTGATTAGTCTAATTCCTGCCGATGCCATTAAATTAGAGGTCAATATTGATAGCGTGGAAAACGGGCTGCGCGAATAGCAGATATGGCGAGTTATTTTGACATAGAGCCTCAGAGATAGGCTTCTATGTTGAAATGTTCTAATCTGAACCTATTTTTTATATCACTGACTGATGGTTAATTACTGCTCTTCAATATACGACTAATCAGAATGCTTTACTCAAGACCAATCGCTAAAGCACTGCAATTGGCCTTAGTTTTTTGCGAGAAACGCAAATGTCTTAACCTCGAAATAAATGAGCCTATTTGTGCACCATTAATCTACCTCTAAGTTTATTTTTTAATCGTTGTTGCCTGAGGTGCTGTCGGCATTCAGTTTCCGTTCATCTTCACATAGGCCTAATAGCGTCATCAGCGAGTTATCGCTGAAATAGACTCACTTATAGTGAAGTATAAATCTTCAATAAGTGAAATTAATCAAGGGTTAGGTACCTGGAGAAAATGATGCATCGCCCCTCAAGTTTTTTATTATTTGTCGCCATAACGGCACTGACAGCACCAGTCATGGCCAATACTGCTAAATCTTATATTGTACCAACCGAAGAACAAATCGATACAGGGCTGAAGAACTTCGGCTATTTGGCGGGCTTAGCACTGGGCTGCGTGGCTGTAGATCAAAAAGCGCAACTTGAAACCGAAGCGTTGAATATTAATAGTCAAATTAGCCGTACTTTGGGGAGCGATCGAGCATTTTTCTATGCCACCAGCTTTGGTTACGGCAGCAATATAGAGCTCAATCAGCAGGAGTGTACCGAAGCGTTGGCAAACTTTGAAAAACGTGCAGCTGTATTTCATCAAGACACGAGAGAAGATAAATGAAACAAGGACTAACACTTGCCATAATGGTATCGACGGTATTGATGACTTCAAGTCTTGTTAGCTTTGATGCTAATGCTGGTCGCTATGAAGTACACAAAGAGATCCGTGAAGGATACCGCGAAGTTAACCGCGAGAAGCGAGAAGCGGCCCGTGAAGTATTACGTTGTAAGACCCGTAAATGTGCTCAACGTGAAATACGTGAGGGTTACCGTGAGGTTGCCAGAGAAAAACGCGAAGCACGCCGTGAAATCCGCCATGCATTGCAGGATAATCGCCATGACCGGTGGAAACATAACAATGATAACTTCCTGACAGGCGTCATAGTGGGTGGGGCGATTATTGGCGCTGCAGCAGCTATCGCTAATGATAACGACTGAGTTTATAGCCGCTACATACCTGTTGAACGCCGTTTATTAGCGGGTATACCACCTTGCCATCAATAAGGTGAGTAAAATCAAACAGGATGTCGAAAAGTCACCATAAGCAACTACACTAATTAACTCAAGGGGGGAACATATTATGTTTAACCGTTTGAAAGGGGTTCATTAGACAATGGAGAAGGTTTATGGCTGACAAAAAATGCCCTGTGATGCATGGCGGCGCAACTGAAATCAGTATGTCGAATATGGAGTGGTGGCCTAAGGCGCTCAATCTCGATATTTTACATCAGCACGATGGTAAGACTAACCCTATGGGAGAAGGCTTTAACTATCGAGAGCAGGTGAAATTACTTGATGTCCAATCACTTAAGAAAGACCTACACGCGTTGATGACAGACAGTCAGCCTTGGTGGCCTGCAGATTGGGGGCATTATGGCGGACTAATGATCCGCTTATCTTGGCATGCTGCAGGGACATATCGTACCGCTGATGGCCGAGGCGGTGCGGGTCGGGGCAATCAACGCTTTGCACCGCTGAACTCCTGGCCTGACAATGTTAATTTAGACAAAGCGCGTCGTTTACTATGGCCAATTAAAAAGAAGTATGGCAACAAGCTGAGCTGGGCTGACTTGATTGCTTACGCTGGCACAATTGCTTATGAATCCATGGGCCTTAAAACCTATGGCTTTGCCTTTGGCCGTGAAGATATTTGGCATCCTGAAAAAGATATCTACTGGGGAGCAGAAAAGGAGTGGCTAGCGCCTAGTGGCAGCGAAGGGAGCCGATACTCCGGTGAGCGCGATCTTGAAAACCCATTAGCTTCGGTAATGATGGGACTTATCTACGTTAATCCAGAGGGTGTAGATGGGCATCCCGATCCACTTCAAACGGCTAAAGATGTTCGCGTGACCTTTAGTCGTATGGCTATGAACGATGAAGAAACTGTGGCGTTAACCGCTGGTGGTCATACAGTAGGTAAATGCCACGGTAATGATGATGCAGAGCTGTTAGGGCCTGTGCCTGAGGGAGCAGATATTAAAGACCAAGGCCTAGGTTGGATAAATAACAGCAAACGCGGCATCGGCCGTGACACCGTATCGAGCGGACTTGAAGGGGCGTGGACTACGCATCCTACTCAATGGGATAACGGTTACTTTACCTTGCTACTTAACCATGAGTGGCAGCTGAATAAAAGTCCTGCTGGAGCGTGGCAGTGGGAGCCGATAAATATTAAAGAAGAAGACAAGCCTGTTGATGTTGAAGATTTAACTCGGCGCTATAACCCGATTATGACCGATGCAGATATGGCGATGAAGTTGGATCCCGATTACCAAAAAATTTCTGCACGTTTTTATCAAGACCCCGCATACTTTTCTGCTGTCTTTGCGAAAGCATGGTTTAAGCTAACCCACCGTGATATGGGACCCAAAACAAGGTATATCGGCCCAGATGCACCGGATGGAGACTTGCTGTGGCAAGATCCTGTTCCACAAGGGCGCAGCGATTACGATGTGGAGGCGGTTAAGGCACAAATAACGGCAAGTGGACTGAGTGTCAGCGATATGGTCACCACTGCTTGGGATAGCGCGAGAACATTTAGGGGCTCTGATCTTCGCGGCGGGGCAAATGGAGCAAGGATCCGTTTAACGCCACAAAGAGACTGGCAAGGTAACGAGCCAGAAAGGCTCAATAGAGTACTGGACGTGATTGAGCCTATTGCTGCGAAAACTGGTGCTAGTGTGGCAGATGTGATTGTGCTAGCTGGTAACTTGGGCGTAGAACAAGCTGCTAAAGCGGCTGGGCATGTTACAAAGATACCGTTTTCCCCTGGCCGTGGTGATGCTAGCGAAGATATGACCGATGTTGAATCTTTCAATGTATTAGAGCCACTTCATGATGGTTATCGTAATTGGCTAAAGAAAGAGTATGCCGTTAGCGCTGAAGAGTTGATGCTTGATCAAACACAGCTACTTGGACTCACAGCACAAGAGATGACAGTGCTCCTAGGTGGTATGCGGGTATTGGGGACCAATTACGCTGGTGCCAACCACGGTGTGCTTACCGAACGCAAAGGAACACTGACAAATGATTTCTTTGTTAATCTGACTGACATGAACAATACGTGGCAACCAGCAGGTCATAATCTGTATGAGATCTGCGATCGTGAAACTGGAAAGGTTAAGTGGACAGCTACTCGAGTAGATCTGGTGTTTGGTTCTAACTCAATCCTTCGAGCCTATGCGGAGGTCTACGCTCAAGATGATAATCAACAAAAGTTGGTGGAGGACTTTATTGCAGTGTGGACTAAGATAATGAATGCAGATCGCTTTGATTTGAACTAGCTGGTTCTATTTGCTTAGTTAATTGCGAGCTGTAAAAACATGTGCCGCTAAGCGAGAGTTTAGCGGCTCTATGGTAAGTCCATTAAGTTCTCCTCGGTAACCCCTCTTGCATTATGGGCAATAATAGCAGTTGCATTATTCTACCTTTAAATCATCTTTGGTCTCGTATCCCCAATAGGTATATCGCCATTCATAAATGATACTCACTGCATCAGACTTCAATATAAGGTGAATGTCTATATCGGGTACATACGAGGCATGTGGATTGCAGCTTATGCAGAGCATCGTTACTCTAGGGTAGGTTTAATAGATTGGGCTAATAAAATGATTACAATCAGAAAAGCGTTGGAGTCAGATGCTTTAGCTATTTACTCGCTTCGTAACCGCAGTATTGTTGCAAACTGTGCAAACTATTATACACAACAGCAACTTGCGCTGTGGACACAAGGAGAGATCTCTAATGAGTTTATCACTGATGTTTGTCAAAACTTTTATGTGTCTATTGTTAATAACCAGGTGATTGGTAGCGGTAAAATTAGCTTTGATAGCGGTATGCTTGATGGCATTTTTGTTGATCCTGATTTCTTTGGTCGAGGGGCTGCTAAGCAGATGTTGGCATTTTTAGAACAGTTAGCCGTACAACATAATCTGACTGAAATAAAATTGGACTCTACTCTCAATGCGGCAGGCTTTTATCGCGCATGTGGATTTATTGGGGAGTGTATATCTACCTACCATTCACCCAGAGGGATCAGTTTAGATTGTGTACCCATGAAAAAATCGCTTATTGATGGCTAAAGTAATTAACGCTCGCAGAGTTAGGTAATACCCGTTACATGTGTTGTTAGCTGAGATGAGTGTTAGCGATATGATTCAATACTAGGTTCTGTGACAGACATAGTATCTGTGATGATATTTATGGGTAAACATCTGCTTTGTAACACACTTTTCAATAGAATCAAGGAGTAAGGTAGAGACACCGCTTACCTGAGTTACAGGTAAATTCATCATCACAAGGTGAGTTATGTCATTTGCAGAATTACGTTTATCTATAGCAACACAAAGTCTAGATTTGGTGATGCAACATACCATAAAGCAATCTCTGAGTTTAGCGGATGCTAAAGCTTTCCCTTTGGGTGAGTCGCCATTAAGCTTTATTAAGCAGCAAAAAATTGAAACCCTTTATATCCATATTCCTTTTTGCCACACCCTATGTCGTTTCTGTTCGTTTCATAAAATAAAGTATAACGAGCAAAAAGCGAAACTTTACTTTGCGGCTTTGCGTAAAGAGATCCGCCGAGTGATAGAGGGAGGGTTGCGTTTTAACCGAGTGTACATTGGTGGCGGCACTACAACGATTTTAGAAGATGAGCTGGTTAAAACGATTGAGCTGATTAAAAGTCTCACAACAGTCAGAGAGGTCTCTTGTGAGACAGATCCTAGCTATTTTAAAACCGGAAACCCTGAAGTTCTTAACGGTTTAGTTGACCGGATGTCGATAGGTTTACAAAGCTTTGATGACAATATATTAAAAGCTAGCGGAAGGTATGAGAAATTTGGCTCTGGTGATGAGCAAGCCATTCATATTCAACGTGGTATAGAACTGTTTCCAACAGTAAATGTAGACTTAATGTATGGTTTTAAAGGGCAGACCCCGAGTAGCGTCGTGACCGATATTAAACGTATGATGCAGCTTGAACCCGACCAGATAACCACTTATCCATTGACGGTCGGAATAGGTAAAAGCCGTAAAAAATCGCAATGCTTAGCAGGTAGCCCTAAAGACTTATGGCCACAGTTTTTAGCGGTGAAAGAAGTGATGGCTGAACGTTATTTGATGGAATTCCCTTGGACATATAGTCGTAATTTTGGTCAAAAAGTTGAAAACAAATATGTTCTCGATGGTGAGAATTGCTTTGGTGTTGGTTCTGGCGCATTTGGCCGTTTTGGTGAGCAGTTTCAAATATCGAGCTTTAATATTGATAAGTATATTCAATTGATTGAGCTAGGTGGGGTCGGCACCAATTACCACAACCTGCTCAGTAGCAAATCGATAGATCAGCATCACTTGATGATTATGATGGGCAAAGGCCATTTAGATAATGGTCTTTTTAAAGCTCATACAGGCAAAAGTTTATGGCAGGCTTTTCCGCTTGAGCTGACTTATCTATTGGCTGCTGGTGCATTAATTAAGCAGGGGAATGATTACCGTACTACAGAATCAGGGCAATTCATCGCCTTAAAAATGTTTAGTGGTTTCTTAGCTGGCATGGATTACTTACGGGAGCAGGCGATAGACTTGGCGGCATAATGTTGTTTAAGTTCGGTATATCAAAAGATTAATTTTACGTTAGTTAAAGGGCTTTGCGTTAAGCTCTTAATCTAGCTTTCATTCCCCTGAAGTGAGCAATTAGCTAAATTGTTTTAGTTTTAACTTCAATAGTTTGCTAACTTTATGAAACCTCAATACTAAGCGGCACATAAAGGAGAGCGATTTTGATTGAATTATCCGCAGCCAATGATTTAGCCAGCGCAGCAGAGTTAACGCTCAGAAATATGCAGCCATACTATAAAAAGTATGGGCTAAACTGGGATAGTCAAACTATCTTAACCATGACTGAGGATTTAGATAATCATCAAATCTTACTTAATGGTGAGCCTGTTGGGGTGTTGAGATTGTCATTTAAGGACGATAGTTGTCAGCTTAGAGATTTACAGGTAGATAGCCGGTTTCAAAATAAAGGTATTGGTAAGCAAGTACTAAGCGAAGTCGTGCGCATAGCAAAGCAGGCAAGCTTTAAATTGATTGAGCTTAAATTCATTGAGCTTAAAGTCTTTAAAATTAGCCCTGCAGTTAGGCTTTACCAAGCTTTTGGCTTTAGTGTGGTGCAGCAAGATGACCGATTTTATTATATGCAGTTTGAGCTGGGCAAAGACCTTAGTTAATCGTCTTTCTTTAAGAGCTTTCTTTAAGCGCTTTCAATTAAAGCCTTTTATGAAAGCGCTTAATCGGAAGCTTTTAGCTATCGCAGAGTGAAACTTATTACTCTACAAAGGAGTTAATCATGAAGGGCCATTTATATAAAGTTACCCTAGAGCATATAGAAGATGCGAAAGGACTGCCTATCGATGATAATTCGTTGCAGTTTGAAGCGCGTAATCATGACGATATTTTCAAAATCGTCGAGATGATCAAAATTAAAATGGACTTAGAAGAAGCGGATGCCGTTGCCTTTGCCGTCGGTTTAAAACTCTTCGGTGAAGTGATGTTAAAAAATCGCGATGTGGAGCTGTTCAAACAGTTTAAGCCGCATATGACAGACTTTATGAAACAGTTGAAAAAGCTGTAAACAGCGAGCTGAGCACCTTTATAAATGTCAGTGTCATGACAATAAAAAAGGCTTAAGTCGTTATACTTAAGCCTTTTTTGTTTACTTGGTCACAGTCAATTTGAATTAAGCCGCTTCAAATTGCTTAGCATACTCAAGCGTACGTGCTTTTAACTCTTCAGGATCAAAGTCATCAACATTGATAGACTTCATACGACCTATTTCAGCACGTTCAAGTAGTGCCACTTCCGCTTCGCTTAGTACACCAAGCGCTTTACCTTCAGCTGCTACTTTATCAAGCCACATAAAGGGTAGGCGTTTACCTGCAGCTTTACAGACTTTGTCGTAGATAGGTTCTGACGCTAAGATATCTTTAAAGGTTTCTTCTTGAATCCCCACTGCGTTATGCTCGCTTGCAGTCCAGAATTGACCTTTGCCTAAACGGTCACGGCTGGCACAAGGTGTTTGCATAATTTTAGCAACCTTGTGGTCAAGGATATCGCTTGGGCGTTTAAGTGGGCGACCAAATGGGAAGATCACAGCGCGCAGTGCAATACCCAGTCCCATTGGGAAATTATCCAATAGCTCATCTAATGAAGACTGCAGTTTATAGAGTGAGTCTTCAACAGCCCACTGAACCAGTGGTAAATCTTCGGTTAAGCGACCTTCATCTTCATAACGCTTAAGCGTTGCAGATGCAAGATATAGCTGGCTGAGCAAATCACCTAAGCGAGCTGAAATACGCTCTTTACGCTTAAGGTTACCGCCAAGGGTAGCCATAGCTAAGTCAGATAACAGGGCTAAGTTGGCACTGAAACGGTTCATCTGCTGGTAATAGCGCTTAGTTTTATCTGAATATGGCGCGTTTGAGAACCGGCTTGAAGTCAGTCCCATCCAGAAACTGCGGACAAAGTTACTGGTAGTAAAACCAATATGACCAAAAATTGCCGCGTCAAAGTCGCGTAAGCCTTTATCGGCATCAGGGTCAAACGCTGATTCCATCTCGGCTAATACATAAGGGTGACAACGGATAGCACCTTGACCATAAATGATCATAGAGCGAGTAAGAATGTTGGCACCCTCTACGGTAATCGCAATCGGTGCAGCCTGATAACCGCGGCCTAAGTAGTTATTCGGGCCTAAACACACACCTTTACCGCCATGAATATCCATGGCATCGATAACGCACTTCTGCATTCTGTCGGTAAGGTGATACTTAACGATGGCAGAGATCACCGATGGTTTTTCGCCAAGATCAATACCTGTGGTAGTGAGTGAGGTTACCGCATCCATTAAGTAAGCGTTACCGCCAATACGTGCCATAGGCTCTTCGATGCCTTCCAGTTTACCAATAGGCAGCTTGAATTGGCGACGAATGCGAGCGTACGCACCTGTTGCAAGCGCTGCTGTTTTTATACCACCAGCAGAGTTTGATGGCAGAGTAATACCACGACCAACAGATAAACACTCAACTAGCATTCTCCAGCCTTGGCCTGCCATTTCGGCGCCACCAATAATAAAGCTCAATGGTACAAAGACTTCATTACCGCGTGTTGGTCCATTTTGGAACATGCAGTTTAGTGGGAAGTGACGGCGACCAGTTTCAACGCCTTCAATGTCTGTTGGAATAAGGGCGCAGGTAATGCCTAAATCTTCTTGGTTACCTAGCAATTGGTCAGGGTCACGCAGTTTAAATGCTAGACCAAGCACTGTTGCAACTGGCGCAAGGGTAATATAACGCTTGTTCCAGGTGAGTTTCATGCCCAGTACTTCTTTGCCTTCCCATTCGCCTTTACACACGATACCGAAATCGGGGATTGCGCCAGCATCACTGCCGGCTTCTGGGCTCGTTAATGCAAAGCAAGGTACTTCAAGGCCTTGAGCAAGGCGGGGCAGGTAGTGGTCTTGTTGAGCTTTGGTACCATAATGCTGTAGTAGTTCACCAGGACCAAGAGAGTTAGGCACACCGACTGTTGATGCGAGTTCACTGCTGAGACCTGCAAGTTTTTGCAGTACACGAGACTGAGCGTAAGCAGAATATTCTAGGCCGCCGTACTTCTTCTTAATAATCATCGCAAAGAAACCGTGATCTTTAAGGTATTGCCAAATCTCTTCAGGAAGATCACCAAGCTCATGGGAAACTTGATGTTGGTTCAACATACGGCAAACTTCTTCAACAGGACCATCAAGGAAAGCTTGTTCTTCGGCGCTTAATGTTGCTTTAGGGTAGTTGTGAAGCTTGTTCCAATCAGGCTTGCCAGCAAATAGATCGGCTTCCCACCAAGTTGTACCCGCTTCAATGGCTTCTTTTTCGGTAGAAGACATTTCAGGCATGATGCCACGATACATTTTGAGTAATGGTCGAGTGATCACATTTTGTCTAAAGGAGCTGACATTAAGCGGCAGGGCAATAGCAAGAAAAACCAGCCAAAGTATTGAGCTTGCGTAGCCTACGCCGGTACCGATTGCTAATACAATCGCGGTGCCGAGGGTGGCGGTTAGTAGAGAGACTCTGAGATAGGCAAAAGCACCTATCGCCACAATCATCACCAAGATCCAAAGTAGGGTCGTCACTGTCATTCTCCTTTATATTTGTGACCTAAAGTTGACCTAAAGGCATTTGTTTTGCGCCTTTCCTCACAATTATAGTGCGTGGTCAGACCTGTGTCTCATAAAATCTAAACCTTAGTTAATTTTAATACAAGTATTTTTCAAACAAATGTTTAAATATTGTGTGTAGACAAACATTCCACAATGGCTATCAAGTGGTTAGAATACGGAGATGAAGTCGTAGATAGACGGGATTAAGATTAATGTGTGAGTTACTGGCCATGAGTGCCAATGTTCCGACAGATATTGTATTTAGTTTTACCGGACTTGCCGAAAGAGGTGGGGTTACCGGACCACATGTTGATGGTTGGGGGATTACTTTTTACGAAGGCAAAGGCAATCGCACCTTTAAAGATGCGAGACCCAGTAGTGAATCCCATGTTGCGCAGCTAATTAAGTCTTATCCGATTAAAAGCGAAGTGGTTGTTAGTCATATTCGGCAAGCTAACCGAGGTTGTGTATCGTTAGAGAATACTCACCCTTTTACCCGTGAATTATGGGGGCAATATTGGACTTATGCGCACAACGGTCAGCTCAGTGATTATGAGGACAAGTTTGTTTCTAAGCGGTTTACCGCTGTGGGTGATACCGACAGTGAAATGGCATTTTGTTGGATAATGGACAAAGTAGTCGAGAAGTTTGGTGACACAGCACCTGCTGATAGATTGGCGGTTTATCAATATATTTCAACGTTAGCCGATGAAATCCGTGCTTTAGGCGTATTTAATATGATCTTAAGTGACGGCGATTATTTAATGAGTTATTGCAGCAATAACCTTTGCTACATTACTCGCCGAGCACCTTTTGGTAAGGCAAAATTGATTGATACCGATGTAGTGATTGATTTTGATAAAGAGACAACGCCTAACGATGTGGTGACTGTGATTGCAACTCGCCCATTAACCAATAATGAGCAATGGAATGTGCTTAGCCCTGGTGAGTGGAAGCTGTTTAAAAAAGGTGAACTGATGAGTTCATCTGTTAGCTAATACAGTTAATATTCACAAACAACTCGCTAAAACCTATTTAGCGAGTTGTTAGCTTGTTTGTTGTTAAACTGTATGGTTTAGCCACATATTAGCCTGCTATTTGGCAATTGGTATTACTCCCCCTCGGTGTTACTCGCAGCTTCATCGATTTGTGCTTGTTTAGGCGCGTTGGCTGCCGCAGATTGCTCAAATTGATAATTGAGTAACTTAATGTCTAATTGTTTACTGCCTTTTTCAAAGTGGGTCAAGCGGATCGGTAAATAGCCAAGCTTAGGTGCCATCCAAAAAAAGGTTTGGCGTTTTTTGCTTGTACGGATCACCTCAAACTTGACTGTTTGATAGCTACCACTTTCGATATTCACTCTCTCTTTACCGACAATTTTAAACGCATAGTCGTCGACTTCGCCTTCTTTAACCATGGTGTAATGCAACTCGTTTTTATCGGCTTGCATATCCAGTCTAAATTGCAGCTGCACCATTAACGGGTCAAATAGTTCGCTGTCATAAGGGAATTTAGCGCGTTCGTCTTTATAACGGCTGTGCACCACGTTTTGACCTTTGGCAAAAGCCGCTTGCTCTCTGAAGCTTGGGCCTGTGCCTGTTCGTTCAACTGAGTAACGCATAGGTTCGAGGTGGTTGTTGGCCTCTAAGGTAAAGTCACTGCGGATATGGCGCTGATCTGATAAAAGTAGCAGTCCGACATCGCTATCAAAGCGATATTGAAATAAGTTGCCGTCAGGTGCACTTAAAATATAGCGGGCGCGTCCAAGCTCAATACTGCCGTAGTTGACTTGATACTCAGCAGTGTGAGGAGTTAAGGCACTAATATTGGCCTGACTAGCAGGGCTGGCAAATAATAAAGTTATTACAGATAAGATTATGAGTGTTTTTAACAAAGATAACTCCTTCTATTTTGGGTACCTTCAATAGCCTTATGTGATGCTCGATTGAAGTAGGCTATTTGTTATCACTGCTTAGTACAAACAATGGCATAGAATCTTTTTTGCTGCGAGTCAGTTACCTATTAGTTTAACAGCCTTAGCTTAAAATGGTATTGAAAGGACTAATGTGGCTAGATCTGGCTGCCATTCATATTCTGCCATTTTGATCTTACCGCGATTCACAACAATATTTTCGCTACGTAGTCGTTGCATCTGCTCGATAAAAGGCTCGGTATTTTCAGCAAAGGATATTTTA
This sequence comes from Shewanella sairae, assembly GCF_023283535.1. GTDB lineage: Bacteria > Pseudomonadota > Gammaproteobacteria > Enterobacterales > Shewanellaceae > Shewanella > Shewanella sairae. Next base: position 59,742 of record NZ_JAKILT010000021.1, on the reverse strand, counting down.
CCTTGGCTGTTAATTACGCGGTGCCAAGGTAACTTTAGCTCTCCCGGTGCCATTTTTAAGGCTCTAGACACATAACGGGCACGGCCAGGTAAGCCTGCAAGATCGGCCACCTTACCGTAAGAGCATACTTTCCCTTCGGGGATCATTGCCACTATGTGCCATATTTGACTCATTGCTGAAGTTTGACTGCTTATTTGCATTGTACGTCCTTAATGACGGTAAATTTTAACGCGCGAGAGATCAAGTTAAGCACGCGGCTTATACCAATCAGTATAAACATTTAGCCACTCAGCGAGAGTTTAGCGGTTTTGAGGCTAGGTCATTAAGTGCTCCTGCTTTAATGACATTTGCTGCATCCATGCAGCTCGCAACGAGTAAAGGGCATAGTTGTTCTACGTTCGAGCTCGTTAACACAGCATCAGAATCGCTAAAACTCGCCATTCTGGAGCGTTTTGGGCTGCCTACTTTTGCGTTGATTAGCTTTATAAGGGAATAACCATTATTGCTGCTATTCGCCTTGAATTAGTTTGCCAAAAACCGCTCTGAGTAGATCAAATTCTTATACTGATTGGTATTATACTGTTTATTGGCGCAAAGCCTGATGCAGCTGTTACTTATTTGGGTTAGTGTTTTACTGTTGTTACGTTGTTGTAATATAAGGTAAAAGCCCTTGCTGATAGTTAGCGCTAAAGTAATAATAGCGCTTTTTTGACGGTATATATAATGTCAGTAAAGGCTTTGCGTCCTTTTATCGGGTCTTTGTTATTACTTTCTGTGGCATCGGCACCTGTTTTGGCGAGTGATTTTCGTCATATCGCTGACCCTTTAAATCTCAATAGTTCACTCTATATAGGTTTTGACGACGACACATTTAAATTAGGTGGCAGTTTTGCAACGAGTCATCAAAAATTTTCGGCTAACACCAATTTTGACGGTGATAAATGGCATTTAGGTTATCTGTATTCAACCCGTGATGTGAACTTTAGAGCCTCTGTAGATCATGGTAAAACAGATACTCCGCAAGGAAAAGCTAACCATTACCAATACCAGATGGGTTTAATGACCGAGCATCAAGGCTGGTTTAGCACTCTCGTCTTTACTGAGCTAGCGGTAAATCACTTAGCGGTAAAATCTTATAAGGACAGCACTGCTGCCAATGCCAGTATGACAGTGTTAAAACCTATGACCGAACATTGGTATAGCGAGTTTTATGTTCAAGGTAATGCTGGCATTGATGGTGTTGAGCGTTATGAAGCCAGAAGTTGGTTAGCGCTGGGCTATCAAATTAATCCGCAATGGTCTTGGCTGGTGCGTTATCAGTATGACTGGGAAAAGCTTGATAGAATTGAGAGTGAAGATACTCAATGGGTATTCGCTATACGTTCTCAGTTTTAATTGTCGCTTAGCGAATAAACTAGCTTAAATAAAGCCCATGTACGATGTTGTCTATCGTACATGGGCTTTTTGCTTATTGAGACTAATTAAGAGTCAGGCTTAGGCGATTGCGACACTAGGCTGAGACTCTGCTTGTGGGGTGGTGCCAAACTTATGGAACAACACTAACCCTAGCGCTGTTAGTAATCCTAACGCACCAATGATGTACCACATTAAATCAGGGCGTTCAGCCCCTTTTGCGACTTCAGCATACAAGTAACCCGACAATGGCCCCGCGAGTAAAAAACCAGTCGCAGAAGAGACAAAGTAATAGCCCATAAACATGGCTTTTTTATCATGTGGTGCAAAGCTTGCCACATATTCTTGGCTCTTTGGTGAAGCGACCATTTCGCCAATAGAAAAAACCAGAATAGAAGTAAGCACCATAGCACCGCCCATAATTGCACCGTGAGCTACACCGCCAATTGCAGTGCCAAGGGCGAGAATAATAGTGCCGCCAACTAAGACGGGTAACGCTTGAAATCGCTCAACAAAACGGCTGATCATTAATTGCATCACGACGATTGATAAGAAGTTAACACCGATTAAATATTCTGGGTTGATTTGACGATACTCACTTGCCCATCTTTGTGCGTACTCGACAGCTGCAGCCGGCGTTTGCGCGATAGCGGCTAAGGCTTGACTGATCTCAGTGTTTGGTACCATGACTTTAGTATGGACTAGCTCAAAGTAAACTTGTTTCGCATTGAGCGTACCACTTGCTACTTCACTGCTTAGACGAGTGAGTTCAGATTGTAATAGGCTAATATCCACAGGTGCAAAAAATTGCAGTAAATCCGGATAAGACGCAAGCATCAATACCAGATCTGATGTATCAACGAAATCGCGAATATAAATAGGTAAAGTAATAAAAATTTGCTGATATACCATCCACATACCAGAAAGTATCAGTAGATAAATAACAAAAGGTTTGTTACCTAAACTAATTTTTTGTGCATACCAAGGGGCTGATTTTTTAGAAGAAGCGAGTTTGTCCCAAATAATATGCCCGCTGAACCAAAGGGCATAAATGATCAGTGTGGTTTCACCTGTGATCCACTTGGCACCATAAGACATCAAAATAACGAGGGTGCCGAAGAATAAAATAGCAAAACGCGCATTACCCAGCACTTCTTGGATATCTTGAAATACCGCTGTAAGAGGCTTACCTTTTTGCTGATTTTGATCTGTTGGCTCTTTATAAAAGAAATAGGCAGGAATAAAGTTAACCGCAATCCAAAAAGCAGACATGATAAAGACCCAGTCCCAACTAATTGCTCTTACATAACCTGCGATGAATGGACCTAAGAATCCGCCGATATTGACCATCATGTAGAAGATCCCAAAGCCTAAGCCGCGGTTGGTTTCATCTGTTGTGCGTGCCACCGTGCCGGTTACCACAGGCTTAAAGCAGGCCGCGCCAACAGCAACCCCCATAAAAGCGACAAAAAATCCCATAAAGGTATCGACCTGGCCGAGTAAATAATAACTGGGGCACATGATGGCATAGGCGACTAAAAACATTTTGCGGTAGCCATAGCGGTCAGCGAGCGCGCCTGTTAGCACTGGAAATAGGTAAAGAAAAAAAGGGATCATGCCTTGTAATAGGCCGCGCTCTTGCTCTGAAAAGCCTAAGCCACCTTGGTTTTGTGGTGAGGTCATATATAAGGATGACAAGGCAAAGAAGCCATACCAAGCGAGGCGTTCAAAGATCTCCATGGTATTGGCAACAAAGAAAGTAGCGGGCAGCGCAGTGCGTCCTGCTTGAGTCATATTATTATCCGTATATTTTATGCAATTTTAATCATGCTATCACATGTTAATAAAAAGTGGCGACAATTGTGCAAAATAGAAACGGATTCGTGGGGTTGTATGAGCAAGTTATAGGGCTTGCTTGAGCTCATTATTGCGCTAGTACCCCCTAAACTAGAGGGATTGCTGACTTTAAATGGAACTCGAGATTGCCTTTATTGATGATTAGGTCATAATAGCGCGAATTTTATAGTTAACATTTAGTGTGATAAAAATATGGCAGTGTTAGACATCTTAACGATCCCCGATGAGCGCTTAAAGCGCAAAGCTGTGCCTGTAACAGATATTGCGTCTGTACAAGGCTTTATCGATGATCTAATCGAAACTATGTATGACACCGAAGACGGTATCGGTCTAGCGGCGACTCAGGTTGGTAGTTTACATGCAATTTTGGTTATCGATTTGTCTGAAGAGCGTGATCAGCCAATCGTGTTGATTAACCCTGAAATCGTTGAGTCTCGTGGTGAGTATCAAGGTGAAGAAGGTTGTTTATCTATTCCTGGCTACCGCGCTAAAGTGAACCGCCATGAAGGGGTTAAAGTCTCTGCATTAGACCGTGACGGTAAAGCGTTTGAAATTGATACCGATGAATTTTTAGCGATTGTGTTACAACACGAAATGGACCACCTAAATGGCATCGTGTTTACCGACCATCTTTCTATGCTTAAACAGCAAATTGCATTAAAGAAAGTGAAGAAGTTTAAATAAAATAATGAATTATTTGGCTTACTAATAGCCGAAGATTCGTTTTTATCGACTTTAAAAGCGCCCCTCATTTGAGGGGCGCTTTTTTTTGCGCTGTGGATCGCTTGCGATATAACAAAAGATAATTATACTGTATAAGTATACAGTGTTTGTTTTTGGGTCAAACTCAGCAGTTAGTGAGTTGTTGGCTAAATAGGTGCATTAACATGAGTTACGCTAAAGCGCTAACAGCGAGAGAAATGAAAGTAGCGAGTTCTACTTATGCTCCCAAGGGGGAAGAACTTATCCAAAATAGGGCTGCGGTAAGTGAACCCTTAGCCGCGCTATTACAACGTAAAGATCTCTGGTTAGGAGAGCAATGGCAAGCGCCAACAAGTGCATATTCTAGCGGTTTTACTTTGCTTGATAGTCACTTAGCTGATAACGGCTGGCCACAACAAGGTGTATGTGAATGCTTGTATGATGGTAACGGGCAAGGGGAGTTAACACTTGTATTACCGCTATTAAAGCAATTAATTGGTGTTTCGGGCTCTTTTTTAACATCGCCAGCCCTTGCCGACGCTAACTTACAGGTGCAGGACGATAGTGAGCAAGTTGGGCAATCAGAATCGATAGAGAGTGATGCCTTAGTGATGCTGGTTGCTCCGCCACATATTCCCTACCCACATGCACTAGAACAACAAGGCATAGCGGTTGAACGGTTAGTTTGGATTGATACACCAGACAGAAAAGAGCAACTCTGGGCAATTGAGCAAGCCTTATCTAGTGGTTCAGTACCCTTGGTATTAGCCTGGCTAGATGGTTTATCGGTGACAGAATCTAGACGCTTACAGTTGGCTGCAGAAAAAGGCCAAGCATTATGTATTTTATATCTGCCGAGCAAACTGGCAGATAATGGTCATCCCGTGAGTTTGCGTTTATCACTAAAACGTGAGTTTTTTGATGTTAAACAGCCGCAAAATTATTTGAGCCAGAAGCACTATTCACATAAAAACGATTTGCGGAAACATGATTTACATACGCACAGCTCACATAAGCTCAGCTCATATCAATCAAGTCCCAAGCGCGCATGTGGCGATACAGAAATTAATATCATCAAACGTCGTGGCGGCTGGCCCAGTACTGAGTTTAATTTGTCCTTATTACCCGAGCATTTAAAAGAGAGCTTACTCGGCACAAGTCACTTTTTAATTCGAGAAAACGCGATTAACTCGACTCTTGGCTTAGCAGAGACGAGCGAGCTGGCTATTGCGCCGCGAGAACGGGGGAATTTAACTCTGGTGGCTAGCGACTCTAAGGCAAATTGGCATAATTCAAGCAACCCTAGTCACTCAAGCATTTCTAATCGCTCAAACATCACGAATGGCTTCAGCAAGCAATGCCGATTAGCCCCATATTCTGTTTTGGTCTAGTTGAGCCAACTTACTTTTCGAGAGCATTAACATGTTATGGCTTGCTGCATATTATCCTGATTGGGCATTTCAACATCTTAAATATCGTCATGAACTGCAATTAACGAAAGGTTGCTTACTGTTTGCGCCTAAGTCGCTACAAGTGTTGGCGCAAGACAGAGTTGCTGCAGATGCTGGGATCCATATTGGTATGAGTGTGAGTACGGCGCAAAGTTTACTACCCAATGTGGTGTTAATTGAATTTGAGCAAGATATGGTCGAGCAAGCCTGTCAGTGGTTATGTCAATGGAGTTACAGCTTTAGCGCGCGGGTGGTGCCTTTGCAATGTGCTCATACTCGTGTCGAGTCATCGCTTTTAGGGCGCGGTAAATTTGCTGTCAATGAATTTGTCAGCAACTGCCTTGTTATGGAGGTTAGCTCGATGGCATTAGTGTTTGATGGCGTAGAAAACTTGGCTGAACAGTATGCAAGGCGTGCGATCAGTTTAGGCTTAGAGCTGCAATTGGCGATTGCTGAGACGCCATTGGCTGCACAGTTACTGGCACAACAAGCACCGACTTATGTAACGACTGACATTGAGGAAACTGCGGATGTGCCTGATGGCACTCGTTCTTATCACCCATCGCGAGATAGTGTCTCTGCCGAGGTTTTGCAGCGTCAGCAGCGTTACTTACAGCATGACGATAATGCGCTATTACTCGACACATTACCCTTACAAGGTTTGCCTGTGTCTGCTTATCTACGCCAAGCATTTAATGATATGGGCCTACATACTTTCTCTGCATTAACGGCTTTACCGCAAAAGGAGCTAGGTCAGCGTTACGGCAAACCCTTACTGCAAATGATGGCAAAAATCACCGGGCAGCTGCCTCAGCCACTGCGCTATTTTGAGCCCGCAAATGAATACCAACAAAAGCTGACTTTGCTTTATGAGGTCGAATCGATGCAGGGCATCGTGTTTCCTTTAAAACGTATGATTGATGATATGGCAGGGTATTTACTGCAACGGCAATGGGCGCTGCCAGTATTAAGGTTAATTTTACACTATCGAGATCAAGAACTGCCGCCCCTTGAGATCACTATTCACTACCCCTTTGCGGAGCATAGAAGCGAGGCTTTATTAAGTTTGTGCCGTATGCAGCTTACACGGATGACCCTATACCAACCTGTCGTTGAAATTGAGCTCCGCGCAGACAAGTTTGTCCCAGCGGTTCAAGGGCAAGCGGCATTACTGGATCAGCAGGCAAAAAAAGGGCGTAAAGCGGGGGCTTGTCAGTACTTATTATCGACGCTGCAAGCAAGGCTCGGAGCCAATAAAGTTAAGGGGTTACAGTCTATATCGGCTCATTTTCCTGAGCACTGCTGGCAAAGCCTTGGACTTGAACATATCGGAAAAAGTCAGGTTGCTGTTAAGGCGAAATCAACTTTGGCAGCGGGCGCATGTCGACCACTTTGGTTGCTTGCGACTCCAACGGCCATTGCGATGAATGATATTGCATTAATCAAGGGACCTGAGCGTTTGCAAGCACATTGGTGGCAGCAAGATGAACAGTGCCGAGATTACTATATTGCCAGTCATATTGATGGTGGACTTTGCTGGGTGTATCAAGTGGCAGATGGCTTTTTTTTACATGGATGGTTTAGCTGATGTACGCCGAGTTACATGCTATTTCTAACTACAGTTTTTTACGTGGTGCATCTCACCCTCATGAGCTGGTGGAGCAAGCAGCTAAGCTAGGTTATAAAGCGATAGCGATAACGGATGAGTGCTCCTTCGCGGGTGTCGTCAAAGCCTATGAAGCCGCTAAAAAATATGAGATCCGTTTGCTAGTGGGGGCCGAGTTTCGAATTGATGAAGGTGTTTTCGTGCTATTAGCCATGAATCGTAAAGGTTATGGGCAAATTAGTCACTTGATAAGCCGTTGTCGCCGCCGAGCAGAAAAAGGCCGTTATCAACTGGAGTTTATAGAGTTATTAACTGGACTTGAGCAATGCATTTTGTTGTGGCAACCACAACGCCCGTGTCAGCTTCATCAGCCAAATATAGCGCTATCGACACGGTTACAAGATTATATGCAGCAATCCTTGCAAATTGGCTGCAAGCTTGCGGCCAGCTTTAAAGACCGCTGCTATTTGATGATGGAACGCAGTTTGGTTGCAGGAGAGGCTTTAAAGCTGGATTTCTGGCGTGAGTTAGCTGTGCAATTACAGCTTGAGTGTGTGGCTAGCGGTAATGTGCATATGCACATTGAGCAGCGCCAAAAACTGCTCGATGTGTTGACCTGTATACGTCATGGCAGCCAACTTGAGCATGCGGGGGATTTATTATTGGCGAATGCTGAAACCGCATTAAAGCCTTTAGTTGCAATAGCTAAGCGTTATCCTAAAGCTTGGTTGGACAATAGTCTTGTGGTCGCGAGTCGCTGTGATTTCTCGCTCGATGAGCTTAAGTATGAATACCCAAGCGAAGTGGTGCCTAGCCATTTAAGCGCGAGTGATTATTTGGCACAAGAAGTTTATAAAGGTGCTTTGTGGCGCTTTAACAATGCGATCCCCTTTGAGGTTACAGCGCAATATGAAAAAGAGTTGCAGCTGATTAAGGAGATGCAATACGAGTATTTCTTTCTCACCATTTACGACATTGTCCAATTTGCTAAGTCGCAGCGAATTTTACATCAAGGCCGTGGCTCAGCGGCAAATTCAGTGGTGTGTTATTGCTTAGGGATCACCGAGGTGGACCCGACTAAAGTGAATATGTTGTTCGAACGTTTTGTGTCTAAAGAGCGTAATGAACCTCCTGATATTGATGTGGATTTTGAGCATGAACGGCGAGAGGAGGTGATTCAATATATTTATGGTAAATATGGCCGAGACAGAGCTGCACTGGCGGCTACTGTTATTAGCTATCGCTTTAAAAGTGCGATGGGCGATGTCGGCAAGGCACTCGGTATCGATAAACAACATATCGATCATATGTTAGCGAGCATAGATAGGCGTGATAGCGAGTTTGACTGGTTAGCACAGCTTGAAGCTAAGTCGCTGATCCCTAAAGAAGGCATTGGTCAATATTGGTTGCCATTGGTACAAGAAATTTTAGGCTTTCCAAGGCATTTATCGCAACACGTGGGCGGCTTTATTATCTCTTCAGGTCCATTAAGTGAGCTAGTGCCTGTTGAAAATGCAGCGATGGCAGATAGAACCGTTATCCAATGGGATAAAGATGATTTGGAAAGCTTAGGCTTGCTTAAAGTCGATGTATTAGCCTTAGGAATGTTAACTGCTATTCGCAAATGTTTTGAGTTGGTAGGCCAATCTAAAGTTTGCAATAACGCCAATCAATTACAGCAAGCTCAAGCATTTACTATGGCAGATATTTGCTGGGAGCAACCAGAGGTGTACCAAATGCTGCAACGGGGCGACAGTATTGGTGTATTTCAAGTGGAATCTCGGGCGCAAACCTCAATGCTGCCAAGGCTTAAGCCTAAGTGTTATTACGATCTAGTGGTGCAAATAGCGATAGTGAGGCCCGGACCGATTCAAGGCGATATGGTACATCCCTATTTAAAGCGCCGCGACGGATTAGAAAAGGTAACGTATCCAAGCCGAGAGGTTGAAGCAGTACTGTCTAGAACTATGGGTGTGCCTATTTTTCAGGAGCAAGTGATCCAACTTGTTATGGTTGCTGCTGGTTTTTCGGGTGGTGAAGCCGATCAGTTAAGGCGAGCGATGGCGAGTTGGAAACGTTCGGGAGAGTTACAACAATTTGAAGCGAAATTGCTAACGGGTATGCAGAGCCGTGGTTACTCCGCGGAATTTTCACAGCAAATTTATCGGCAAATAAAAGGCTTTGGCGAGTACGGTTTTCCAGAATCCCATTCAGCGAGCTTTGCGTTATTAGCTTATGTTTCTGCTTATTTAAAATATCACTATCCCGCCGCTTTTTGCTGCGCGTTACTCAATAGTCAGCCGATGTGTTTTTATAGCCCATCTCAATTAATTCAAGATGTTAAGCGGCATAAGGTTACCGTACTCCCAGTGTGTATTAATCACAGTCAGTGGCAACATACATTGGAAAGGTCAGCTCTTGGTACGATGCAGATCCGTTTAGGTTTTCGCTTAGTAAAAGGGCTCAATTGTAAAGAGATAAGTCGCATGGTGGCGCAAAGACCGCCAGCAGGATTTAAACAAATAGAGCAAATTTATCAACTGGGTATTGCACGTCACGAGCTAGAAATACTGGCGAGTGCCAATGCATTTGTGGCGGTTGCTGGTCATCGTCATCAAGTACGTTGGCAGCTGTCTGCATGCCAAGCAAGTTTACCGTTATTTGAAGAGCAAGAGCTCAATGCGTTAGATGAATATCGTCAGCAAAGTAAGCCGTCATCAAGCTTGGAACATTCATTCTCAACAGCAGCCGTCAGCTTACCAGCGCCAAGTGTTGCCGAGTCAATGCAGGCTGATTATGCCTACACAGGTGTGACGTTAGGCGAGCATCCCATGGCATTGCTTAGACAGCAAGTGATGACAAAACAAGGTAAGGGAATGACGAGTATTCAAGGTGTTCAGCAAAGGCTAAACACACATTCAGTACTGCAACATTGTCTTACGGCAGAGCAGTTAGATGATTGCCGTAGCGGCCAAGTGGTGACTGTGGCTGGGTTAGTGGTGGGGCGGCAAAGGCCTGGTACAGCATCCGGCGTGACCTTTATCACCTTAGAAGATGAAACCGGGAATGTGAATTTGGTGGTCTGGAGCGCAACCGCACGGGCGCAGCGGCAAGTGTATTTGGTATCAAAAATAATGAAAGTCACCGGAATTTTAGAGCGAAAGTCGGGTGTGACTCATGTGGTAGCGGGCAAGCTATATGATATTTCTCATGCATTAGAGGCGCTACAGCTTCGCTCGAGAGACTTTCACTAAAGTATATTTTAGTCGCTTATCTGGGCGTTTATAGAGGAATAATGATGATTGTATTTATCCTTTTGAATGAATTGACCAAGAAGCCTTTTAAGCTGCTCAACTTCTTATATGAGCGGATATAAGGTTATAATCTGGCTTTCAATGTTTTACGCTAAATACCAAAAGAGTCTTTCTATTGCACGTCATATTGCTCACCCATGAACGCGAAGCTACTCGGCAAACGAATACCGGTACTATTGCACTTAACTGTTTGCCTGAACATTGTGAACGCATCATGTGGTCACGGGTTTCACCATCGCAAAAGCTACTGGATAAATTAGCTGAACCGCAAACGGCATTATTGTTCCCAAGTGACGGGAAAGCGATGCTCAAAAGCAATGTTGACAGTGATGAAACCGCCGATGAAGAAGGATCTGCTGATAATCGTAATATTAGCCCTGCGGTATTACCAACTACGTTAGTGATTTTAGATGCGACCTGGCAAGAGGCGCGCAAAATGTTGCGTCAAAGCCCTTATCTTAAGACGGCGCGAACTTTTTCACTTGATAATACGCCAAGCTCTCAGTTTAATTTAAGGCGTAATCAGGTTGAAGGTGGTTTGTGCACTTTAGAATGCATTATTGAGTTATTTAAACGGGCAGATATGCTAAGTGAAGCTAACTTGTTGACCGAACAGTTTATTGATTTTTGCAAGTTATCAGTAGATGAATAATTTTAAAAGGCGCAGTACGCGCCTTTTTAGTATCGAACGGGTCGAGATAACTGCAATATCAGTGAGTTAAATTACAGTCAAATAGATGCATAAGAAATGAGATACCGCACCACCTAGAACAAACAGATGCCAAATCGCGTGATTAAATGGGATCTTTTTTGCTACGTAGAAAATCACGCCTAAACTGTAAAATAGTCCACCACTTATCAGTAAGTTAAAGCCTAAGTCAGACATATTGGCGATGAGATCTTGCATCACAGTAACGCATAGCCAGCCCATAACGAGATACAGGATTAAGCTGAAGGCTTTAAAGCGACCAATAAATAGGGTTTTAAATAAAATCCCGCCTATGGCGAGTGACCAAATGGCCATTAATACCCAATCGGCATCGCTACTGGTTAAGGTGATCAGCATTAATGGCGTATAGGTACCCGCTATTAACAGGTAGATGGCGCAGTGGTCGGCAATTTTAAGCTTATGTTTTAAAAGCGGTGAGGTAGCACTGTGGTAAAGCGTTGAGCATAAGAAAAGTAAAATGATGCTGGCGCAGTAAACAACAACGCCTGTTAACTGGATAAAGCTTAAGTGGTCATAACCTTCTAGTAAGCAAAGGATAAGTCCAACAATACCGAGAATGACACCGAGTCCATGACTAATACTGTTAGCCAGTTCTTCTTTGGCACAGTAATTTGCTTCTGTAACTTTTTTATCTGCTGGTGGAGGTGCTTGATTGTCTGAAACTGTCGCTTGTTCTACTGCCATCGTATAAAAGACTTCTGGTTTGACCACAATTAGGCTCAGTGTAACAGTTTTGAATTGAAAAGCCACAGGTTTAGCTAACACGTGTACGCTTAAATTGGTTGGTGTTAATGCTGTTATTATTGGCGACTTTTAGTCATTTTGTGTTGGCTTTAGTCGGTAGAATCAATGTTGAACTAATTTCATTAAGCTTGCTCTAAATTACAGCTGAATAGGGATAATAGTTCAAATAGGATCAAGTTAACTGCATGAAGCAAATAACCGTCAAAAAGGATTTCAATGCTAAGGTTGACGCTAGCGTCGATGACAAAAGACATTTTACGGCATACTCAGCGACTGATACTTGCTTAGATGATAGGTTGATAACGGTATTTTATGGCGCTGAAGGTGTTCTAGAACCCAGCGCTTATTTTATTCAGCCTCTAAACATCGATAGACAGACTGAGGATAGCCGCCACGGTCGTTCCTCAGTTAACAATAGCGTTATATTACAAAACCCTGTTACACCAATAATGCGAGATAATACCGCAACCAATGTGTTATCTAAATCGTATATAGCAAGATCTCGATTATCACCATTTTCAGTGCTGATTATTAGCGTGCTTTTAGTGCATGTTGCTGTCATTGTTGCGGTCAACTACTTTTGGGTTAGACCTACTGTAACCGTTAATAAACTGGCCGAGACTACAATCCAATCTTACTTATACCAAGCGCCAAAAGCTGAGCCTTTGTTAGAGAGCCGATTAGAGAGTAAGCCAAGTGCAGCAACGCCATTAAAGGATAAGCCTGATGATAAGCTCGCTGTTAATAATCAGGATACGGCAAGGATTAAGCACACAGAAGTTCAAGAGCCTAGTAAACAAATTAAGTCTGCGCCCAAAACTGACTTATCACAGGAAATTGATGATAAAGCTAAAGTGACAACTGCATTATCGACCCCGAGTGCTAATACATCCAAAGGTACTTCAGCAAAGCGCTTTACCCAATCTTACCTTGCGAAACAGCGGGCGAATAAACTTGATGAACTGGTCGTAAGTAGCGCGGCTAACTATAGCCAAAAACGCTCGTTAAGTGAGATGGATGGCGAAATGCAGGAACTCATTTTTCCGGAGATAGATAAGTACAGTAAGGTGGTCACCACCGATCATGTACTGGATCCTAATCGCATCGTTAGAAAAGGCGATACTTGCTATCGCATCGTTAAAATTGGCGACCAAATTAACCCTTATGCCGAGACTATCGGTTACCCTTTCAATTGTGGTGGAGACAAGGTTAAAAAAGCAATTAATGAGGCTATCGCTGCTCGACTAGAAAAGCGTATGCTGGGGAAATAATAATAAAAATTTGTTTGATAAAAACTCAAGGTGATGACCGTCTCCTATAAAGCAGATGTTAAAAGTTAATAAATATCAGTTGCTTATATTTTTCTAGTTAAGTCTTTAACGTCTGGTCTAATTACTTTTTAAGCCCTTGTATCTCACCTACGGATAGGTCTATACTGCCAGCTCATCTTGTCGGAGTGCCATATGGCTGAGACCGTTAATTCGGGATCCGTTGAACCTGATCAGGCTAGAACCTGCGAAGGAAACAAGCGAAATAACTGCATAAAATGACTTTTAAATGAGCGCCAAAGCAGCATTTCGGTGGTTACGTGTAACTAGAATTTACCCTAGTTATATGTTCAACTTTTCACATTCTCAATTTCTCCTGACAAGCAACTTCATTTCTTTTTTATAAAGTGAGTTTGCTAATGTCAAATCGTCGCGAAACCCGAGCTCAAGCTCAACAATTTATTGATAACCTAAAACCGCTACAGCACCCAAATTCTGAGAAAGTTTACCTTGAAGGTAGCCGTGCCGATCTTAAAGTGGGTATGCGCCAAATTCATCAAGCTGATACCTTAATTGGTGGTGACGAACAAAACCCCGTATTTGAAGCTAATCCGCCATTAAAAGTGTATGACTGTGCGGGTGCTTACTCAGATCCTGATGCCGAAATAGATGTGCGCAAAGGTCTTGAGAAGTTTCGTGAAAACTGGATTGAAGAACGTGGTGATACTGAGCAGCTAGCGGGTGCCAGTTCGGGTTTTACCCAACAGCGCCTTGCCGATGATGGTTTAGATCATCTACGTTTCGAGTCTTTATTACCACCACGCCGCGCCAAAACAGGTAAACGTGTTACGCAATTACATTACGCTCGCCAAGGTATTATTACCCCTGAGATGGAGTACATTGCCATACGTGAAAATATGGCAAAAGCGGAAGTGACCGATCCCATTTTGACCCAAAAAGATAAGGGTGAAAGCTTTGGCGCAGCAATTGGTGAGCCAATTACCCCAGAATTTGTTAGGCAAGAAATTGCCCGTGGCCGCGCAATTATCCCACTGAACATTAATCACCCTGAAGCAGAGCCGATGATTATTGGTCGTAACTTCTTAGTCAAGGTTAACGCCAATATTGGTAATTCTGCGGTGACCTCCTCAATTGAAGAGGAAGTTGAGAAGCTAGTTTGGTCAACCCGTTGGGGCGCCGATACGGTAATGGACTTGTCGACGGGGCGTTATATTCATGAAACTCGTGAATGGATTATCCGTAACTCGCCAGTGCCAATCGGCACGGTACCTATTTATCAAGCGTTAGAGAAAGTTAATGGCGTTGCTGAGGATCTTAACTGGGAAACTTTCCGCGATACGTTAATCGAGCAAGCAGAGCAGGGGGTGGATTATTTTACTATTCATGCCGGCGTATTACTGCGCTATGTGCCGATGACGGCTAAACGCTTGACCGGCATTGTTTCTCGCGGTGGCTCGATTATGGCGAAGTGGTGTTTATCGCACCATAAAGAAAATTTCCTTTATGAACACTTTAGAGAAATTTGTGAGATCTGCGCAGCTTATGATGTGTCGCTGTCATTAGGCGATGGAATGCGTCCCGGCTCAATTGCCGATGCCAATGATGAAGCGCAATTCTCTGAGCTAGAAACCTTAGGCGAGCTGGTGAAAATTGCTTGGGAATATGGCGTGCAGACCATTATTGAAGGTCCGGGTCATATCCCGATGAATCTGATTAAAGAGAACATGGATAAGCAATTAGAGGTGTGTGATGAGGCGCCGTTCTATACCTTAGGCCCACAAACTACTGATATTGCGCCGGGCTACGATCATTTTACCTCTGGTATTGGCGCTGCAATGATTGCTTGGTATGGCTGCGCCATGCTGTGTTATGTCACGCCTAAAGAGCATTTAGGCCTGCCAAACAAAGAAGATGTTAAACAAGGGCTAATAGCCTATAAGATTGCCGCGCATGCTGGTGATGTGGCGAAAGGGCATCCTAGTGCGCAAATTCGTGACAATGCCTTATCAAAAGCGCGCTTCGAGTTCCGCTGGGAGGACCAATACAACCTAGGTTTAGATCCTGAAACCGCCCGCGCTTATCATGATGAATCTTTGCCGCAAGAGTCAGCTAAAGTCGCACACTTTTGCTCTATGTGTGGCCCTAAGTTCTGTTCAATGAAGATCACTCAAGAAGTACGTGATTATGCCGCGGCGCAAGAGCGTGAAGCTGCAGCCAAAAATATTGATATTAAATCTGCCGCAGAATATGAGTCTTACAACAGCAGTGAAGCTGAGGCGACAAAACTGGCGGTTGAACGAGCGCAAGGTATGGCGCAAATGTCGGCCGAGTTTAAGGCGAAAGGTGCAGAGCTTTACCATGAGGCAAGTAATAAACAGCCTGATGTAGCACTAGAGGACTAATCATGGCAAATCCAGATGCGTTATCTGTGAATCGTCCTATTGTATGGACTATAGCGGGCTCAGATAGTGGCGGTGGTGCGGGTATTCAAGCTGATCTGGCAACCATGTCAGATCTTGAGGCCCACGCTTGCAGTGTGATCACCGCAGTAACCGCGCAAAGCTCGGTTACTGTGGCGTTGGTTGAGTCTGTATCAAGCAAAATGTTGCAGTCTCAGCTTGATACTTTAGCGAGTGATTTACCGCCAGCGGCGATAAAAATAGGCTTGCTGGCCGATCAGGCTCAAATAGAGCTGCTAGCTAAATGGTTAACAGAGCAGCAAGCTTGTTGGTTGCAATCAGGCAAAAACGTGCCTGTGATTCTCGATCCTGTGATGGTGGCTACTTGCGGTGATGCCCTAGCAAATGGTGGCGGCTTAGACTTTACGCCGTTTAAAGGGTTATTAACCTTAATCACGCCGAATGTGAGTGAATTGGCTGTGCTTGCAGCCACTGAGCTTACAAGTGTTGATGCATGTATTGCTGCTGCCCAAAAGCTATCTGAAACCTTAAATACTTCAGTGTTAGCAAAAGGCGGTGATAATGGGCCTGCTTGGTGTCAGCAGCAAGCTAACGATTTACTGGTATGCACCGATGTTGATGGGATCTCTGATAAGCACCAGTGGCAGAGATTTTGGCTATCGAGTAATCGAATTGATACAAATAATAATCATGGTACAGGCTGCACATTATCGTCTGCTATCGCAGCGGTAATGGCTCATGGCTTTGTGCTTAATGATGCGGTGGTTGTGGCTAAGGCTTATGTAAATTCGGGGCTTAAGGCCAGCTATCAGATAGGTCAAGGCCCCGGCTGCTTGGCAAGAACGGCTTGGCCGAAGGAGTTAGTTGATTTTCCATACATCAAGCTTGTGACGACCAACGAAATAGAGCCTATGCCGCTTAAAACTTATAGGCATGAGCAAGCCAGTTTCAAGCAGATTGAAGAGTCCTTGGGGCTTTACCCTGTGGTTGCAGATGTTGAAATGCTCGAAACCTTACTTAAAGCGGGTGCTAAAACAATCCAGTTAAGGGTAAAAGATCCTACTGATGTAACGCTTGAGCGCAGCATTATTCAGGCTATTTCACTTGGCCGTGATTACAAGGCGCGAGTATTTATCAATGATCATTGGCAATTGGCGATTAAACATCAAGCTTATGGGGTGCATTTAGGACAAGAAGACCTTATTGCTAGCAACCTAGAACAGCTGCGCGCTGCCAAGCTGGCGCTTGGGCTATCTAGCCATAGCTATTTTGAAATATTGCTGGCTAAACAACATAAGCCTTCTTATATCGCGTTCGGTCATATTTTTCCGACAACCACTAAGGTTATGCCTTCAAAGCCACAGGGACTGAATAAATTAGCCCGCTATGTGTCGTTAATGAAAGGGGAGCTACCGATAGTCGCGATAGGCGGTATTGATGCTGCATGTGTCAATAGCCTTAAAGCAACGGGCGTGGATGACGTTGCCGTGGTGCGTGCCGTCACTGAGGCTGATGATCCCGCTGCCGCCTTTACTGCGTTGCAGCAAACCTGGTGGGAGTTGTAGAGATGCCACTAACTGATAAAGAGTTTATCCGTTACTCACGGCAAATCTTATTGCCTGAAGTTGGTGAGGCGGGTCAGCAAACCTTTGCTGATGCAAAGGTCGTCATTATTGGCATTGGCGGCCTAGGTCATCTCGTAGCGCAATACCTTGCGGCTGCAGGTATTGGTCATCTAACACTGGTGGACGGTGATACGGTGGAAGTGTCCAATTTACCACGCCAGCTGTTGTTTGATGATAGTGACTTAGGTCTATATAAAGCCTTAGTGGCTAAAACAAAACTCCGCCGAGCTTATAAGCAAACGGGCGTTTCCGCTGTAACTGAACATTTAAACCACAACAATGCTGAGTCAGTGCTAAATAGTGCTGAGATTGATTTGTTGCTCGATTGCAGTGATAACTTCGCGACTAGGCATTTTATTAATCAGTTAGCGATTAAGCAGCAAATTGGTCTAGTGTCAGCATCTGCTGCCCACTTCCAAGGACAATTACTCAGTATTGATCAACATGTAAGTCCACAATCAGGCTGTTATCACTGTTTGTTTCCAGCTGACATGCGAGTTAATCAGAGCTGTCAAACAGTGGGGGTATTGGGACCTATGGTCGGTACTTTGGCATCGATGCAGGCCTTGATGGCTTTGCAATTGATAATGGGTAATAAAGCACTGATCGGTAAACTGTATCGTTTTGATGGTAATCAGTTTAGCTGGCGAGAAGCCCGTTTACCCCGTAATCCTGAGTGTAAGATTTGTCGTCAACAGCAAGTAGCACCCGATCCGTTTACGGAGAAACATTATGTATAAAGGTAAAGACTTCATTGCAGTGAGTATCAATGATGAAAGTAAGCTGATAGCGGCTGATTCCACTGTGCAAAGTGTGCTTGAAAGGTATACAGAACTGCGAGGCGTGGATATTAGCGCGATCGCCGTTGCGATTAACAGTGAAGTATTGCCTCGTGCTCGTTGGCAGGCAGAACCTTGCCTCACGGGTGATAAGTTTGAGATTTTTTCTGTGGTAGCAGGAGGTTAACATGCTAAAAATTGGCGATTATCAATTTGAATCAAGACTGTTTACCGGAACAGGTAAGTTCGCCGCGCCGCAGACCATGCTAGCGGCAATAGCGGCGTCAAAATCACAGCTAGTCACTCTAGCGGTAAAAAGGCTTGATCTTAATACCGGTAGTGACAACATATTGCAGCCCCTACGTGATAGTGGCGTTAAATTACTGCCTAACACTGCCGGCGCGCGTAACGTAAAAGAAGCCGTTTTTGCTGCGCACTTGGCTCGTGAAATGCTCGGGACTGATTGGGTGAAACTAGAAATACACCCAGACCCTAAGTACCTGATGCCAGATCCTATCGAGACGTTAGCGGCGGCCAAGATCTTATGTGAACAAGGTTTTACGGTATTGCCCTATGTGCACGCCGATCCGGTATTGTGCCGTAGACTTGAAGAAGTCGGCTGCGCCGCAGTCATGCCATTAGGTAGCCCAATTGGCTCCAATCAGGGCTTGGCGACAGAAACCTTTTTAAAAATCATCATCGAGCAGGCAAATGTACCTGTCATTGTTGATGCAGGAATTGGCGCGCCTTCACAAGCGACTCATGCTATGGAGCTCGGCGCTGATGCTGTGCTCGTTAATACCGCCATTGCTAGCAGTGCTGAGCCTGTGACTATGGGGCGCTGTTTTGCACAAGCCGTTGATACGGGGAGGCAGGCATACCTTGCTGGTTTAGGAGCCGTGAGTCAGCAAGCGCAGCATACGAGCCCATTAACAGGTTTTTTAAATGACTAATTTAACGCAGCAAGCGGCATTTAATCACCCAAGTGATGAGCGGCACTCGAGCAACGCAGAAACGAGTCGTCCGCAAACCAGCGACTCACAAATCAGCTACTCACAAACTAGCCATCAACAAACAAGCTTTGTGGATGTGTTTAAAAAGCTGTCTCGTGCTGATTTAACGCTTAAGCTTTACTCGCAAACAGCTTGCGATGTTGAGCGTGCATTGCAAAATCCTGCGGCTAACCTCGATAGCTTACTGGCATTGTTATCACCTGCCGCTGAGCCGTATCTTGAACAGATGGCGCAGCAAGCGGTGGCGCTCACTCGTCAGCGCTTTGGTGCTAGCATTGGCATGTATATTCCGCTGTATCTATCCAATCTTTGTGCTAACGAATGTGATTATTGCGGCTTTACCATGAGCAATAAGATAAAGCGTAAAACCCTTTCTAAAGCAGAGATCACTGATGAGATCCGTCCGATAAAAGCCATGGGCTATGACTCTATCTTACTGGTGTCCGGTGAGCATGAAACTAAAGTTGGCGTGCCATACTTTAAGCAAATGTTGCCTGTGGTGCGTCAGCATTTTAGCTACGTGGCTATGGAAGTGCAGCCGCTAGAAGAGCAAGACTACCGGGAGTTGGTTACAGAAGGGCTTGATGCGGTGATGCTATATCAAGAAACCTATAACCCTGTGACTTATGCGGAGCATCATACTCGGGGTAAGAAGAGCGACTTTGCTTATCGACTTGAATCACCCGATAGAGTGGCGCGAGCCGGTGTTGATAAAATTGGTTTAGGGGTGTTACTCGGTTTAGATGATTGGCGGCTTGACGCGCTATTAATGGGGCATCATTTAGATTACCTTGAGAAAACCTATTGGCGCAGTCGTTACAGTATTTCTTTACCAAGATTAAGACCTTGCACCGGTGGCGTTGCCCCCAAAGTAGAACTTACCGATAAGGGCTTAGTGCAGATGATCTGCGCCTTTAGGTTGTTTAATCAACAGCTTGAGATTAGCTTATCAACTCGTGAAACTCCTGAGCTTAGAAACAACTTGTTTGCACTGGGTGTGACCAATGTGAGTGCAGGGAGCTCAACTCAGCCCGGTGGTTATGTCGAGCCTAATACTGAACTGGATCAATTTGAGATAAGCGATGAGCGTTCACCGCAACTTGTGGCTAAAGCCATGCTTGAACGCGGATTGAATCCTGTATGGAAAGACTGGGAAAGTGGCTGGTAGTGTGGTCTATTCGCTTTATAACTGTAGTAGAGCAGGGAGCTTATGCTAATAAGTGATCTGCAGTAAGCTTATAGATGAATTATTTGCGATTGCTTTGGTTTTTAAAAGCTATAGTCTAAACGTGTTAATTAGTACCCGCTTCAAACACATTACTACTCAAATGTACTAATTCAGATATACAGGTACCAGTAAAGCACTTGCTTTATCTTGGGTAGAGCAGCAGGAATGCAGTGAAATGTTTAAAAATAAGAAACGGTTAGAGTTTGATGGCCATTCAATAACTGTCAACTATAGTGGCTTATCGGGTAAACTTAAGGTGCTAGAGGGGGAGCGAGTCATACTGGAAAAGTTTTTGTGGCAACCCTATAAAAGTTACACTATTACCCTTGCAGAAGAACGCTATCAGGTTAAAGCATTGCTGTTTCCGGTTAATAGTATAGGTATATATCAAGACAAACGCATTATCTGTAAATCGCTGTTTCCAAAGTTGAAATATACGGGGCTTGTGACCTTTAGTTTGAGCAGTATTAAGGGGCTAGCCTTGTTTTTATCATTAATGATGGGGTGATCTTCGCTGATAGCACATGCAGGGACTTAAAATAGTGAATTACAACAGAGTAAATAACGGAGCAAAGGATGGTGTCTTTACGTAAACAGATGGAGCAACATCTTTGTTGCCAATGTAAGCATCGTAATAGTGAAAAAGTGACAGTGATATTTCGCTTTTTGCCCAACATTGTTGGTTATCCAGTGGGGCTCACCATACTGACATTAGTGGGGATCCAGCCCTGGCCGATAAAGTTACACTGCCAATCTTGCGACAATTATTTTTTTGCTAGCGGTATTCACCATTAATCAGGTACACAGTACTAACGAATAACATCATCATAGCACCACCAACTTATGAGTGGTGATTGTTTGACTATTGCAGATGTTTTTTTAACATGACAAACACTTCTGTAGGGCTAATAGGTTTGGATATATAGCCATTGGCGCCTAGCCTTAATGCTAAATTCTCATCAGACTCTTCTGAGAGGGCACTGACAATGATCACTGGAATAGCTTGTGTCGATGGATCGTCTTTTAAATCTTTCAATACTTGATAGCCGTTTTTGCCCGGCATCATAATATCTAAAAATATAAAATCAGGGCTTTGTACACTGGTAATATCGACAACATCAAACCCAGAGTTTACGGTTGTGACTTGGTATTCATCACCTAATATTGACAGCAAAAGGCTTGAGCAAAAAGGATCATCATCTACAACCAGTATTCTAGTTTTATTCATTTAGACTTCCCCTAAGCGGATTTGTGAAGATTTATTGTAATCAAAAAGGCTAACATTTAATTTCGATAAAGGCTATTGATAGGCGTATTTTTGAGCTGCAGTTTATCTAGTTGTTATCACAAGTTAATTGTAGTTAGTGTATTCATATATACGAGTTTTTAAAACGCTATACTTTGTATCATTCCTGTATGATAATCGAGCTAATTAAGTTTGGTTGTTGGATGACATTATGCAAATACCACCAAGTATTATTTCGGGAATGAATGGCTTTCAGGCTGCACAGACTGATTTAACCCAAGCCACAATTGATATAGCTGGTGCAAGCCAGTCAGTTGCAGGAACAAGTGTGGTCGCAGCAGAAGATACTACCCAAGCATTAGTCGATGTCGCTCAAGCGAGTATCAATGCTCAAGCCTCTGCAGAGGTCATACAGACCTCCTATGATATGCTAGGTAGCATAATCGATATAAAAGTTTAATTGCTGTCTATTTGAGTCGAACAGGTATAACGGCTGTTATGTATACTGTTACTGATTCTCGCAATTCTATAAGCAACCCCCTGATATTTTAGCCTATAGCGCTACTTTTCGTCTCTTTCTTACTATTAGTCACTGCTTCAGTGTATATTCTTAGCGCTAACTTGGTGGAAGCCGCTTATTTGACCTATTGTTTATATGCATACTCTTAAGGGGCGCATATGTCTAAACAAGGAAGTTGGTCAATAAAGCAATACTTGCTAGCAGGTAGCATAGCTATCATCATTTTATTGATTATTAATATTGCAATGGCGCAATACGTATCTAAAACAAGAACAAGCCTATTAACACTAGAGAACGAGGTGGTCGTAGCGGCAAATACCTTATTAATGATAAGGCGTAATGAGAAAGACTTTATTAGCCGAGTAGAGCAAAAGTATCAACTTCAGGTAGTAACCCTTCGCGCTGAATTAGAACAGCAATTAACTCGTATTAGTTTGCAGTTAGCGAGAAGCGAGTTAGCTGTTAGTTATGATAATCAAAAGGCAATCGCTAACCTTAGAGCATATCAACAGACATTCTTTTTGCTTGTCCAAGAAATATATAGAATAAAAGGGATTGCTGGTCAGCAAGGCTACCTACAGTATTTCGAAAATAGTTCTAAAGCTCTCCAGTTACTTACCAATGAGCTGCAAGATACAGAATTATTGACAATGATAATCAATGTACAAGCGACGGTTTTTAACTTTTTTGAAAGCTATAACCCACTTTTGTTAAGTGATATAAAACTACAGTTTAATTTGATTGAAGATGAAATTGGGACAAAAGAGCAATCAAAGCAGCCGCTATTAGAAGCATTTATCGCTTTTGAACGTGCATTTTTTCAGTTACAGCAGGCGCAAGAAAGTAAAGGTTACTCAGAATCCTTAGGTTACCATGGTGCGCTTAGAGCAAATGTCCATAGTGTTGAAGCAAGTCTGGATAATCTGTTTAACCAAATTCCACAGCAGGTTGAAAAGCGAATTAGCGTACTTACACGCAATCGTTCTGTGATTGAATTATTATTAGTATTATCAATAATTTTTATCCTTTACTATATTTTTCACAGCATTACTCGAATGGAACGAGGTCTTATTTTTGCAAGGCAAAAAGAGGCGCAAGCCAATAGAGCCAAAAGCTCATTTTTAGCCAATATGTCCCATGAAATAAGAACGCCGTTGAACGGGATTATCGGCATGACCGAGATCTTAACTGATTCAAACCTTTCGGCTATTCAAAAAGACTACTTAGCGACAATAAACTCTTCTTCGCAGACATTGCTTATGTTAATCAATGATATTTTGGACCTTTCCAAAATAGAATCTGGTCATCTGGAGATCTGCCCCCATACCTGCAGTATCAAAGAAGTCATTTATGATACAGCAGCACTGATTGCGCCTAAAGCACAGCAAAAAAATATCGCTCTACGGATCACTATGGCGCAAGATATTCCTACTTATATAAAAGCCGATGAACAAAAGTTACGTCAGGTGCTAATGAATTTAGCCTCTAACGCAATAAAGTTTACCGAGTCCGGCTCTGTGTCTTTTCAGTTAGTTATTGAAGCGGAGACGGACAAGGATATTTGTTTGTTATTTTCGGTTAAAGATACAGGGTGTGGTATCGATAGCAGCAAACATGAGCGAATTTTCGAGGAGTTTCAGCAAGCTGAAAGCAATACATCAGTTGAATATGGTGGCACAGGCCTAGGCTTATCTATTTCTGCAAAAATAGTCAGTATGATGGGAGGTAAAATTGTCATTAACTCGACTAAGAATATGGGCAGTGAATTTTATTTTTCATTGGTTTTCAGTAAACAAAAAAAGCCACGCATTGATGAAAAATCACATCAGCATTTGATTTATTGTGCAACTCAGCACAATCCTTTGTTGGTGCAAAACATTAAAAGCCTAAATTATCAACTTGATAAAACGCACAAGGTTGAGGAGGTTATTCCTTTACTCAAGCAGTCAAGCGTGATTGTTCTCAACATTGAGGATGTATCTTCTAAAGCAGTACTGGCAAGAATTGCGGCTGAATTCTCAGGTAGTCCGTTGCTTATTGCAAGGCAGAATAACGCTAAGCATGAAGACTTTGGCGATCTCGTTGCGGGTTATATTACTTTACCCTTGTTAGGTGTTCGTTTAGACACTTTGATTAAGTCTATAAGCCATCGCTATCTGCAGAAGGAAATTTTTGCTCCGACTCCAGGAAAAGCCAAAAATAACAAAAGAATGGTGCTGGTGGTAGAAGACAATAAAGTTAATCAACAAGTTGTTTCAATTAACTTGAATAAATTGGATTTACCTTACCTTATTGCTAATGACGGTAAAGAAGCGCTAGAGCATTATAAGCGTAACATTGGCAACTTTTCGGTCATTTTAATGGACTGTATGATGCCCATTATGGATGGGTTTGAAGCGACAAGGGCGATACGGCTATTTGAGCAACAAGAAGATGCACAACGGGTAAAAATTATCGCCTTAACGGCATCAATTTTGGATGATGATATTCAAAAGTGTTTTGATTCAGGGATGGATGACTACTTACCTAAACCGTTTAAGCGAGAAGTGTTAGTGGATAAGCTTGCTAAGCTGCATTGAAGAAGCGTTAAGGGACGCTGTTTAGTCCCTTAACGCTGTTGTTTATTGTTTAATTGGCGTCACTTGCTTTGGAAGATACTTTTTAGTGGCCTTCAATTCAGATAAGTAAGGGCCTTTGTGTAAGTTCTCAGGCCAATCAAGTAGCATCATAGCCAAAACATTTCGGTGCTCTCCCATCACCAGATCAGGCTTGCCACGAGGAGAAGGAATTATCTGCTCTTTGGTATCAAAAGCATTGAGAATATGCTGCTGAGTCTTTTTTACTACCGGGTGTTCAGCTTTACCTGCAAGTAAGAAGCTAATGCCAACTTCAGCAATAATATCGTCAGTTGCATCTTCTAGGATACGGTCAATATTGTGCTCAAAATGGTCTAATATCCAAGCAAATTCCTGTGCATTAACACTATGTTGGTAATATTCACTGGCAGCAAAAATAAAGTGTGTCATGCCATAAAGCTTATTTCGGTATTGCTTTTTATCTAGCTGTTTATCTTGGCTATCAGGATAAACTTCGATAAAGGCTTGTTTATAATCTGCTAGGTAATCACCCACACCAATTTGTTTTGCCCAGTACACATAATTAATGAGTTGAGCAGCCCAACTTTTTATCATCGCTTTGTCGGTTAGTCCGGTTTTTAAATCGGCTTTTTTAAGCGATGCCGTCAATTTATCATGGCACGGACCTGTAAACCCGAACTCATTGATTCGACTAGAATAACGCAGTAACACATCGGTATAAAAAATAAACTCAGGAAACGGTTGCAGTGCTTTTTTACGCGCTTTGGCCCGTGGACCTTTGCCTAGCACTGAAATCGCTTGCTCTGCTTGTTCGGAGATAAATCCAGGTTTATCAATATTACAGGCATAAAAAGCCTGTGCTTCTGTTACGGCGTATAGGTCGACAAGTGCAGCATTGGCGTATTTTGCATCGCCAGTCATTCGATATTGACGTATACCATAATGTCCTTGAATACGCGGAGGAAGCTCGAATAGATGCTCTTCGAGGTTTGCTTTTATTCTTTGATATACCATAGCCTTATTGGACTCTGTGACAGCAAGGTCGGCGGCAAAACTATTGGCGCAAAAAAGTGCAGCTGCGAGGGTGCTGATCTTGATGATTGAAGGCATATTGAGTCCTTTTGATGAGTGAGTCACTGGTTATTGGCTCCCCTAGTAATAATTGCAATCGAGTTGCTAAATCGCTAGCGGTTTCATTAACCACTAAGTTGTTGAAAACACGTTTTTGATTCTGACAGTCTTTTGTCGACTGGTAAATATCGTTAGCGACGGCTTGCTGCCAGATATTTTGGTAGTAAATTGGCCCTTGGTACACAATGGCGCTAAAACTATAAGCTGAGTCGCTGATATTATCCCAATTCTTACCAAATGCGAGCGTAAACGCTTTATTTAAATCGAATTTGTTAGTGCTGTCTGCTGCTAAATAAGTATTGAGTGCGACCTTAGCGCGAAACACCTGTAGCTGCGCTGAATAACGCTGCAATATTGCCTCTCTGCTACCCTGTGTCGGCGTAGGTAAAAGTTTAGCTTTAAGCCAAGTTTGCAGCCAAAGCAGGTCGATTTGGGCGCTGTCCTGAGTTTCGCCTAGGGTATTATTAAGATAATACTTATCGCCACTGGCTAATTGACTAACAATTTGCGCAATTACGTTAATTACCTGACTTTGGGTTTTGTATTGGTTTAAATCAGTGAGAAGGGTTAATTCAAATTGACCAAACTGCTGGCCAACCACGGTATGACGAATCGCTTTCGCCTTAATCCTTTTACCAAGGTTTACATAAACCTCACCAATTAATCGATCTTCATGGTAAATACGATACAGCTTTGGATTAACCTCAGAAAAGCGGATCCCAAGCGTTTCGAGTACAGTACCTATTTGTTGTAGCCATAGCTTTGAGCTGTATGACTCGACTTTTGTTGACTGCGCTTTTGCAAGTAACTGGCCGAGATCCCAAGGGGCGATATTAATAGCTTGAGTTTGCGCATCTAAAAATTTGGCGACTAAGCTCGGCTCTGCTAGCCATTGCTGACTCAGCATAGTATCAACATAGTCAGTAAAACCTGCTTGTGTGGCTTGTTGTTGGCGCAACTCAGTGATTTGCATGAGTGCGGTGTGGTTCTTTACCGAAGCGCGCCCTTGATATGCCTGCCAAACTTGTTTTCGGCACTGCTCATTAGGCTGTTTAATTAAATAGCTTGCTAAAGAGTCGTTAAAGGATTTGTTACGCTGAGGTGTGACTTGCTCAGTTGTTACTTGTTCAGTAATCGCTGCAGTCTGATCTAATTTACAACGCTCGCCAATAAAATTCAGGCTTAATGACTGGCTACTCACACCTTGCTTAAAAGTCGCCTGCGCCGTATGTAGTTGCGCTTTATCGTAGGGCTTTTCGGTATTTTTAGCTAAACGATTGATGCGTTTTGCTAATGCTTGAATATTGGGGTCTTGACTGGCTGCGAGTTTAAAGCGAATGGATTGAAATTCTGCAGACTTAAAAAATAGCGCTAGCTCGTCAGCTAGATATAACTGACATTGCAACACACGCTCACGGTCAGCGTATGTGAGTGGAAAATGACGATAATACTTGAGTCTATCGTTGATATTGAAAAAGCCAATGAGGTTTCGTTCAAGCGCGATGGCTTCGTTTTCAATAATAAAACTAATGTTTTCGTTAGGCTTGTTAGCTTGATTATCTAAATTGGACTTAGTTGGAAACTGATAATTAAGACATTGCTCGACTAACAGTGGGATAGGAGATACGGCAGCATAAGCTGCCGTATTAAAGCAAAATAAACACCAGATAGCTGGCTTTAACAGCCATTGACGCAGATTAGCTGTTGGCACTGAAATGGATTTTGGCGTATGCCACACGTTCTTCGACTGTCATATTATGGTTGCCCATTTTTTCTACATGACGAAGGTTAGGTAAAATACCGCGACCATTAGCAATTTGAATCGCTAAACCTGGACGGGCATTTAGCTCAAGCAACAGTGGGCCTTTATTTTTATCTAGCACCATATCGGTACCGAGATAGCCAAGTTCTGACATTTCATAAGCCATTGAGGCTGTATGCAATAAGGTATCCCACTGCGGAACCTGTATCGAAATTAGCTCTTTTTGCGTATCAGGGTGCAAATCTATTGGCTGATCAAATTGCACTGCATGTAGGCCTTTGCCTGTTGCAATATCAATTCCGACACCTACAGCCCCTTGGTGCAAGTTTGCCTTACCGTCAGATGCCGCCGTTGAAAGACGCAACATGCCCATGATTGGGAACCCCTTGAAAATGATTAGACGAATGTCTGGTACACCTTCATAAGAGTAGCCATCAAATACAGGATCAAACTGAATCAAGCCTTCGACAATGGCTACATCAGGTTTTCCACCTAAAGAGAACAGTCCACTTAATACGTTAGATACGTGTCGGTCAACTTCTGAAGGGGTAACTTCTTGTCCATTAGGTTTGTAGTAGCGGCCGTTTTCAACTTTGGTAACCACTAAGATCCCTTTACCGCCAGAACCTTTAGACGGTTTAATTACAAAGCCGTCAGTGTCGTTGACCATGGCTGGAATGTCAGCAATTCCGTGTTGTTCAGATACAGTACCAATTAAGTCTGGCACGGCGATGTTATTCGCCAATGCCAATTGTTTAGTGGTTAACTTATCATCGACTCGTTTGTAGTACTTACGTGGGTTATATCGACCAATGTAGTCGATATTACGCTTGTTCATACACAATACACCATTTCGGCGTAGATCTGACGGCTTAGCTAGAAACATTATTTTTCTCCAGCTAGTGGCTTAAAGCGTTTAAGCTCAAGCAGGCGATATCCTGTGTATTGACCCATTAGCAGTACTAGAGCCAAAATGACTAAGTGAATGCCGAGGAAGTTAAATACCCAGTGCTGTACCCAAGTTGCGCTCATTGCTAAATAAGCAAGTGTTGCTACAAATAGGCTGCCGCCACCTTGTACGATAACTTCTTTAGGGCCTTCTTCTTCCCAAAGGATAGACATTCTTTCGATTGTCCACGCTAAGATGATCATCGGGAAGAAAGTAATCGTTAAGCCTTCGCTTAAGCCAAACTTGTAAGACAACAAGGTAAACAAGCCGATAATACCGATCACCACGATAATAACGGCGGAGATCCTGGATATGAGCAATAAGTTAAGCTCTGATAAGTAAGAGCGGATCATCAAACCAAATGCAACAATTAGAAGGAAACCAATTAAACCGGTGAATAGGGTCGTTTGGATGAATGCTAATGCAATCAAGACTGGCATAAAGGTACCTGAGGTCTTGATACCGATAAGTACTCGCAGGAAGACCACGACCAATACACCAATTGGGATCAGCAAAATACCTTTAAACAAGCTCTGTTCTTCGAGTGGTAATTGATAAAGCGAGAAATCTAACGCGTTGTCGTTTTTCATCACATCAATTGCTGTAGCTAGCGCTGAGCGAGTATCTTGCAGCATAGAGAAGTTAACTTGTGAGTTAACGCCGCCAATTACATCAAGTACTGAGGTACCAGAACGGTCCCATAACAATAAATTGTCTGGGCGGCCCTGGCTGCCATCTTCTGCGTTAAATAGATGCCATTCACCGTCATTATAGACTTCTACGAAATTTGACAGTTGCTGTCTACGGCGCTGATCTTCTAAGTAAAGACCGCTGACTTCTTTAGCGGGTATGCCTTTACTATGCAGCATTCTGATAAATAATTTGGTCGGTGTATTACTGGTTAGCAGTAGCTCAATATTCTGGCTGCGCTCGTTAGCATTTAACACTTTGTTTAATTGCTGTGCGAAAGACAGATTAGTTGCACTACGCGACCAAACCTCTTCAATTGCCTGTTCAGCAGCCGCTTGTTCAGTTGCTGGCCAAATATAAGCAGCAGGCGCTTGAGGCTCATTTGGATCTAAAAGCTTGTCTTGACCGGTTGGGATCAATGTGACTTTGTAATAAAGATCTTGGGTGCCAGTTGCGCTACGAACAGACCAAATCGCTCGGCGGTCAATGGCATTATTAGTAATGGTTAAACCATAACCCGGTGAAGTGGCATTTTCGACCAAGATTTCGTAAGCAGGATCTTCTGGTAAAGAAAAAGAGACTTCTGCTGGCTCGCCAGTGCCACGAAAGCTCACCTTGGCGTCGACTGCCCAGCTCTGTACTTGTTTTCCTGGAACAAAAGGTACGCTGTGCTCGATTCCGCGGTAAACACTCGCGGCGATACCTGCAATAAATAGCAAGGCAACTAAAATATAAAAGGGTTTTCTAGAATGCATTTACATTTATCCTATTTATTGGTTTTAGACGGTTTAGCGTCTTGTTTTTTGCCATGGATAAAAGTTTGTCCAACATCGACAACTGCGATGTCTTGCATAAACTTGCGGCCAAGTAACAGTGGATACTCCAAATGGCTACGGTCGCTTAGATTCAAATCGGTTTCAGCTTTATACTGACCGATCTCTAAATGCGCGTGGATGACTGGACGACGGTCACTCTTATCTTCAGCATCTTGCTTAATTCTGACAAAGCGCTCGACTTTAGATTCGAATGTTTGAGCAGGTTGCTTATTGCCTTGGGTGAAGACATCGAATCGAACCCATTGGCTGCCATCTCTTTCAAATAAAATAATGTTACGGGCGTCGAGTGAAGATGACTCTGCACCAGTATCGATTCGGGTTTCAAAGCTGGCTTTGACTTCATCGACATAGACATTTTCTATGGCGCCAAGCATAAACTTGTCACCGTTAGGCGAAGGAGGGCATTGCACTGGAGCGACAACGGGCACGACGGCCTTTTCTTCTTTGACATTTAATTGGGCAACATTAGCTTTAAGTTCATCAATTTGTGCCGTTAAGGTTTCAAAAGCGGCAGCTTGGCTTTGATTACAGGTATTAATCGCACCGAGAATATTACTTTCTTGCTTGGTTAAACTGGCTTCTAGTGCAGTCGCATCAACTGGAATTGGTACATTTTTATCGGTAGTTGTTGCACAACCGGCAAGGGCTGTTGATATTGCGGCAATACAAATTATCTGCTTGAACATAGTGCTTCCCATTTACTATTGGCTAGATTAAATCTTTATTTGGTTGATTTTTGGTGGCAATGATCGTGGCTCTTTTCGGCGCCGGATAGCCTTCTACTGTTAGGCTAACATCATTAGGGTCTAAATAATCAACTAATGATTCATTTAGCATCCATTGTGTACTTCTTTGTTCTGCAAGAGAAGTTACATCGACATCAACACAGCGTATGTCGGTGAAATCACACTTCTTTAACCATAGCATTAGCGCATCGACAGAAGGTAAAAACCACACGTTATTCATTTTACCGTAGCGATCTTTAGGTACCAAAACGGTGTTTTCGTCACCATCTACCACTAGCGTTTCAAGTACTAATTCTCCGCCAGTACGTAGCTGATCTCTTAACTGATAGATATGATCAATAGGGGAGCGGCGATGATATAACACGCCCATTGAAAATACGGTGTCAAATGCATCGAGTGCCGGTAACTCTTCAATACCTAGTGGCAGGAAGTGAATAGGGTGTTCATTACCTGCTAAGCGCTTAACGGCTTCAAATTGGCACATAAACAGTGGCGATGGGTCAATACCTACCACGTGTTTAGCGCCTTCACCTAACATGCGCCACATATGGTAGCCGCTACCACAGCCTACATCTAAAACGGTACGGTTTGCTAATGGTGAAATATGTGGCACAACGCGGTCCCATTTCCAATCAGAGCGCCACTCGGTATCGATTTCAACACCATGCAAAGAGTAAGGGCCTTTACGCCAAGGTTTA
Source organism: Shewanella sairae (assembly GCF_023283535.1). Taxonomy (GTDB): domain Bacteria; phylum Pseudomonadota; class Gammaproteobacteria; order Enterobacterales; family Shewanellaceae; genus Shewanella; species Shewanella sairae. The sequence continues at coordinate 28,396 of NZ_JAKILT010000021.1, read as the reverse complement.
AAAATCGCTAATAAGTTTTCTAGCTTTTCTCTTTCGCCATCACTAAGTTGCTCCCCTGAACCAATTTTTACACTGGTTTTAAAGTCGATGATGTCAGCTTCTGGATAGTGCAGCTTATTAAGTACTTTTTCCCACTTAGGCAATGAACCGTGTTTATGTTCACGTTGCCATTGGCCGAGAATTGAAGGCAGCGTTTCAAGCCAATGTTGTAGACTTGAATCTGAAATATGTTTGTAAAACGAGCTAAAACTAATCACTTAATTGCCACCATTGATGCAAAGTTAAAACATTGGAACCACACGCTGAACTCGCTAAACCCTTGTGATCTGATCCGATTCTCATGTTCAATCAGTGTATCGGGTTTCATCACATTCTCTAATGAACTGCGTTTCTGACTGATCTCTAACTCACTGTAACCATTTGCTCTTTTAAAATCGAGATGCAAGTCATCTAATGTTGCTTGAATTTTATCTTCTTTAAAATAAAGCTTTTCAGAAAGAATTAATAATCCTCCAGGAATAAGACCTTGGTAGATATTATTAAGTAAGCTTTCTCGATCACTTGGTGCAAGAAACTGCATGGTAAAGTTAAGTACTACCATCGACGCATTTTCGATTTTAATGTCGCGAATATCACCGCAGATAAGCTCCACTGGGGTTTCGCTCACGTAAGCAGAAAGGTTTTCTTGGCAGCGCTCAATCATCGACTCACTGTTATCGATAGCGACGATTTGGCAATTTCTGCCTTCTACTCGGCGGCGAATGCTTAGGGTTGCCGAGCCTAAGGAGCAACCTAAATCGTATATTTTACTATTTGGCGCTGCATATTTTTGTGCCAGATCACCAATAGTATTAATGATTTGTCCATAGCCAGGCACAGAGCGCCTAATCATGTCATTAAAGACACCGGCGACTTTGTCATCGAATTGGAAATCGCTGACTTGTTGGTAAGGCTTGGCAAAAAGATTGTCTTGTGAAGAGTTCATGTGATCAGATTGTGGGAGTTCAACACTTTATTCTAGCTAAACATGGCAGTTACCAGCAAGAGTAGTACTGGAAATTACTCATAAAATTTTGTCTAATAGCAATAATAAAACAAAAAGCGCACAATAAATTAACGCTATTGGGGATGTAATTGAAAACTATCGTCTGTTTGTTGTTTGCCTTCGTAACAACTTTCTTTGCTATTTCGGCAGAAACTAAAGAGTGGCAACAGAATACTCCTTTAGTTATTGCCATGAGTAACGATACTTATCCCTTCCAATTTGTTGATGAAAATAATCAACCGAGTGGCCTGTTAGTTGATATTTGGCTTGAATGGGCAAAGCAGACAAACACCCAAGTTGTATTTAAACCGAGTGACTGGGTTCAATCTTTGGCTAACTTAGAAAATGGCATTGCCGATGTTCATATTGGTATGGCAAAAAATAGTACTAGAGAATTGAATTACGATTTTATGCCTGAATTGTTCAGTTTTCATAGCTTCTTGTATGTTAACTACCAACTTCCTCAATTAGATAACTTATCGGATGTATTACCCTACAAAGTGGGGGTCGTTAAAGGCGCTGCGCAGATAAACATATTAAAAGCACAAGAGCCTAAACTCGCTTTTAGTTATTTCGATAACCGTACCGACTTAATGCAAGCAGTCATAAATGAAGAAGTACTGGTGTTTGTTGGACTCGAAGGTTTTTTACGAGAGAGTCAGATTAATCATAAGGTTTCTATTCAGTATCCAAAAGAAAATCGAAAATCGATAGCACAGTTTGCATTCTCCCCAGCGGTCGCGAAAGGCAACCAGAATTTGGCGCAGCAGGTTACTCAAGGTTTTGCGGCAATTACGACAGATATTATGCAAGGTCATATTCATCAATGGCTTGGTGAACAGCGTTATCAAAATGAAATTGTTATTTCTATGCAGTCCGGTGTTGGTCCTTATGCAGATTTAGGTGCCGATGACTTACCACATGGTTTACTGGTTGATATATGGAAATTATGGTCTGAAAAAACCGGTTTGCCCGTACGTTTTTTGCCCGCAAATATGCAGCAGAGTCTAGACAATGTTCAACGAGGCGTTGCAGATGTGCATTTAGGCTACCCAGAAAGCGCAACCATGAAATCAGGTCTTAACCGAACCCACCCGATATATCAGGTTAAAAGCCGGCTTTTTTCTTACAAAGCCCGATTACACTCGTTAACAGAGTTAAAAGGCAGTGTTGTTGGGGTTGCGCCGACGTCTCCCTATTTAAATGAACTTGCTGACGCGCTTCCTGATAGCCAGCTGCGTTATTATCCCTCAGTTGACGCCATGATTGATGCAGCGATAAAAGGTGATATTAGTGCTTTTGTTGCCGCTGGTGCTTGGACCCAGCATTACTTGTTACTTAATCAAAGTTGGGACTTGTTTTTTCAGTTCCCTGATCTCGAGTTTAATACCGATCTTTACGTATTGAATCGTAACCGAGATGTTGGTTTTGCAGAGCGAGTGGCCTCAGGTTTCAAAAAACTGTCACTTGCGGAACTGACCAAGATTGAACAGAAGTGGATGCTTAATCCGAATGACCGAATCTACGGTTTGAAAACGGGTAATTTGATTTTATCTTCTGAGCAAAAAAGCGTAATCGAAGCGCTCGGTCCAATAAAAGTAGGCTACTTACGTGATTGGCGTCCGATGGAGTTTGTAGAAGAGGGTAAATATGCGGGCATAAATAGTGATGTGATTAAAATAATTGCTAATGCACTAGGTTTAACGATACAAACCATTGTTTTTGACGATTGGCAGTCTTTGCTTGATGGACTGGTTAGCGGCAAAGTGGATATGGTTGGGAGCGTAGCGAAGACGCCTGAACGAGAATACCAGCTTGGTTTTTCTGATGCCTACTGGCCGGCACCTTGGGGCTTGGTAACGCCCCATAGCTATCTTAACGTATTTGATTTAGAAGAGCTAAGTGGTCAAAGGGTTGCAGTAGTTGAGGGCTATCATATTGTCGGGCAATTGCTAAAAGAGTTCCCTCAATTAAAGCTTGTTTTGGTGTCTGATAGTCAAGCAGGTTTAAAAGCGGTTGATCAAGGTAATGCTGATGTTTTCATTGATAAAGTGGTTAATCTAAGTAGTGGTTTGCGAGGCGGGAAATACTCTAGCCTAAAAATGTCAATATTGGTTGATTTTGCTGAACAACGCAGTCATATCGGTGTACATAGCAGTAAAAAAGCATTGCTGCCGTTTATTAACATGGTACTAGCGGGGATTGATAATGTAACCCAGCGTCAGATACACCAAAAATGGGTCTCTCAAACCATCGAGATTGGCCGCAATGAATATGAAAAACAGCTTAAATTTGGCTTGATGATTTTCGCTATTTTGGTGTTAGGTGTTATAACCGCATTACTTGCTAATAGGCATTTACGTTGCGAGATAGCTAGACGTATTGAAGCAGAGTCTAAGATGGCTCATTTTGCAAAGCATGATTGTTTAACTCAATTGCCTAACCGTTCCTTAATCGACGACCGATTGGAGCAAGCTATTTTGTCTCATACTCGCGATACTGGCCAATTTGCTGTTGTTTTTGTCGATCTAGATGGTTTTAAGTCAATCAACGATGAGTATGGACATCATGCAGGCGACCTACTATTAACTCATGTGAGTGAACAGCTTAGGAAAAGTGTTAGACAATCCGATACCGTTGGCCGAATTGGAGGTGATGAATTTGTGATTATTTTGAATAATATTCGTCAATACCAGTCTGTTGTTGATGTCGCTGAAAATATCTTAAATAACCTTACGCAACCTTTTATTATTCAAGGCCACACTGTTACCACATCTGCGAGTATTGGGATTGCTTTCTTTCCACAGGATGGTGATACGGTTGATACGCTGTTAAGAAGTGCAGATAAACAGATGTATCGGGCTAAAAATGCGGGTGGTGGTACATATAGATGTGTTCCCCTCTGCTAAAGTATACAAAATTCGGCTAGTGAAATTGAATTTGGACAATTTTTGAATGATGTCTGTGCCGATTGCAGTTGAGCATAGAAAGCTAGGTTTTTACCTGTGATTGCAGAACATCTTTTTGTTATATGAATAATGGCTAGACTCGGTTAATTTAATAGGATGTCTGCCTAATTAGCTTATTCATTTAAATTTTTCTGCCAAATTGATTGATAGTTAGCCGACTAGTAAGAAGTTATTTGGAAAACGGCAATATTTCTCTATAATGCCCGTTTTGTCTTGTTTTGAACCAGATCCTCAAACATCGCTTTGCGGAATAAAGGAAGAGTTAAATGCGCAGTCATTATTGTGGAGACGTCAATAAGTCTCACGTAGGTCAAGAAGTGACCCTAGTGGGTTGGGTTAATCGCAGCCGAGATTTAGGCGGCGTTGTTTTTCTCGATCTTCGTGATAGAGAAGGTATCGTTCAGGTTGTTTATGATCCAGACCTTCCTGAAGTGTTTGATGTTGCAAGCACACTACGCAGCGAATTTTGTGTTCAGATTAAAGGCCTTGTAAGAGCAAGACCTGATAGCCAAGTTAACGCTGATATGCGTACTGGTGAGATTGAAATTTTAGGTCTAGAGCTCACTATTTTGAATAGCTCTGCGCCACTGCCAATCAACATGGACAAAAATCAGCATAACACTGAAGAGCAACGTCTAAAGTACCGCTACTTAGACTTACGTCGCCCAGAAATGGCTGACCGTATTGTATTCCGCTCTAAAGTGACCAGTGCTGTAAGACGTTTCTTAGATGGTAACGGTTTCCTAGATATCGAAACCCCAATCCTGACCAAAGCAACACCAGAAGGTGCGCGTGATTATTTAGTACCAAGCCGTACTTATAAAGGTCAGTTCTTTGCATTGCCACAGTCACCACAATTGTTTAAGCAGTTGTTGATGATGTCTGGTTTTGACCGTTACTACCAAATCGTTAAGTGTTTCCGTGATGAAGACTTACGTGCTGACCGTCAACCAGAATTTACTCAGATCGATATTGAAACCTCATTCATGTCTTCTACCCAAGTAATGGATAAGACTGAAGAAATGGTACGCGGCCTGTTCAAAGAGCTGTTGAATGTTGATTTGGGCGAGTTCCCTAAAATGACATTTGAAGAAGCGATGCGTCGTTTCGGTTCAGACAAGCCAGATTTACGTAACCCGTTAGAGCTTATTGATGTCGCTGATATCGTTAAAGACGTTGAGTTCGCGGTATTTAATGGTCCAGCAAACGATCCAGAAGGTCGTGTTGCGGTACTAAGCATTCCAGGTGGCGCTAAACTTTCACGTAAGCAGTTAGATGAATACGCTAAGTATGTGACTATTTACGGTGCTAAAGGTCTAGCTTGGATGAAGGTTAATGACCTTGCTCAAGGTATGGAAGGCATTCAGTCTCCAGTACTTAAGTTCCTAAGCGAAGATGTGGTTAAAGCGTTACTTGAGCGTACTGGCGCACAAACTGGCGATCTAATCCTATTTGGTGCTGATAAAGCTAACATCGTTGCTGAGGCAATGGGTGCACTACGTCTTAAAGCGGGAGAAGACTTTGACTTGCTACAAGGTGAGTGGAAGCCTCTTTGGGTTGTTGACTTCCCAATGTTTGAACGTACATCTGACGGCGGTTTGCATGCAATGCACCACCCATTCACTGCGCCAAGCAACATGACGCCTGAAGAGTTAGAAGCGAATCCAATTGCTGCTATTTCTGATGCATACGACATGGTACTAAACGGGTGTGAATTAGGCGGCGGTTCGGTACGTATTCACGATAGCAAAATGCAGTCAGCAGTATTTAGAATTCTAGGTATTAATGACGAAGAAGCGAGCGAGAAGTTTGGCTTCTTATTAGAAGCATTGCGTTACGGTACACCACCACACGCAGGTCTTGCATTTGGTCTTGACCGTATCATCATGTTGATGACAGGTGCGAGCTCAATTCGTGACGTGATGGCGTTCCCGAAAACAACCACAGCAGCTTGTCCGTTAACAAACGCGCCAGGGTTTGCTAATCCGGTTCAGTTAGCTGAACTTGGTGTCAGTGTTGTTGAAGCTGAGCCAAAAGCTGACGCTAAAGACGCTGAATAATAAAGCGTGATTAAGAGCCGAGTTAAGACTCGGCTTTTTTTTCGATAAAATATACCCAAGTAACTTACATTTAAAGCAAATAGGCGCATTACCGTCGCTTAAGTCGCTTAAGTCGCTTAAGGTTGTTTGGGTATAAATTAAGGAGATAGAGATGGCAGGTCATAGTAAATGGGCCAATATTAAGCACCGTAAGGCTGCTCAAGATGCAAAACGCGGTAAATTATTCACTAAATTTATCCGTGAATTGACAGTTGCTGCGCGAGAGGGCGGATCAGATCCTGATTCAAACCCACGTTTACGTGCGGCGATTGATAAATCTCTTTCAAATAACATGACTCGTGACACCGTTGAGCGCGCGATTAAACGTGGCGCGGGTGAACTCGATGGCCAAGTTTTAGAAACCATTATTTATGAAGGTTATGGGCCAGGCGGTACAGCTGTACTGGTCGAAACCATGACTGATAATAAAAACCGCACCGTATCAGGTGTGCGTAATGCATTCAGTAAATCTGGCGGTAACCTAGGAACTGACGGTTCAGTTGCTTACCTTTTCGATAAGAAAGGCATTATCTCTTATGAAGGGGTTGATGAAGATACGGTCATGGACGCGGCATTAGAAGCCGGTGCTGAAGATGTGGTCACCCATGAAGATGGCTCAATCGATGTACTGACCTCGCCTGAAGATTTCGGTAGTGTTAAAGATGCACTAGACGCTGCAGGACTCGAATCTGTTAACGCAGAAGTGACTATGGTGCCGTCAACCAAAGCAGACTTAGATGCCAATACTGCGCCTAAGTTTTTACGCTTAATCGATAATCTAGAAGATCATGATGATGTACAAGAAGTTTATCACAATGCAGAAATTTCTGACGAAGTGATGGAAGGGTTGGAATAAGTAACCTATGGCAATTATTTTGGGAGTCGATCCCGGCTCTCGGATCACCGGCTACGGCGTGATTAAATGTGTAGGCCGGCAGCAAGTTTATGTCGGTAGTGGTTGTATTCGTACTAGCTCAGATGAGTTGCCTTTACGTTTAAAGCAGATTTTTGATGGCTTGTCTGAGATTATCAGACAATATCAACCAGACGAATTTGCGATTGAGCGAGTTTTTATGGCCAAAAATGCGGATTCGGCATTAAAGCTTGGCCAAGCAAGAGGCGCAGCGATTGTTGCGGCAACAGCGGCCAATTTACCGGTTGCTGAATACAGTGCCACGCAGATAAAAAGCGCAGTTGTAGGCACTGGGCGCGCACAAAAAGCGCAAGTACAACACATGATTCAACAATTACTTAAATTGCCAAGCGCGCCACAAGCCGATGCAGCGGATGCGCTCGGTGTGGCAGTGTGTCATTATCATACATGTCAAAGCTTGGCTGCGTTAGGTGGTCGAGCAAATGTTAGAACTTACGGACGTTATAAATGATAGGTCGTATTCGCGGATTATTAATTGAGAAACAAGCGCCAGAAGTGCTCGTGGATGTGTCTGGGGTTGGCTATGAAATTCAAATGCCACTCACCAGTTTTTATGAGCTGCCAGAGCTTGGGCAAGAAGCGGTGATTTACACTCATTTTGTCGTTAGAGAAGATGCGCAATTGCTTTATGGCTTTGTAACGAAACAAGAGCGCAGCCTATTTAGATTACTTATCAAAGCCAATGGCGTAGGTCCAAAGCTTGGATTAACGATTTTATCAGGCATGACAGCGGGCGAGTTTGTTGCTTGTGTTGAGCGTGACGATATTGCCACGCTTGTAAAATTACCGGGAGTAGGCAAGAAGACTGCAGAGCGATTATTGGTTGAGATGCGCGATAAGCTTAAGAGCTTAATGGAAGCATCCGTCGGTTCAGAGCGTGAGTTTATGTTGCAATCAAACTATAAAGCACCAGAAGTGGTTAATACTGCTGAAGAAGATGCCATTGCAGCGCTATTATCTCTCGGTTATAAGCCTGCACAAGCAAGTAAAGCGGTATCAGCAGTTTATACTGATGGTATGAGTTCTGAAACACTGATTAAATCAGCTTTGAAATCGATGCTTTAAGGATAATAAATGATTGAAGCAGACCGACTCATACAGCCTAACATCATTGAACGTGAAGAGATTGAAGCCGTTGATCGCGCCATGCGCCCGAAGATGCTCGATGAGTATACTGGGCAAGATGATACGCGCGCGCAGCTTAAAATTTTTATTCAAGCTGCACAAAAACGCGGTGAAGCACTTGATCATATGCTGATTTATGGTCCGCCAGGTTTAGGTAAAACCACATTGGCGATGATTGTTGCTAATGAGATGGGCGTTAATATTAAGTCGACTTCAGGCCCAGTGCTTGAAAAGGCGGGTGATCTCGCGGCACTACTGACGAATCTTGAACCAAACGATGTGTTATTTATCGATGAAATTCATCGTTTAAGCCCCGTGGTCGAAGAGATCTTGTATCCGGCAATGGAAGATTATCAGTTAGATATCATGATTGGAGAGGGCCCTGCAGCTCGCTCAATTAAGTTAGATTTACCGCCGTTTACGCTCGTTGGTGCAACGACACGCGCAGGCGCTTTAACCTCGCCACTTAGAGCACGTTTTGGTATTCCGCTTAGACTTGAGTTTTATAATGTTAAAGATCTTTCAAGCATCGTGACGCGCAGCGCTAAAGTGATGGACCTTGAAATTGATGATGAAGGCTCAATTGAAATTGCTCGTCGATCTCGTGGTACGCCGCGTATTGCTAATCGCTTGCTTAGACGTGTGCGAGATTTTGCAGAAGTTAAACATAGCGGCGCAGTAACTAAAGCCATTGCAGATGAAGCATTAGATATGCTTGATGTTGACGCTGAGGGTTTTGACTACATGGACAGAAAGCTGTTACTGGCGATTATTGATAAGTTTATGGGCGGCCCTGTTGGTTTAGATAACTTAGCCGCAGCAATTGGCGAAGAGCGCGAGACTATTGAAGATGTGCTAGAGCCGTTTTTAATTCAGCAAGGGTTTATTCAGCGTACACCTCGTGGACGAATAGCGACTAACAGAGCTTATAGTCATTTTAATATAATCAAGCCTGAAGCCTGATATTCCAAATAAAATAGCCCATTTAGAAACGGGCTATTTTATTAAAATAATATATTTTACATGTGGGTATCATTGTTCTGTTACCCTTAGCACATATCGCGGAAACTTCTCTCCAGCCGTTGCATTTTTCCCTGCAGCAACCTTAGCTCCAATCGATATTATCTGCCCGTCTATACCGGGGTTGTCTAGCTCTATAGTAGGAAAGCTTTTATAAGTTTTATTTTTATACCTAACTCTTAGCGTTTTTAGATTTACTTTGGCTTCATTGGCAAGCTGGAAAAAATCGACTGTAATAGGTTGATTGGTATCAGAGCTCACCAAATATTTACCTTGAGAATAATCACTATCTAATAAACTGGCGTTTGTTCCGCCACCAAGCTTGCCTTTCCAATTAACCACGACAACCGTGGACTTATTCATATTTTTTATTGTCGCTGGGTATTTAAGTGGTTGTATCTCAGTAATAGTGATCGCACCGAAAGCGTGGTTACTGGTAAGAGTGCTTAAAAATAGAGCTGCTAGTACCATGCAGACCTTCAAATCAACTTTGCAATGGTCCTGAATATTAGCGCACTGTTTTAGCGGTAAAAAACTTAATGACTGAAAGGTAAATTTACCCAAGAAAATAAATTTTGGCATTGGTTTAGCTCTTATACGTTATTATTTTTTATAGAGTAACGTGAAGTATAAAAAACACAAACAGGGGAGACAGTTTTTCCTTGTGTTTTAGTACTCTGTTATTAGCTCGCTTATAGTATAAAAGTCTAATAAAAAACATTCAGTGTAGACTAACGAGTTATTCAAATTGGTTATCACTTATACTTACTAGTTATACCCGAATTTTAACCTTAATATAAATATGTGATTAAATACGCCAATAAATGCCACTAGGTTGGTTTTATCCTCTGTCTTATGTGGTTTTGATAGTGATTAATTGGATTGGTGGCTTTTTAATGCCTTATAAAAGCTAAGGGTTAATATTTTTTATTAATTTATCAGTGTGACACTTTTATGAAGTCAAACTTAAAAGTATTGTCAAATGTAGCGAAATTGTTATAGCTTCTAGCTCTAGCGCTGCTTGGAGGATAAATTGGCATAATTTCATGCATTTATCATTGTTGTCTAAGCGGGGGGATTTAACAAATATTAACGTTAAAATGTAGGTAAATTAAAAATGAATAAAAAAACACTGCTTTCTACCCTTATGGCATCATCATTTCTACTGTCTGCTGGTGTGTCTGCGACAGATCAAACCGGTACTGCTAACTTTAACCTGATTGTTCCTATTGTTGTAACAGAAGCTACGGCGATGGATTTTGGTGATATATCACTTGCTGACGGACAGTGTGTATTAACCGAATCAAATTCTGTATCAGGCTCAAGTTGTGTACCAGGCGGAAATGCAGCACAGAGCGGCGTATTTAATATTACGGGTGCTGATGCAACTGTAAACGTAGCACTATCTGCTGCTGATAGTTCTTCTGTACCAGGTGTCACCTTTACGCCACAAATTACTGCTAATACCGTTGATATTATAAGTGGTACCGCATCAATTAATGTTGGTGGGACAATTGATGTTGTTGCTGCTAACGCAACAGCGGGTGTTAAGGCAATTAGTTATACTGTGAGTGTTACTTACTAAATATAAGTATAGGGTCAATATTAATATCAATGTTGCCCCTATTTTTAACTGACAATTGTCAGTGCCGAAGTAAGCTATCTAAAAACAATAATGAGGTTTAACCTCTAATTAGCTAGGCGACCTTATGAAGAAACTAATTACTTGCTGTATTACAGCACTATTTGCTTTTAATGCTTCCGCTAACCTGCTGGTAAATCCCACTCGTGTTGAGCTGGATAAAAAAAATACCAGCGCAGTCTTTTCCCTTGTAAATAAAGGCACTGAAGCCGCACGTTATAATGTTTACTTTGAAGATAAAAAGATGCTTGCCAATGGCGAATATGCAGAGCTGACAAAAGAGCAAGCAACGCAATCGGTAGCAAGCTTTGTGCGTTATTCTCCTCGTCGTGTGAGCTTAGAGCCAGAGCAGGGCACTCGAGTTCGTTTAGCTGCTAGAGTACCGCGAAATATAATACCGGGCGAATATAGAAGTTATATTGTGTTCCACCAGATCCCATTAGCACCGGTGAGTAATCAAGCGTCACAGCAATCGCATAGCGACACTGTTAGCTTAAATATTTCAGCTTATTTAAAAATATCCATACCTGTTATTATGCGGGTTGGTCAGTTAACAAGTGACCTCTCTATAGAAAGAAGCCAACTGGATAGTGACAAGCATGCGGTTGAAGTAACGCTACAGCGCACGGGAGACCGTAGTAGTTTTGGTGATATTGAAGTTATTAATACAATCACAAATGAAATTGTTGGTGTGTCAAAAAATATTGCAATTTATACTGAATTATCAGAAAGAAACTTTTTAATACCTTTAACGAAACCGCTAAATTCCAGTGAGTTACTTGTGCGATACAAAGAAAATAATTCGCTTTATCAGCCGAAAATAGTCGAGGCTAAGATAGCGCTTTAGTTAAAGTGTCAGCTTTATTATATTTATTGCAAATCGCACGTTGGCTAACGCTGGCGGCGATTTTTCTTGTATCGCTTCTCGCATCAAAAGAGCTATCGATAGCACCCCAGCTAGAAGAGTTAAACACAAGTCGCTCAGAAGTTCTGCCTGAAGCAAATCACTTTTCAAGCAATACTTCATTAGCGTCAGATTCGATTAATCTAAGTCGTAATGGCGCTATTGTCACATCAGCTATAAATGAAAACCCTATATCAAAGCCGTTAACAATTTATCAAGCAAAGCAATCTAAATCATCGAATGAAGCTGCATCTGTTTTGTCATCGGCGATGGGTAAGTCCAAGTCCGCAAATGTGTCTACAATGCCACTCAAACGAAGACAGGCGTCGGAATCTAAAATAGTAAGCCAAGATTCAAAGTTGATGCCAAATATGCAGTTATTGCCCTCGTCAAAACCGACGCAAACGTCCGTTCTTTCTATGATGACTCAGGATAGCGTGATAGATAGTCGATCTAACCAAACAATGAGTGGTAGCAAAATTGGAGAAATCGCTTCGGCGAAGTTGCAATGTGTTGGGCAGTTAGCCATACCCTATCAAAATCAGGTGACTCAAGAGTCACTATTTTTGGTGACTCAGCTTAATTATGCCAAGATGCAATTGAGCAATGAAATGTTTGTTTATCAGCAAAATGGGATGCAATATTTGCCTCTTGAATACATTGCTGAGTTATTGCACCTACCGATCCAAGTTGATATCGATACACTGTCTGCAAATGGTTGGTTTATCGAAGAAAGCCATCTAGTTGATATCAGCCAAGACCTGATGGTTTTTCGAAATATAAGTGACAATTGCGATAAATCTGAAACCATCGTTTATCACGATAGTTGGGATTTATATATTGAGTCTAGGGTACTTGAGCAGTTGTTAGGGCTTGCCGTGTCTTTTGATTCTGCAAGACAAAAATTTGATATTCAAGCGAGTAAACACATTCCTTTAACTTTGCTTCTTGAAAGGCAAAAGCGCTTTGAACTATTTAATGCCCAAAAGAAAAATAACCAAAGCCGACCAGTTAAAAAAATTAGTAAGGAATATGCGTTATTGGGAGATTTGGCGGTTAACGCTGATATCGGTGTTAGAACGCAATCACTTAATGATATTAAACATACCGAAGCCGACGCTTTTTTACAGACAAGAGCAGATTTGTTGGGCCACAATACTTACGCCGCTTATTCGCAAAGTGCTAGCGGAAGCTCTTTTAACGCTTACCTTGAGCGAGAACTACAAGAACAGTGGGTCAACTTCTACCGAATTGGCAATGTAGACAGCCATAGTTTGTCTTTAGTATCTGATTCTGTGCTCGGTGTGGGCGCTATAGTGAGTGCAGGTAGCACATTTACCGGTGATTTGCGCTCAATTGTTGTTGAAGGTGAATTGGATCCTGATTGGGACGTTGAACTCTATCGGAATAACACTTTGGTAGGAGTGCAACGGGTAAAGTCTGATGGTCAATATCGATTTGCTGATGTGCCTTATTATATTGGACTAAATCAATATCAATTGCGCTTTTATGGTCCTAATGGTGAAATCCGTACCGAATCTTTTAGTAAGCTATTGGACAGCTCGTTACTTGAAAAAGGTAATGTTGGTGTCAATTTTGGCGCGATGGCTAGGGAACTTGATGACTTAAAACAGTATTATGCCGATGTTAATTGGGCATTAGCGGATGATATGACAGTCGGGCTTGCCCTCGTTCAGCAGCAAAATACTTTAAAAGAGTGGCAGTTTTTACCTAGGCTATCAGTGAACTTTGTCGGTGACTCGCAGTTAGTACAGCTAAATTATGTCAATAGCCCTACGGGCTATGCGACCAGTGTTGCAATTCAGGGGAGTCAAAGCGAGCTTGATTGGCAGGCTGAGTGGCAAAAGTACAGTAATTATTCGACTTGGGACAATATCGATGGTCGAATAGATCAAGAAGCGCTTATCAATATTAGTGGATCACTAGATGGGAGCACATTAAATTGGGGATTTGGAGCGCGTTGGCAGGCTGTTAATTTGGGTAGCGATAATACTCAAGCCAACTTTTTACTATCAAGTCAGTTTAACGCATTGTCATTGAGCAATGATTTACGTTGGTCTAGTTTAAATAGTATCGGACGTTGGAGCGACCGTCTTGCTATCTCTGGCCGGATCAATAACTGGCAAATACGTAGTTATGTTGATCTAGATATTGCGCCAGAACTTTCTCTTAATCAGTGGAACACTAACTTTAATACAGCACTGACCGATAGAGCTAACTATCAACTTGAGTTGGGTTATCAACCAAATGGTAGCAGTGACTTTACTGTCAGAAATTCGATATCTTATTTATTTGATTATGGCGCGCTAAGGCTAGAATTAGATAACCGTTCGAATGGTGATTGGTTAGCACAAATGAAATGGAATAGCGCGTTTTTATGGGATACTGAACCTGATCGTTGGTTAGTTGATCGTATGAGCTATATCAATACCGGTAGTGTGAAGATTATCGCTTTTCAAGATGATAACGCGAACGGCTTATTTGACGATATTGAGCTACCTATATCAGGCTTAAAGTTTACGGGGCACAGTCAATCAAATAAACAAACGGACCTTAATGGTGAGCTTCTTATTACTCAGCTGCAAACAAATCGGCAACAAAAGTTAGTGTTGAATGAAAATAGTTTAAAAGATCCATTTTTATTACCAGCAGCCCATATCATTAGCGTTAATCCACACCCTGGACATATCCAGCCCATTTTATTCCCTGTCATGTATACAGCTGAACTCGAAGGAGAAGTGGTTTTTGATGATAAAGATAACTCACCTGCATCCGGAGTTTTTGTAGAGTTAAGGGCAAAGAGTTCGGATATTTCGAACTCTACGCGGGTTGAGTATGACGGTATCTTCATTTTAGACCAGATGTTACCCGGAGAGTATGAGCTTTTCATCAATGATATTTTCATTCAAACAGTCAAGTTAACACCTGGAGATTTTATTCAATTGCCTAAGTTTACAATAGAGCGCCAAACAAACTCTTAGCTTAAATGTGCTCGTCTGTACTGCGAATAACAGCGGTAATTATCTCTGAGCTCACGTTTTTAACCTGAGCGAGTCGTTTGTCTCTATAAGCACTAATATTTCCCAAAGACAAGCTATAATCAGTTGTGATGACTCTTTGTTAATGGATTAACATGACACTTTTGTTTGGATTAGCAACTGCGCTTGCACAAGCCCACTTAAACCTTATTATTCCCGTTTCAATCGAGCAAACCAAAGCAATTGAGCTAGGCGATATCTACAATTTTACTCATGGAATTTGTGAACTAACCGCCAATGGGCGTCAAGGTAATGCATGTTCTGAGTCAAATACCTCTTTGGGAAAATTATTGGTAAGAGGGGAAGAAAATCAGCGTATACAAATCACGGTTAAAGCTACTTCGAATGGGGCGGTAGCATTTACCCCGATTTTACCTAACGGTAAGCAGACGTTGTCTTTATCGCTATCCGATGTACCAACAGAGTTATATATTGGTGGTGAATTAATCGTTGAAACGCCATCTTCGCTAGGGGGGATGAGCTTAGATTATGTCATAGAAGTGAACTACCAATAGTCGACTCAGCATCCGCATACCTAGTTCAAAGCTTGGGCATGGTTTTTTGTGTACTCATTTAGCCTTGTTGTGAATTCTTGAATCTTACGTAAACGACAGTTTTGGCCTATTCACATATAGGACCTCTGCGGACATGAATACTTCAACGGGCGTAAGTTAAGATCACGCTTTGTGTCAGCCTAAATCAATTTCTCCCTTGTGTTGTATTCTAATTAGCCAAAGTGTCTTTATGTTACATCTATTCACATTTCTGCATTTTTGATAGCCTGAAACTGAATATCTCCTGTTTACTAGCTTAGTTTTTTCTAAAAAAACATGAGCAACATCTAAGTATTACAACAGCAGGCAGTGCCTTTACTAAATTACACGTTGTGGAATTGTGATCTGTGTCGCACTTCTGTCTTGTCGTAGGGTTAAATATATGTTGCACGCCTTTCAGGTGTTTTATCTGGTATTTTTGATATATACAGCGATTTAAACTGATAAGTGACGCTGGTCACATTGTTGGGTGGTGTTGAACTTATTTTGGTTTACATTTTATTTAACTTTTAACAACTTTTTTGCTGCTGTGGTTAATGAATTGCTTGATTGACGGGGTAAACGTGAACTAGCAGTATCCTAATCAACGTCTGAAATAACAAATGACGTATATATAAAAATAAATTGGTTAGGGAGTACAACATAATGAACAGACCATCTAAATTGGCCTCAGCAATCAAGTTTGGCTTGATTGCTTCGGTTTCAACTACTGCATTTGCTACATCGAACATCGCCTTTGCTGAAGAGGTTGGTGCTGATGTAGAACGCATCGCTGTCACCGGCTCCCGCATCCAACGTCAAGACATGGAAACTGCATCGCCAGTTACTGTTATTGGCGCGGAAGAAATTCGTGCAGAAGGTTTTACTACCGTTGACGAATTGCTACAAGCTCAAACATCTATGGGTGGTAAAGCCGTAGGTTCTAGCACTAACAATGGTGCTGACGGTGTTGCTCAAGTTGACCTTCGCGGTATGGGTTCACAGCGTACACTAGTACTGTTAAATGGTCGCCGTATGGTGAACTCAGGTTCTGGTGCAAACAGCTCTGTTGACCTTAACTCTATTCCTGTTGCGATGATCGCACGTGTTGAAATTTTAAAAGATGGCGCATCAGCAGTATATGGTTCAGATGCAATTGCTGGTGTTGTAAACATCATCACTAAGAAAGACTTTGAAGGTTTCCAAGTTGACGTTCAAGGCGGCATGACCGACAAGAGCGACGGCGAAAATGGTGAAATCAGCGCACTTTATGGTTTTAACACTGATACCGGTAACTACACATTTGGTGCAGCATACTCTGAGCGTAAAGGTGTAATTCAGTCTGACCGTGACTGGACAGATCCAGGTAACAGCTCATTTATTCCAAATGGCTCTTTGGGCGGTAAGGTTAAAGATGAAAATGGTAACTGGGTAGATCGCTCTGAAGGTTATGATTTTACTCAAGATAGCTTCTACCAGACTCCAAGCAAGCGTTACAGTCTATTTGCTAACATGACTCAAGAGCTAGGTGATGACATCGTAATGACCGGTGACATTCTATATACCAAGCGTAAGTCTAACCAACAGTTAGCTCCACAGCCTGCCAACATCATGCTAGATGTGTGTGAAGCTGGACAAGATCCAATGACATGTTTAGAGCTTGATCAAGACATGATCGATGCTGGTATTACTCCAGATAAGAACGGTCAAGTTAACTACAGAAAGCGTATGAATGACGTGGGTCCACGTATTTATAACCAGGACACTGATACATGGCGTATTTCTGCAGGCCTTGAAGGTTCACTAGATATCAATACGGGTATGAACTGGGATGCTTCGTACACTTACGGTAATAACAAAGCTAAGACTGGCGTAGAAAACTCTATTAACGCTAACTTGATGGCTGATGCTATCTATGCTGACCAAGATCCATGGTTAACTGGTCAGCCAATGACTGATCAAGATGTTCTGAATAGTGTTTCTTATGATGAAGAAGCTGATGGTGGTAACGAGCAGCATGTATTCTCTGCAGGTCTTAACGGTGAACTGTTTGACCTAGATGCAGGTGCTGTTGCATTCGCTATCGGTACTGAGTATCGCTACGAAAGCGGTTACTACAATCCGGATCCAATTGTTGTAGCTGGTGAAAGTACTGCAGCGCAGCAAGATCCAACAGATGGTAGCTACAATGTAATTTCGGTATTCCAAGAAGTTAGCGTACCATTTACTGATAAGCTAACCGGTGAATTTGCACTACGCTTTGATGATTACTCAACATTTGGTAATGCATCAACTTGGAAGATTGGTCTTACTTATGAAGCTACTGATGAGTTAATGCTACGTACTGTAGCGGCAACCGGTTTCCGTGCGCCAAGCGTAAGTGAGCTATATGGTGGTAACTCAGGTTCTTACGACTACCTAGTCGACCCATGGGGTAACGAAAAAGACCCACAGATCCTAGTAAACCGTACGTCTGATGAAGACCTAAAGCCTGAGGAGTCTGAGTCTTACACTGCTGGTTTAGTTTACTCGCCAAGCTATGTAGATGGTATGTCGTTAACAGTTGATTACTGGCGCTTTAAAGTGAAGAACGCAATTACGCGTCTTGACACGCAAGCGGGTATCGATGCTTGTTATGGCGGTGATGCATCAGCATGTGAAACCTTTAACATTGGTGCTGATGGTGACTTGTCTAACTTGACTAACTCACTAACTAACGTAGGTTTCCAAGATACAAGCGGTATTGACTTTAACTTAGCTTATAGCTTTGAAGTGCTAAACCTAGACTGGACCGTAAGCAATGACACGACTTACTTGCTTAACTTTGAGCAAGACGGCAAAGATTACACAGGTACAATCGATGGTAACTTCGGTGCATATGCAGAAGTTCGTAACAACTTCAGCATTAAAGCGGGACAAGATGACTGGACCGTAATGTACTTCAACCGTTACATTGGTGAAATGGACGACTTAGCGACAGGTGATACTGTAGACTCTGTTCTATACCACAACCTTTCAGCTTCATACTTCATCAACGATGCTTGGATGCTAAGCGCTGGTGTTAAGAACTTTACTGATGAAGAACCATCAAAAGTTTCTAACGGTAGTGACGGTGGTACAGTACCAGAAGTTTACGACGTAATTGGTCGCACTTACTTCGCTGGTGTAACCATGAAGTTCTAAATAGCATTAGCTATTTAACCTAAAGAAAAAGCGCCTTACGGCGCTTTTTTTATTGGGAAAAAGAGAAGGTAAAAAATTAACCTAAACCTTTCTCCGC
This sequence comes from Shewanella sairae, assembly GCF_023283535.1. GTDB lineage: Bacteria > Pseudomonadota > Gammaproteobacteria > Enterobacterales > Shewanellaceae > Shewanella > Shewanella sairae. The sequence continues at coordinate 9,786 of NZ_JAKILT010000021.1, read as the reverse complement.
AGAGCTCATCTGAATAAATTCAATTTTGTAACCGTCTGGATCTTCAACAAACGCGATTTCAGTACTGCCGCCAGCGACTGGGCCCGCAGGGCGAATCACTTTACCACCGGCCGCGGTAATCGCTTCACAACGAGCATAGATATCTTCTTCACCGATAGCGATATGACCAAAAGCATTGCCATGATCGTAGCTCTCAGTGCCCCAGTTGTATGTAAGCTCAATTACAGCGCTTCCTGTAGACTCTTCATCAAATCCAACAAAGGCTAAGGTATATTGATATTCGCTATTTTCGCTTTGTCTAAGGAGCTTCATGCCTAGTACTTTGGTGTAAAACTCGATGCTGCGTTCAAGATTGCCGACACGTAACATGGTGTGGAGTAACTGCGCCATTTTTCTTCCTATTTATTGTGGTTATTTATAATTGAATTATATCTATTTTCTTATCACTGGATACATTTGGTAAAAATTGCGCTAGATCAATTTTATTAGTAAGCACTAGATCACAAAAGCTTTAAAATTGGCTGAGAAAGTCGCATTTTTCTTATAGTATTAGCTTAATATTACAAGGAGAACATTATGCAAACTGAACTAAAAATGTCACTAGCGCTTACTGCAATTATCGCTGCGTTTTTAACTGTTTTCTTTATCTGTATGTACTAAACATATTGATATTAAAAAGCCGCTAATTGCGGCTTTTTTGTTGTTTGATTCATCGATATCTTGAATGAAGTATTAATCTTCAGGATAGACCTTATCTTTAAACTCACACAAATCTTCGATGATACAGCTTCCACAGCGGGGCTTACGTGCAATACAAGTGTAACGCCCATGCAGAATAAGCCAGTGGTGCACGTCTACTTTAAATTCAGCCGGTACCACTTTAAGCAGTTTGTTTTCTACTTCAACAACGTTTTTACCCATTGCGAACTTAGTTCTGTTCGATACTCTATCTATGTGGGTATCAACTGCAATAGTCGGCCAGCCAAAAGCGGTATTGAGTACAACGTTTGCAGTTTTGCGTCCAACACCGGGTAAAGATTCAAGTGCTTCTCTATTTTCTGGGACTTCACCTGCATATTTTTCGACTAAAATCTCACAGGCTTTTACAACATTAATGGCTTTATTGTTGTATAAACCTATGGTCTTTATGTATTGCTTTAGCCCTTCAACACCGAGATCGGCAATAGCCTGAGCGGTATTAGCAACAGGAAACAGTTTATCGGTTGCTTTATTGACACTGACATCAGTTGCCTGAGCAGATAAGGTGACTGCAACCAACAGCTCAAATGGGCTAGAGAAATTAAGCTCTGTTTCTGGGTGAGGGTTGTTTTCCCTAAGCCTTTCAAGAATTAAGCGACGTTTTTCAGCGTTCATTTTTCGTTCCGTATTGTTTTTATTATTGCCTTACCATGCAGTAGGCTTAATTTACTTTGGTAATACGCGCTCGAGTAGGGGCCTCAAGTTCAGCTTTAGGCTGTTTACTGGCTAAATGCTGATCGATGACATTTTTAAGCGCAATGAGCAGTCCCATCCCAATAAATGCACCCGGTGGTAACATCGCTAGCAAGAAGCTCGTATCGACTTGCCAGATCTGAATGGTTAATGATTTTGCCCATTCGCCAAGTAATTGGTCAGCCCCGTAAAACAATGTACCTTGCCCGAGTATTTCACGGCTTGCGCCTAATATCGCTAAGACTAAAGTGAAACCAAGACCCATCATTAAGCCATCAAAGGCTGATTTAGCTACGTTATTACGTGATGCGTAGGCTTCTGCACGGCCTATGATGACGCAGTTAGTCACAATCAGCGGTAAGAAAATACCTAATGACAGGTATAACCCATAGGCGTAGGCATTAATCAGTAATTGGACCGTGGTTACTAGCGCGGCAATGATCATCACAAATACCGGAATACGGATCTCTTTTGGAACAAAATCGCGTACTAAAGAAACCAATATATTTGAGCCGATTAGCACTAACATTGTTGCTAAGCCAAGGCCTAACGCATTGGTTAAGGTCGCTGTAACAGCAAGTAATGGACACAGGCCCAATAACTGAACTAAACCGGGATTATTCTTCCATAAACCTTGTTGAGCTAGCTCTTTATAATCACTCATTTCCTACCTCACAGTTAGCAGGTGTCGACAGTAGTTCAGCTTTATGCGTATTAAAGTACTGCACGGCTTTTTTGACTGCTTTTACATAAGCGCGCGGCGTAATCGTTGCACCGGTAAACTGATCGATTTCACCGCCATCTTTTTTGACATTCCAGCGCTTGTCTTCGTCAGACAGCAACAAAAGCCCGTCGAATGATTTTACCCATTCAGACTTTCTTAGTTCAATTTTATCGCCAAGGCCAGGAGTTTCTTGGTGAGAAAGGGTGCGCACGCCTAACACTTCGCCTTCGTGACTAATGCCAATAATGACTTTGATATTGCCGTTATAGCCATCTGGTGCAATGGCTTCAATGGCTATAGCCACACCCTTACCATTTTGGGTTGCGATATAGGCTGGTAATGCGTCAGCAGTACCGAGAGCGTCTTCTGCTTGCAAGGTAATACAATGTTCTGTTAATTCATTATCGTGTAATGCATCCGGTACTATTTGGTGCAATACTCGCGCGAGTTCTACTTTTTCTTGTTGCTTAATTTTATCAAAGGTAAATTCGTTGACCACAGCAACTAGCCCGGTGCAAAGCAGCGCAAATAGGCCGAGAAGTGAACCATTTTTTAGCATCGATTTTTTCAAAATAATTTCTCTTTAAACTCAGTTGCCAGTGCGGTGACCATAGGCGCGAGGCTTGACATAATAGTCAATAAACGGCGCGCAAAGGTTAGCCAGTAATACGGCGAAAGCGAATGCGTCAGGGTAGCCACCATAAGTACGAATAACATAGACCAATACACCGATTAGGGCGCCAAAAATTAAGCGTCCACGGACACTAGTTGCTGCGGTAACAGGATCGGTGGCAATGAAAAATGCCGCAATCATTGTTGCGCCTGAAAACAACTGCATTAATGGCCCTACATGAGTGTCAGGGCTAAGTAGGTAGCCAAAGCTACTGCAAACAAAGAGCGAAGCTAAAATGGCCACGCTGATATGCCAGCGGATCACTTTGAGCTTTAGCATCACTAGGCCGCCAGCAAGGTATGCCATATTGACCCAAAACCAGCCAACACCAAACCCGTCTGCAAACACAGGTTTATTTAAGCTTTCTGTCATGGTTAACCCTAAAGCGAGGTCGGTTTTTACCGTATCGAGTGGGGTAGCCATTGCGATACCATCAAAGCCGAGTTTATAGCTATTAAGCTGCTCCATAGACATTGAACCGAAGATGGCCTGCAAGCTTAAGCCTATATCCATCGGATTTTGTGCAATCACTAGAGGCACTGACCAACTTGTCATCTGCACAGGAAAAGAAATCAGCAACATGACGTAAGCCGCCATTGCAGGGTTAAAGATATTCTGTCCTAGACCGCCATATAACTGTTTGACTAATACAATAGCGAACAGGGTTCCTATTACCACTAACCACCATGGTGCTATAGGTGGGATTGCCACACCGATCAATACAGCTGTGAGCACGGCACTGTTGTCTTTAATTGTTGGCAGCACGGCACGCTTTCTGAGCACTAAGACGGCGGCTTCAGCAGCAAGTGCAACGATAATGGCCAATAACACTTGGATAAGAACACCAAAACCGAAAAAATAACTCTGTACAGCAATACCCGGTAGTGCACATAAAATAACGCGGCGCATAACCGTTTGGGTTTGTAACTGCACTTTTAAGTGCGGTGAAGAGGCTAATTTAAACGCCATGTCTTATTCCTTTTCCTGCAGTTTTGCCTGGGCTTTCTTTGCTTTGGCTTTGGCAATCGTTGCTGCAATACGTGCTTTTTTCTGCACGGTGTCTTGTTGGCTCTCTTGTGCACTATCTGACAAAGATTTAGCGTTAAGATTGGTGTCAACTGGATTAAGCGTTTCATCCGATGCCATCGATGGTTGTTGATTATCTATTGTTGCAGATTTAGCTGCGGCTTTTTTGGCTTTTGCGCGAGCGATAGCCGCTGCAATTTTGGCCTGTTTGTCACTAATTTCAGTATTAGCAGTATTAGCAGTATTAGCAGTAACAATATCTGACGGGATGGCATCATTAGCAATATCATCTATTGCGGCTACTTCGTTCTGCTTATCAGTAGAAGGTACTGTTGAATCAATATCTACTGTACCAGTGTGTTTAGCTGAGGCTTTTTTAGCTTTTGCACGGGCAACCGCCGCTGCTATTTGCGCTTTTTTATCAGTAGCTTGAGGCTCAGGTGTTTCTGCTGCGGTATTCGCACCGGCCTTTTTAGCTTTAGCACGGGCAATCGCTGCTGCTACCTGTGCTTTTTTATCATCAGCAGGAACTGCAGTAGCAGATGAATCATCTGTCGGTGCGCCTTCTTTTTTGGCTTTAGCGCGAGCTATGGCGGCGGCTATTTGTGCCTTCTTATCTAATTCTGGTGCAGCAGTGGCTGTATCTGCAGCAGAATTTTGTTGTTCTGCGGCTTTTTTGGCTTTAATTCGCGCCATAGCTTCAGCGACAGCGTCTCTGTCACCACCTGACATCGTGCCTTTGCGGCGTTCAGCAGCCTCTTTAGCTTTCGCTTCACGGGCGAGCTTTTCTTCTTCAAGGCGTTGTAAGCGTGCTTCAAAGCGCTGTTTCGCAAAATCCGCTTGCTTTTTCTCTTCGTTTTGAGTGCGTATTGCAGATTTAGCGATACGGTAATACTCGACCAAAGGGATGTCGCTTGGGCAGACAAAGCTACAACAACCACATTCGATACAGTCATGCAGATTAAAACTAGCAGCTTTGTCATACTCTTCGGCTTTTGAATGCCAGAACAGTTGTTGAGGTAGCAATAGAGCAGGGCAAGCCACGGCGCATTCGCCGCAGCGGATGCATGGTTTTTCGGCATCATCGTCAGCAATTTCTTGCTGGCTTGGCAATAAAATACAGTTAGTGCCTTTGAGTACAGGCGCTTGGGTATTGGGCAATGAATGGCCCATCATTGGTCCACCAATGATGATTTTGTCGCTGCTTAGATTACCGGCAAAACCTAAAGCGTCGAGAATATGCTGGATAGGTGTGCCAATAGGCATCCAATAGTTGCCGGGAGTTTGGCTATTTAGTCCTGTTACCGTCACGACGCGATGGGTAAGTGCTCGACCATTGACTACGGCATCATTAATTGCGTACGCCGTGCCAACGTTTTGCACTAACATACCTAGCTGCGCAGGAATGGCTCCTGAAGGCACTTCTTGTCCAGTTAAAATCTGAATAAGCTGCTTTTCGCCACCCGATGGATACTTAGTCGGTACGGCTGTTATGCGCGTACTTCCTGTAGCCAAATGACTGCGATTAAGCGCATGCTGCATCGCTTCAATCGCTTCTGGCTTATTGTCTTCAATGGCGATAATGATGCGCTTAGGTGAGAGCAAGCGTTGAATAATCTCGATACCCGCTAAGATCTCATCACTATGTTCACGCATTAAGCGGTCATCAGAGGTGATATAAGGCTCACACTCAATACCGTTGATGATAACGAGCTCGATATCACTTGCTGGACGAAGTTTGATATGAGTTGGAAAAGCTGCCCCACCTAAGCCAGCGATGCCCGCATGCTGGATCTTTGTTAGGATCTCTTCATTACTCAGCGCACCGACTTTAGCCGTTTCAAATACTACAGCTTCATCTAAGCCGTCAGCATCAATAATGCAGCTAAGAATATGGATACCCGATGCATGGTTACTCGGCATAGGTTTGATGGCTGTTACTACGCCGGATGTTGGCGCATGAACCGGACTATAAGCGAAGCTTGTACCGCTGGTTAAGGTTTGGCCTTTTAAGACTCTTTCACCTGTTTTTACAGCTAATAATGCACTATCACCGACTTGAGGTAACGGGAGGATATATTGATTTGCTAGTGGCAATTGGCCTATTTTAGTCTGATTAGACAGGTTTTTTAATTCTGGAGGATGAACACCACCATGTGAACGCCAAAGCGTTCCTTTATCAATTTGCTCTAATAAAGTTAACACGGTTTATCCTCTTGCAACTGCTTGACTGGAATAGCATTAAGCTGCCAATCCCATGTCTTAGTGGTTTGTTCTACGGGGAGCATATCAATGCAATCAACCGGGCAGGGTGCGACACATAAATCACAGCCTGTACAGTAGTCGGTAATCACGGTATGCATTAGCTTACCTGAACCTAAAATGGCATCGACAGGGCATGCTTGAATACATTTAGTACAGCCAATACATTCATCTTCGCGGATGTAAGCGACTTTTTTGACTTGAACTTCTTCTGTGGCATTAAGCGGCTCTGGATCTACGCCCATCAAATCAGCGAGTTTTTCCATAGTCGCAGTGCCACCAGGAGGGCACTTGTTAATTTTATCACCGCCAGCAATCGCTTCCGCGTATGGACGGCAACCTGGATAACCACACTGGCCGCACTGGGTCTGCGGCAGCAGTGCCTCGACTTGATCTGTGAGCGGGTTACCTTCAACTTTAAACTTTTCGGCGGCGAAGCCAAGTAAAATACCAAAAACGAGGGCGAGTACAGTCAATACGACGACTGCAATAACAATTGCTGACATGTTTATTTAACCAATCCTGTGAATCCCATAAAGGCGAGTGACATAAGCCCAGCGGTTACCATAGCAATAGCACCACCTTTGAAAGGGGTGGGAACATCTGCGGCCGCTAAACGTTCTCGCATAGCAGAAAAAAGCACTAGTACTAATGAGAAACCGACAGCAGCACCAAAACCAAAGATCGCGGACTCAATAAAACCATGCTTTTCGTTGATATTTAGCAATGCAACACCTAATACCGCACAGTTGGTGGTAATTAGGGGCAGGTAAATACCCAATGCTCGGTGTAAAGATGCGCTGGTTTTCTGCACTAACATTTCAGTGAACTGTACGACGACAGCAATAACCAAAATAAAGCTCATTGTGCGTAAATAGCCAAGGTCGAAAGGCAGCAATAGGTATTGGTTGACGAGATAGCTAAGAATAGACGCTAGCGTTAACACAAACGTCGTCGCCATTGACATACCAATGGCGGACTCTAGCTTGCTGGAGACGCCCATAAAGGGACATAAACCAAGAAATTTTACTAGTACAAAGTTATTGACGAGCACAGTGCCAATCAATAAAAGGAGATATTCACTCATCTCTATTCAAATTTTTTAGACAGAATTTGACTATTATCGGCTTTTCCGTTGCTATTAACAACACATAGAAAGCAAGGATAAAAAGTTTGCTTTTTTTATAAACAAAGATTGCATTTTATTTATGCTATTTGTTCTTGTGTTAAGGGCATTGGTTTTGCGATATAGTACCCTTGCAAACCGTCAGTAAGTAGCTGTTCCATAGCTAATTTTTCATCTTGCTTTTCAATGCCTGTAGCGATAACTCTAATCCCTAACTTGCGTGATATATCAATAATCATTTTGACGAAAAATCGATTTTGTGGGTCAGAGCAAATGCCCTGAGTGTAACTATGGTCCAATTTAATAAAGTCTGGGCGGACCTCTTTGAAAAATTTAAATGAAGTAAAGCCTAAACCAAAACGCTCTATAGAGACTCTTGAACCTACACTGTGCAATTCATTAATGAAATGGTAGGTTGCACTTAGATTTGTTTGCATACCTGATTCATTGACTTCAAAAACGAGTCGTGCAGCTATCCCTCTCTGCCTTATTAATACGTCTTTTAACCAAGCAACAAAGGATTTATTTGTAGCCGAAGCTGAGCTGATATTGATGCCCATAGTGCCAGATATCTTGGTTGAACTTGCTAGTAATTGAATTGCATTTAACACGACAAGTTTATCCAGTTCTTCACTCATACCATGTCGCTCTGCCATTGCGATAACTGTCGTTGTTGGAAAAAGTTTCCCTTCACTGTTATAAAACCGTGAAAGTAACTCACGATAAGATTGGACATCATTTCGGCATGGACGTATGGGTTGAACATAAAATTGAATCGCTTTATGGCGAATGAGTTCGTTAATCGCGACTTTCCAGCGACTTTCACCAAATAATTCGTCTCCGGTAAGCTTTTCTTGTACATGGTAACAATTTGGACCAAGAGTTTGAGCTATGCTTACAGCCGTATCCGCTAGTGTCATTAATGATACTGGGTCAGTATCTTCAAAATATGGAACTAAACCAATATGGGCAATTGATGCCGTCCCAGCTTGTTGCTGATATTCGTTAAATGCCATTTTTAAACTCTCTGCGATTACTTTTCCTTGCTTTAAGCTTTTAGAAGGCAAAATGATGGCAAAGTCGGCAGTTGAAATTCTAAAATAGCTCGCTTGTGGGTTGCCTTTAAGTGAACTTCGAATTTCATTTGCGATGCGAGCAAGGTAATCGTCGCCACCATCTCGACCAACCATTTGGTTCATCGTGGCTAATTCAGTAGCCTTGATAATAAATAGGACGCCAACCTCAGCTTGTTTTTGGTCGCTTATCTGGTTTAGTTTTTCGGTAAACCTTGCTCTGGTACCAAAACCTGTCACAGGATCTTGAAATGCAGTTTTAGTCAACTGCTCATTATGCTCCTTTAATAGGTTTACTTTATGCTTTAATAATTGCTGACTTTTTTCAAAAGCCTGACCAATAATTTTATATTCGCCTTTAGTTTTTGATTGTTCAAAAGCATCAAAGTTTAAATTTGCCAAGCTTTCCATTTTAGCCGCTATGTAACGAATACTCTTTTTCTGTCTCAAGGTGAGTAGTATGTGGAATAGCGAGATTAAAGCAAAAACCGCCCAAATATAGCTCAGACTTTCTTCAAATTTGGCTATTGAATTAGCGGTAGGTATTTGATTCAAAATCTTTACTTGTAAACGACCGTGCTCTAATGCCTGAGTATGTGATAAATCCATATGGAATAGAGGTTCCAAAAATGAATGTTGCGTAGCTTGTAGGGTGCCTTTGGTGAAGTTGTTATTACTATCATCTATATCGATGTATTGAAAAAATTGAAGACCAAATTTAGATGATAGCGAAGTGTACAGAGTCTCGCCATTTCCTTGCGATTCATGTTTTTTTGCTATTTTTTCTACGTATTCGTTAAGAATTTTTTTGTTTGCTGATTCTAATTCTTGCTTTTCTGTCTGGTAGGCTAGGATTGTGAACCCACCAAATAATATTGCTAAGAAAAACTGGAAAAGCGTGGAAGTATTCATAAGAGTCCGTTCAATGCTATGAATTACTCGATCTTAGGTGATCAAGTTTAATAGTGCATTATAAACAGATTTCTATGAATGATGTAAATTGTTTGTTAGGAGATAATGTTGCGAGATTGGCTCCCCAGACTGGACTTGAACCAGTGACATACGGATTAACAGTCCGCCGTTCTACCAACTGAACTACAGGGGAATCGATATTTTGATATAGCAAATGTTAAAGTGGCTCCCCAGACTGGACTCGAACCAGTGACATACGGATTAACAGTCCGCCGTTCTACCAACTGAACTACAGGGGAATCGATACTTTACATTTTACTTTTTTTGCTAGTTAAAGTGGCTCCCCAGACTGGACTCGAACCAGTGACATACGGATTAACAGTCCGCCGTTCTACCAACTGAACTACAGGGGAATCGATTACTTTAATTTTTTACTTTTGTTGCTATTTAAAGTGGCTCCCCAGACTGGACTCGAACCAGTGACATACGGATTAACAGTCCGCCGTTCTACCAACTGAACTACAGGGGAATCGATACT